>CAVRSW010000027.1:0-124299 GCA_963723945.1 uncultured Actinomycetota bacterium
GCGCCGGCGAGCCGGTGGCGACCGCCCCCGACGACCCGGACCTGGGGGAGCGGCTGCTCGCGCTCGTCGACGAGGCGCGCCGCGACGGCATCGACCCGGAGCAGGCGCTGCGCGACGCCGTACGACGCCGGCTGCCCTGACCCGCCGCGGATCGACGGGGCGGCTCGCGACACGCCCGAGGTGGGTGGCGGAACGGACCTCGTGGGCCGTGTCTGCGCAGGTCAGGGGGTGCCTGCAAGGTTTTTCGGTGGCGTAGCGCGACGAATTGGCATTTAATTCTAGTGACTCACTACAGTTACGCGCATGCCGCACGCTGCAGACCTCGAGGACGCACCGCCCGTGCGTCGCGAGCGACGCACCGACGACGCCCGCCGCGTGGCCGACGTGTTGCGCCGGGTCGTCACCGACAGTGCGCCCGGCCGGCTGCTGCCGGCGGAGGACCAGCTGGCCGCCGAGTACGGCGTCTCGCGCAACGCGGTGCGCGCCGCCCTCGACCTGCTCCGCGCAGAGGGCCTGGTCGAGCGGATCCAGGGCACCGGGACCCGGGTCACCCGGGCCGTGCTGCCCCACGGCATCGACGCGCTGCGTGGCCTGGCCGAGACCTTCCGGGGCCACGGTGAGGTGCGCAACGAGGTACGCCTGGCCAGGATGGCCGCCGCCTCGGCGCCCGTGGCGACGCGGCTGGAGGTCGCCATCGGGAGCGACGTCCTCTGCCTGGAGCGGCGCCGGCTCGTCGACGGCGAGCCGGTCTCCCTCGACCTGACCTTCGTGGTCCCGGACCTCGGCGAGCAGCTGCTCGGCTGCGACCTGGCGGGACGGGACGTCTTCGTCCTGCTGGAGCAGCTGGCCGGGCAGCGGCTGGGTGAGGCGGAGCTCGCGATCGAGGCCACCTGCGCCGACCGCTCGGCTTCCGAGCAGCTCGGGGTGGCCCCGGGCTCGCCGCTGTTGCTGGTCGAGCGGCTCACCCGGCTCGAGGACGGTCGTCCCGTCGACCTCGAGTACCTGCGGCTGCGGGGCGACCGGATCACCTTCCGCGGCACCGCGCGCCGGTTGCCGCCCGACATCCCCTGAGCACGAGGAGACCCCATGACCGACGCAGAAGTCGAGACCGCCGGCCCGCGTGGCCGGACGTCCCGCAAGGCCGGCTGCAGCGACGGGTCGGCGACACCGCCGCCGCTGGTCGACATCCGGGTCGACGTCCCGGTCAGCGTCGACCAGGCGCTGTGCATCGAGGGCTGCAACCTGTGCGTCGAGGTGTGCCCGCTCGACGCGCTGGCCATCGACCCCGAGACCGGCAAGGCGTACATGCACGTCGACGAGTGCTGGTACTGCGGCCCGTGCGCCGACCGCTGCCCCACGGGCGCCGTCACCGTCAACATCCCCTACCTGCTCCGCTGAGAGGACCACCATGACCCGCACCCGTCCCGTCCTGCGCCGGACCGTCGCCGCGCTCGGAGCCGGCAGCCTGGCCCTCGGCCTCGCCGGCTGCCAGCTCGCCGGAGCCGAGGGTGGCGGCGGCGACTCCGAGGACGTCGTCACCATCGGCTACCAGTCCAAGACCATCAACACCGTCACCGCGGGGACGCTGCTGCGCGAGCGGGGCTTCTTCGAGGAGGAGCTGGCGAAGGTCGACCCCGACCTCGAGGTGGACTGGCAGGACTACGACACCGGTGCCCCGATCACGGCCCAGATGCTGGCGGGCAAGATCGACATCGGCTCGATGGGTGACTACCCGCTGCTCATCAACGGCTCACGGGCCGGCACCGGTGACGGTGGTGACTCGATGGTGGCCGTCACCGGCTACAACCTCGAGGGTGCGCTCAACGGCGTCGTCGCGGGGGGCGACTCCGACGTCCAGACCCTCGAGGACCTCGAAGGTCGCACCATCTCCGCCAGCGTCGGCTCCGCCGGCCACGGCACGCTGGTGCAGGCGCTCGAGAAGGCCGGCATCGACCCCACCGTCGACGTGTCCGTCGAGAACCAGGACCCACCGGTCGGCGCCTCGGCCCTCCAGGCGGGCTCGGTCGACGGCGTCGCGCAGTTCGTCGCGTGGCCGGCACTGCTGGCCTTCCGTGACGACGCCCGGCTGGTCTACGACGGCGGCCGGCTGGAGGTCCCGACGCTGCACGGCACCGTCGTGCGCAACGACTTCGTCGCGGACAACGAGGAGGTCGTCACGGCCTTCCTCACCGCCCAGCAGCGGGCGACCGAGTGGCTGCACGAGCACCCGGTCGAGGCCGCGGAGATCGTCGCCGAGGAGACCGGGCTCCCCGTCGAGGTCGTCTACCTCTACAACGGCCGCGGCGGGGTCTCGACCTTCGACACCACGCTCAAGGAGGAGCAGGTCGCCGCGCTGGAGCAGGACGTCCCGTTCCTCGAGAGCATCGGCGTCCTCGAGGACCCCGTCGACGTCGGCGAGTTCGTCGACGACAGCCTGGTGCGTCAGGTCTGGGGCGACGACTACGACAAGGCCGCCGGCGAGACCGCCAACCCCGCCGCCATCTCGGGCCGCGACGAGGTGTGCCGGACCCGGGTCAGCGACCCGGAGACCGCCGGGGAGGTCTGGGTGCAGGGCGAGGACGAGCCGCGTCCGGTGGCCGACCCGACCTGCCTGCTGCGCAACGTGGCCGCGGCCGAGGACGACGGCGACACGGTCCGGGCGTCGTACGCCCAGGACGCCACGACCGGCACCCGCTGGTTCGCCGACCGGATGATCTGGGTGCAGGACGGTGACGAGCTGCTGCCGTTCGCGACCCGGGAGTCCGCCGACGAGCACCTCGACGGGCAGGGCTCGGCCGAGGAGCTGACGTGGGAGCAGGCGCTGGAGGCGGCAGCGCGATGACCGCCCTCCAGGAGCGGGCCGACGCGCCGGCCGCGCCGGTCCCGCCGGTCGAGGAGCCGCCCCGGGCCCGTGGTCGGCGGCGGGTGTCGCCGGTGCGCTGGCTGGTCCGGCTGGCGGCGCTGGCCGGCGCGGTGCTGCTGTGGCACCTGCTGACCGAGAACGACGTGGTGATGTGGCTGCGCTTCAACCGGCTCCCGGGTCCGGTCGAGGTCGCGGAGGCGTTCGCCGCCCAGCTCACCACGTCGCGCTACTACCTCGACCTGGCGCAGAGCCTGGTGCGCATCATCAGCGGCTTCGCGATCGCGTCCGTGCTGGGGATCGGGCTCGGCATCCTGCTGGCCCGCTCCCGCTGGCTCTCCGACGTGCTGCAGCCGCTGCTCGAGGTGGCGCGGCCGATCCCCGCGATCGCGCTGGTGCCGGTCGCGATCCTGCTGTTCCCGACCAACGAGCAGGGGATCGTCTTCATCACCGCCACGGCTGCGTTCTTCCCGATCCTGGTCAGCACCCGCCACGCCGTACGCGCGCTGCCGACCGTGTGGGAGGACGCGCTGCTGACGATGGGCGCCTCCCGCCGCCAGGTGCTCTCGACCGTGGTGCTGCCCGGGATCGTGCCCGGCATCTTCGGGGGCCTCTCGGTCGGCATGGGCGTGGCCTGGATCTGCGTGATCTCGGCGGAGATGATCTCCGGCGACCTCGGCCTCGGCTACCGCACCTGGCAGGCCTACACGATCGTCGACTACCCCGGCGTGATCGTCGGGATGCTCTCGATCGGCGTGGTCGGCCAGCTCACCTCCAGCTGCATCGAGCTGCTCGGCCGCCGGCTCACCCGGTGGCTCGCCTCCGAACAGAGGAACCAGTGATGACGACCCAGACCACGAGCCACGACACCGCCGCCGACCGCCGGGCGGACGAGCACCCGGTCCCCGCACCCGACGTACGCCCGGCGGCGATCCGCGCCGAGGGGCTCTCGCTGGGGTACGCCGGCGAGCCGGTCGTCGAGGGGGTCGACATCGACGTGTCCCCCGGCGAGATCCTGGTCGTGCTCGGCCACTCGGGCTGCGGCAAGTCGACCCTGCTGCGGGCCTTCGCGGGCCTGCTGCGGCCGCTGGCCGGGCGGATCGTCGCCGACGGTGCCGACGTGGTGGGGCCGGACGCCGAGCGTGCCCTCGTCTTCCAGGACGACGCCCTGCTGCCGTGGCGGACGGCGCGCCGCAACGTCGAGCTGCCCCTCACGCTGCACGGGGTGGCGCGACGGGAG
Organism: uncultured Actinomycetota bacterium; assembly: GCA_963723945.1. Lineage (GTDB taxonomy): Bacteria > Actinomycetota > Actinomycetes > Propionibacteriales > Nocardioidaceae > Nocardioides. The sequence continues at coordinate 4,101 of CAVRSW010000027.1, forward strand.
CGGCGCCGCGTCGCCGACGAGTGGCTCGAGCGGGTCGGCCTCTCCCGCTACGCCGAGCGGCTGCCCGGTCAGCTCTCGGGCGGGATGCGGCAGCGGGTGCAGCTCGCCCGCGCGCTCGCCGGGTCGCCCGGCCTGATCTGCATGGACGAGCCGTTCGGCGCGCTCGACGCGCAGACCCGCGGGTCGATGCAGCAGCTGCTGGTGGAGACCTGGGCGGCGTCCGGCTGCACGGTCGTCTTCGTGACCCACGACGTCGACGAGGCGCTCGTCCTCGCCGACCGGGTCGTGGTGCTGGGCCGCCACGGCGTCGTCGCCGAGCACCGCATCGAGCATCCACGCGACCCCGCCCGGCCGCCGGCGCCCGAGCAGCGGTCCGAGATCCTCGCCGCCCTCAGCCGGACCCAGTCGCTGGCGCCGATCGCCCCCGTACCGACCCCAGGAAGGCTTTGGCATGACGTCACCCCATTCGAGGGGAGAGCTTCGCTCCGCTCCTTCGATGTCCAGAACAGGGACCCCGACATGACCCGCCGCCCCAGCCCCACCGTCGACCGACCGACCCCGGTCGGCCGGACCACCACCCGCTCGGCCCATGTGGCGATGGAGATCCCCCCGGTCGCGCCGACCCGGGAGCTCACCTGCGACGTGCTGGTCGTCGGCGGCGGGACCGCCGGCACGATGGCGGCGATCACGGCAGCCGAGGCGGGCTCCGACGTGCTGCTGCTGGAGAAGGCGCACGTCCGCCACTCCGGGGCGCTCGCGATGGGCATGGACGGCGTCAACAACGCGGTCATCCCCGGCAAGGCCGACCCCGACGACTACGTCGCCGAGATCACCCGCGCCAACGACGGGATCGTCAACCAGGCGACCGTGCGCCAGACCGCCACCCGCGGCTTCGACATGGTGCAGCGCCTGGAGAAGTACGGCGTGAAGTTCGAGAAGGACGAGTACGGCGACTACCACGTGCGCCGGGTGCACCGCTCCGGCTCGTACGTCCTCCCGATGCCGGAGGGCAAGGACGTCAAGAAGGTCCTCTACCGGGTGATGCGGCGCCGTGAGATCCGGGAGCGGCTGACCATCGAGAACCGGCTGATGCCGGTCCGGGTGCTCACCTCGGGCGGCCGGGCGGTCGGTGTCGCGGCGTTCGACACCCGCTCCGGCGAGTTCGTCACGGTCAGCGCGAAGGCGGTCATCCTCGCCACCGGCGCCTGCGGGCGGCTGGGGCTGCCGGCCAGCGGCTACCTCTACGGCACCTACGAGAACCCCACCAACGCCGGCGACGGCCACGCGATGGCCTACCACGCGGGCGCCGAGCTCAGCGGGATCGAGTGCTTCCAGGTCAACCCGCTGATCAAGGACTACAACGGCCCCGCCTGCGCGTACGTCGCGAACCCGTTCGGCGGCTACCAGGTCAACTCCGAGGGGGACCGGTTCGTCGACTGCGACTACTGGTCGGGGCAGATGATGGCCGAGGTCAAGGAGGAGATCGACTCCGCACGGGGCCCGATCTACCTCAAGCTCAGCCACCTGCCCGACGAGACCATCACCCAGCTCGAGGGGATCCTCCACCACACCGAGCGGCCCACCCGTGGCACCTTCCACTCCGGCCGGGGCCACGACTACCGCACCCACGACGTCGAGATGCACATCTCCGAGATCGGGCTGTGCGGCGGCCACTCCTCCTCGGGGGTGTGGGTCGACGAGCACGCACAGACCACGGTGCCCGGCCTGTACGCGGCGGGCGACCTGGCCTGCGTCCCGCACAACTACATGATCGGCGCGTTCGTGTTCGGCGACCTGGCCGGCGCGCACGCCAGCGGGCACCTGCCCGAGGAGCGGCTGCCGCTCCCCGAGGACCAGCTGGCCGACGCCCACGAGCTGATCTACCGGCCGCTGCGACACCCGGACGGGCCGCCCCAGCAGCAGGTCGAGTACAAGCTGCGCCGCTTCGTCAACGACTACGTCGCCCCGCCGAAGACGGCCCGCAAGCTGGAGATCGCGGTCGAGACCTTCGACCGGATGACGGGCGAGATCGAGCTGATGGGGGCCCGGACCCCGCACGAGCTGATGCGCTGCGTCGAGGTCAGCTTCATCAGGGACTGCGCCGAGCTCGCCGCCCGCGCCTCGATGGTGCGCGAGGAGAGCCGGTGGGGGCTCTACCACGCCCGGGCGGACCTGCCGCTGCGCGACGACGACGCGTGGTTCTTCCACCTCAACGTGCGGCGTCGCGGCGACGGGGCGACCGAGTTCGTCCGCCGGCCGGTCAACGCCTACCTGGTGCCACTGGAGGACCTGCAGATCCCCGAGGGCGCCCCGCAGGACGTCGCCGTGATCGCGGTGGCCGAGCCACGCCACGCGTCCACCGGCCGGCGGGTCGAGGAGGACCGGGTCGCGGAGGCCGACGAGACCCGCTCGCCGCGGATCCTGGAGCTGCTCGGGCTGACCGAGGCCGGTGCCGACCTCGACGCGCTGGCCGGCTTCCTGGCCGACCCGGACGCCCGGGTGCGCCGGGCCGCGGTGGCCTCGGTGACCGAGCTGGTCCCGGAGGGCACCGGCCCCGCGCTGGCCGCCGCACTGTCCGACGACGACGCCGACGTACGCCGGGCGGCCGGTGACGCGCTGCGCGAGCTGGTCGAGGTGCTGCCGCCCTCTCCGGAGCTGCAGGCGGCGCTGGTCGCCTCGCTCGGCGCGGGCGACCCGCTCGCCCGGGCAGCCGTCGTCGACGTGCTGCGCGCGCTCAAGCTCGGCGACGTCGACCGGTTCCGGGGCGCGGTGGCGGACGCGGACGCACGCGTCCGGATCCAGGGGGTACGGGGACTGGTGTCGCTCGACCACACCGAGGGGGTCGCTGCCGCGGCGGCCGACGAGGTGCGCGAGGTCCGCGTCGTCGTGGCGCACGGGCTGGGCACGGTCGGCGACCAGGCCTCGGCGACCACGCTGGAGCGGTTGGCCGTCGACGCCGACCTGCTGGTGCGTGCCGCCGCGCTCGAGGCGACCGCCGGGCTGGGGGAGGCGCCACGATTGTGGGCGCTCGCCGCGACCTCGGTGGCCGACCCCGCCTGGCAGGTCCGGGTCGGTGCCGCGCGAGGCCTGGCGGCGGCCCCCGACGCGGTGGCCGCCGCGCCGCTGCTGACGGCGTTGGGGGACCCCCACGCCGACGTCCGCAAGGCCGCGGTGCTCTCGCTGGCCGCCCGCACCACCGACCCCGAGGTGCGCGACGCCGTGGAGCGGGCGACCAAGGACAGCGACGCCGACGTACGCGGCTACGCCCGGCGCGCGCTGTGACGCCGCGTGTGCCTGACAGTGCGCCATCGCGCACGCTCAGGCACACGCCGCGCCCTCGGACTCAGAAGCCGAACAGCTGCCCGGCCTGGTCCCAGAGCAGGATCACCGAGAAGAAGCCGTAGAACAGGCACGCCCACACCACCGCACCGAAGCGGACGCCCGTCACCCCGATCTCCCGCGGCAGGACGCCCCGGTTGAGCTTGACCAGCAGCAGCGAGTAGATGAACATCACGACGCCGTTGAGGGCCGAGGCGATCACCAGCAGCACCAGCGGCTGGTCGACCCCGGAGAGCAGGATCGCGGAGCCCACGGCGATCATCAGCCACACCGTGAGGAAGTAGAGCCTGCTCTCGCTCCAGCGGGTGCTGTCGCGCAGGGCACCGGTCTTCAGCACGTCGGCCGTGAGCCGGGCGACCATGTCGAGCACCGTCAGGTTGGTCGAGTACAGCACCACGCTGCCGATCAGCCAGAAGGACGTGCTCAGCCACGTGCCGTACTCGACGGCCAGCGCGTCGCCCTGGATCTCGATGAAGTCGAAGCTCTCGGCCTGGCCGCCGATGCCGACGGTCACGTAGGTGAGCGTCATGAAGACCAGCAGCGTGATCCCGCCGATCAGCAGGAACGTGCACTTCTGCTCGGTGTCGGCGACCTTCCACCAGCCCTTCCAGCGCCGCATGTTCTCCTCGTCGCGGCGGAAGAAGTAGCCGGTCGTCGGAGCGGCGACCTCGTCACCGGTGAACGGCGAGACCACCTTCGGCAGCCGGGCACCCATGCCGAGCCCCTTGTCCCGCACCCAGTTGGACTGGACGAGGTTCATCACGCCGCCGGCGCCGGCGAAGGCGATCGCGCCCATCAGCACCGCGATCGGGATCTCGCTCACGGCGCCCGGGATCTCCTGCACCTCGACGAAGCCGCGACCCAGGGCGGCGTAGCCACCGGTACCCAGCAGCGCGACCGCGGCGTACACCACGAACAGCACGATCAGGGCGACCATGAAGAACTGGATCTTCTCGACCGTCTTGTAGACGACCGGGGAGACCGTCAGCACGACCCCGATCAGCAGCAGCACCCCGATCGTGACGTACGGCACCAGGTCCTCGGAGAAGCCGAGCGCGAACGACAGCGTGGTGGTGCCACCGGTCGCCCAGCCCGGCCACATCCAGGCCCCGAACGCCATGACGATGAACAGCACCCCCCACGGCTTCCAGAGCCGGGTGAAGCCGGTGACCGCGGTCTCGCCCGTGGCCAGGGTGTAGCGCTCGATCTCCATGTTGAGGAAGTACTGGGTCGTGACCCCGATGACGACCAGCCAGACCAGCGTGAGGCCTACCTGTGAGGTGATGTAGGGCCAGAGCACGAACTCGCCAGAACCGATCGCGCCGGCGAGCAGCAGGACGCTGGGACCCATGACCTTGCCGAGCGACTCCGGCTCGGGCAGCTCGGCGTACGTCACGGCTGGGACGTTCTTGGCGGGGATCTCGGTCGCGGGCTCGCCACGGGCACCGGTGACGTCGGTCATCAGGACTCCTCTGTCCGACACGCGGCTCGGGTGAGGCCTCCGTCGCCGGAGGTCACCGAGCTGCGTGGTGGCGGGTGGGAGGGACCTCCGACGTTTCGGTGCCACGAAATTTAGTGGCCCGCGTCACGCGCGGTCAACGATCCGCCTGTCCGGCGCGGGCGTGGCAGCGGCGTGCAGCGGTCCACGCCGGGGGCAGGTCGTCCAGGGCGAGCACGACGGGACGTCGCTGCCTTTACCGCGACACCCGGACGTCGATCGAGCCGGTGCCGTGACCGGCTGCGCTCAGCGGGCAGCCGGCTCGGCGACGCACACCCGGTGGCGCAGCACGGCGTCGAAGAGGTAGCCGTCGTCGTTGTCCGCGGCCCGCTCGGGCTGGGTCCGGCCGGTGGTGTCGGTGGCCCGCACCCGGACGTCGTGCTCGCCCGCCGTCGCGGGGGTCCAGGCCAGCTCCCAGCGGGTCCAGGCGTTGCGGCTGTTGTCGCCGTGGAGCTCCGCGGACCGCCAGGTCGCACCGCCGTCGGTCGAGACCTCGACCTGCTCGATGGCGGCCTCACCGGCCCAGGCGCGGCCCGCGAGCCGGGTCTCGCGGCCGGCGACCGGCTCGCCCGCCTCGTCGAGCACGCTCTTGACCGGCAGCCGGCCGAGCTCGGCGGCCGCGCCGTCCCAGCCCTCGCCGTGCATGCGGTACCAGAGCGTGTTCCACGGCGAGTCGACCTCGGCGCGGGTCACCCGGAGCTCACCGAGCCACTTGATGCTGGCGATGCCGACCCAGCCGGGCACGACCAGTCGGGCGGGGAAGCCGTGGTCGAGGGGAAGCGGTTCGCCGTTCATCTCGAGCGCGACCAGGACGTCGTCGAGCGCCTTGTCGAGCGGCAGCGGGCGGCGGACCCGGCCGTGGTCGACGCCGTCGACGACGTAGCGGTCGTCGAGCCCGACGGGGGTCACCTGCACCGCGTCGCGACGTACTCCGGCGTGGTCGAGCAGCAACGAGAGCGGGACCCCGCGCCACTGCGCGACACCGATCGCGCCGAACTGCCACGGGGTGCCGGGCCGCGGCGTGCCCTGCTGGTCACCGAAGAGGCGACGGCCGTTGCCGGTGCACTCCAGGGCGGTCTCGACGGTGACCGAGGTCAGCCGGCGCAGCTCGGCCAGCGACCAGACGGTCTCCTGCTGCAGGCCGTCGCCGGTGACCAGCAGCCGCCAGGACCCGGCGTCGATCTCGGGGGCCGTGGTGTGGTTGCGCACGAAGAAGCGCTCGGTGGGGGTGACGCGGGGGACGCGGCCCTCCCAGCGGGTCTCGACGTCGGCCCCCGTCTCGTGGGTGTGGAAGTCGAACCAGTCACCTCGCGGGTGGCCCTCACGGTCACGCAGCATGGGCTATGTCTATCAAACGCATACGATTAAATGCACATCGACGCGGCGCGCAGCCGGCTCGTCCGCTGGTCCTCGTGTGCACGCGTCCAATGTGCCAGAGACCGGGCGCGGACGCCGACTCGTCGGCGCCGTCCACGTCCGCTCCCTGACGGCGAACTGACCTACCGACGGGTCGCCGCTAGGGTGCGAGGTGCCTCGTCCCCGAAGCGTCAGGAGCACACCGTGGCTGTCATCCAGGCCGTCGCCGCCCGCGAGATCCTCGACTCCCGCGGCAACCCGACCGTCGAGGTCGAGGTGTTCCTCGACGACGGGACCGGCGCCCGCGCCGCCGTCCCCAGCGGAGCCTCCACCGGTCAGTTCGAGGCGGTCGAGCTGCGCGACGGCGGCAAGCGCTACGGCGGCAAGGGCGTGGCCAAGGCGGTCGAGGCGGTCACCCGCCAGATCGGGCCCGCCATCGAGGGCCTGGACGCCGACGAGCAGCGACTGGTCGACCAGGCGATGCTGGACCTCGACGGGACGCCCAACAAGGCCAAGCTGGGCGCGAACGCGATCCTCGGCGCCTCGCTCGCCGTGGCCCGGGCCGCGGCCGACTCCTCGGGGCTGCCGCTCTACCGCTACGTCGGCGGGCCGCACGCCCACCTGCTCCCCGTCCCGATGATGAACATCCTCAACGGTGGTGCCCACGCCGACACCAACGTCGACGTGCAGGAGTTCATGATCGCGCCGATCGGCGCGGCCACCTTCCGCGAGGCGCTGCAGCAGGGAGCCGAGGTCTACCAGGCGCTCAAGTCGGTGCTCAAGAAGAAGGGCCTGGCGACCGGCGTCGGCGACGAAGGCGGCTTCGCGCCCGACCTCCCGTCCAACCGCGACGCGCTCGACCTGATCGCCGAGGCGGTCAAGGCGGCGGGCTTCAAGCTCGGCAAGGACATCGCGCTCGCCCTCGACGTGGCCGCCAGCGAGTTCTACGAGAAGCGGAAGTACGTCTTCGAGGGCAAGAAGCGCTCGGCCGACGACATGACCGCCTACTACGCCGACCTCGTGGCGTCCTACCCCATCGTCTCCATCGAGGACCCGCTCGACGAGGAGGACTGGGCCGGCTGGAAGACCATCACCGACGAGCTCGGCGACAAGATCCAGCTGGTCGGCGACGACCTGTTCGTCACCAACGTCGAGCGGCTGCAGCGGGGGATCGACGGCGGCCAGGCCAACGCGCTGCTGGTGAAGGTCAACCAGATCGGCTCGCTCACCGAGACCCTGGACTCGGTCGACCTCGCCCACCGCAACGGCTTCCGCTGCATGATGAGCCACCGCTCGGGCGAGACCGAGGACACCACGATCGCCGACCTCGCCGTCGCCACCAACTGCGGCCAGATCAAGACCGGGGCGCCGGCCCGCTCCGAGCGGGTCGCCAAGTACAACCAGCTGCTGCGCATCGAGCAGGAGCTCGGCGACGCGGCGCGGTACGCCGGCGCGGGCGCGTTCCCGCGATCGAGGCGCTGACCCCACTACGCTGGGGCCGGTGAGCGAGCGACGCAGCGGATCCGGCCCCGGAGGGCCGCGCCGCCCCGGCCGGAGGACGCCCACGGCCCGGACCCCGCGCCCGCGCTCCCCCCTCGCCGACGAGCTCGCCGAGGCGAAGCCGGCCCGGCGCCGACCGCGCCTCACCGGCCGGTCGCTGATCCTGGTGCTGGTCGTGGCCGTGCTGGCCGTCTCCTACGCCTCGTCGATGAAGGCCTACCTCCAGCAGCGGGCCCACATCGCCGCGCTGAAGGAACAGATCGCCGATCGGTCCGGCCGGATCGACGCCCTGGAGCGCGAGAAGCGCCGCTGGGACGACGAGGCCTACGTCCGGGCGCAGGCCCGCGACCGGTTCGGCTACCTGATGCCGGGCGAGACGGCGTACGTCGTGCTCGACGAGGACGGCGAGCCGATCGAGTCCCGCTCCGAGCTCCACGACCCCGGCAAGGTGCTGCGAGAGCCCCCGGTGGCGTGGTGGCAGGACGCGTGGTCGTCCGTGGAGCTCGCCGGCAACCCGCCGAAGCAGCGGGGGCTGGCCCCCGCCAGCGAGCTGGACGCACCCGGGGAGTGACCGGAGCCGTGAGCCCCCAGCCCGCCGGCCCGGCCGACGAGGCGGCGATCGCCCGGCAGCTGGGACGCGCACCCCGGGCCATCGCCGGGATCGGCCACCGCTGCGGCTGTGGCCTGCCCGACGTCGTCACCACCGCGCCGCGGCTGCCGGGCGGGACGCCCTTCCCGACGACCTACTACCTCACCTGCCCCCGCGCCGCGTCGCGGATCGGGACCCTCGAGGGCTCCGGGTTGATGAAGGAGATGGAGGCGCGGCTCGCGGCCGACCCCTCGCTCGCCGACGCATACCGGGCCGCCCACGACCACTACCTCGCGGACCGGGCGGTGCTGGGTCGGGTGCCGGAGATCGAGGGCATCTCCGCCGGAGGCATGCCCGACCGCGTGAAGTGCTTGCACGTGCTGGCCGCCCACGCCCTCGCCTCCGGGCCGGGCGTGAACCCGCTGGGTGACGAGGTGCTGGCACTGCTCGGTGAGTGGTGGGCCCCCGGCCCCTGCGTCGAGCCGGCCGATGGCTGAGCACGTCACAGGGGCGGTCGCAGCCCCCGTCGCAGCGATCGACTGCGGGACCAACACCGTCAAGCTGCTGGTCGGCTCGTTCGTCGACGGTGAGCTCGACGTCCTGGTCCGGGAGTCCCGGATGGTGCGGCTCGGACAGGGCGTCGACGAGACGGGGCGGCTGTCGGACGAGGCGCTGCGGCGGGCGTTCGCCGCGGTCGACGACTACGCCGAGATCCTCCGCGACCACGACGTGCCGCCCGGCCGGGTGCGGTTCTGTGCCACCTCGGCCACCCGCGACGCGGCCAACGGGTCGGTGTTCACCGACGGGGTGTGGGACCGGCTGGGGGTGACGCCGGAGGTGCTCGACGGTGACGAGGAGGCGGCGCTGGCCTTCGCCGGCGCGATGCGGGGGCTGGCCGAGCGGCCACCGGCGCCGGTCCTCGTGGTGGACGTGGGTGGCGGCTCGACCGAGGTGGTGCTCGGGGACCTCGACGGCGTCCGGGCCGCCCGGTCGATGGACGTCGGCTCGGTCCGGCTGCACGAACGGCACGTCCGGCACGACCCGCCGACCGAGGCCGAGCTGGCCGCGATCGCGCGAGACGTCGACACGGCCCTCGACGGCTGCGAGGTCGCGCTCGCCGAGGCGGCCGCGGTCGTGGGCATCGCCGGCACCTGCACCACGCTCGCCGCGGCCGTCCTCGACCTGCCGGCGTACCTGCCCGACGAGATCCACGGCTCGGTGCACGACCTGGGCGACGTCCGGGACGCGATCCGCGCGGTCGTCGGCCGCACCGTCGAGCAGCGGCGTGCGCTGCCGTACCTCCACCCCGGCCGCGCCGACGTGATCGACGCCGGCTTCGTGATCGTCGAGCGGGTCCTGGCCCGGACCCACGTCGCGGCCCTCACCGTCTCCGAGTCCGACATCCTCGAGGGGATCGCCTGGTCGTTGGCGGGTAGTCCGTGACGGAACCGCCCCGGACACGCCGCTCGCAGGGGCGGGATCGTCACGAGCTACCCCACCTGCCGCATCCGCTGACCGGGGAGCCGTTCGGGTCGCCGGTGGCCCCGGGGACGGGGTGGCCGGACGACCCGGCGACCCCGGTGACCCCCGTCGCGCGGACCCCCGCGGGCGTACGCCGGCTCGCGGCCACCGACGACCTCGCCGAGCTCGACGCGCGGGTGTCGGTGTGCCGCGCGTGCCCACGGCTGGTGCGGTGGCGCGAGGACGTCGCGGTCGAGAAGCGGGCGTCGTTCGCCGACCAGCCCTACTGGGGCCGCCCGATCGCCGGCTGGGGCTCCACCACCCCGCGGATCCTGGTCGTCGGGCTGGCGCCGGCCGCCCAGGGCGGCAACCGCACCGGCCGGGTCTTCACCGGCGACTCCAGCGGCGACTGGCTCTTCGCCAGCCTGCACCGGGTCGGGCTCGCGACCACGCCGACCTCGGTCCACGCCGGCGACGGCCAGGGGCTGGTCGACACCAGGATGGTCGCCACCGTGCGCTGCGCCCCACCGGCGAACAAGCCGACCGTCGAGGAGCGCGACGCGTGCGAGCCGTGGCTCGCGCGCGAGGTCCGGCTGGTGCTGTCGACGCTGCGCGTGGTCGTCGCGCTCGGGGCGTACGGCTGGGCGGGCGCGCTGCGCGGCCTGGCCGCCGCCGGGGTCGCCGTGCCGTCGCCCCGGCCGCGGTTCGGGCACGGGGCGGAGGTCGGGCTCCACCGCGTGACCCTGCTGGGCTGCTACCACCCGAGCCAGCACAACACGTTCACCGGACGGCTCACCCCGGACATGCTGGACGACGTGCTGGGCCGCGCCCGCTCGCTGGCGGTCCCGGCCTGAGAGGATGCCCCGGTGACCCGCCACGCCATCACCGTCCTCGGCCACGACCGCCCCGGGATCATCGCCGAGACCACCGGCCGGATCTCCGAGCTGGGCCTCAACCTCGAGGACTCCACGATGACCCTGCTGCGGGGTCACTTCGCGATGATGCTGGTCTGCGAGGGCGACGCTCCGGGCGCCGAGATCCGGGACGCGCTCGCGCCGCTCGCCGACGACGGGACGCTCACGATCAGCGTCCGCGAGGTGCCGGTCGAGCCGGCGTACCAGCCGTCCGGCAGCCCGTGGGTGCTGACGGTGCACGGCGGCGACCGTCCCGGCATCGTCTCGGCCGTGGTGGGCGAGGTGGCCTCGGTCGGCGGCAACATCACCGACCTCACGACCAGGCTGGCCGGGGAGCTCTACGTGTTGGTGGCCGAGATCGACCTGCCGCCCGGCACCGACGTCGAGGCGCTCCGGGGCGCCGTCGATGCGGCGGCCGCGGCGCTCGGCGTCGGCGCGACGCTGCGCGCGGCGGAGGCCGACGACCTGTGACCCCGGACCCGACCGTCCTGGCCTGGACCGAGGCGGAGCTCGGTGTCGACGGCCGGGTGCTCGACGTGGTGCGCGCACCCGCAGAGGTGCTCGCGGCCGTCGGTGACCGGGTGGACCCGACGGCCGACGACGTCGTACGCCTCGCGGCCGACCTGGTCGCCACGATGCGGGTCTCGCCGGGCTGCGTCGGCCTCGCCGCGCCGCAGGTGGGCGTCGGGGCCCAGGTGTTCTGCGTCGACGTCTCCGGGCACCCCAAGACCCGGCAGCACCACGGCACCTTCGTGCTGTGCAACGCCGAGGTGGTCGAGTCCAGTCGCAACGAGAAGGCGCGCGAGGGCTGCATGAGCGTCCCCGACCTCACCGGCGACGTGAAGCGGGCGACCCGGGTCGTCGTCCGCGGCCAGCTGCCGGGCAGCGGTGCGGAGGTGAGGGTCGAGGCCGAGGCGTTCGAGGCGCGCGCCCTGCAGCACGAGATCGACCACTGCCGGGGGCTGCTGTTCGTCGACCGGGTCGCCGGCGCGCACGCCGTGCACCCGCGCAAGACGTACCTATAGTCGCGCCCAGACCGGCCCCGGTATCCCAATCGGCAGAGGAAGCCGCCTTAAAAGCGGCTCAGTGTGGGTTCGACCCCCACCCGGGGCACCGGCCGCAGATGAGAAACCTCTGAGAGAGGGGCCCGGGGCGGAACAGCGGCTCGGCTACGCTCGTTCAGCCTGTGTACGGCTACTACAGTGGTCCGTACACGGTGAGCCATCAGGTCGATGGCCGTCAGGCCTCCAAGGAGGAGACCATGCAGAGCAACAACCCGGTGTTCCGGCGATCGGATGCCTTCAACGGGTCCGGGCAGCAGGGCAACGCCTACGGCAACCAGACCTACCCCGGCAACGGCGCTGCCTACGACGCCTACGGTCAGGCCACGGGCCAGGCGCCCGCCCCGACCACCACCGGCGAGCGGATGACCGTCGACTCGGTCGTCCAGAAGACCGCCATGTCGCTGGGCGTGGTCTTCCTGACCGCCGGCCTCACCTGGTACTGGACCGGCGACATCACCACGAGCGAGGAGAACCTCGGCAGGCTCTACCTGGCGATGATGGTGGGCTCGTTCGGCGCGTTCGGGCTGTCGATGGTCAACTCCTTCAAGCGCGTGGTCAGCCCGGCCCTGGTGATCGCGTTCGCCGCGCTCGAGGGTGTGGCGCTCGGCGCGTTCTCCAAGTTCATCGACGCGATGTTCGTCCCGGCCGACAGCGGTCTCGGCGACAACATCGTGATGCAGGCCGTGATCGGCACCTTCGCCGCCTTCGCCGGCACCCTGGCGGCCTACAAGATCCTCGACATCAAGGTCGGCCAGAAGTTCCGCACCTTCGTCGTCGCCGCCATGTTCGGCATGGTGGGCCTGGGCCTGCTCGAGGTCGTGCTCAGCGCCTTCGGCAACGGCACCGGCATCCTCGGCTTCGGCGGCGCCGGCCTGCTGTTCGCGATCGGCGGCCTGGTGCTCGGCGTCTTCATGCTGATCCTCGACTTCGACTTCGTCGAGCAGGGGATCGCGGCCGGCGTCGACGAGCGGGAGTCGTGGCGGGCCGCGTTCGCGCTCACCGTCAGCCTGGTCTGGATCTACACCAACCTGCTGCGCATCCTGGCGATCTTCAGCCAGGACTGACGCCACCAGCAGCCAGCGGCCCGCCCGGGAGACCGGGCGGGCCGCTGTCGTGCGCGGGGTCGTACGACGGCCGGTCAGGCGCGCGCGTCGTCGCCGGCCACCTCGGGCTGGGGCTCGGTGGGTTCGGGTGCCTCGGAGTCGGTCTCGGGGTGCCGCCGCCGGTGCCGCAGCTCGACCCACAGCCCGCGGACACCCCTCCGCGCGCCGGCGACCTCGACCCCGTCGAGCTCGGTGCCGGGCGTCCGGACCGCCTCCACGGCCGCCGTCGCCACCGGGCGCAGCCCCTCGCCACGCAGCGGCTCCGGCCGCTCCTCGGCGTCCGGACCGTGGCCGAGCGCGGCCAGGCAGGACGGCAGCAGCACGTCGGCCAGGGCGCGGTAGCCGTCGGCCGAGGGGTGGAACCGGTCGGGCCCGAACAGCAGGGCGGGCGCGGCGTCGAACTCCGGGCCGAGGATGTCACCGAGCGAGACGGTGCGCCCCCCCTGCTCGACGACGGAGATCGTCTGCGCCGCGGCGAGCCGGCGCGACCACACCCGGGCGACCTGCTTGAGCGGCGGCGGTATCGGCCGGATCGTGCCGAGGTCGGGGCAGGTGCCGACGACCACCTCCGCGCCGACATCGCGCAACCGGCGTACCGCCTCGGAGAGGTGCCGGATCGAGGTCGCGGGCAGCACCTGGTGGGTGATGTCGTTGACGCCGACCAGCACCACGGCGAGGTCGATGCCGGTGGGCAGCGCGGCGTCGACCTGGACGGCCAGGTGGCCGGACTCCGCGCCGACCACGGCGAAGGACCGGAGGTGGACCCGACGGTCCGCGCGGACGGCGAGGGCGCTGGCCAGCTGCGCCCCGGGCGTCTCCTCGACCCGGTCGACGCCGTATCCGGCGGCGCTGGAGTCACCGAGCAGCGCGACCCGGACCGCGGGCCCGGGGCGGCCACGGCCGTACCAGCCGGTGGCGTCGGGTGGGGGAGTGTCGCGAGTCTGGCCGATGGCTTTGCGCGCCAGCGTCGCCTCGGTGCGCAGCACGCCGTACAGCGCGAGGCCGAGCGCGGACAGCCCGCCTCCGCCGAACGCTGCGGCGGAGGCCAGCTTGCGCGCGGCGGCTGCTTTCCCCACGGGGCAACTCTACGGACGCGCCGAATCCCGCGAGGGGGGTTCCGGGCTCTAGCCTGTGCAGGTGCAGTACGTGAACTCGCTCATCGACCTGATCGGCAACACCCCGCTGCTGCGGCTGCAGCGCTCCCTCGACGGCCTCGAGGCACCGCTGGTGCTCGGCAAGGTGGAGTACCTCAACCCCGGCGGGTCGGTGAAGGACCGGATCGCCACCCGGATGATCGAGGCCGCCGAGGCCTCGGGGGAGCTGCAGCCGGGCGGGACCATCGTCGAGCCCACGTCCGGCAACACCGGCGTCGGCCTGGCGATGGTGGCCCAGCAGAAGGGCTACCACTGCGTCTTCGTCTGCCCCGACAAGGTCAGCGAGGACAAGCGCAACGTGCTCAAGGCGTACGGCGCCGAGGTGGTCGTCTGCCCGACGGCGGTGGCGCCCGAGCACCCGGACTCCTACTACAACGTCAGTGACCGGCTCGCCGCGCAGCCGGGCGCCTGGAAGCCCGACCAGTACTCCAACCCCCACAACCCGCGCTCCCACTACGAGACGACGGGCCCGGAGATCTGGGAGCAGACGGAGGGCCGGATCACCCACTTCGTGGCAGGAGTCGGCACCGGCGGCACCATCTCGGGCGTCGGCCGCTACCTCAAGGAGAAGAGCCCCGAGGTGCAGGTGATCGGCGCCGACCCGGCCGGCTCGGTCTACTCCGGTGGCACCGGCCGCCCCTACCTCGTCGAGGGGGTCGGCGAGGACTTCTGGCCCGAGACCTACGACCGCGACATCGCCGACCGGATCATCGAGGTCTCCGACGCCGACTCCTTCGCCTTCACCCGGCGGCTCGCCCGCGAGGAGGCGCTTCTGGTCGGGGGCTCGTGCGGGATGGCCGCGTACGCCGCGAGGCAGCTCGCCCACGAGCTCGCGGCCGAGGGCCGCACCGACGCCGTGATCGTCGTGCTGCTGCCCGACTCCGGCCGCGGCTACCTCACCAAGGTCTTCAACGACGAGTGGCTGGCCCAGTACGGCTTCGCCACCGGCGAGACCGACGCTGCCCACCGGACGGTGGGCGAGGTGCTGCGGGGCAAGACCGGCCGGCTGCCCGACCTGGTCCACACCCACCCCAGCGAGACCATCGCCGAGGCGGTGGCGATCCTGCAGGAGTACGGCGTCTCGCAGATGCCCGTGGTGCGTGCGGAGCCGCCGATCGTGGCCGCGGAGGTCGCCGGCTCGGTCTCCGACCGCACCCTGCTCGACGCGCTCTTCGCCGGGCACGCCCGGCTCACCGATGCGGTCGAGGAGCACATGTCGGCCCCGCTGCCGACCATCGGCGCGAGCGAGCCCGCCCAGGAGGCCGTGGCGCTGCTCGAGGGCGCCGACGCGGTGCTCGTCCAGGAGGACGGCAAGCCGGTCGGGGTGCTCACCCGCCAGGACCTGCTGGCCTTCCTCGCCTCGGGCTGAGCGGTCCCGGGGCGTGGCCGACCGCCCGCCCTGTGACGCATGGCCCGTTCGGACTAGTCGGGCATGACCCACCCCGTGCCACACCGCTGCCGGAAGGGACGACCCGAATTCCACGAAATCGGGGAAGATCGTACGGTCTTCAACGACTCCTCCTCACCATCTCCACGGCTCTGACACAACAGTGCGGTCTGCCTGCGCCGCCCGTACGTCGCTCCATACGGTTCTGGACATCGGCTCCCGCCCCCCGTGGGAGCCACGGACACGAATCGGGGATTCCGACGATGAACAAGATGATCAAGGGCTCGATCGCCGGTGCTACGGGCATCGCGCTCCTCATGGGCGGCTTCGGCACCTACGCGCTGTGGAGCGACAGCCAGGGCATCAGCAGCGGCACGGTGCAGTCGGGCACGCTCGACATCGTGAGCGTGGGCTCTGTCAGCTGGGCCGACGTCAGCACCAACAAGACGGCTGCCGCGTGGCAGGCCGCGGACGCGATGGTCCCCGGTGACAAGGTCACCATGACCCGCTCGGTCACCATGGACGCCTCCGGCAAGAACCTGGCCGTCGACTTCGCGCTGACCGGCCTCCCGACCCACGCCGCGTGGTCCGGGCTCGACGTCACCGCGACCTACGCGGGCCAGGCGCTGACCGGCGCGCTGGACGACAACGGCACCGCCGCTGACACCAGCGACGACGGCTACAAGTTCACCCAGGACTTCGACAACCCCGCGGACATCGACGGTGCCAAGAACCTGGTCGTCACCTTCGAGTTCGACAGCGCCACCTCGGGCACCGCCCAGCAGGACAAGTCGGTCAGCCTGTCCGGCCTGAACCTGTCGATCACCCAGCACCGCCCGCACTGACCCGGATCCCGTGATCTGAGTCATGCGCACTCGTGTCCTGCTCCTCGTCGCCGTGGTCGGCGCCCTCCTCGTCGGGGGCGCCACCACGGGGACGACGCTTGCCTCCTGGCGTGACCAGGCGGCGGCGGGGAGCGGGACCGTCCAGTCGGGCACGTTCGAGCTGGACATCAACGGCGGCGGCACCGCCACGGCGATCTCGCTGGGGACGCTGCCGACGCTGGCCCTCAACACGGGGGCGACCGCCGGTGCGGCCCAGGCCCAGTCGGCCACGCTCAACTACACGGTCACCGGCAAGAACAACCAGATGCAGCTCGCGCTGACCGGCATCAGTGCCAACCAGGCCGACCTGGTGAGCGGGCTCGAGGTGGCCGCGTCGATGGTGACGCCCCCGGCGACCTGTCCCTCCCCGGCGGGGACGTACAAGCCGCTGAGCAGCTACACCTCGACCGCCCTCGGCACGCTCACGAACTCGGCCGGCGCCCGCACCTTGTGCCTGTCGACCCGGGTCAAGGGCAACGCTCCCGCCGCCGTGGGCGGCAAGTCCGGTGCCCTCACGCTCACCCTCACCGCGACGCAGGTGCGGCCGTGACCGGGCGGCGCACGACCTTCGTCGTCGTCGGACTCGTGCTCGCCTTCCTGGCGCCGATGTCGACGGCGTACGCGCTGTGGAGCCGGACCGCCAGCGCGACGGTCAACGTCAGCGTGGCCTCGAGCACCCCGGCCGCCCCGGCGTCGCCGGTGCTCTCGTGCGTCTCCGCGAGCGGCACCTCGATCACCTGGACCGCGACCGGCACGACCTACAACGTCTTCGAGTCCACCGACGGCACCTCGTGGCCCGGGCCGGCGCTCGTCTCGGGCACGTCGGCGACCACGTACAACCGGAACCCCTTCCCCGCCGGCAACAGCGCCACCCGGTACTACCGGGTCGTCGCGGTCAACAGTGGCGGATCCTCCTCGCCCAGCGGCGTGGTCAAGATCAACCGCAACGGCAACTCCACGAACTACACCTGCGCGGTGACACCGTGAGGGCGGCGTGGCAGTTCACCGTCCAGGTCTTCAGCTGGGTGCTGCTGGGCGCCGTCGTCTCCGGGGCGTTGGCCCTGATCGTGCTCCCCAAGCTCAACGACGCCCGTCCGCTGACCGTCCTCAGCGGGTCGATGATCCCGACCTTCGACCCCGGTGACGTGGTGGTGGTGCGCGACACCGACGCCGAGCACCTGCAGGTCGGGGACGTCATCACCTTCCAGCCGGTCTCCGACGACCCGCGGCTGACCACCCACCGTGTCGACGAGGTCCGCTACGGCGTCGACGGCGTCAGCTACGTCACCAAGGGCGACAACAACGACGCGGTCGACCTCGAGCCGATCACGCCCGCCCAGGTCCGTGGCCAGGTCTGGTACGTCGTGCCGTTCGTCGGCTACGTCTCGGTGTGGATGGCGGGCGGCATGCTCGGGAGCCTCGTCAACGTGATCGCGGTCGGACTGCTCCTGTACGGCGGGTGGTTCCTGGTCGCGGGCCTGCTGGAGCGGCGCCGTCGCCCGGAGATCGTGCTGTGACGCGCCGGCGGCCGGCCATCCCCCGCCTCGTCGCCGGCCTGCTCCTCCTCGTGTCCCTGGCCGTGGCGACCGGACCCGCGCAGGCGCGCGACGCCGGGCTCCAGGTGTCGAGGTCCGCGTCCGGCCCGTTCGCGGACCAGCTCCCGGGCCCACTGCTCGACGGGATCGGCCTCGTCGTCCCTCTGGACGTGGCAGGCGGCACCTTCTACGTCAGGAACTCCTCGCCCCAGGTCGCCCGGACGACGGTGGCGGTCGTCAACCGCGGTGACCGGAACGCGCTGACCGGCGCACTGACCCTGACCGTCGACGTGGACGGCACCACGGTGACCGGGACGCTGCCGCCGGACGGCCGGCGGTGCGACCTCGTCGCCACCGGACCGGACCTCGCGCCGGGCGCCGTGCAACCGGTCGAGGTGGCCCTCGAGGTCGGCGACCTGACCGGGCAACGGGGGACTGACGAACGTCTCGCGCTCGACGTGGACGTCACGCTCTCGCACCTCGGTGGCGGCGGCGACGTCGCGGTGTGCGGCGAGCAGGCGTCGGACGGCCCCCCGGACGCCGACTGCGAGAACACGGCCGTGGTGACGCTCTCCGGTGAGCACCGGTGCCCGCCCACCGCGGTCGACGCCGGGCTGCACGACGGGCTGGGCGTGCCCCGCGACCCCGCTGCGGTGTCGGGCATCGGGGTGACCCTGCTCGTGCTCGGCGGGCTGCTCGTCGCCGCCCGCCGTCGCCGACGGGGAGCCCCGGGCGCGATCGACGCCTGACGGTCCTTGCGAACGGGGTTAGCGTGGCGGGGTGACCCAGCGACCAGCCTCCACCACTGTCGGCGAGCTCCGGGCGAGTGGGCACGAGCCCAAGCCGCTGCGCGGCGAGATCCGCGACAACCTGCTGGCGCGACTGGCCGCAGGTGAGGACCCCTGGCCCGGGCTCCATGGGTTCGACGACACCGTCATCCCCCAGCTCGAACGCGCGCTGATCGCGGGTCACGACGTCGTGCTGCTGGGCGAGCGCGGACAGGGCAAGACCCGGCTGCTGCGCTCGCTGGCCGGCCTGCTCGACGAGTGGACACCCGTGATCGACGGTTCCGACCTCGGCGAGCACCCCTACGAGCCGGTCACCCCGGAGTCGCGGCGCCGCGCCGCCGAGCTCGGTGACGACCTGCCCGTGGCCTGGCGCCACCGCGACGAGCGGTACTCCGAGAAGCTCGCCACCCCGGACACCTCCGTGGCCGACCTGATCGGCGACGTCGACCCGATGAAGGTGGCCGAGGGCCGCCACCTCGGCGACCCGGAGACCATCCACTACGGGCTGATCCCGCGCAGCCACCGCGGCATCGTCGCGATCAACGAGCTGCCCGACCTCGCCGAGCGGATCCAGGTGGCGATGCTCAACGTGATGGAGGAGCGCGACATCCAGATCCGCGGCTACGTGCTGCGGCTGCCGCTCGACGTCCTCGTCGTCGCCAGCGCCAACCCCGAGGACTACACCAACCGCGGCCGGATCATCACGCCGCTGAAGGACCGCTTCGGCGCCGAGATCCGGACCCACTACCCGAGCGAGCTCGACGACGAGATGGCGGTGGTCCGGCAGGAGGCCCACCTCGTCGCCGAGGTCCCGGAGCACCTGCTCGAGACGCTCGCGCGCTTCACCCGCAACCTCCGCGGCTCGGGCAGCGTCGACCAGCGCAGCGGCGTCAGTGCCCGGTTCGCGATCGCCGGAGCCGAGACGATCGCGGCGTCCGCGCTGCACCGGGCGACCCGGCAGGGTGAGGAGCGAGCGGTGCCCCGGGTGGTCGACCTCGAGACCGCGGTCGACGTGCTGGGCGGCAAGATCGAGTTCGAGACCGGTGAGGAGGGCCGCGAGCAGGAGGTGCTGACCCACCTGCTCCGCACCGCCACCGCCGAGACCGTCCGGCGCCACCTGCGCGGGGTCGACCTCGGACTGCTGGTCGAGGCGATCGAGGAGGGCCGGATGGTGACCACCGGCGCCCAGGTGAGCGCCCGCGACTTCCTGGCGGGGCTGCCGGTGCTCGGGGAGTCCGAGCTCTACGACGAGATCTGCGACCGGCTCGGCGCCACCGACGACGGCACCCGCGCCGCGGCGATCGAGCTCGCGCTGGAGGGCCTCTACCTGGCCCGCAAGATCGGCAAGGACTCCGACGGGGCGGAGACCGTCTATGGCTGAGCCGGCCAGGTCGATAGTCCGCCGCCCGATGCGCCTGCGGCGCGGGATCGGTGCCGCTTCCGGCGGCGGACTATCGACCTCGGAGACGCAATGAGCCCCCGCGCCAGCCGCTACGGCCGCTACCACGGCGGCGACCCGCTGGCGCCCCCGGTCGACCTCGGCGAGGCGCTCGACGAGATCGGTCAGGACGTGATGGCCGGCTACAGCCCCGAGCGGGCGATGCGGGAGTTCCTGCGCCGCGGCGGACGCGACCAGGCCGGTCTCGACGACCTGGCCCGCCGGGTCGCCGAGCGGCGTCGCGACCTGGTGCGCAACCATCAGCTCGACGGCACGCTGCAGGAGGTGCGCGAGCTGCTCGACCAGGCCGTGCTGGAGGAGCGCAAGCAGCTCGCCCGCGACGTCGAGATGGACGACGGCGACCGGGCCTTCCGCGAGCTCCAGCTCGACGGCCTGTCGCCCAGCACCGCGGCGGCGGTCGCCGAGCTGTCGTCCTACGACTGGCAGAGCAGGGAGGCCCGCGAGGCGTACGAGCAGATCAAGGACCTGCTCGGTCGAGAGCTGCTCGACCAGCGGTTCGCCGGCATGAAGGACGCGCTGGAGAACGCCACCGACGAGGACCGCGCAGCCGTCAACGAGATGCTCTCCGACCTCAACGACCTGCTGGAGAAGCACCAGCAGGGGATCGACACGCAGGCCGACTTCGACGACTTCATGGCCAAGCACGGACAGTTCTTCACTGGGCCGAACGGGGGCCCGGAGAACATCGACGAGCTGCTCGACGCGCTCGCACAGCGGTCGGCCGCCGCGCAGCGGATGCTGCGCTCGATGTCTCCGGAGCAGCGGCAGCAGCTGATGGAGCTCTCCCAGCAGGCCTTCGGCTCGCCCGCCCTGATGGAGCAGCTGGCCCGGATGGACGCCAACCTGCAGGCGCTGCGCCCGGGCGAGGACTGGGGCGGCTCCGAGCAGTTCGAGGGCGGGGAGGGGCTCGGGCTCGGCGACGGCACCGGCGTGCTGCAGGACCTCGCGCAGCTCGACGACCTCGCCGACCAGCTCTCCCAGTCCTACGACGGCGCGCGCCTCGACGACGTGGACCTCGACGCGCTGGCCCGGCAGCTCGGCGACCGCGCGGCCGTCGACGCCCGGACGCTGCAGGAGCTCGAGCGCGCGCTGCGCGACAGCGGTTACCTCCACCGCGGCTCCGACGGCCAGTACCGGCTCAGCCCGCAGGCGATGCGGCAGCTCGGCAAGGCGCTGCTGCGCGACGTGGCCCAGCGGATGTCGGGACGGCAGGGGCAGCGCGAGCTCCGCTCGGCGGGCGCCGCGGGTGACCTGTCGGGCGCGACCCGCGAGTGGCAGTTCGGGGACACCGAGCCGTGGGACGTGACGCGCAGCATCGGCAACGCGGTACGACGGACCGTCGCCGAGGGTGGCGACCCGCGCACGGGCGTACGGCTGGAGATCGGGGACGTCGAGGTCCAGGAGACCGAGGCGCGCACCCAGGCCGCCGTGGCGCTGCTGGTCGACACGTCGTTCTCGATGGCGATGGACGGCCGCTGGGTGCCGATGAAGCGGACCGCGCTGGCGCTGCACACCCTGATCCGGTCGCGATTCCGCGGCGACGCGCTGCAGCTGGTCGCCTTCTCGCGCCACGCGCAGGTGATGGAGATCGAGGAGCTCACCGGGCTCGACGCCCGCTGGGACAAGGGCACCAACCTCCACCACGGGCTGCTGCTCGCCAACCGGCACTTCCGCAAGCACCCGCAGGCGCAGCCGGTGCTGCTCGTCGTCACCGACGGCGAGCCGACCTCGCACCTCGAGCCGGACGGGGAGGTGCACTTCTCCTACCCACCGCACCCGCTCACGATCAGCTACGCCGTGCGTGAGCTCGACAACGCGTACCGGCTGGGGGCGCAGACGACGTTCTTCCGGCTCGGCGACGACCCCGGGCTGGCCCGCTTCATCGAGTCGATGGCGCAGCGGGTGGAGGGCCGGGTCGTGGCGCCCGAGCTCGACGACCTCGGCGCCGCCGTCGTCGGGTCCTACCTCGGGGACCGGGCACCGGGGTCGTCCTACCGCGACCACTTCGGCGACTGGATGGGCGGCGGCCGGGGGTTCTGGGTCGGCTGACCGTCCGGTCATCGCGGCGTGTGCCCGAGGGTGCGCCGGAGCGCACGCTGGGGCACACGCGGCGTCACGACCAGGGGTGCAGGAGCGCGGCGAGCTCCTCGACACCGTCGACCAGGCGGGTGCCGGGGCGGGCCCACGCGGCGTTGGCGTCGACCGGGTGGACCGGTACGCCGGCAGGCAGCCGGCCGGAGCCGACGAGCTCGTCGGCGAGCGCGGTGGCGCCCGCGCGGTCGTAGCCGCACGGCGCCACCACGAAGACCTCCGGGTCCGCCGCCTCGATCGCCTCCCAGGCGACCCGCTCCGACTTCGTGCCGGCGGTGCCGAGCAGTGGCTCGCCCCCCGCGGCCGCGATCATCTCCGGCACCCAGTGACCGGGGGCGAACGGCGGGTCGGTCCACTCCAGCAGCATCACCCGCGGCCGGGGCAGCCCGGCGACCCGCTCGCGCACCGCCTCCAGCCGCAGCCGCTGGCCGGCGACCAGCTGCGCCGCCTCGGCCTCGTGGCCGGTCGCCTTGCCGAGGGTCTCGATGGACGCCAGCACCTCGTCGAGGGTGTGCGGGTCGATCGTCAGCACCTCTGCCGAGCACCCGAGGTGGGCGAGCGCGTCACCGACGACCGACACGTCTACGGCGCAGACGGCGCACAGGTCCTGGGTGACGACCAGGTCGGCGTCGAGACCGGCCAGCGCACCGGCATCGAGGTGGTAGAGGTCCTCGCCGCGGTGCATCGCCCCGGCGACGTACGCGTCGATCTCGGCCGGTGCCAGTCCCTCGGGCATCGCCGAGGTGGACACGATCGTCCGGTGGCGGGCCTCGGCCGGGTGGTCGCACTCGAACGTCACCCCGACCACGTCGTCACCCGCACCGATCGCGAACAGGATCTCGGTCGTCGAGGGGAGCAGGGAGACGATCCGCATGCGACCGACTGTACGGTCGCCCGGTGGCCGACCCCGACCTGACCGTGCTGCTGTTCCTCGCGCTCGCGGCGCTCGCTGCCGGCTTCGTGGACGCGGTGGTGGGCGGCGGGGGACTGGTGCTGCTGCCGGCGCTGGTGATCGGGCTGCCGGGGGCCACGCCCGTGCAGATCCTCGCCACCAACAAGCTCGCCGCGATCTGTGGCACCACGGTCAGCAGCGCGACCTACTACCGCCGGGTCCGGCCGGACCCGCGCACCTTCCTGCCGTTGATGGCGCTCTCGTTCGTCGGTGCGGTCCTCGGCGCCCTCGCAGCCACCTTCATCCCGGCCGAGGCGTTCGACCCGATAGTGCTGGTGGCACTCGTGGTGGTGGGCGCGTACGTGCTGCTCAAGCCGGACCTCGGTGACCGGACGGCGCTGCGGTTCAGCGGCCGCCGGCACCTCGGCCTGGCGATGCTGACCGGGCTGTGCATCGGCTTCTACGACGGAGCGCTCGGCCCCGGCACCGGGTCGTTCTTCGTCTTCACGCTGGTCGGGCTGCTCGGCTACGCCTTCCTCGAGGCGAGCGCCAAGGCCCGGCTGGCCAACTGGACCACCAACCTCGGTGCGCTCGTCGTCTTCGTGCCCATGGGGGCGGTGCTCTGGAAGGTCGGGCTGGTCATGGGCGGGTGCAACCTGCTCGGCGGCTACCTCGGCGCCCGGGTCGCGATCTCGCGGGGCAGCCGCTTCGTGCGTGTCTTCTTCCTGCTGGTGGTCTCCGCCTTCGTGGTCCGGATCGGCGGTGACGTGCTGGGCGTGTGGTGAGTGCGACCGGTCGACCTCACGGCTGGGTGACCAGCGTCAGCGACCCGGCCGGGCGCACCTCGGAGGCCCGCGACACGGTGCCGTCGAGGTCGACCCGCAGCAGCGTCTCGTCGTCACCGGAGACGGCGACCGCCAGCAGCCGCTCGTCGGACTCCCAGGCCACGCGGCCGTCGAACGTCCCGGCGTCGGTGGCCGCGACCAGCGCGCCCGTCCCGGCGTCCAGGATCTCCAGCCGGTCGTCGGACAGGCTGACCGCGGCGACGTGCTCGCCGTCGGGGCTGAACGACACCGCCCGGCTGGGCAGCTCGGTCCGGACCTCGCCGGACTGGGCGTCGGCGACGACCTGGCGTCCGTCGGTGGTGGTGCCGGCGAGCCGGCTGCCGTCGAGGGTCACGTCGACCACTGCGCCGAGGCGGGGGATCCGCTCCGGCGGCCCGAGCCCGGTGACCAGCCGGTAGGCCGCCGGCTGCCCGCCGTCGAGCTCGGCCCCGTTGTAGAACGTCAGGTCGCCGCGCACGGCCACCGGGTCGGTCGACATGGCGGTCGGCATCACGAGCTCGTCGTCGGCGCGGTCCGGGCTGCGGGCGTCCCGCCACTCGAGCAGGGCGCCGCTCCAGCGCACGCTGCACTCGTAGACGGTGAGCGACACCGCGACCTCGCCCGCCTGGTCGAGCCCCAGCCGGGGCGATCCGCACTCGTCCGACGTGACGGCGCCGTCCGCCCCCAGCGTGACGACCCGGGCCTGCCCGGCGGGAAGGTCGGCGCGCGCGGTGGCGAGCAGGCCGCCCCGGAACGGGACGAATGCCTGCACGTCGGTGACGTCGAGCGCCGAGGTCTGGCCGTCGGCGGAGTGGTAGACCTCGCCGTCCACCCAGGCCACCGTCGGGCCGTACGCCTCCTGCAGCGAGGCGAACGGCTGTGGGGCGGGATCCCGGTCGGCGAGCAGCAGGCCAGGCACGGTCAGTGCGACGGGCGTGGCGACCGCCGCGGCGGCCACGAGCGACACCGCCGCCACCCGGGTGCGCCGGGTCCGGCGCACCGACCGGGCACGCCACGCGACCTGCTCCAGCGGCGTCGGGTCGTGCTCGGTCCGCGCCGCCTCGGCGTGCAGGCTCTCGCGCAGCAGATCCTCGACGTTCACGAGGCACCTCCCTCGATCTCGGGGTGGTCGGCCACCCTCGCCCGGAGCGCGGCCAGCGCGCGGTGGGCCTGGGACTTCACGGTTCCGACCGAGATGCCGAGCAGCTCGGCCACCTCCGGTTCGGTCAGCTCCTCGTAGTAGCGGAGCACGATGACCGCGCGCTGCCGGGGCGGCAGCGTGCACACGAACGCCCACACGGCGTCGCGCGCCCCGTCGTACTCACGGGCGGCCTCGCCGCGGTCGGGCGGGGTGTCCGTGGTGACCTCGCGCCGGGTGGACGCCTTGCGCCACGTGGAGCGGTGCTCGTTGACCAGGATCCGGCGCGCGTACGCGTCGACGTTGTCGCGGTCGGAGATCCGGTCCCAGGCGAGGTAGAGCTTGGCCAGCGTCGTCTGCACCAGGTCCTGGGCTGCGTGCGTGTCGTGCGTGAGCAGCCGCGCCGTGCGGTGGAGCGAGCCCTCCCGGGCCAGCAGCCACTCCTCGAAGTCCGTCCGTGCGGACGTCACCGTCGCGATCACACCCCCTACACGGCTTCCGGGCGCCTATGGTTGCATCGCTGGCATGCATCAGGTGAGAGCAGTCGTCGCCCGCGCGCCGGGCCAGCCCGTCAGCATCGAGACCATCAACGTGCCCGATCCCGGTCCGGGCGAGGCGTTGGTGCAGGTGCAGGCCTGCGGGGTCTGCCACACCGACCTCCACTACCGCGAGGGTGGCATCAACGACGAGTTCCCGTTCCTGCTCGGCCACGAGGCCGCGGGCGTCGTCGAGTCGGTCGGGGAGGGAGTGACCGGCGTGGCCCCGGGTGACTTCGTCGTCCTGAACTGGCGCGCCGTCTGCGGCGACTGCCGCGCCTGCAACCGCGGTGAGCCGTGGTACTGCTTCGCCACCCACAACGCGACGCAGAAGATGACGCTCGCCGGTGAGGGAGCCGGTACGCCGTTGACCCCGGCCCTCGGCATCGGGTCGTTCGCCGAGAAGACGCTGGTCGCCGCCGGACAGTGCACCAAGGTCGACCCCGACGCGCGGGCGGCCGCGGTCGGGCTGCTCGGCTGCGGGGTCATGGCCGGCCTCGGCGCCGCGCTCAACACCGGCAACGTCCGCCGCGGCTCCTCGGTCGCGGTGATCGGCTGCGGCGGCGTCGGGGCTGCGGCGGTCGCGGGTTCCGCGCTCGCCGGAGCGGCCCGGATCATCGCCGTCGACATCGACGACCGCAAGCTCGAGGGCGCGCGGAGGCTCGGGGCGACCCACACCGTCAACAGCTCCGAGACCGACCCCGTCGAGGCGATCAAGCAGATCTGCGGCGACGACGGGAGCGAGGGTGCCGACGTCGTGATCGACGCGGTCGGCCGCCCCGAGACCTGGAAGCAGGCGTTCTACGCCCGCGACCTCGCCGGCACGGTGGTGCTGGTCGGCGTCCCGACCCCGGACATGAAGGTCCCCGACATCCCACTGATCGACGTCTTCGGCCGCGGCGGTGCGCTCAAGTCCAGCTGGTACGGCGACTGCCTTCCCAGCCGTGACTTCCCGATGCTGGTCGACCTCTACCGGCAGGGACGGCTCGACCTGGACGCGTTCGTCAGCGAGGAGATCGCCCTCGACGACGTCGAGGCGGCGTTCGAGAAGATGCACGGTGGCGACGTGCTCCGCTCGGTGGTGGTCTTCTGATGGCCGTCCGCGTGGACCACGGCGTCGTCAGCGGGACCTTCTCCCTCGACGGGGAGACACACGACGTCGACAACAACATCTGGGTGGTCGGCGACGACGAGGAGTGCGTGGTGATCGACGCACCCCACGACGTCGACGCGATCCTCGAGGTCGTCGCCGGGCGTACCGTCAAGGCGATCATCTGCACCCACGCCCACGACGACCACGTCCGGGTCGCGCCGGAGCTGCGCGAGCGGGTCTCGGCGCCGATCCTGCTCCACCCCGACGACCGGCCGCTGTGGGAGCTGACCCACCCCCAGGATC
This sequence comes from uncultured Actinomycetota bacterium, assembly GCA_963723945.1. Lineage (GTDB taxonomy): Bacteria > Actinomycetota > Actinomycetes > Propionibacteriales > Nocardioidaceae > Nocardioides. Next base: position 31,009 of record CAVRSW010000027.1, read on the forward strand.
AGCACGGTCACCTGTGGGACGTCGACCTCGAGGACGGCCAGACCGTCAAGGTGGCCGGCGCGGCGCTCAAGGCGATCCACACGCCCGGCCACGCGCCGGGCGCGGTCTGCCTGTACGTGCACGACCTCGGCTGCGTCTTCACCGGCGACACCCTGTTCCAGGGCGGCCCGGGTGCCACCGGCCGCTCGTACAGCGACGAGGAGGTCATCGTCGAGTCGATCCGGCGCCGGCTCTTCGACCTGCCCGACGAGACCGTCGTGCACACCGGCCACGGTGACGACACGACGATCGGGGCGGAGCGCGAGCTGCTCGGCTGACCCGGTCGGCGCTTGCCGTCAGCCGACGGCCAGGGCGGCCAGCTCGGTCAGGCCCATCACGACGATGCTGGCGCAGAGCGCGGCGGACCAGCCCCCGAGCCCGGCGCGCTCCTCGCGCAGGCCGACCCGGCCGCGGTAGCGGGTCCGACTCTCCACCAGCACCCAGCCGCACAGCCCCAGCGAGACGGCCAGCGCGAGCAGGGCCCACACACCGAGGTCGCCGTAGGTCAGCCGGGCCAGGATCGCGGCGGCGACCGCGACGGAGAGTCCGGTGCGCTGCCAGGCGAGCGCCGTCCGCTCGGCCTGCATCCCGTGGACCGGGCCGGACATCAGGCCCACCCGCTCACGGTGCCCCCAGCGTCGATGTCACAGCGTCCATGTCACGGCTCCCGTCTCGCAGCTTCCGTCTCGCAGTGTCCATCTCAGAGGGCCACCAGGACGACGACCCCGATCGCGATGGTGCCGAGCGCCAGCACCAGCCCGAGCAGGGGAGAGGGCAGCGGAGCGCGCGTCCGGATCGCCCGCTCGGCGCTCGCCCACCGCCACCACGACGCGGCCGCGCACACGACGCCCAGCAGGACGAGGACGGCGGCCAGCGAGAGCTGCAGCGTCTCGTCCATCGCGAGGTCGATCTGGTCGAGGGCGACGCCGGCGGCGAGCAGCGCCAGCGCCGTCCGCAGCCAGGCCAGCAGCGTCCGCTCGTTGGCGAGGCTGAACCGGTAGTCCGGCTCCTCGCCCTCGGCGTAGACCCACCCCGGCCAGCGCCCTTGCTCACCCATGGGATGAGCCAACCACAGACCCGGGTCCCGGCGATTGGCTGCGCCCCCCGCCCCCCGTGCCACGATGGAAGGCGTGTCCGCACCCGTCCGCTCGCGCCTGCCCCGCTTGATCACGGGCGCGCTCACCGTCGTGCTCCTGGCCGCCACCGGCTGCCAGGGCGACAGCGGCGAGCCCGCGGCGTCCGGCGAGCCGGACCCGCCGGGGGAGTCCGCCTCGAGTGCCGAGCCCGAGCGGCCCGGCCCGGCCGAGCAGCTGGGGCTGCGCACCGGATGGGGGCCGACCGAGCGCGAGCTCGACGACGCCGTACGGAAGGTGAGGCGGCTGCCGCTGCCCGCGCTCGCAGGTCAGGTCATCGTGGGCTCCTGGTCGGGGACCGCCGCGCCGGTGCGTCTCGTCCGCGACCTGCACCTCGGCGGCGTCATCGCCTTCGACGAGAACCTCACCTCGCCCGGCCAGACCCGGCAGGTGATGACCACGCTGCGACGGCAGGTGGACCGGCGCTGGCCGCTCTTCCTCTCCGTCGACCAGGAGGGCGGGATCGTCGAGCGGGCCGCGACGACGTCGTTCCCCGCCTTCATGAGCGCGGGCGCCGCCGGCGACCCGGGGCTCACCACCCGCGTCTACCGGAAGTACGCCGAGGAGCTCGCCGGTCTCGGGTTCACCGTCGACTTCGCCCCGGACGCCGATGTCACCAGCGGACCGTCCGACCCGACGATCGGGTCCCGGTCCGCGGGCTCCGACCCGCGACTGGTGGGGCAGCAGGCCGGCGCCGCGGCGAGCGGGCTGCAGAGCGGCGGCGTGGCGCCGGTGCTGAAGCACTTCCCGGGCCACGGCTCGGTGCCCGCCGACAGCCACCTCTCGCTGCCGGTGCAGGACCGTTCGCTCCGGGAGCTGCGCCGGGTCGACCTGGCGCCCTTCGCGGCCGCGGTCGACGACGGGGTCCCGGCCGTGATGACCGGCCACCTGGACATCCGCGCCGTCGACCCGCGGACCCCGGGGACCCTGTCGCGCCCGGTGGTCACCGGGCTGCTGCGCCGGGATCTCGGGTTCGAGGGCCTCGTCGTGACCGACTCGCTCCAGATGGACGCCGTCACGGCCGGCCGCAGCGCCGGCACCGTCGCGGTCAGGGCGCTGGCCGCGGGCAACGACGTGCTGTTGATGCCGACCGACCCGGCCGCCGCGCGTACCGCGATCGTCCGCGCGGTCCGGTCCGGTGACCTGTCTCGCACCCGGTTGCTGCAGTCCGCCGCCCGCCAGGTCGCCCTGCTCGAGCACACCCGCAGCGACGCGGACGCTCCGGTGGGGGCCGCTCGCGACGCGTCGCGCGCCCTGTCCGCGGCCGCCGTGACCATGGCCTCCGGGCCGTGCCGCGGCTCCGTGGTCGACGGGGCGGTGGTCGCCACCGGTGACGCCGAGTCGGTCGCCGCGTTCGGTGGCGCCGCCCGGGCCGCGGGCGTGGACGTGCTCGTCCCGCGCGCCGCCCCGGCCCGCATCGCCTCCGGCCGGGACCGTCCCGACCGCGGTCGGCGTGAGTCCGCCCGCGACTACCGGCAGCGGCTCGCGCGATGGGGCAGGGCAGAGCAGCGGCGGCGCGGTGAGCTGGCGGACTGGCAGGCCGCCGAGGATCGACGGCTCGCCGGTGCCACCACCGTGGCCTTCGCCGGCTACGGCGACGGCCCGGTCTCCGGGGAGGTCGCGGTCGCCACCGACACGCCCTACGTCCTCGGGGGCTCCGACGCGCCGGTGCGGATCGCGACGTACGGCACGACCCCCGGCGCGATGGCGGCCCTGGTGGACGTGCTCACCGGGAAGGCCACCGCGACCGGGCAGCTCCCGGTCCGCGTCCCCGGCGCCGAGCAGCGCGGCTGCCCGGCCGACGAGTGAGCTCCGGTCAGAACGGCTCGACCAGCAGCGCCGCGCCCCGGCCGGCGACCCGGGTGAGGACCAGCGTGGCGGTCCGGTCACCGCGCAGCGCGAGCCGCTGGCGCAGCTCGTCCGGGACGATCGAGACGCCCCGCTTCTTGATGGTCAGGGTGCCGATGCTGCGCTCGCGCAACGCGGCGCGGAGCTGCTTCTCCCGGTAGGGGAGCTGCTCCAGGACGCGGTAGCCGCGCGCGAACGGTGTCCGGTACGTCGCGTCGCTGGTCACGTACGCGATGTGCTCGTCGACCAGCCCGCCCTCGACGCCGGCGGCGACCGCCGTGACCAGCCCGGCGCGGATCACGGCCCCGTCGGGCTCGTAGAGGAAGCCGCCGACGTCGCGGGTGCCGGCGCCCGGGTCGTCCTCGTCGGTCAGCGTGGCCAGCCCGCCGTCGCCGATCACGGTCGCGCGCCGCGCGGTCGTGGCGAGCCGGCCAGACCACAGCGCGGCCTCCTTGACCTCGCCGTGGTCGCTGACCCACTCGGCCTCGACCCCGTCGGGCACCAGCTCGTGGGGGATCCCCGGCGCGACCTTGACGCAGGCGTCGCGGCGCAGCAGCTGCTCGACGAACGACCACGGCGGCTGCCAGTCGTCCACCGACCAGGTGCGACCCCGCGCCGAGCGTCGCGCCGGGTCGGCATACGCGACGTCGAAGGGGGTCGTGTCGACCGTGGTCGCGTCGGCCACCATCACGGCGCCCGCGAGGCCGAGGGCCGTGAGGTTGGCCTCCGCCACGGCCACGCTGAGCGGGTCGAGGTCGAGACCGGCGACGATGATTCCGGCAGACGCGGTGGCCACCAGGTCGCCGCCGATGCCGCAGCCGAGGTCGACCAGGGTCGCGGTGGACGCTGCCGCGAGCCGCGCTGCCCGGTGGCGGGCGACGGGGAGCCGGGTCGCCTGTTCGAGGCCGTCGGGGGTGAAGAACATCCGCGTGGCCAGGTCGCCGAACTTGGCGGCACCTCGCCGCCGCAGCTCGACCTGGGTCAGCGCGGCCGCCACCCGCTCGGCCGACGCCTGCCGGCGCAGCGTCCGCTGGGCGGCCAGCTCGTCCCCGTCCGACACCGTCGCCGCCGTCTCCATCAACGCGTGGCCGTCGTCGGTGAGCAGCCAGCGGAAGGCGTCGAGGTCCACGTCCTCGATCCTGTCAGAGGGTCGGGCGGGACCGGGTGGGCGTCTCCACCCCCGTGCCCGCGACGGCCGATGATGGGGAGACACCCCCCTCGCTGGCACTCCTACAGGGGGAGTGCTAGCGTCGGCGTTGGCACTCTCGCCCTGAGGGTGCCAGCGCTTGCGACGACGTACGGCTCCCGCGACGGCGTACCGAAACCGCAGGCTCACACGTCCCAGGAGCCGCTGGCTCCCCCAGAGGTTGAAGAGAAAGTGGAGGTTGATCTGAAGTGTCGGTCAACATCAAGCCCCTCGAGGACCGGATCGTCGTGAAGCCGCTCGACGCCGAGCAGACCACCGCCTCCGGCCTGGTCATCCCCGACACCGCCAAGGAGAAGCCCCAGGAGGGCGAGGTCCTGGCGATCGGGCCGGGTCGCATCGACGACAACGGCAACCGTGTCCCCGTCGACGTGACCGTCGGCGACAAGGTCATCTACAGCAAGTACGGCGGCACCGAGGTCAAGTACGCCGGCGAGGAGTACCTCATCCTCAGCGCGCGTGACGTCCTCGCTGTGGTCGGCTGATCAATCCCTCGGTCGTGCACCCCGGGTCGGCCCAGCCGCCCGGGTGCACGACCGATCTCGTCGTGTGACCGAACCGCGACAGCAGCGAGCGGTGAGCGACACGGTCCTCACTGATGCCCACGAACCCACGTAGGAGAAGAAATGCCCAAGATCCTGGAGTTCGACGACTCCGCCCGCAAGGCGCTGGAGCGGGGTGTCGACGCCCTGGCCAACACCGTCAAGGTGACGCTCGGCCCCAAGGGTCGCTATGTCGTCCTCGACAAGAAGTGGGGCGCGCCGACCATCACCAACGACGGTGTGACCGTCGCCCGTGAGATCGAGCTCGACGACCCGTTCGAGAACCTCGGCGCCCAGCTCACCAAGGAGGTCGCCACCAAGACGAACGACGTCGCCGGTGACGGCACCACCACCGCCACCGTGCTGGCGCAGGCCATGGTCCACGAGGGCCTGCGCGCGGTCGCGGCCGGCATCAACCCGATGGGCCTCAAGCGCGGCATGGACGCCGCCGCCGAGGCCGTGGGCGACGCCCTCAAGGAGGCCGCCCGTGAGGTCGAGACCAAGGAGGACATGGCCTCGGTCGCGACGATCAGCTCCCGTGACGCCGTCATCGGCGACCTGCTCGCCCAGTCCTTCGACAAGGTCGGCAAGGACGGCGTGATCACGGTCGAGGAGTCCAACACCATGGGCACCGAGCTGGAGTTCACCGAGGGGATGCAGTTCGACAAGGGCTACATCTCCGCGTACTTCGTCTCCGACCCCGAGCGGATGGAGGCCGTCCTCGACGAGCCGTACATCCTGCTGGTGCAGGGCAAGATCTCCTCGGTGCAGGACCTGCTCCCGGTGCTCGAGAAGGTCATGCAGTCCGGCAAGCCGCTCTTCATCCTCGCCGAGGACGTCGAGGGCGAGGCGCTGTCGACGCTGGTCGTCAACAAGATCCGCGGCACCTTCAACGCCGTCGCGGTCAAGAGCCCGGCCTTCGGTGACCGCCGCAAGGCGATGATGCAGGACATCGCGACGCTGACCGGTGGCCAGGTCGTCGCCCCCGAGGTCGGCCTCAAGCTCGACCAGGTCGGGCTCGAGGTGCTCGGCCAGGCCCGCCGCGTGGTCGTCACCAAGGACAACACCACCATCGTCGACGGCGCCGGTGACGCCGCGGGCGTCGAGGGCCGCGTCAACCAGATCAAGGCCGAGATCGAGAACACCGACTCCGACTGGGACCGCGAGAAGCTCCAGGAGCGGCTCGCGAAGCTGGCCGGCGGCGTGTGCGTGATCAAGGTCGGCGCCGCCACGGAGGTGGAGCTGAAGGAGAAGAAGCACCGCATCGAGGACGCCGTCTCCGCGACGCGCGCCGCGATCGAGGAGGGCATCGTCCCCGGCGGTGGCTCCGCGCTCGTCCACGCCGTCTCCGTGCTCGACGGTGACCTCGGCCTGACCGACGACGAGGCCGCCGGCGTGCGGATCGTCCGCAAGGCCGCCGACGAGCCGCTGCGCTGGATCGCCGAGAACGGCGGCGTCAACGGCTACGTCGTGGTCGCCAAGGTCCGCGAGAACGGCGTCGGCACCGGCTACAACGCCGCGACCGAGGAGTACGGCGACCTGGTGGCCCAGGGCGTCCTCGACCCGGTCAAGGTGACCCGCTCCGCGCTCGTCAACGCCACCTCGATCGCGGGCATGCTGCTGACGACCGAGACCCTGGTCGTCGACAAGCCCGAGGAGGAGGAGTCCGCCGGGGCCGGTCACGGTCACGGTCACGGCCACTGAGCGCCTCCACCGCTCGCACGAGGCCCGTCCCGGAACATCCGGGGCGGGCCTCGTCGCGTCACTGACCGATCAGCTCGCCCAGCCACTGCGTGGCGCCGTGGCCGCGGTTGACCGGCGTGCCCCAGAGGACCTGGCCCGGCTGGGTCGGACCGCCGGTCGTCCAGCTGGAGACCTCGTCGCTGAGCCTCAGGAACCGGTCGGCGAAGAGGTCGTAGACGTACGTCCCGGCCGCCCCGCGCTGGTAGGAGGTCACCGTCACGACGTCGTTGCCGACCCCCAGGCCGCCGTCGAGGTCACTGTCCTGGACGGTGACGACCTGGTCGCCGTCGGTGCTGACCACCTGGACCCGGTCGTCGCGGACGCCGTCGTAGGTGCCGCAGTACTGCCCGAGGACGACGCGGTCCGCCACGGCGCCGAACGACAGCAGGTTGCAGCGCGCACCGGACTCCGGGTCGAAGGAGTGCTGCTCTCCGGTGGCGAGGTCGCGGACGTGCACGCGACCGCTGTCGCCGTTGGTGGCGTCGGTCCACACCATCGCGGTGTCCGTGAAGGCGACGTCACCGACGGTGAGGCCCTCGTCGCGGACGTCGCGACCGTCGGTCAGGGAGGCCGACCAGAGGCGGTAGGTGTCGCCGTCCGCGTTCGCGTCGTCGGCCTCGCCGTCCGCGCCCACGGGCCAGCCGCCCCGCGGCGGCTGCCCCCGGGTGGCGGGGACGAAGACGTAGAGCCGGTCGTCGGGTCCGAGCACCGCGCGGGGCTGCTCGACCGCGGGCAGGTCCGGCCACTTCATCCCGCTCCACCGCTCGCGCTCGCGGTCGTAGTCGTAGACGGCGAGGTGCGTCGACGTCCCGTTGTCGTCCAGCGCTCCGAGGAACCACAGCCGGTCGGAGCCGAGCTCGAGCGGCCACAGCTGCGACGCCGCCGCGTTGCTGTCGGGTAGCCAGTCCTTCGCCCCGGTCGCCGGGTCCATCAGGGCCAGGCGCGCCCGGCGCTGCTCCAGGCTCGGGCCGTCGCGGAACAGGACCAGCCCGTCGTCGGTGACCCCGTCGAAGTACTGTCCGTTGTCCTGGTCGAGGTTCTCGTTCGTGTACGACGCGAGCACCCGGTAGTCGCGCCCCTGGACCGCCTCCCGCGCCTCGGCGAGGCGCAGTGTCGGCGCGTCCGGCGTCGGCACGCCGGCCGCGTCGAGGTCGGGCGGTGACGGTCGGACGATCGAGAAGATCCCGACCACGGCGGCCGTGGCGAGCGCCGTGCCGCCGACGATCGTGAACCGCCGGCGTCGGACCCGGCGCCGGCCGGCGCGGAGGACGACGGCGAGGTCGCGGTCGTCGGTCGGGGCGGTGCCGGCGGTGTCGCGCATCAGCTCCCGCAGCTCGTTCACCATCAGCTGGCTCCTTCCGTGACCAGCTCGCCGAACGGCGAGTCGTCGAACATCGACCGCAGCGAGCCGAGCGCCTTGGACGTCTGGCTCTTGACGGTCCCCTGCGAGCAGCCGAGCGTCGCAGCGGTCTCCGCGACGTCGAGGTCCTCGAAGTAGCGCAGCACCACGCAGGCCCGCTGCCGCTCCGGCAGCCGTCGCAACGCGGCCAGCAGGGCGGCCCGGGCGGTGACGCTCGTCGCGACGTCCTGTCCGGAGGGGGTCGCGACGTTCGCCTCGCTCGGCACCTCGGTGCTGGAGCGCTTGCGCCGGGAGTCGAGGAACGCGCTCACGACCGCCTTCCGGGCGTAGGCCAGCTCGCCGCCCTGCCGCGTCAGTCGCGGCCAGGCCACGTACACCCGGATCAGTCCCTCCTGCACGTGGTCGGAGGCCAGGTGCCAGTCGCCGCACATCAGGAACGCCGTACGCCGAAGCCGCGGCCGCGCCGCCTCGGCGAAGTCGATGAAGGCGGACTCGTCGGCGGGCTTCACCGCGCGTCCGTCCGGTCCATGCTGGGAGAACGTCCTGAGAGCCGGTTCGGTTGCCTCCGGACCCGAACTCGTGCGGTGCGTGGTGTGGGAGGCTGCACGCTGAGATGACCAGCCCTCCCGACCGCCGCCTGCTGTGGCTGGTCCCCGTCATCCTGGCCGGGCTGTCGATGCTCGGTCCGTTCAGCATCGACACCCCGTTCCCGGCGTTCCGGCAGATGGGTGCCGACTTCGACGTGACCAGCGACGAGATGCAGCTGGTGGTGTCGGCGTACCTCATCTCGTTCGGGCTGATGAGCCCGTTCCACGGCCCGCTCTCCGACGCCCTCGGGCGCAAGCCGGTGATCATCGGGGGCGTCACCGTCTACGTCCTCGCCTCGATCGGCTGCGCCCTGTCCCCGACCCTCGAGAGCCTGCTGGTGTTCCGGGTGCTGCAGGGGCTCAGCGCCGGGGGCGGGGTGATCGTGAGCCGGACGGTCATCCGGGACGTGTTCGAGGGACCGGAGGCCCAGCGGCTCATGAGCCGGGTCATGATGATCTTCTCGCTGGCCCCGGCCATCGCCCCGGTGATCGGCGGGGTGCTGCTGCAGGCGGGGCCATGGCCGATCGCCTTCTGGTTCATGGCGGTGGCCGCGCTGCTGCTGGTCGCCGTGGTCGTGGTGTGGCTGCCCGAGACCCACCCTCCGGAGCGCCGGATCCCGCTGCGCGTCGGCGCGCTGGTGCGCGGGCTCACCGACGTCGCCCGCAGCGCCCGCTTCCACCGCGTCGCGTGGTCGGCGGCCCTGATCTTCGGCGGGCAGTTCATGTACGTCAGTGCCGCCTCGATCATCGTGGTCGACCTGCTCGGCCTCGGCGAGCTGGACTTCTGGATCCTGTTCGCGCCGCTGGTGTGCGCGGTGCTCGTCGGGTCGCAGATCAGCAGCTGGGCAGCGGGCCGGGTGCCGGGCAACCGACTGGTCACCGTCTCGCTGCTCTTCTGCGTCGCCGCGGCCTTCGTCAACGCTGCGGTCGCCACCGCCCTCGGCCCGGTGCTGCCCTGGGTGGTGCTGGGCCCGGCGCTGCTCGCGCTCGGGACCGTCGCCGCGTACCCGACGATGCAGCTGATCCTCCTCGACATGTTCCCGGCCGGGCGCGGGTCGGCGGTCTCGCTGTTCACGTTCTTCACGCTGCTGCTCAACGGACTGGTCGCGAGCCTGCTCGTGCCACGGGTCACCGGCTCGCTCCCGGAGCTGGCCCTGGCATCGGCGGTGATCGTCTCCGCCGGGCTGGGGTGCTGGCTGTGGCACCTCGCGCTCACGCGACGCGCCACGCGCACGCCGGCCGCGCCGCTGCCGGCCACCGAGCAGTCGTGACCCGGCGGCGGGTCGGCTCCCCGGCGCGGGGAGCGCCGAGCCGTCCGTCTAGAACTGGGTGGAACCGGCGTAGATGAGGAAGGCCCCGGTCATCAGCATGACCACCGCCGTGACGACCGGACCGTTGGTGGAGATCCAGTCGCGGGTGGCCACGAGCCGCGGCCCCATCCGCTCCGGGGCCACCAGGGCGAAGAGGACCGGGATCACCACGGTCGAGGTCGCCACCACGAGGAAGAAGGCCATGACGAGCGCGGTGCCCTCGATGCTCAGCGAGGCGCTGCGGAGGAGCAGCCCAGCGGCCGTGACGAGGAGCAGCGCCTTCGGCCGGACGTTGAGTGCGAGGCCCAGGCCGAAGGCCCGGCGCCCGCGGATGGAGCCGATCCGGTCCATCCATCCGGGCATGCCTCCGGCGCCGTCCCCCGTCCTCGGACGGCGCAGGGCGACGATGCCGACGGCGATCAGCGCCACGCCGATGAGGATCTCGAGCACCCCGACCCAGGTCTCGTCGCGACGCGGGCGGGCGTGGGGGGCGGACTGGGCCAGCAGGGTGGCGAGGGTGAGGACCGTGGCGGCACCGGTCACCCATCCGGCCAGGAACGGGATCGCCGCCTCCTCGCGGTGGTCGGAGAGCAGGACCAGGATGGTCGCCATGATCGGCACCGTGCTCACGGCGGCTGCGATCGCGAGCGGGAGCAGCTGAACTATCGCGTTCCACATGTCGCGTCCGAATCCTCCTGCGTGGTACGCGGACCGTCGTCGTGGGTGGCGGCGTCACGTTCCGGACGCGGATCCCGGCGGCGCTGGGACGACAGGCGCGGCGTCCTCGGCCTGGTAGCGCCGCAGCAGCTCCTGCTCGTCCTCCCTGCGGGGGAAGAAGAAGAACACGAGAACGGCGCCGGCCAGCACCGCGACGGCTCCGGCGGAGTAGGCCCAGTCGTCGCCCTGCAGGAACGCGGACTTCGCCGCGGCGGTGATCTGGTCGGCGTACGTCGGGTGCCGCTCGGCGACCTGCTCGGCGCTGGCGAACGACTTGGTCAGCTCCGACTGCACCTCGGAGGAGACGCTCTTCGGAGCGCCCGCGAGGGCCTTCGTGAAGGCGCTCGCGTAGCCCGCCGTCAGCAGGGCGCCGAAGGCGGACTGCATGATCGCACCCCCGAGGTCGCGCTGCAGGTCGGCGGTGCCCGAGGCCATGCCGGCCCGGCGGACCGGGACCGAACCGGTCAGGGAGTGCGAGGCGGGGGTGCCGGCCAGCCCCACGCCGATGCCGAGGAAGGCGTACGCCACACCGATCTGCCAGTAGGCGCTGTCCTGCTCCCAGAGCAGCAGCATCCACAGGAACCCGAGGAACAGGAAGACGTACCCGCTGAGCAGGGTGGTGCGTGCGCCGTGGGACTCGATGAGCTTGGCCGACCGCGGGGCCACGAGGACCATGAACACGATGGCGGGCAGGAACGCCGCGCCGGCCTCCACGGTGTCGTAGCCCACCACGTTCTGGAGGTACTGCTGGCTGATGAACATCGACCCCATCAGCGACCCGAAGACGATGATGCCCGCGCACGCGGCGACCCAGAACACCCGTCGCCCGGCGATGTGCAGGTCGTAGAGCGGGTTGGTGGCGCGGCGTTGCTGCCACACGAAGCCCGCCGCGGCCGCGAGGGCGATGATCGTGAGACCGGCGACCAGGGTTCCCTTGCCCGGCACGGGGGCGAAGTTGATCGAGAGCACCAGGCCCGCGACGAGCACGACCGAGAGGATCCCGCCGACGTTGTCGACCGGATCGGTCGACTCGTTGACGTGCGACGGGACGAGCCGCCACGCCATCAGCAGCGCGACCAGCGCGAGCGGGAGGGTGATCAGGAAGACCGACCCCCACCAGAAGTACCCCAGCAGCCAGCCCGCGGCCAGCGGCCCGAGTGCGGCGATCGCGCCGCCGAGCGCCGACCACAGGGCGATCGACCTCGTCCGGCCGGGACCGGACCACAGCGCGGTGATCAGCGCCAGCGTCGTCGGGTAGGCCATGCCCGCAGACAGGCCGCCGAGGATTCGCGCCGCGACGAGCACCCAGTCGTCCCAGGCGTACGCCGCCAGCAGGCAGGCCGGCACCGAGAGCAGGACGCCGAGGACGAGCATCATCTTGCGGCCGTACCGATCGCCCACGGCCCCGAGGTAGAGCACCGACGCGGCCAGGCCCAGGGAGTAGCCGACCGCGACGAGGTTGAGCGTGGTCTGGGAGCTGTCGAAGGCCTGGCCGATCGAGGGGAGGGCGACGTTGGCCACCGACAGGTTGAGGTTGGCCACGGCGGCCACCATGATCAGCGCGGCCAGGACCGCGGGAGCCCGCTCCGGCGCCTTCGAGACCTCAGCCTGCGCTTCAGGCATCCCGATCCTCCCCGTTCCGTCGCGCGGACGAACTGCGCCGACCCCCCGACGCTAGTCGACCCGACCGACTTCCGGCAGGGCGTCTTTCCATCCGTCGGGTCGTGCCCGGTCGGGGCACGGCTCGGCGGACGTGACGACGACCTAGACTGAGGGCGTGGAGGTCCCTGAGAAGTTCGCCGCCCTCGGTCTCACCTACGACGACGTGCTGCTGCTGCCCGGTCACTCCGACCTGGCGCCCACCGACATCGACACCACGACCCGGCTGACGCGGGGCCTCACGCTGCGCGCGCCGCTGGTGAGCGCCGCCATGGACACCGTCACCGAGTCGCGGATGGCGATCGCGATGGCCCGGCAGGGTGGGCTCGGGGTGCTCCACCGCAACCTCTCGATCCAGGACCAGGCCTATCAGGTCGACCTGGTGAAGCGGACCCAGACCGGGATCATCTCCAACCCGGTCACCATCGGTCCCGACGCGACGCTGGAGGAGCTGGACCGGATCTGTGGCGAGTACCGGGTCTCCGGGCTCCCGGTCGTCGGGGTCGACGACCAGCTGCTCGGCATCTGCACCAACCGCGACCTGCGGTTCACCCCGGTCGCGGAGTGGGCGACCACCAAGGTCGACGAGGTGATGACCCCGATGCCGCTGGTCACCGGCCACGAGGGCATCTCCCGCGACGACGCCACCGCCCTGCTGCGCAAGCACAAGCGCGAGCGGCTGCCGCTGGTCGACGACCAGGGCCGGCTGCGCGGCCTGATCACGGTCAAGGACTTCGTGAAGTCCGAGCAGTTCCCCCACGCCTCCAAGGACGCCCACGGCCGGCTGCTGGTCGGCGCCGCGATCGGCTACTTCGGCGACGCCTGGGAGCGCGCGACGACCCTGGTCGAGGCGGGCGTCGACGTGCTGGTCGCGGACACCGCCCACGGCAACGTACGACTGCTGCTCGACATGGTCCACAAGCTCAAGACGGACCCAGCGACCCGGGAGGTCCAGGTCATCGGCGGCAACGTCGCGACCCGCGAGGGCGCCCAGGCCTTCGTCGACGCGGGTGCCGACGCGGTCAAGGTCGGCGTCGGGCCGGGCTCGATCTGCACCACCCGCGTGGTCACCGGCGTCGGCGTACCGCAGGTCACCGCGGTCTACGAGGCTGCCCTTGCCGCCCGCCCGGCGGGCGTCCCGGTGATCGCCGACGGCGGCATGAAGCACTCCGGGGAGATCGCCAAGGCGATCGTGGCCGGCGCCGACGCCGTGATGGTCGGCTCGCTGCTCGCCGGGTGCGAGGAGTCGCCGGGCGACCTGGTCTTCGTCAACGGCAAGCAGTACAAGTCCTACCGGGGCATGGGCTCCCTCGGCGCCATGAGCAGCCGCGGCAAGAAGTCCTACTCCAAGGACCGCTACTTCCAGGCCGAGGTCGCCAGCGACGATCAGATCGTGCCGGAGGGAGTCGAGGGCCAGGTCGCCTACCGCGGCCCGCTGTCCGCCGTGGCGCACCAGCTGATCGGCGGCCTCAACCAGTCGATGTTCTACGTCGGTGCGCGCACCATCCCCGAGCTGCAGGAGAAGGGGCGGTTCGTCCGCATCACCTCCGCGTCGCTGACCGAGAGCCACCCCCACGGCGTCCAGATGACCGTCGAGGCCCCCAACTACTCCGGCCGCTGAGCCCGGCCGCCGACGGCCGACCGGCTCTCGACTGCGCGCGTGCGATGCCGTCCTATCCTGCGAGGGTGACGACGAAGCGGCGCTACGACACGACCAGGCGCCGTGCCGCTGCCGAGGAGCGGCGCGCCCGCGTGGTCGAGGTGGCAGCCGACATGTTCGCGCGCCAGGGCTGGCACGCCACCACCATCTCCGGGGTGGCGGCGGAGGCCGAGGTGTCCCCGGAGCTGGTGTCGCAAGCGTTCGGGGGCAAGCCCGGCCTGATGATGGCGGCCTTCGGCCACGCGACCCTCGGGACTCCCGGGACGCTGCCGGAGGCCTTCGCCGCCCTGCACCTGGAGCGTGAACCCGATCCCGAGGTCCGGCTCGACCGCTTCGTCGACTTCGCCTCTGCGACCCTCGAGCGGATGGCGCCGCTGGTGTCGGTGCTGGCGCTCGGTGCCGACCAGGACGAGGAGCTCCGGGGACTGATGACGGCGGCCGAGCTGCGCCACGCAGAGACAGCCCGGGCGGCGCTGCGGGTGCTGGCCACGGGCCCGGTGCCCGACGACGCCGTGGACGAGATCTACGCGCTCACCCGGGCCGAGGTCTACCTCGCGCTGGTGCACCAGCGTGGCTGGTCGCGGGAGCGGTACGCCGCGTGGCTGCGCCGGGCGCTCAGGGCGGCGCTGACGCGAGCCTCGTAGCCGGCGCCGCGGTCGGGCGCGATGTCAAGGGGCGGAAAGCCTCCCTCTCGACGGCGAAGTTTGGCTACTGTTCGACTGTAGCCAATTGGCGCTGGGTGCCCGATGTTCATGGGCCCGGGGGCGGTGCCGAGGGCTGCGGTCCGCGCGGTGAAGCCGCGGGGGCCCGTGGATCGTGGGATCCGGCACCGGCCGGACCTCGCCTGATCCGCCGGTGGCGCTGGTCGACGGGGGAGACCGGCGCCGCCGGTCGGGCGACCTCAGCCGCGGTCGAGGTAGAGGCAGAACGGGTGGCCCGCCGGATCCAGCATCACCCGCACGTCGTCCTGCGGCTGGAAGTCGGCCACGGTCCCACCCAGCGCGACGGCGTCCGCCACGGCCTCGGCGACGGAGGTGACGCCGACGTCCAGGTGCATCTGCATCTGCTGCCCGCCGGGGCCGGGTGCCGGCCAGGTCGGCGGCACGTGGTCGGGCTCGAGCTGGAAGCCGAGGCTGGTCGTGTCGGTCGGGCGTACCAGCAAGGTCACGAAGGTCGGGTCACCCTCGTCGAGCTCGCCGCCGAGCAACCCCTGGTAGAAGCGGCCCAGCGCCGCCGGGTCCGGCGTCCCGAGGATCGTGCCGATCCAGCCCGTGAACCCCCGGATGCCCGCCATGCGTCCCAACCTCGCCCGCGGCGACGGCCGCCGTCAACCGCCCCGATAGCCTGACGAGGTGACCGAGATCGAGATCGGCCGGGCCAAGCGGGGCCGGCGCGCCCACTCCTTCGACGACATCGCCATCGTGCCGTCGCGGCGTACCCGCGACCCCGAGGAGGTCAACGTCGCCTGGCAGATCGACGCCTACCGGTTCGAGCTGCCGGTGCTGGCCGCCCCCATGGACTCGGTGATGTCGCCCGCGACCGCGATCGCGTTCGGGCAGATGGGTGGGCTCGGGGTGCTCAACCTCGAGGGGCTGTGGACGCGCTACGAGGACCCCACCGACCTGCTCGACGAGGTCGCCGGGCTGCAGGGCGCCGACGCCACCCGCAGGATGCAGGAGATCTATGCGGAGCCGATCAAGCCCGCCCTGATCACCGCGCGGCTGCGTCAGATCCGCGAGTCGGGGGTCACCGTGGCCGGCTCGCTGTCGCCGCAGCGGACCAAGGAGTTCGCCAAGACCGTCGTCGACGCCGGGGTCGACATGTTCGTCATCCGCGGCACGACGGTGAGCGCCGAGCACGTCTCCAGCCAGTCCGAGCCGCTCAACCTCAAGGAGTTCATCTACGAGCTCGACGTCCCGGTGGTCGTCGGCGGCTGCGCGACCTACCAGGCCGCGCTCCACCTGATGCGCACCGGCGCCGCCGGCGTCCTGGTCGGCTTCGGAGGCGGGGCCGCCCACACGACACGGACCGTGCTCGGCATCGAGGTGCCGATGGCCAGCGCCGTCGCCGACGTCGCCGCTGCGCGCCGCGACTACATGGACGAGTCCGGCGGTCGCTACGTCCACGTGATCGCCGACGGCTCCATCGGACGCTCCGGCGACATCGCGAAGGCGGTGGCGTGCGGCGCCGACGCGGTGATGGTGGGCTCGCCCTTCGCCCGTGCCACCGACGCCCCGGGCCGCGGCTTCCACTGGGGCGGCGAGGCGCACCACGCCGACCTGCCCCGCGGCGAGCGGGTCGCGTTCGCCCCCGTCGGGTCGCTGCAGGAGATCCTGTTCGGCCCCTCCCGGGTCGCCGACGGCACCATGAACCTGATCGGCGCGCTCAAGCGGTCGCTCGCGACCACCGGTTACACCGAGCTCAAGGAGTTCCAGCGGGTCGAGGTCGTCGTCCGCTGATGGCCACCTTCTCCCGTACGCGACGCGACGTCGCGGAAGTCCCCCACTCCGTCGACGCGGTCTGGGCGCTGCTCGTCGACCCCGCGGCGGTGGCCCGGCTCACCCCGCTCGTCGCGTCGATCGACGTCGACGGCGAGGGTCGGTGGATCTGGTGCCTGCAGCGGGTCCCGCTCCCGGGGAGGCGGCTCGACCTGACCATGACCGAGGAGATGACCTTCACCCCGAGGTCCCGCATCGAGTTCACCCACCCGCCGCTCGGTCAGGGCGTGAAGGCGGGGGCGGAGGGGCACTACGAGCTCGAGCCGCAGGGCGACGACGCGACCCGGCTGGGGATCGAGCTCACCGTCACCGCCCAGCTCCCGCTGCCGGGCGTGGCACGACGGGCCGTGGAGGGCGCGATGCAACAGGTGCTGACCCAGATGGGCAACCGGTTCGCGCACAACATGCTGCGCGAGCTGGGCGGCAGCCGGTGACCGGCAGCGAGGGTGGTGCCCGCACGGTCCTGGTGCTCGGAGCGACCGGCTACGTCGGCTCGCGGCTGGTGCCAGCACTCCTCGCGGCCGGGCACGAGGTGGTGGCGTCGTCCTCCCGCGTGCCCGACCCCGCGGCGTACGAGTGGGGGCACGCGGTGGAGTGGCGCCGCTGCGACGCCACCGACCCCGGCCAGGTCGCCCGGGCGCTCGAGGGCGTCGACGCGCTCTGCTACCTCGTCCACTCCCTCGACGGGCCACAGTTCGCCGACCGCGACCGGGTGGCGGCCCGGACTACCGCGGAGGCCGTCGCCGCCTCCGGCGTACGCCGGGTGGTCTACCTGTCCGGGCTGGTCCCGGACCCCTCGGACCGGCCGCTCTCCGACCACCTGGCCTCGCGGCACGAGGTCGAGGGGCTGCTGGCCACGTCGGACCGCTCGACCCTCGCCCTGCGGGCCGGGGTGGTGATCGGGGCCGGATCCACCTCCTTCGAGATCGTCCGGCAGCTGGCCACGCTGCTCGTGGTGCAGCCGGTGCCGCTGTGGATGCACCGCCAGGTCCAGCCGGTCGCGGTCAGCGACATGGTCCGGGCCCTGGTGGAGGCGGTCGGCGACGAGGAGCCGACCGGCAGCCTCGACGTCGGCGGGCCCGACGTCCTGAGCTACCCGGCGCTGCTCGGCACGTTCAGCCGCTGCGCGGGACTGGTGCGGCTGCGGGTGCCGGTGCCGACGGCCCCCAGCACCGCAGTGGGCCTGGGGATGGCCGCGCTCTCGGCCGCGCCGCCCCGCACGGCGCTGGCCCTGGCCCAGAGCCTGCGCGACGACATGGTCTGCCGCCCGGACCGGACCTGGGTGCCCGCCGACGGCGCCCCGTTGCTCGACGCCGAGACGGCCATCCGGCGTGCGCTGGCGGGGGACCCGGCCGACCCCGAGTCGCCCCGCTCCGGCGACGCCGGCTGGACCCGGCGGCTGCCGCTGGTCGAGTCGGTGCCCTCGCCCGCCTCGGTGCGCGCCGCAGGCGTGCTCGCCGTACGGCGGGTGCGGGCGGCGGCCGGCCGGGCCCGGCGGACGCTCGGCGAGACAGACCGGTCGCGGCCCGGCTCCTGAGACGATGAGGCCATGACCAGCGCGCTGAGCCCGGCTGCCCGCGGGGGCGCCCTCGACGCGCTGGCGGCCACGACCGCCGCCGACCCGCTCGACGTGCTGGTCGTCGGCGGCGGGATCACCGGCGTGGGCATCGCCCACGACGCCGCCACCCGTGGCCTCTCGACCGGCGTGGTCGAGCAGCGCGACCTCGGCTCCGGCACCAGCAGTCGCAGCTCCAAGCTGCTCCACGGCGGTCTGCGCTACCTCGAGATGCTCGACTTCGGGCTGGTCCGCGAGGCACTGCAGGAGCGCGGCCTGCAGCTCACCCGACTGGCTCCCCACCTGGTCCGGCCGGTCCCGTTCCTCTACCCGCTGCGCCACCGCTGGGAGCGCCCCTACGTCGGCGCCGGGCTGGCGCTCTACGACGGGATGGCGACCTTCGGGAAGTACGAGATGGGCGTGCCGCGGCACCGGCACCTGTTCCGGCGCCAGGTCGAGCGGATCGCCCCGGACCTGCGCACCGACGACCTCGTGGGCGCGATCCGCTACTACGACTGCCAGGTCGACGACGCCCGGCTGGTCGTCACGATCGCCCGCACCGCCGCCTCCCACGGCGCCCACGTCGCCACCCGCACCCGGGTCACCGGGTTCGTCCGCGAGGCCGGCCGCGTGGTCGGCGTCCGTGCCACCGACCTGGAGTCGGGCCGTGAGCTCGTGGTGCGGGCGCGCGTCGTCATCAACGCCGCGGGAGTCTGGACCGACGAGATCCAGGACCTGGCCGGCACCGGCCAGCTCCGGGTGCAGGCCTCCAAGGGGATCCACCTCGTCGTTCCCCGCGACCGGATCCGCTCGGAGTGCGGCCTGATCACCCGCACCGAGACCTCGGTGCTGTTCGTCATCCCCTGGGGCGCCCACTGGATCATCGGCACCACCGACACCGCCTGGGACCTCGACAAGGCGCACCCCGCGGCGAGCCGCGCCGACATCGACTACCTGCTCCACCACGTCAACGCGGTGCTGCGCGACCCGCTCGACCACGACGACGTCGAGGGCGTGTACGCGGGTCTGCGGCCCTTGCTGACCGGCGAGTCCGAGCCGACGTCGCGGATCTCCCGCGAGCACACGGTCGCGGTCCCCGCTCCGGGCCTGGTGCTGATCGGCGGGGGCAAGCTGACCACCTGGCGGTTGATGGCCCGCGACGCCATAGACGCGGTCGTCGACCAGCTCGAGGACACCCAGGCGCCGGTCCGGTCCTGCATCACCGACCGGGTGCCGCTGGCCGGGGCCGCCGGGTTCGAGGCCCGGACCAACCAGCGGGTGATGCTGTCGCGGCGGTACGGGCTGAGCCTGGCGCAGGTCGACCACCTGCTGGGCCGGTTCGGCGGGCTGGTCGACGAGCTGCTCGAGCTCATCGCGCAGCGGCCCGAGCTCGGCGAGCCGCTCGCCGGCGCCGAGGCCTACCTCGCCGCGGAGGTGGTGCACGCCGTCACCCACGAGGGCGCCCGCCACCTCGACGACGTCCTGACCCGCCGTACCCGGATCTCGATCGAGACCTTCGACCGCGGTACGCAGTCGGCTCGGGCGGCAGCCCGGCTGATGGCCGGCGAGCTCGGCTGGGACGACGCCCGCCGCGACGACGAGGTCGACCACTACCTCCGCCGCGTCGAGGCGGAGCGGCAGTCGCAGCGCACGGCCACCGACCGGGAGGCCGACGAGGCCCGGGTGAGGGCTCCCGACATCGTCTGATCGGTGCCATAGTCCCGCCATGAGCGTGCATGGGGGAGTGGTTCGCGACGACCGGACCTGGCCACGGTGGGCCGGTGCCTTCTCGGTGCTGGCCGTGCTGGCCGCCGTGGTCGCAGCGGCCTGGGCCATCGCGACCGCGTCGCAGGGGCGGGCGGGTCTCGTGGTCGTCGCAGGCGGCTTCGTCGTCGCGCTGGCGGGGTCGTCCTGGCTGTTGCACCAGACGTTCGTGGCAATGCTCGGTGGCGGCCGGCAGCCCGCGTGGAGCGTGCTCGTCCAGGTCGCCCTCGTCCTCGTGGGCTTCGTGGCGCTGTCCTACGACCCCCGCCTCGGGACGGCACTGCTCGCAGGACTGTTCGGCGCCATGTTCGCCGTCAACCTCTGGGCGATGCGCAAGGCACGCGGCAACAGAGCGGCCGTGGACGCACAGGAGGCGGCGGCCGAGCAGGTCCGCGCGGAGGAACGCCAGCAGGCGGTCCCCGAGCCGGCGCCGCACGACTCGCGGCCCGCCGTCGACGTCGGGGCGGTCCTCGACACGGCCTGGCGCGCCGTGTGGCAGCGTTGGCTGGCGTGGCTGGTGGCCGGGGCCGCGGTCGCCGGTGCGGCGGCGCTGCTCACCGACTCCGGGCCGGCGGTGTTCATGGTCCTGTTCCTGACCGGAGCGATCCTGCTGTGGGTCGGTCGTGCGGCGTGGTCGGTGGGGCTGGCCCGGCGCGACTTCCGCGCGGCCCGGACACCCCCCGAGCGTGCGTGGGTGGTGCTGCTCCACGACCCGACCCCGCGGATGATCCGGCCGCTGCTCGGGGTGTGGACCGAGGAGCCCGTCGTCCGCGCCAGCGTCTATCCGCAACCCGACGTGGTGTTCCGGTGCGACGACGACCTCGACGACCTGCTCAGCCACCAGGGCGAGGTCGCCGTCCACGAGGCATGGGTCGACACCTCCGGCCGCGGCATCCGTGGTGCCCGGTGGGTGGCCGCCGACGCGGGCGTCGCGCTACCACACCGGCGGGCGTTCCTCGGTCGCTGGTTCTTCTCCTCGCTGACCCGTGCCGAGCGTCCTGGGGCGCCGAGTCCGCTCCGCTCGGCGCGGCCCGGTCCGGACGTCCCGCGCGACGCCTCGGCGTCCCCGGCGTCCCGGGGCCCCGGGCTGGAGAGCCGGCTGCTGTGGCGGGTCGGCGGCCTCGCGGCGCTCGCGGTGCTGGTGCAGCTCCTCGCGTGAGGCTCACGCGACCTTGCGACGGTAGACGGCCATCGCGGCGGCGTACGCGACCACGAGGATGCCGAGGCACCAGGCGAGGGCGACCCAGATGTCGCCGCTGACCGGCTGCTGCGTGAACAGGTCGCGGATCGTGTCGACGATCGGCGTCACCGGCTGGTTCTCGGCGAACGCGGCCACCGGGCCCGGCATCGAGTCGGTCAGCACGAACGCCGAGCTGATGAACGGCAGGAAGATGATCGGGTACGAGAACGCGCTGGCGCCCTCCACGGAGCTCGCGGACAGGCCGGCCACGACGGCGATCCACGTCAGCGCCAGGGTGAACAGCACCAGGATGCCGGCGACGGCGAGCCAGGCCAGCACCCCCGCCCCCGAGCGGAACCCCATGAGCAGCGCGACGAGCACGACGACCACGACCGAGACCAGGTTGGCGACCAGCGACGTCAGCACGTGCGCCCACAGCGCCGCCGACCGCGCGATCGGCATCGACTGGAACCGCTCGAAGATGCCGCTCTGCATGTCCAGGAAGAGCCGGTAGCCGGTGTAGGAGATGCCAGAGGCGATCGTGATCAGCAGGATGCCGGGCAACAGGTAGTCCACGTAGGCGCCCGACCCCGCGTCGATCGCGCCGCCGAACACGTAGACGAACAGCAGCATGAAGGCGACCGGCATGATCGCGGTCGTGATGATGGTGTCGGGGCTGCGGGCGACGTGGCGCAGGGACCGTCCCAGCAGGACGGCGGTGTCACCGAAGAAGTACGTGTGCATCGTGGTTCCTCACTCTGTCCGTGTCGACGCGGCGGCTGGGGCCGGCGTCGGGTCCGTGCCCTCGTCGCCGACGATGGCGAGGAAGACCTGCTCCAGGGTCGGCTGCTTCTCGACGTACTCCACCTCGGCCGGCGGGAGCAGCCGCTTGAGCTCGGCGAGGGTGCCGTCGGCGATGATCCGGCCCTGGTGCAGGATCGCGATCCGGTCGGCGAGCTGTTCGGCCTCGTCGAGGTACTGCGTGGTCAGCAGCACGGTGGTGCCCTGCCCGGCCAGCTCCCGGACGCAGCTCCACACCTCGATCCGGGACTGCGGGTCGAGCCCGGTGGTCGGCTCGTCCAGGAAGATCACCGGCGGCTGCCCGATCAAGCTCATCGCGATGTCCAGCCGGCGGCGCATGCCGCCGGAGTACGTCGCCACCCTGCGGTTGCCCGCGTCGGCGAGCTGGAACCGCGCCAGCAGCTGGTCCGCCGTCCGGCCGGCGCCCCGCAGGTGCCGCAGCCGGGCCACCAGCACCAGGTTCTCGCGCCCGGTCAGGGTCTCGTCCACGGCCGCGAACTGCCCGGTGAGGCTGATCGACGCCCGGACGTCCGCGGGGTGCGAGGCGACGTCGAAGCCGTGGACGGTGGCCGTCCCCGCGTCGGGCCGGAGCAGGGTGGACAGGATCTTCACGACCGTGGTCTTGCCGGCCCCGTTGGACCCGAGCAGCGCCACGATGCTGCCCGGCGCCACGTCGAGGTCCACTCCCCGCAGCACGGTCAGGTCACCGTAGGACTTCTCGAGCCCCTGGACGCGGATGGCTGCCCCGGCGGTCATGCCTGCTCGCCCCGCTCCGCCTCGTCGATCGCCCTGGTCAGGCGGGCGCGCTCCTTGTCGATCCACTGCTTGCCGGAGTAGGAGTGCACGAAGGCCTCGCCGAACTCGACCGGGTCGTCGCCGACGATGGCGCGCACCGGGGTCCCGTCCACGGCGGCCCGCTCCCACAGGTCGGCGAAGTCGCCCAGCATCGTGATCAGGGTGTCGCCGTCCGTGATGCCGCCGTAGTACATGAAGTACCGCTCGAACGCCTTCGCGGACGTGCCGTACGGCTCGGGAAGGGCCTCGATGCGAGCCTTGTGCTGCTTGTACTGCTTCTTCTGCTCGAGCGATCCGGTGAGGGTCTCGATCCACTTGGCAGCCATGTCAGTGTCCTCCTTCGCGGAGCTGTTCGAGCCGTTCTGCGAGGAAGCTCCAGGTCCTCCAGAACTCTTCGAGGTAGTCCTGCCCCTGCGCGTTGAGGGAGTACACCTTGCGTGGCGGCCCCTTCTCGGAGGGCACCTTCTCCACGTCGACGAGACCGCGCTGCTCGATCCTGATGAGCAGGGCGTAGACGGTCCCCTCGGCGATGTCGGAGAAGCCCTTGTCGCGCAGCCAGGCCGTGATCTCGTAGCCGTACGCGGGACGGCCGGAGAGGATCGCGAGGACGATCCCCTCCAGCGTCCCCTTGAGCATCTCGGTCACCTGCTTGCCCATGGAGCACCTCCTCCTTCCCAACTACTCAGTGACAGTGACTACCGGTAGATAGTAACACTGAATAGTGGATCCGCAAGCCCACTGCTGGGAGCCGATGGGCTCCACGCCCGCCTGCGTCCCCGGGCGGTCAGAGCTCGCGGATGACGCCCCCGGACCGGCCGACGGCAGGGGTGGGGCTGTGGCGAGGGTCTCAGTGGCTACCGAGGGGTAGCCGGTGAGGGGGAGGTCACATACTCTCAGAAGGTATGACCTCCCAGCAGCCCGGCGGCCCCCTCGTGGACGGCCCGGCCGACCCCGAGCACGACCCGGCCGCGAGCTACGGGCTCGAGCCTGACTACGTACGACGCCTCACCGACCGGATCGTGGCGACGTCCGGAGAGACGGCGCCCACCCACTCCCCGCTGAGCGGGCAGCCGCTCGCCCACGTCCCCCAGTCGAGCGACGCCGACGTGGCGGAGGCGTTCGTCCGCGCCCGGCGCGCCCAGCAGGAGTGGGCCCGCACCGACCTCGACGAGCGCGCCGCGACCCTGCTCCGGCTGCACGACCTGGTGCTCGACCGCCAGGACGAGATCATCGACCTGATCTGCTGGGAGTCGGGCAAGGCGCGCAAGCACGCCTTCGACGAGCCGCTGCACATCGCGCTGACGGCCCGCTACTACGGCCGTACGGCCCACGACCACCTCGACACCCGTCGCCGGCTCGGCGTCGTCCCCGGCCTGACCCGGGTCGAGGTCAACCGGCTCCCCAAGGGTGTCGTCGGGATCATCTCGCCGTGGAACTACCCGTTCACCATGGCGCTCTGCGACGGACTGCCCGCGCTGCTCGCCGGCAACGCCGTCGTCACCAAGCCGGACTCCCAGACCATGCTCACCGCGCTGCTCGCCGCCGAGCTGCTCGAGGAGGCCGGCTTCCCGCGCGACCTCTGGCAGGTGGTCGCCGGGCCGGGCTCGCAGGTCGGCACGTCGATCGTGCAGCGCGCCGACTACGTCTGCTTCACCGGCTCGACCGCGACCGGCCGGCTGATCGCGACCCAGTGCGCGGAGCGGCTGGTCGGCTGCTCGCTCGAGCTCGGCGGCAAGAACCCGATGCTGGTGCTGCGCGACGCCGACGTCGAGAAGGCCGCCGAGGGTGCGGTCAGGGCGAGCTTCTCCAACGCCGGCCAGCTCTGCGTGTCGATGGAGCGGCTGTTCGTCGCCGACCAGGTCTACGACCGGTTCGTCGAGCGGTTCGTGGCCCGGACCGAGGCGATGACTCTGGGCACGACGCTCGACTGGGGCACCGACATGGGCTCGCTGATCTCGCAGGCCCAGCTCGACACCGTCACCGCCCACGTCGAGGACGCCGTCGCGAAGGGCGCGCGGGTCCTGACCGGCGGCCGGGCGCGGCCGGACCTCGGGCCGTACTTCTTCGAGCCGACGATCCTCGAGGGCGTCACCCCGGAGATGACCTGCTTCGGCGACGAGACGTTCGGGCCGGTCATCGCGCTCTACCGGTTCCACGACGAGGCGGACGCGGTCGCGCGGGCCAACGCGGGCGACTACGGACTGAACGCCTCGATCTACAGCCAGGACGGCCACCGCGCGCGGCTGATCGCGCGCCACGTGCTGTGCGGCACGGTCAACATCAACGAGGCGTTCGGCGCGACCTTCGCCAGCATCGACTCGCCGATGGGCGGGATGCGGCAGTCCGGCATGGGGCGTCGCCAGGGCTCGGAGGGGATCCACCGCTACACCGAGTCACAGGCGGTAGCGACGCAGCGGTTGATCCGGTTCGCGCCGATGTACGGCATGTCCGACCAGGCGTACGCGAAGGTGATGAACGCGCAGCTGCGGCTCCTGAAGAAGCTCAGGAGGCCGTGATGCCTGCGCACTACGACGTCCTGGTCATCGGGTCGGGGTTCGGCGGCTCGGTCACCGCGCTGCGGCTCACCGAGAAGGGCTACCGCGTCGGGGTCCTCGAGGCGGGTGACCGGTTCGACGACGCCGACTTCCCGGCGACGTCCTGGGACCGGAAGAAGTACCTCTTCGCGCCGGCGCTCGGCCTGTACGGCATCCAGCGCATCGACATGGTCAAGGACTGCGTGATCGTCGCCGGAGCGGGCGTCGGCGGTGGCTCGCTGGTCTACGCCAACACGCTCTACGAGCCGCTGGACGCCTTCTACCGCGACCCGTCGTGGGCGCACATCACCGACTGGAAGTCCGAGCTCGCGCCCTACTACGACCAGGCGAAGCGGATGCTCGGCGTCGTCGACAACCCGGTCCGCACGCCGTCGGACGAGGTGATGGAGAAGGTGGCCGGTGCCATGGGCGTCGCCGAGACGTTCCACCCCACGCCGGTCGGGGTCTTCTTCGGCGGTCCCGGCGCCGACCCGGACGAGCGGGTGGCCGACCCCTACTTCGGCGGCGTGGGACCGGACCGCAACCCGTGCCGCGGCTGCGGCGAGTGCATGACCGGCTGCCGCCACAACGCCAAGAACACCCTGGTCAAGAACTACCTCTGGCTCGCCGAGCAGAACGGCGCCGCGGTCCACCCGCTCACGACCGTCACCCGGGTCCGGCCCCGGGCGGGCGGCGGCTACGAGGTGCAGGCGCGCTGGACCAAGGCCAAGCTGTCGCGGCGTACGGCGGTGGCGACGTTCACCGCCGACCAGGTGGTCTTCTCGGCGGCCTCGCTCGGCACCCAGAAGCTGCTCCACCGGCTCAAGCTGGAGGGGGACCTGCCGCGGCTCTCCGACCGGCTCGGCCACCTCACCCGCACCAACTCGGAGTCGATCCTCGGAGCGATCGCGCCCGACACCTCGGTCGACTACAGCACCGGTGTCGCCATCACCTCCTCCTTCCACCCCGACGCCGACACCCACATCGAGCCGGTGCGCTACGGCCGCGGCTCCAACTTCATGGCCCTGATGCAGACCGTGCTCACCGACGGCGACGGACCGCTGCCGCGGTGGCGTACGTGGCTGCGTGAGCTGTGGGCGCAGCGCCGCCACGCCCGCTCGTTCTACGACTTCCGCCACTGGTCGGAGCGGACCGTGATCGCGCTGGTGATGCAGTCGCTCGACAACTCGATCACGACGTACCTGACGCGAACCCCCAGCGGCTGGCGGATGACGTCGCGGCAGGGCCACGGCACGCCCAACCCCACCTGGATCCCGAAGGGCAACGAGGCGGTGCGCCTGATGGCCGAGGCGATGGGCGGGACCGCCGGCGGCTCGATCGGCGACCCCTTCGACCGGCCGCTGACCGCCCACTTCATCGGCGGCTGCGCCATCGGCGACTCAACCGAGTCCGGCGTGGTCGACGGCTACCAGCGGGTCTACGGCCACCCGGGCCTGCACGTCGTCGACGGGTCGGCGATCTCGGCCAACCTCGGGGTCAACCCCTCGCTCACGATCACCGCCCAGGCCGAGCGCGCGATGGCGTTCTGGCCCAACCGGGGCGAGGCCGATCCGCGCCCGGCGCTGGGGTCGGCGTACCAGCGGCTGGACCCGGTCGCACCCCGCTCGCCGGTGGTCCCGGACCACGCCCCGGCGGCGCTGCGGCTGCCCATCGTCGGCGTCTCGTGAGTCCCGGGGAAAAACTTCAGGAACTCGCGTAACCCCCCTCGGCAGGTGTCGTTGCACCAGCAGGACCCGGTCGACACACTGCTCCCTCCGTGAACCGGGTCGGATGGGTCCACGTGCTGCCCCTGCAGGTCACGTGGGCGACTCAGGGCCCGGCCACCCTCCCTCCCCGGCCGGGCCCTGACCCATCTCCGGGGCCGGTGTCCTTCGTCGTACCCGGCATCTGTGCTGTGGATTTCCGCTGTCGACGACGCAGACGCCGGGTACGACGGGAGTTGTGGAGACGCGGATGCGGCGTCCGTCGGGCCGGGACATGCTCGGGCCGTGTCCCTGTCGTCCGTACGCCGACCCGGCGTGGTGCTGCCCGTCCGGCCCGACCCACGCGGGACCGACGGTCCGACGCCGGCACAGGCGCGTGGGCCGCGCTGGCGCAGGGTTGCGCCGGCCCACTACGTCCCCGTCGGCACCGACTCCTCGGCCCTCGACCAGCGGATCGTCGAGGCCATGGCCGGCATGCCGGGCGGCGCCGCGGTCACCGGCTGGGCCTCCCTCGGCTGGCGGCGGGCCCCGTGGTTCCACGGCCTGGCGGCCGACGGCACCCGCCTCGACGTTCCGGTGGCCGTCGACCGGGTGCGCGGCGTACGCCGTCGCCCCGGCGTCGAGCTCTCCGAGGACTGGCTGTTCGACGGCGACCTCGAGTCGGTCGACGGCCTCAGGGTGACCCGCGCCGAGCGCTCGGTCAGCTACGAGGTCTGTCGGGCCCGGACGCTGACGGCGGCAGTCCGCACCATCGACATGGCCGCGGCCGCGGACCTCGTCGATCTCGCGTCGATGGAGCGCTACGGGGCACGACTCGTGGGTCGGCCGGGGGTCCGGCTGCTGCGCCTCGCGGTCGCCGCCGCCGACGAGAACGTGTGGTCGCCGCAGGAGGTGCCCCTGCGCCTCCTCTGGCGGCGAGCGATCACCTGCACGCTCGCGGCCAACCGGCCGCTGTTCGACCTGTCCGGCCGACACCTTCTGACGCCCGACGTGATCGACGAGGAATCCGGGGTGGCCGGCGAGTACAACGGCGCGATCCACCTCGAGCCGGGACCACGGCGGGTCGACCTCGACCGCGAGGAGCTCTACCGGGACCACGGCCTCGAGCTCGTCACCATGATGTCGGCCGCACGCCCCGACGCGGCGAGCTTCATCCGTCGCCTCCACGCCGCCTACCGCCGGGCCGCCCAGCGGCGGGGTGGACCCCGGTCGTGGACGACCGTGCAGCCGGACTGGTGGGTCGACACGTCCACCGTTGCCCGACGCAGGGCGCTCACCGCCGACCAACGCGCGGTGTGGCTTCGTCGACTGGCCACCTGACCCCTCGTCGTACCCGGCATCTGTGCTGTCGACGGGGCCGATCGACGACACGAATGCCGGGTGCGATGCAGACATCCGCCCCGGATAGGCTGCGGTCATGTCGGACGCTCCCGAGCACGACCTGGTCCTGGTCGTCGACTTCGGTGCCCAGTACGCCCAGCTGATCGCCCGGCGGGTGCGTGAGGCCAACGTCTACTCCGAGATCGTGCCCCACACGATGCCGGTCGCCGAGATGCTCGCCCGCGGGCCCGGTGCGATCGTGCTCTCCGGCGGCCCCTCCAGCGTGTACGCCGAGGGCGCACCCGGCATCGACCCCGCCCTCTTCGAGGCCGGCGTCCCCGTCTTCGGGATGTGCTACGGCTTCCAGCTGATGGCCCGCGGCCTGGGGGGCGAGGTGTCGGCGACCGGTGCCCGCGAGTACGGCCGGACCCGGGTCAAGGTCAGCCGCGACGGCACCCTGCTCGACGGCCTCCCCGAGGCCCACACCGTGTGGATGTCCCACGGCGACTCCGTCACCGGAGCCCCCGCGGGCTTCGACGTGCTGGCCTCGACGGCCGTCACGCCGGTCGCCGCGTTCGAGGACGTCGAGCGCCGGATGGCCGGCGTCCAGTGGCACCCCGAGGTGATGCACACCGAGCACGGCCAGCGGGTGCTCGAGCACTTCCTGCTCGAGATCGCCGGCTGCCGGCCGACCTGGACGATGCTCAACATCATCGACGAGCAGGTCGAGCGGATCCGCGAGCAGGTCGGCGAGGGCCGCGCGATCTGCGCACTCTCCGGCGGCGTCGACTCCGCCGTCGCGGCGGCGATCGTGCAGCGCGCCATCGGCGACCGGCTCACCTGCGTCTACGTCGACCACGGGATGATGCGGCACGGCGAGACCGAGCAGGTCCGGCGCGACTTCGAGGCGGTCTTCAGCGACCTCGACGTGGTCGACGCCGCCGACCAGTTCCTCGACGCGCTCGACGGGGTCAGCGACCCCGAGGAGAAGCGCAAGATCATCGGTCGCGAGTTCATCCGTACCTTCGAGGCCGCCGAGGTACGCGTCTTCGGCGACCTGGCCTCCGGCGCGCAGGCCACCGCCTACCTCGTCCAGGGCACGCTCTACCCCGACGTGGTGGAGTCCGGCGGCGGCGCCGGCACCTCCAACATCAAGTCCCACCACAACGTCGGCGGGCTGCCCGACGACCTCCAGTTCGAGCTGGTCGAGCCGCTGCGCACGCTCTTCAAGGACGAGGTCCGGGCGGTGGGCGAGCAGCTGGGGCTGCCGCCCACGATGGTGTGGCGCCACCCGTTCCCGGGCCCCGGCCTCGGCATCCGGATCATCGGCGAGGTCACCCGTGAGCGGCTCGACATCCTGCGCCGCGCCGACCTGATCGCCCGCGAGGAGCTCACGGCCGCCGGCCTGGACCGCGACATCTGGCAGTTCCCGGTGGTGCTGCTCGGCGACGTCCGGTCGGTCGGCGTCCAGGGCGACGGCCGGACCTACGGCCACCCCGTCGTGCTGCGGCCGGTCACCTCCGAGGACGCGATGACCGCCGACTGGGCCCGGCTGCCGTACGACGTGCTCGAGACGATCTCGACCCGGATCACCAACGAGGTGGCCGAGGTCAACCGGGTCGCCCTCGACATCACCAGCAAGCCGCCCGGCACCATCGAGTGGGAATGACCTGAGCGCTCACACGAGGTCGCTCCTCCGCTCGAGCAGCACCGTGTCGCGCCAGACGCCGTCGAGGCGCGCGATCCGGGTCCGGACCGCGAGGGTCCGGTAGCCGGCCGAGCGGTGCAGCGCCAGGCTGGCGCGGTTCTCGGGGAAGATCGAGGTCTGCAGCGTCCACATCCCGGCGGCGTCGGCCTCGTTGACCTGGGTGTGGAGCAGGGCCGTGCCCACCCCGCGGCCGCGCGCTGACTCCGCGACGTAGACCGAGGTCTCCCCGACCCCGGCGTAGCACTCGCGGGTCGAGGTCGGCACGACCGCGGTCCAGCCGACGACGGCCTCGTCGATCTCGGCGACCCAGGCCAGGTCCGGCAGCCACCTGGCCCGCAGCTCGGCGGCCGTGGGCAGCTCGGTCTCGAAGGTCGCGTTGCGCGTCGCGAGTCCCTCGGCGTAGATCGCGAGCACGGCCTCCATGTCGGGGTCGGTGACCGGGCGTACGACGACGTCGACCGGCAGGTCGGAGGGGCAGCACGGTCGCGCCGACAGCGTGCCCATGATGACGTCGGCGGCGTGGGGGAGGCCGGTGCAGCACGCGGCGTTGACCGAGACCATCGAGGAGTTGCCGACCCGGTCGACCACGACGAAGCCGACCTTGCGGAGCATCTCCACGTGGTGGGAGCAGGTCGACTGGCTGATGCCGAGCTGCCGGGCCAGCTCGCCCACCCGGAGCGCGCCCGCGGGTGAGGTGGACAGCACGTGCAGCAGACGGACCCGGGTCGGGTCGGCGAGCAGACCGAACCACTCGGCGTAGTCCTCGACCTGGGTGTCGGTGAGCGTGCCGGCGTCGGGCCCGGCATGGGTGGCATCGACGGTGGTGAGCGTCATGGGACCAGCGTACCTTGTGTTCATCGACGGTGATCGATATAGTTTCATCGACCGTCATCGATCAACAGGAGGAGCCGTGACCCACCCCGTGGTCATCATCGGTGCCGGCCCGGTCGGGCTCGCCGCCGCTGCGCACGCCGCCGAGCGCGGTCTGGAGTTCGTCGTACTGGAGTCCGGACCCCACGCGGGTGCCGCGGTCGGCGAGTGGTCCCACGTCCGGCTGTTCTCCGCCTGGCGCGAGCTGGTCGACCCGGCGGCGCGGCGCCTGCTCGAGGCGTCCGGCGCGTGGCGCGCCCCGGAGCTCGACACCTACCCCACGGGGGGCGAGTGGCGCGAGCGCTACCTGCAGCCCCTCGCCGACCTGCTCGCCGTCCGGCCCGGCGGCAGCGTGCGCTACGACGCCACGGTGATCGGCGTCGGCCGCGCGGGCCGCGACCTGCTCGTCGACTCCGGTCGTGAGGAGGACGACTTCGCGGTGCACGTCGAGGTCGCCGGCGGGGTGGAACGGCTGGTCGGCCGGGCCGTCGTGGACGCCTCCGGCACGTGGCGCCGTCCCAACCCGCTGGGCGCCGACGGCTACCCGGCGCTCGGGGAGCGCGAGCGCGCCGGCCGGATCAGCTACGGCATCCCCGACTTCTCCGACCCGGACGTGGTCGCCCGCTACGCCGGCAAGCACGTCGTGCTCGCAGGCAAGGGTGCCTCCGCCCAAGGTGCGCTGGTCGGGCTGACCCGGTTGGCGGAGGCCGACCCCGCCACCCGCGTCACGTGGCTGCTGCGCCGACCCGCGGTGGGGGACGCCTTCGGCGGTGGCGACAACGACCAGCTCCGGGAGCGGGGCCGCCTCGGGGACGCCGCGCGGTCCGCCGCCTCGACAGCTGCCGTCACCACGGTGACCCGGTTCCGCACCGAGGCGGTCCGCACCCAGTCCGACGGCCGGCTGACGGTCACGTCGGTCGACGGCCAGCAGGTCGCCGACGTCGACGAGGTGGTCGTCGTGACCGGGTACCGTCCCGACCTCGGCTTCCTCTCCGAGGTACGCCTCGACCTGGACCCGGCGCTGGGGTCGCCGCGGGTGCTGGCCGACCAGATCCACCCCGACCATCACAGCTGCGGCGACGTGGCACCCCACGGGCACCGCGAGCTGACCCAGCCGGAGCCGGGCCTCTACCTGGTGGGAGTGAAGTCGTACGGCCGGGCGCCGTCGTTCCTGGCGATGACCGGGTTCGAGCAGGTCCGCTCGGTCGTCGCCGCGCTCGACGGCGACCTGGCGGCGGCTGACGCCGTGGAGCTGGTGCTCCCCGAGACCGGGGTGTGCAACGGGGCCGTCGCCTTCGACGACTCCGGGTCCGCTGGCTGCTGCGGCCAGGTGGCCGACTCCGCCCCGCAGCTGATCACCCTGGGCCGCGCCGAGCGGTGAGCTCCACCGACCGGAGGGCCGTGCGCGGCGCCGCGCTCGGCACCCCGGCGCTGCGCCGGGTCGTCGCCGTCCTCAGCGTGACCCAGATCGTCTCGTGGGGCTGCCTCTACTACGGCTTCGCGGCCCTGCAGTCGGCGATCGTCGCCGACACCGGCTGGTCCGGCGTGGCGGTGACCGGCGCGTTCTCGCTCTCGCAGCTGGTCAGCGGCGGCGTCGGCATCTGGGTCGGTCGACACCTCGACCGCTACGGCCCCCGGGCCGTCATGACCGGCGCCTCGATCGTTGCCGTCCCCGGCATGGCGGTCGTCGCGCTGGCACCGTCCCTGGCCTGGTTCTACGCCGGCTGGGTCGTGGTCGGCATCGCCATGGCCGGCGCGCTCTACCCGCCCGCGTTCGCGGCGCTCACCCGGTGGGGCGGTGACCGCCGGGTCGGGGCGCTGACTGCGGTCACGCTCGCCGGAGGGCTCGCGAGCACCGTCTTCGTCCCGCTGGCCACGGCCGTCGAGCAGTCGGCGGGATGGCGCGTGGCGTACCTCGTGCTGCTCGCTCTGGTCGTCTCGATCACGCTGCCGCTGAGCTGGTGGGGGCTGGACCGGCCATGGCGACCGCACCCCCACGATCCGCGTGACGCCACGACCGGCGTCGCAGACTCCACCCCGGTGACCCGCAGCCGGGCCTTCATCGTGCTCACCACGGCGAACGCACTCACGGCGCTCGCCGTCTTCGCCGTGGTGGTCAACCTGGTGCCGATGCTGCTGGAGCAGGACAGGAGCGTGTGGCTGGCCTCGGTCGTGCTCGGCCTGGGGGGAGTGGGCCAGTTCCTGGGCCGGCTGGGTTACGCCCGCTTTGCCGCGGCCACGTCGGTCACGTCGCGGGCGGTGCTCGTGGTGGGTGCCGTGGCCGTGGCGACAGCGGCGTTCGCCCTCGCCACGCAGGCGGTGCTCGTCGTCGCGCTGGGCATGCTGCTCGGGCTGGCACGCGGCGCCTACACGCTGGTGCAGGCGACGGCGGTCACCGACCGGTGGGGTCCCCGGTCGTACGGCCGGCTCAACGGTCTGCTCACGGCACCGGCGCTGGTTGCGTCCGCGGTGGCCCCGTTCGCCGGCGCCGCCCTCGCCGACCTGCTCGGGTCCTACGCCGCCGCCTTCGTGGTGCTCGCCGGGGTCGCCGGGGTGGCGGCCGTCCTGATGCTCGGTGCGGCTCCGGTCGGCGTCAGCGGAGCGCGATCCGGTCTCCCACGAGCCGGTTGACCTCCTCGGTCCGGGCCGTGGCGCCCGCTGTGCGCAGCGGCTTCGGGACTAGAGTCCCGGGACATGGACCTGGACGCGCTGACGGCCGAGCTCGACGAGCTCCTGGCCGACGCCGATGAGGCGCTCGCGAGGCACTACCCCGGTGAGCGCCCCGGCCGCCAGCCCGTGCACACCCTCTACCTGCCCGCCGACCGCTTCCACGAGCGGACCGTGCACGACGTCGGTCGCGAGGCCGAGCAGGTGGTCCTCGAGCACGCCGAGGAGTTCCTCGACGTGGTCGGCGGCGACGAGGACGTGATGGCGCTGGTGCTCGCCAAGCTCGACACCGAGCCCGTCGAGGACCTGCGGATCGACTTCGAGGACGGCTACGGCGACCACGGCGACGACGAGGAGGACCGGGCGGCCATGGCGGCGGGCGAGGCACTCGGCGCCGCCCTCGACGCCGGCGGCGCCCCGCCCTTCACCGGCATCCGGATCCGCAGCTTCGAGCCGGCCAACCGGCAGCGGGCCGTCCGGACCCTGGTGCGGTTCCTGGAGGCGCTGGGCCGGATCCCCGATGGTTTCGTCGTCACCCTTCCCAAGGTCACCTCGCCCGACCAGGTCGAGGCGATGACGCTGGCGTGCGACCACGTCGAGAAGGACCTGGCCGGACGGCTGCTGTTCGAGGTCCAGGTCGAGACACCGCAGTCGGTGCTCGGCGCCGACGGCCGGGTGCTGCTGTCGCCCATGGTGCGCGCTGCGGAGGGCCGGCTCACTGCCTTCCACTACGGCACCTACGACTACAGCGCCGCCTGCGGCATCGCCGCCGGCCAGCAGGCGCTCGACCATCCCGCCGCCGACCACGCCAAGACCGTGATGCAGGTGGCGGCCGCCGGCACCGGCGTCCGGCTGTCCGACGGGTCCACCAACCGGCTGCCGGTGGGCGACCAGCTGGTCCCCGCGTGGCGCGAGCACGTACGGCTGGTCCGGCGCTCGCTCGAGCGCGGCTTCTACCAGGGCTGGGACCTCCACCCGGCGCAGCTGCCGACGCGGTACGCCGCGACGTACGCCTTCTTCCGGGACGGCTTCGAGGCGGCCGCCGACCGGCTGCGCTCCTACGTCGGGCGCGAGGACTCCTCGATCCTGGACGAGCCGGCGACCGCGCGCGCCCTCTCCGACTACGTCGTGCGGGGCCTGGACTGCGGGGCGTTCGGGGAGGCCGAGGTCGTCGCCGCGACCGGGTTGGAGCCGGGGACGCTGATGATGATGGCCCGACGCCCCGTCGCAGCGGGTGCAGAGCGCGCCGGGGCCGCGGGTCCGCAGCGCCCCGCCGCCGCGGGTGCACCACGAGCGGCCGCGACGGGGGAGTGAGCGTGGGGATCAGGCTGGGCGCCAACCGCTACGGCAAGGCCGAGAACCGCGTCGTCCGCATCGTCCGGGACTCCGAGCGCCACGAGATCCACGACCTCAACGTCTC
The DNA here is from genome assembly GCA_963723945.1 of uncultured Actinomycetota bacterium. Classification (GTDB taxonomy): domain Bacteria; phylum Actinomycetota; class Actinomycetes; order Propionibacteriales; family Nocardioidaceae; genus Nocardioides. The sequence goes on from CAVRSW010000027.1 coordinate 65,647, forward strand.
GACGTCGCTGCGCGGCGACTTCGAGGCGGCGCACGTCGACGGGGACCAGTCCGCGGTGCTCCCGACGGACACCCAGAAGAACACCGCCTTCGCCTACGCCAAGCAGCACGGCGTCACCTCGATCGAGGACTACGCGCTCGCGCTCGGGCAGCGGCTGCTCACCGCGACGCCTGCCGCGACCGGTGCCCACGTCCTGGTCGAGGAGCACGCGTGGGACCGGATCTTCGTCGGCGGCGACACCTGGGAGGGCCACGACCACGCGTTCGTCCGCCGGGGCGGCGAGGTGCGGACCACCGAGGTCGACGTCACCCGCGACGGTGCCAGCGTGGCCTCCGGCCTCACCGACCTCGTGGTGCTGAAGTCGACCGGCTCGGAGTTCAGGGGTTTCCTCAAGGACGAGTTCACCACCCTCCCCGAGGCCGACGACCGGGTCCTCGCCACCTCGCTGACGGCGTCGTGGCGCTGGTCGGACCCCGCCCTCGAGGAGGGCGTGGAGTGGAACGCGGCGTACGGCGAGATCCGGTCGACGCTGCTGGAGCTGTTCGCCACGACCTACAGCCGGGCGCTGCAGGAGACGCTGTGGGCGATGGGCCGCGCGGTGCTGGAGCGGCAGCCCGGGGTCGCCGAGATCTCCTTCGTCGCTCCCAACAAGCACCACCACCTCGTGGACCTCGCGCCCTTCGGCATCGAGAACGACGGCGAGGTCTTCATCGCCGCCGACCGCCCGTACGGGCTGATCGAGGCGACCGTCACCCGGGACGACGCGTGACCCACCCCTCGAAGCCGCCCGCGGCGTCCCCGCCTCAGCGGGGACAGCGATGACGCTCGACGACTTCAACGCGCTGCCGGACCCGGCGGCCCGTGAGCGACTGGCCGAGTGCCTCGACGTCGAGCGCTGGGTCGACACCGTGCTGGTCGGCCGCCCGTACGCCGACCTCGGCGCCCTGACCGCCGTCGCGTCGACCGCCGCCGGGTCGCTCTCCGACGACGAGCTCGCGGCCGCGCTGGCCCGCCACCCGCGGATCGGCGAACGAGCCGGCACCGGTCACGACGCCGCCCACTCCGCCCGCGAGCAGTCCGGGGTCGACCACGTCGACGCCGACGTCACGGCGCGGTTGGCCGCCGGCAACCGGGCGTACGAGGAGCGCTTCGACCGGGTCTTCCTGATCCGCGCGGCCGGACGCGACGCCGAGGAGATCCTCGCCGAGCTGACCCGGCGCCTCGACCACGACGACACCACCGAGCGCGAGGAGACGGTGACCCAGCTGCGCGAGATCGCGCTGCTCCGGCTCGAGGGGATGGTGGGCTGATGGCCACGCTCAGCACGCACGTCCTCGACACCGCTGCCGGCCGGCCCGCCACCGGTGTCCCGGTCACGCTGCTCGACGCTGACGGTGCGTCCCTGGCCGAGGGCGTCACCGACGACGACGGCCGGGTGGGCTCGCTGGGGGGTGACCTGGCGTCCGGGACCTACCGGCTGCACTTCGCCGTCGACGGCCCTTTCTACCCCGAGGTCGTGATCAGCTTCTCGATCCGCGCCGACGAGCACCACCACGTGCCGCTGCTGCTGAGCCCGTACGGCTACTCGACCTACCGTGGCAGCTGAGCACTACGACCTCGTCGTCCGCGCCGCCCGTGCGGTCGTGGACGGGGCCGAGCGCCCGGTGGCGCTCGGGGTCCGGGGCGGCCGGATCGTCACGCTCGACGCCGGGCCTTCGGCCGGCGCGACCCTCGCCGTCGAGCTCGCGGCCGACGAGGCCCTGCTGCCGGGCCTCGTCGACACCCACGTCCACGTCAACGAGCCGGGCCGCACCGAGTGGGAGGGGTTCGACACGGCGACCCGGGCAGCGGCGGCGGGCGGTGTCACCACGCTCGTCGACATGCCGCTCAACTCGGTCCCGCCCACGACCACGGCCGGGGCGCTGCAGGTCAAGCAGGACGCCGCCCGCGGCCGGGTCCACGTCGACGTCGGGTTCTGGGGCGGAGCCGTGCCCGGCAACGTCGCCGACCTCGCCCCGCTGCACGACGCCGGTGTCCTGGGCTTCAAGTGCTTCCTGCTGCCCTCCGGCGTCGACGAGTTCCCGCACCTCGACGACGACCGGCTCCGCGACGCACTGGCCGCGCTGGCACGGCTCGACGCGCTGCTGGTCGTGCACGCCGAGGACGAGGAGGAGATCGACGCCGCGCCGCTCCACAGCCGTGCGTACGCCGACTTCGTCACCACCCGTCCGCCGCGCGCGGAGCTGGTGGCGATCGAGCGGCTGGTGGCCGCCGCCGCGGACACCGGCGCCCGGGTCCACGTGGTCCACCTCTCGGCCGCCGATGCGCTGCCGACGATCCGCGACGCCCGCGAGCGGGGCGTCCGGCTCAGCGTCGAGACCTGCCCCCACTACCTGGCGCTCACCGACGACGACGTCGCCGACGGCCACACCGAGTTCAAGTGCTGCCCGCCGATCCGCGACGCCGGCAACCGCGACCTGCTGTGGGCCGCGCTGGCCGACGGCACCATCGACCTGGTGGTCTCCGACCACTCGCCGTGCACGGCCGAGCTGAAGCGCCTCGACACCGGCGACTTCGGGGACGCGTGGGGTGGCATCGCGTCCGTGCAGCTCGGGCTCCCGGCGGTGTGGACCGAGGCCCGTCGCCGCGGCCACGCGCTGGCCGAGGTCGTCCACTGGATGTGCGAGGGACCGGCCGACCTGGTCGGGCTGCGGCGCAAGGGCCGCCTCGCCGTCGGCCACGACGCCGACCTCTGCGTGCTGGCTCCCGACGAGTCGTTCACGGTGGATCCGGCGGCGCTCCACCACCGCAACCCCGTCACGGCGTACGCCGGGCGTACGCTCACCGGCATCGTGCGCCAGACCTGGCTGCGCGGGGTGCGGGTGGAGGGGAACCGACCCACGGGCCGGCTGCTGCGGAGGGGAGAGGCATGAGCTACTACGTGCCCCGGGGCGGTCTGCCCGGGCAGGACGAGCTGACGACCGACCGGGCGGTGTTCACCGAGGCCTACGCCGTCCTCCCGCGCGGCACCATGCGCGACATCGTCGCCAGCCGGCTCCCGCACTGGGACGACACCCGCGCCTGGGTGCTGGCCCGCCCCCTGTCCGGCTTCGCCGAGACCTTCAGCCAGTACGTCGTCGAGGTCGCCCCCGGTGGCGGCAGTGACCGTCCCGACGAGGACGTGCGGGCCGAGGCAGTGCTGTTCGTGGTCGACGGGGGCCCGGTGCTGCGGATCGGCGGTGCCACCCACCGGCTGCGGCCCGGCAGCTACGTCTACCTCCCGGCCGCCACCGACTGGTCGCTGCGCAACGACGCCGACGCCCCCACGACCTTCCACTGGATCCGCAAGACCTACGAACCGGTCAACGACGTCGAGGCGCCGGAGCCGTTCGTCACCCACGAGGACGACGTCGCGCCCGAGCCGATGCCCGGCACCGAGGCCTGGGCCACGCAGCGGTTCGTCGACCCGCTGGACGTACGCCACGACATGCACGTCAACATCGTCAGCTTCGAACCGGGCGGGTCGATCCCCTTCCCGGAGACCCACGTGATGGAGCACGGGCTCTACGTCCTGGAGGGCAAGGCGGTCTACCTGCTCAACCGCGACTGGATCGAGGTGCAGGCCGGCGACTTCATGTGGCTGCGCGCCTTCTGCCCGCAGGCCTGCTACGCGGGTGGGCCGGCCCGCTTCCGCTACCTGCTCTACAAGGACGTCAACCGCCACGCCCGGCTCACCGGGTCGCCCATCGTGTGAGGCCTCAGCTGATCAGCTCGTCGAGGCGCGCGTAGGCCGAGGCGTCGCCCAGCAGCACCTCGCTGCGTCGGCCGTCGACCGAGACCGGGACGTCGCCGGCCACGGTGATCCGCCGCATCTCGCGGGGCTCGGTCCCGAAGTCGGCGACCGCGTAGTGCTGCGTCGCGCGGTTGTCCCACATCGCCACGTCGCCCGGCTGCCAGGTCCACCGCAGCGTGTTCTCGAGCTTGGTGACCCGGTTCTGCAGCAGCTGGAACAGGGTCGCGGACTCCGAGGAGGTCAGCCCGTCGAAGTTCTTGAGGAAGTGGCCGAGCACCAGCGTGCGCTCGCCGGTCTCGGGGTGCACCCGGACCACCGGGTGACGGGTCTCGAACAGCTGCGAGGTGAAGTCCTCACGCGTGTAGTGGGCGTCGGGCTGGTCGTGCTCCTCGTCGCGCTGGGCGTAGTCGTAGCTGTTGGTGTGGACGGCCCACAGGTGTTCGACGAGCGCCTTCAGCGGCGCCGGCATCCCGGCGTACGCAGCGGCCGTGTTGGCCCAGACCGTGTTGCCGCCGTAGGGCGGGATGGTGACGCCGCGCAGCACGCTGATCGCCGGCACCCGGTCGACGAAGGTCACGTCGGTGTGCCAGGCGTTGGCGGCCATGCCCTGGTTGGCGGTGAGCCGGAGCACCCGGGCGCTGCCGGTGTTGACGGTGGGGTGTGCGGAGGTGAGCGGTCCCATCAGCTCGGCGAAGCCGGCGTGGCCGTCGTCGTCGAGGTGGTGCTGGCCACGGAAGAAGACGACCTTGTGACGAAGCAGCGCGTCGCGGACCTGCGCGACCGTGGTGGGGTCGAGGTCGCCGCCGAGGCGTACGCCGTCGATGCGGGCGCCGATGCGGCCGCCGAGCGGGTGGACGGTGACCGTCGTGCTGGCAGCCGGGTGGGTCAGGGTCATGGTGCAGCTCCTCCGGGACGATCAAAGACAAGTAAAACTATATGAATAATGCGGTTAATGCCGGGATCGGACGCCGTAGGGCGTGGCGCGCGTGTGACGCCGCTCACGTAGACTCGGGGTGCGGGCCGTCGTTCGGCATGGATAACCGACTCCCGCGGGTGTGCCCGAACCATGCGCCGGAGCCGACCTGCCCGCGTGGAGGACCTGATGAGCCGGATGCCGACGATCACCGTCAACGGCACGCCGCGAGCGCTGGCCGGGACCCGCGTCCACGCCAGCCTGCTCGACTTCCTGCGCGACACCGGCTCGACCGGCGCCAAGGAGGGGTGTGCCGAGGGGGAGTGCGGCGCCTGCTCGGTGATGGTGGCGCGGCCGGACGGCCCGGACGGTGCAGGGGCGTCGGGCAGCTGCTGGACGGCGCTCAACGCGTGCCTGGTGCCGGCTGCGGCGTACGACGGGCAGGAGGTCGTGACCGCCGAGGGGCTCGGGTCCCCCGACGACCTGCACCCCGTGCAGCGAGAGCTGGCCGAGCGGGGTGGGTCCCAGTGCGGCTACTGCACCCCCGGCTTCGTGTGCAGCATGGCGGCGGAGTTCTACCGGCGTGACCGGGCTGCGGGCAGGCCCGACCACGGCGACGCTGCCGACCGGGGCCCCAACGGCTTCGACCTGCACGCGCTCGGCGGCAACCTGTGCCGCTGCACCGGCTACCGCCCGATCCGCGACGCGGCGTGGGCGCTGGGCGACCCCGACCCCGCCGACCCGCTCGCGGCCCGGCTCGCCGGCCCCGCCCCCGACGTCGTGGCCACCCGGATGGACGCGCGCGACGGCGACTTCGCCCGGCCCGCCGACCTCGGCGAGGCGCTGGCGCTGCTCGCCGAGCGTCCCGATGCGGTCGTCGTCGCCGGAAGCACCGACTGGGGGGTCGAGGTCAACCTCCGCGGCCGGCGGGCGCCGACGGTGCTCGCCGTCGACCGGCTGCCGGAGCTGCGCGGCTTCGAGGTGAGCGACGAGTCCGTCACCCTCGGCGCGGCGCTCACGCTCTCGGAGCTCGAGAGGCTGCTGGCGGGCCGGCTCCCGCTGCTGGACGAGGTGTGGCCGCAGTTCGCCTCCCGACTGATCCGGAACGGCGCGACCCTCGGCGGCAACCTCGCCACCGCCTCCCCGATCGGCGACACCGCCCCGGCGCTGCTCGCCCTCGAGGCCGGCGTCGTCCTGGCGTCCGAGCGCGGCGAGCGGGAGGTGCCGCTGGCGGAGTTCTTCACCGGTTACCGGCAGACGGTGCGCGAACCCCACGAGCTGGTCCGCGCCGTACGCGTCCCGCTGCCGGCGAGCCCCCTGGTCGGCTTCCACAAGATCGCCAAGCGACGCTGGGACGACATCTCCAGCGTGGCCATCGGCTTCGCGCTCGACGTCGTCGACGGCGTCGTCGTCCGCGCCCGGATCGGGCTGGGTGGCGTCGCCGCGACGCCCGTGCGGGCGCTGGCGACCGAGCGGGCACTCGAGGGTCGGCCCTGGACCGAGGAGACGGTCGCCGCTGCCGCCGAGGTGATGCGCGGCGAGGGCACCCCGCTCGACGACATGCGGGCCAGTGCGGCCTACCGCACCGCGATGCTCGGCACGGCGCTGCCCCGGCTGTTCGCCACCTCGACCTCCGGTGGCCCCCGATGAGCCGGCTGTCGGAGCGGCCGGAGGGGGCCGTGGTCGGGGAGCAGCTCGCCCACGAGAGCGCCGCGCTCCACGTCACCGGCCACGCGCTCTACACCGACGACCTGGTGCAGCGCACGCCCCACGTCCTGCACGCCCACCCGGTCGGCTCGCCCCACGCCCACGCCCGGGTCACCGGGCTCCGGGTCGGGCCGGCGTACGACGTGGAGGGGGTGGTGCGGGTCCTGACCGTCGACGACGTGCCCGGCGTCAACGACGCGGGCGTGAAGCACGACGAGCCGCTCTTCCCCGACGAGGTGATGTTCGTCGGCCACGCCGTCTGCTGGGTGCTCGGCGAGTCGGCCGAGGCCGCCCGGCTGGGTGCGGCCGCCGTCGAGGTCGACTACGCGCCGCTGCCGTCGGTCGTCGGGCTGCGCGAGGCGATCGCCGCGCACTCCTTCCAGGGCGGCCAGCCGACCGTCGAGCGGGGGGACGTCGGGTCCGGGATCTCGGGGGCGGCCCACGTCTTCAGCGGCGTGACCGAGATGGCGGGGCAGGAGCACTTCTACCTCGAGACGCACTGCTCGCTCGCCCTCGTCGACGAGGCCGGCCAGGTCTTCGTGCAGTCCAGCACCCAGCACCCCACCGAGACCCAGGAGATCGTCGCCCACGTCCTGGGCGTCCCGAGCCACGCGGTGACCGTGCAGTGCCTGCGCATGGGCGGCGGCTTCGGGGGCAAGGAGATGCAGCCCCACGGCTTCGCCGCGGTCGCCGCACTCGGCGCGACACTGACCGGTCGCCCGGTGCGGCTCCGGCTCTCCCGCCAGCAGGACATGACGATGACCGGCAAGCGGCACGGCTTCCACGCCGAGTGGCGGGTCGGCTTCGACACCGAGGGGCGGCTGCAGGCGCTGGACGCGACGCTCACCTCCGACGGCGGCTGGAGCCTCGACCTGTCCGAGCCGGTCCTCGCGCGGGCGCTGTGCCACGTCGACAACGCGTACTGGATCCCGCACGTGCGCGTCCACGGCCGGGTCGCGCAGACCCACAAGACCTCGCAGACCGCGTTCCGGGGGTTCGGCGGGCCGCAGGGGATGCTCGTGATCGAGGACGTGCTCGGCCGGTGCGCGCCGCTGCTGGGCCTCGACCCGGCGGAGCTGCGGCGACGCAACTTCTACGTCGACGGGCAGGACACGCCGTACGGGCAGCCGGTGCGGCACGCCGACCGGCTCGCGTCCGCCTGGGAGCAGCTGCTCACCGGCGCCGACGTCGCGCGTCGACGTGAGCAGGTCGCCACCTTCAACGCCACCCACCCGCACCGCAGGCGCGGGCTCGCCGTGACGCCCGTGAAGTTCGGGATCTCGTTCAACTTCACGGCCTTCAACCAGGCCGGGGCGCTCGTGCACGTCTACAAGGACGGCTCGGTGCTGGTCAACCACGGCGGCACCGAGATGGGGCAGGGCCTCCACACCAAGATGCTCCAGGTCGCCGCGACCGCCCTCGGGGTGCCGCTGGAGCGGGTGCGGCTGGCGCCGACCCGCACCGACAAGGTGCCCAACACCTCGGCCACCGCCGCGAGCTCCGGCGCCGACCTCAACGGAGGTGCCGTCAAGGACGCCTGCGACCAGATCCTGGCGCGGCTGGAGCGGGTCCGTGCCGGGCGCGACCTGCCGTGGGAGGAGCTGGTGCGCGAGGCGTACTTCTCGCGGGTCCAGCTCTGGGCGGCCGGCTTCTACCGGACCGAGGGACTCCACTGGGACTCGACGGTGATGCGCGGCCACCCGTTCAAGTACTTCGCCTACGGGGTCGCCGCGACCGAGGTCGAGGTCGACGGGTTCACGGGCGGCTACACCACCCGCCGGGTCGACATCGTCCACGACGTGGGTGACTCGCTCTCGCCGCTCGTCGACCTCGGCCAGATCGAGGGCGGCTTCGTCCAGGGCGCGGGCTGGCTGACGCTGGAGGACCTGCGCTGGGACGAGTCCGAGGGCGAGTCCCGCGGCCGGCTGACGACCCAGGCGGCCTCGACCTACAAGCTGCCGGCGTTCTCGGAGATGCCGGCCGAGCTCAACGTCGCGCTGCTCGACCACGCCCACGAGGACGGCGTCGTCTACGGCTCCAAGGCGGTCGGGGAGCCGCCGCTGATGCTCGCCTTCTCCGTGCGCGAGGCGCTGCGGGAGGCGGCCGCCGCCTTCGGGCCGCCGGGCACCAGCGTGGACCTCGCCTCGCCGGCGACCCCGGAGCAGGTCTGGTGGGCGATCGAGCAGGCGCGGGCAGGCGGTCGCCGACCCGCCGAGGGTGCCCCGGGCGTCGAGCCCGAGCAGCCGGAGCCGGACCGGCCGTTGCTGCGACCACGGTCGGAGCACGCCGCTGCCACGACGAGTCGCGCCGTGGGCGAGGGGGACTGAGATGCACTGGACCGAGGCCGTCGCCGGGCTGCGACGCGAGCGGGTCGCCGGCGTGCTGGTGACGCTGGCCGACGTACGCGGTCACGCACCCCGCGAGGCGGGGGCCAAGATGGTGGTCTCCCCGCGCGACACGTGGGGCAGCATCGGCGGCGGCAACCTCGAGGAGACCGCGGTCACCCGGGCGCGCGCGGCGCTCGAGTCGGGGGCGACGACACCGGAGTCGCTGGTCGTCGCGCTCTCCGACAAGGCGCGCACCGACCACGGCCGGCAGTGCTGCGGCGGTGAGGTGACGCTGCTGCTGGAGCCGCTCCCGGTGGTGCCCGCCGTGGCCGTGTTCGGCGTCGGTCACGTCGGGCTCGAGCTGGCGCGGGTGCTGGCCCGGCACGACCTCGAGCTGTACCTGGTCGACTCCCGCGCCGACCAGCTCACCGACGAGCGGCTGGCCTGTCTCGACGACGCGCTGGCGACGATCCACGTCCACCACGCGCCCGTCCCCGAGCTGGTCCTCGGCAGCGTCCCCGCCGGCACCCGGGTGCTGGTGCTGACCCACGACCACGCCGAGGACTTCGCGCTGTGCGACGCGGCGCTGCGCTGCTCCCACCTCGGCAGCATCGGGCTGATCGGCTCGGCCGCGAAGTGGGCCCGCTTCCGGCAGGGCCTGCAGGTCGAGGGTCATGCGCCGGAGGAGATCGACCGGATCACCACGCCCATCGGGCAGTCGGCGGGTGGCGAGCCCGCGCTCGTCGGCAAGGAGCCCGCGGTCATCGCGCTCGCCGTCGCCTCCTCGCTCGTCGCGTCGTTCGCCCCGTCCGTCGACGCCGCGCGGACCGCTCGGTGACGACCTACCGGGCGCGGGTCCTCGACGTCCCGGACGACCCGTTCACCGGTGGTGTCCTGCGCAGCTCCGAGGACTGCGCGCTGGTGGTGGTCGACGGGGTCATCGTGGCTCGCGGTCCGCTCTCCGACGTACGACGCCACGACCCGGACGGCCTCGTGGTCGACCTGCGGGACGGCTGGCTGCTGCCGGGGTTGGTGGACACCCACGTGCACTACCCGCAGGTCCGCGTCATCGGCGCGCTGGGCATGCCGCTGCTGGAGTGGCTCGACAAGTGCGCCCTGCCGGAGGAGCAGCGGCTGGCCTCCGACGACTACGCCGCGGTCGTGGCCGAGGAGTTCTGCCAGAGCCTGGTCGCGGCCGGGACCACCACCGCGCTGGTCTTCGGCTCCCACTTCGCCGGCGCGGTCGACCAGCTCTTCACGGTCGCGCAGCGGCACGGGCTGCGGATCACCAGCGGCCTGGTGGTCAGCGACCGCGGCCTGCCCGAGCCGTTGCTCACGACTCCCGAACGCGCCCACGAGGAGTCGCTCGCGCTCGCCTGCCGCTGGCACGGCGACGGCCGGGTCCGGTACGCCGTCACTCCCCGCTTCTCGCTCTCGGCCAGCGAGGCGATGCTCGAGGCCTGCGCGGCAGCGGTCTCCGACATCGGCGGCGCGTGGTTCACCTCCCACGTCAACGAGAACCTCGCCGAGGTGGCCGAGGTGCGACGGCTCTTCGGGTCCGCCGACCACTACACCGGCACCTACGACCGCGCCGGCCTGCTCGGCGAGCGTTCCGTCCTCGCCCACAACGTGCACGCCTCCGACGTCGAGCTGGACCTGCTCGCCGAGCGGCACACCGCCGTCGCCCACTGTCCCTCGAGCAACTCAGCGCTCGGCAGCGGGCTGTTCCCCCTGACCCGGCACGTCGACCACGGTGTCGCGGTCGCCCTCGGCTCCGACGTCGGCGCCGGCACCGGCTTCTCGCTGTTCAAGGAGGGGCTGCAGGCGTACTTCATGCAGCGGTTGCTCGGTCCCGACGGGCTGCCGCTGACCCCGGCCCACCTGCTCCACCTCGCCACCGCCGCCGGCGCCCGCGCGCTGGGCCTGGCGGACCGGACCGGTGACCTGTCGGTGGGCAAGGAGTTCGACGCGATCTGCCTGCGACCGGTCCGTGGCACCGAGCTCGACATCGGTCTGCGCCACATCGACTCCGCGGAGGAGGCGCTCGGCAAGATCTTCGCCCTGGCCTCCGACGCCGACGTCGCCGACGTCTGGGTGGGTGGTCAGCAGATCGCCTCCGGCGGCTTCGTCCGTGGGGTGGCCCCGGGCGCCTGATCGACCGGGTGACCTCGTCGTACCCGGCGATACGGTCGACGAGATCGGCCGTCGACGACACGGATGCCGGGTGCGACGCCTCAAGGGGTGCGGACCGGGACGCCGTACGTCGTGGTGCGCTCGCGCACCGGGCGGCCGATGCCGGCGGCGATCTCGGTGAGCTCCTCGACGGTGCGGGCCGAGCCGTGGGCGGATCCGGCCATCCGCGAGATCGTCTCCTCCATCAGCGTCCCGCCGAGGTCGTCGGCGCCGGCCTGCAGCATCGCGCGGGTGCCGTCGGTGCCGAGCTTGACCCAGCTGGTCTGCACGTGGTCGATCGCACCGTGCAGCATGATCCGCGCGAGCGCGTGCACGGCCCGGTTGTCGCGCAGCGTGGGTCCGGGGCGGGCGACGCCGGCGAGGTAGATCGGTGAGGAGTGGTGGACGAAGGGCAGCGGCACGAACTCGGTGAAGCCGTCCGCCCCCGCCTCCCACGCGGCCTCCTGCACCCGGCGCAGCACCCGCAGGTGGGCGACCCAGTGGCGCGGGTGGTCGACGTGGCCGTACATCATCGTCGAGCTCGAGCGCAGCCCGACCCGGTGGGCCGTGGAGACCACGTCGACCCAGGTGCTGGCGGGGAGCTTGCCCTTGGTGAGCACCCACCGGACCTCGTCGTCGAGGATCTCCGCAGCCGTGCCCGGGATCGTGTCGAGGCCGGCCTCGCGGGCCTTGACCAGGAAGTCCTCGACCGAGAGGCCGGTGCGGCTGGCGCCGTTGACGATCTCCATCGGCGAGAAGGCGTGGACGTGCATCTCCGGAACCCGGCGCTTCACCGCGGCCACCAGGTCGAAGTACGCCGTGCCGGGGAGCTCGGGGTCGATGCCGCCCTGCATGCACACCTCGGTGGCACCCAGCCGCCACGCCTCCTCCGCACGGTCGGCGACCTGGTCGAGGGACAGCGAGTAGGCGTCGGCGTCGGTGCGCCGCTGGGCGAACGCGCAGAAGCGGCAGCCGACGTAGCAGACGTTGGTGAAGTTGATGTTGCGGTTGACGACGTAGGACACCTCGTCGCCGACGGTCTCGCGGCGCAGGTGGTCGGCCAGCCGGCACACCTCGTCGAGCAGCTCGCCGTCGGCGGTCATCAGCGCCAGCGCCTGGTCGTCTGTCAGCCCACCCGGGTCCTTCTCCGCGGCCCGCAGAGCGGAGAGTCCACGGGAAGCTGGTCGCGACCCGGCCCTCGGGGCAGCCGTCTCCCCGTGGACCACCGCCTCGCGCACCGCGTCCCAGTCGCCGTAGACCGAGTCGAAGTCCGACCGGCGGTCCCCGGTGCGCCCAGCGGTGTCGACGGCCGTGTGCAGGTCGGTGCGACCGGCAGCCACGAAGCCGCCGTCCGGCTCCTGCCACGGCAGGCCCACGGGCCGGACACCGACCTTCGCCAACCCGTCGTCCGACGCCAGCGCGGCGACGTGGGCCGAGATCCGGGGGTCGAGCCACGGCTCGCCGGCCCGGACGTACTCGGGGTGCACGGTCAGCCGCGGCCGGAGCTCGAAGCCGGCGGCGGCCGACACCGACGCCAGCAGCTCCAGCGACGGCCACGGCCGCTCCGGGTTGACGTGGTCGGGAGTCAGCGGCGAGACGCCGCCCCAGTCGTCGATGCCGGCGGCCAACAACGACGCGCACTCTCCGTCGACAGCAGCGTCGACCAGGTTGGGCGGGGCCTGGACCCGGGCGCTCGGCCCGAGCACCAGCCGGGTGACCGCGATCGCCGCGCGGTAGTCGTCGAGGGGGAGGTCGTCGGCGTGCCGCATGGCCGTGTCGGGCTTGGCCCGGAAGTTCTGGACGATCACCTCCTGCACCGCTCCGTAGCGCCGCATCGTCGCCCGCAGCGCGAAGATCGTCTCGGCCCGCTCCTCCAGGGTCTCGCCGATCCCGACCAGCAGCCCGGTCGTGAACGGCACCGACTGGCGCCCGGCGTCCTCCAGCACCCGCAACCGCACCGCCGGGTCCTTGTCCGGCGACCCGAAGTGGGCGAGGCCACGGGTCTCGTGCAGCCGCCGCGAGGTGGTCTCCAGCATCATCCCCATCGACGGGGCGACGGGCTTGAGCCGGCCGATCTCCTCCCAGCTCAGGACGCCAGGGTTGAGGTGCGGCAGCAGCCCGGTCTCCTCCAGCACCCGAACCGCCATCGCCCGGACGTAGGCCAGGGTCGAGTCGTAGCCCTGGGCGTCCAGCCACTCCCGCGCCTCCGGCCAGCGGTCCTCCGGCCGGTCACCGAGCGTGAACAGCGCCTCGAGGCACCCGAGCCCGGCGCCGGCGCGGGCGATGTCGAGGATCTCGTCGGGGGTCAGGTACGGCGCCCCGCCGTCGGCCGCGAGCCGACCGGGCACGGTGACGAAGGTGCAGTAGTGGCACCGGTCGCGACACAGCCGGGTGACCGGGATGAAGACCTTCGGGGAGTACGTCACGACGCCCGGTCGCCCGGCGGCCACGAGCCCGGCGTCGCGGACCCGTGCGGCCGCGGCACAGAGCCGGTCGAGCGACTCGTCCCGCGCGGCCAGCAGGGCGGTGGCCTCGGCGGGGTCGAGCGCGGCACCGCGCTCGGCGCGCGCGAGGGCGCGCCGGATCTGCTGGGGAGTCATCAGATGCCCAGACTACGTCCGATGATCTCCTTCTGGATCTCGGTGGTCCCTCCGTAGATGGTGGAGACCCGGCTGTCGAGATAGGCCCTCGCGATCGGGAACTCGGTCATGTAGCCGTAGCCACCGTGCAGCTGCACGCCCTGGTTGACGATCTTGTTCTGGAGCTCGGTGGCCCACCACTTGATCATCGCGGCGTCGACGGCGGTCAGCTCGCCGTCGAGGTGCCGGGCCACGCAGTCGTCGAGGAACGCCCGGGCCACCCGCGCCTCGGTCGCCATCTCGGCGACGAGGAACCGGTTGTGCTGGAACGTCCCGATCGGGCGCCCGAACGCCTCCCGGGTCCTGGCGTAGTCGAGGCACATCTCGACCACGGCCTCGATCGCCGCGACCGCCTGGGCGCCGATGATCAGCCGCTCCTGCGGGAGGTTCTGCATCAGGTAGAGGAAGCCCTGGCCCTCCTCGCCGAGCAGGTTCTGCTTCGGGACGCGCACGTCGGTGAACGAGAGCTCGGCCGTGTCCTGCGCGTGCAGCCCGATCTTGTCGAGGTTGCGGCCCCGCTCGAAGCCCGCCATCCCGCGCTCGACCACCAGCAGGCTGATGCCCTGGTGGCCGGCGTCGGGGTCGGTCCGCGCCACCACGACGACGAGGTCGGCGTTGATGCCGTTGCTGATGAACGTCTTGGACCCGTTGACGACGTAGTGGTCACCCGCGTCGACCGCCGTGGTGCGCACTCCCTGCAGGTCCGACCCGGCGCCGGGCTCGGTCATCGCGATCGCGGTGATCGTCTCGCCGCTCACGCACCCCGGCAGCCACCGCTGCTTCTGCTCCTCGGTCCCGAGCGAGCTGAGGTACGGGACGATGATGTCGCTGTGGACCGAGAACCCGGGCCCCGAGGCGCCCGCGCGGGTCTGCTCGTCCGAGAGCACGACGTTGAACCGGAAGTCGTCGATCCCCGGTCCGCCGTAGGCCTCGGGGACGTCGAAGCACAGCAGCCCGGCCCGGCCGGCCCTGAGCCACAGCTCCCGCGGCACGATGCCGTCCCGCTCCCACTGCGCGTGGTGGGGCACGACCTCGCGCTCGAAGAACGTACGGGCGGACTTCCTGAAGTCCTCGTGCTCGGCTTCGTAGAGCGGGACGCGGGTCATGCGGTGGCTCCTTGGCCTCGGGGGGCGGGTGCGGGGCAGGTGGGGCGGAGCTCGTCGAGCATCGACGCCGGGCCGAGGTCGGCCAGCCGGTGCCCGTGCGGGTAGGTCGTCGGTCGGTGGCGGTACGGCGTGCGCCGCGGCGGCGCCAGCCGCAGCAGCCGGCCGCGGAGCCGCAGGCCCCCGCGCACCGCCGCGACCCACCAGCGCGGCTGGCGCGGCAGGCCGAGGGCGCGGCGGAGCGGCTCGTCCATCAGCGCGATCGTGGTGCGGCGCACCAGCGGCCGGAGCGGGGGCGGCGCGAGCTGCCGGGCGATCCGGATCGAGGCCTCGGCGAGCCGCCGGTTGGCAGGGTCGAGGGCGAACCGCTCGGCCTCGTAGTCACGCAGCAGCGTGAGGTACCCGTCGTACGTCGTGGGGAGGCCGGTGAGGCCCATCAGCTCGCCGAACCGGGTGGTCACCCGGGTGACCGCGACCAGCTCGTGCGGGTCCAGCGGCCGCCAGCCGTACTGCCGGATCCACTCCACCGGGCCGACGATCGTCGTGGCCAGCACGTACGCGTACTCGTCGGGCGGGATGTCGTAGTGGTGGTGGATCCGGTTCAGCCGCCGCACGGCGTCGTGGCCACGGGGCGAGTCGATCCCGTCGAGCGTGGCCTCCTCGCCGATCAGGACCGTGTCGTCGTAGCGCTTGACCCCGTGGTCCTCGAACTCCCGCGTCGCGTCGAGCAGCCGCGCGATGGAGGGGACGCCGAAGTCCCGCAGGAAGGCGATGCCGGTGCCCTGGGTGTAGTCCCAGGGGAACTCCAGCCGCGCGGTGATGCGGAGGATCTCGTCGAAGTCCTGCTCCGGGTCCAGGCCCCGGATCCGCTGGAGGTTGTGGAACCGGGCCGGGTGGTGGGCACCGCGGAGCATGCCTAGGACACCCACTCCTTGACCTGGGCCACGGTCCCGGCCGGGTCCTCGCTGGCCGGGATCACGGTCAGGTGGGTGACACCGGCCTCGCGGAACGCCTCGATCCGCTCCTTCACGTACGACGCCGGTCCGACCAGGTTGGCGGCCTCCAGCCAGTCGGCCGGGACCAGCGCCTCGGCCTCCCTCTTCTGGCCGGAGAGGTAGAGCTCCTGGATCTGCTCGGCCTCCTGCTCGTAGCCGTAGGCGCGGGCGACGTCGTTGTAGAAGTTCTTGCCCTTGGCGCCCATGCCGCCGACGTAGAGCGCGAAGAGCGGACGCGCGAAGTCGAGGAGCGCCTTGGTCTCCGGGCCCTCGCCGATGGCGACCATGCCGCCCGCGGTGACCTGGAGCGGGTCGAGGTCGGCGGAGCGCTGCTTCGCGCCCGCGGCCAGCGCCTCGCCCCAGACCAGGTGCGCCTTCTCGGGGTGGAACAGGTGGGGGATCCAGCCGTCGGCGATCTCGGCGGTCTGCTCGACGGACTTCGGCCCGAGCGCGGCGATCCAGATCGGGATCCGGTCCCGCTCCGGCCGGGTCAGCAGCTTCAGCGGCTTGCCGAGGCCGGTGACGGCACCCTGCTCCCTGGTGAGCGGCAGCTGGAACAGCCCGTCGTGGGTGAGCACCTCCCGCCGCAGGCCGCGCCGGACCAGGTCGACGATCTCGGCCGTGCGCGCCAGCGGCTTGGCGTACGGCACGCCGTGGAAGCCCTCGATCACCTGGGGTCCCGACGCTCCGAGGCCGAGCAGCGCGCGGCCGCCGGAGACGTTGTCGAGCCCTGCGGCGGTCTGCAGCAGCGCGCCCGGGGTCCGGGAGAAGATGTTGAGGATCGCCGACCCGATCTCGACGGTCTCGGTGCGAGCGGCCAGGTAGCCCATCAGGGTGGGGGAGTCGAAGCCGTAGGCCTCGGCCACCCACACCACGTCGATCCCGGCCCGCTCCAGCCCCGCCACCTGGTCGGCGGCCGCCCGCGGGTCGCCGTCGTACATCAGGGAGTAGGAGAGCTTCACGTCCGCCATCGTGACAGTAACGCTGTCACGATCGCAAGGGACGTCGAGTTGCCACCCCGGCGGATCGAGATGCCAGTAGTGCCCGGCGCGAGTGGCGACTCGACGGGCGCGGGTGGCGACTCGGCGGGCGCGGGTGGCGACTCGGCGAGCGCGGGTGGCGACTCACCGGGCCAGGTCGTCGACGACCTCGGCACGGGGCAGCTCCGCGAGCAGGGAGCCGGGCAGCAGCAGCTTGGAGCGCCGTACGCCGGAACCGATCAGCGCGAGGTCGAGCTCGGCCGCCCGGGAGTCGACCAGCAGCCGCCAGTGGTCGGGCAGGCCGACCGGGGTGATCCCGCCGTACTCCATGCCGGACTCCTCGACGGCGCGGTCCATCGACAGGAAGGAGCACTTGCGGACGTCGAGCATCCGCTTGACCAGGTTGTTGACATCGGCACGGGTGTCGGCGCGGACCACGCAGGCGGCCACCCGCTCCTCGCCGTCCCGCCTGCCGGCGACCACGACACAGTTGGCGCCGGCCTCGAGCGGCACCTCGTACGCCTCGGAGCAGGCGGCGGTGTCAGCGAGCCCGGGGTCGATCTCGGCGACGCCGACCCGCGCGGCGTGCAGCCACCCGGACAGCACCGCACGGACCGGCTCGGCGAGCAGGTCCGTGCGGGTGGTGGCGGGCTCGGTGCGGAGCGTCCCCAGGGTCGGCAGGTCCATCCCGCCACCCTAGGGCGGCGTCTCAGTCGCGGCGCCGGGCGGCCAGCGCCATCGCGACCAGGCCGACGATGCCGGCGCTGACCCACGGGATCGGCATCAGCCACCGGATGTCGTCGTCGTCGACCGCGTCGCCCATGATCAGGGCCCAGACGACGACCATGCCGGCGAAGGCGATGCCCATGACGAGCTGGCCGACGTTGACCGGGTGGCGCCACGAGGTGGTCGGGGACTCGTTGCCCTCGGCGGGCAGCTGTTCGGTGTCGTAGTAGTAGTCGCTCATGGTCCTCACTCCGTGGTGACGGTGATCTCGCCGACCTGGAGGTCGGCGTCGATGGTGATGGCGGGGGCGTCGGGGCCGCCGTCGTGACTGGCGCTCCGGGTCCAGTCGATGCCGCCGCCCTGCGTCCCGAACAGGTCGTAGCCGCCGGGTCCGTCGACGTCCGCCTCGACCTGCACGTCGACGCCGTCGGGGACGACGACCTCGATCCGGCCGGCCTCGACGCTGACCGCGAGGTCGTGGCCGTCGAGCTCCTCGATGTCCGAGACCTCGTTCAGGTCGACGATCAGCTCACCCGTGGTCAGGGAGTAGGACGGGGCGACCTCGTCGGCCGACGTCGGGGCGATGTAGACACGGTCGCCGTCCCACCGGTCGGCGGCGGTCGCGGCGATCAGCCCGACGCTGGCGACCAGGCCGAGGGCGATCAGGCCGCCGGCCCGGCCGAGGAACGCCCCGACGACGAGCATGGTGGCGATCACGGCCGTGGCGAGCGCGGCGTACGCCGAGTCGGCCACGGGGACGCCGGCTGCGTCGACGATCCCGAGGACTCCCTCGGCCACGGCGATCAGCAGCAGCGTGAACCAGAACAGGATCGGACCGCGCTTGCGCGGGTCACGCGGCCGGGGCGCGACGTAGGCCGGCGCCGGTCCGGGCCCGGCCGGGTCCGCCGGGTCGCTGCCGCCCTCCCAGCCGGTGGGCTCGGGTGTGCTGCGGTCACGGCCGCCGCTGCGGCTGAGCCAGACGAAGGCGATCACGCCGATGATGGCCAGCGGCCAGGGGAACCAGAAGGCACCCCAGCTGTCACCGACCAGCGCCAGTGCGGCGATCACGCCGAGGGCGACCAGCGCCACGGTACGGCTGCGCTCGTCGAGGTGGACGGCGGCGCGGTCGGAGTCGTCCTCGGGCACCAGCGCCCAGATGGCGGCGTACAGGATCAGGCCCGCGCCGCCGAAGAAGGCGAGCACGACGAAGCCCACGCGCAGGATCAACGGGTCGATGTCGAGGTGCCGGGCGAGTCCGCCGGCCACGCCGGCGACCTTGCGGTCGGTGGTGGAGCGGCGCAACCGGGAGAGGTCGCGGACCTCGGCGCCGGTGACGCGGGGCCCGTGGTCGGGCCCGTCGTGGGAGTCCTCCGCGGTCGAGTGCTCGACCGGGGACTCGGGAGGTGTGGTGGTCATGGCTCCCAGCGTGGTGCGGAAGAGGCGTCGGGACCATCGGGGACGACCCTGATCATGCCCCCTCTGACGCCGGTTCCGCCTCGGGTGCGGCTCAGGGTCGGGCCGGGGTTCCGCCTCATGGTCCGCGGTGCTGCGCTGTGTGACGATTGATCACGAGATGAGCACCACTGCCACCGACGCCACGGGCACCTCCGTGCGCGACGTACGCCGCGCGACCCGTGACACCCAGGAGCCGATCATCGGCGGGGTCGCGGGCGGTCTGGCGCGCCACCTCGGCCTCCCGGTGCTGTGGGTGCGGGCGGGTTTCCTCGTGCTCACCAGCTTCGGCGGGCTCGGCGTGTTCCTCTACGCCGGGCTGTGGCTGGTGCTCCCCGCCGACAACGCGTTCGAGACGGCGGCCCCCGGCATCGAGGGCGCCACCCGCGACGGACGCCGGCCGGGGCGGATCCGCCGGCTCACCGACGTCGGTCCCGCCGTGGTGCTGGCCGCCCTCGGCGTCGGGTCGGTGCTGCTCGTCGACGCGGTCTTCGGCCAGGGTGCGGTGTTCTGGGCGGCTCTGCTCGGGATCGGCGGCATCGCGCTGCTGTGGCGGCAGGCCGACGAGGCCCAGCGCGAGCGCTGGCTCGACAGCACGGGCCGGGTCGACCCGGTCCGGGTGGTGCTCGGCAGCGCCGGCTGGGCGTCGTACGCCCGGCTGGTCGCGGGTGTCGCCCTGATCGTCGGCGCGCTGGTGCTGCTCGCCGTGCGCGAGGGCGGCTCCTTCGGGCTCGCCGGCGACGTCGCGATCGTCTCGCTGCTCGCCGTCGTCGGGATCGGCATCGTGGTCGGCCCGTGGATCTACCGGCTCGCCGCGGACCTCACGGCCGAGCGTGCCGAGCGGGTGCGGACCCAGGACCGCGCCGACGTCGCGGCCCACCTCCACGACTCGGTGCTGCAGACGCTGGCACTGATCCAGAAGAACGCCCACGACGGACCGCTCGTCGCCCGGCTGGCGCGGTCGCAGGAGCGTGACCTGCGCGCCTGGCTCTACTCCGAGGAGTCCACCGACGAGAGCACCGTCGCGGGCGCGCTGCGCGCGATCGCGGCAGCCGTCGAGGACGCCCACGGGGTGGCCGTCGAGCTGGTCGTCGTCGGCGACCGGCCCTACGGCGAGCCGCTGACCCCGGTGGTGCGCGCCACCGGCGAGGCGATCACCAACGCCGCCAAGCACGCCGGCGTCGACCGGGTCGACGTCTACGCCGAGGTCACCGACGAGGCGGTCGACGTCTTCGTGCGCGACCGTGGCGTCGGGTTCGACCCGTCGGAGGTGCCGGACGACCGCTACGGCGTACGCCACTCCATCCGCGACCGGATGGCCCGCCACGGGGGGACCGCCGAGATCCGCTCCGAGCCCGGCCAGGGCACCGAGGTGCGGCTGCACCTCTCCACGCTGCACCGCACGAAGTCGGGAGACGACGATGACCAGTGACACCCCCACCAGCCCGGCGACCCCGGGACCGATCCGGGTCGTGCTCGTCGACGACCACGCGATGTTCCGCTCCGGTGTCCGCGGCGAGCTCGCGGGCTCCTCGGTGGTCGACGTGGTCGGCGAGGCCGGCGACGTCGACTCGGCCGTGCGTGCGGTCACCGAGCACCGGCCCGACGTGGTGCTGCTCGACGTCCACCTGCCCGGGGGCGGCGGGGCGACGGTGATGAAGCGGGCCACCGTCCCCGACACCCGCTACCTCGCGCTGAGCGTGTCCGACGCCGCGGAGGACGTCATCGGCACCATCCGGGGCGGCGCCCGCGGCTACGTCACCAAGACCATCACCGGCCCGGAGCTGGTCGACGCGATCCGTCGGGTGGCCGACGGAGACGCCGTCTTCTCGCCGCGGCTCGCGGGCTTCGTGCTCGACGCGTTCGCGGGCTCGATCGACGTCGCCGCGGTCGACGAGGACCTGGACCGGCTGACCGAGCGCGAGCGCGAGGTGATGCGGCTGATCGCCCGCGGCTACGCGTACAAGGAGGTCGCCCGCGAGCTGTTCATCTCCATCAAGACCGTGGAGACCCACATGTCCTCGGTGCTGCGCAAGCTCCAGCTGTCCTCGCGGCACGAGCTCACCCGCTGGGCCTCCGACCGCCACCTGCTCTGAGCGGTGATGCGGGCCCAACCTCGGTGGAGACGTTGACAACGCGGTCCCAGTCCGATTCGGTGGGTTCGCCCGGTATCCCTCCTCGGAAGTGAGCCATCGTGGCCGACACCAGCGCCCCGATCAGCAGCGAGCACGACGAAGGTGGGCTCAAGCGGTCCATCACAGGTCGGCTGCTCTTCTTCTACGTGCTGGGCGACGTGCTCGGCTCCGGCATCTACGTCCTCATCGGCGCCGTGGCCGGCGAGGTGGGCGGGGCGTTCTGGGCCGCCTTCGCCGTCGGCGTGACGGTCGCGGCCTTCACCGGCCTCGCGTACGCCGAGCTGGCCACCAAGTACCCCCAGGCGGCGGGCGCCTCGCTCTACGTCAACAAGGCCTTCGACAACAGGCCGCTGACCTTCCTCACGACCGTGCTCTACCTCTCGGCCACGTTCGCGGCCGCCGGGTCACTGGCGGCCGGGTTCTCGTCGTACTTCGCCGAGGTCTGGGCCGGCGTCCCCGCGCTGGCGGTGATGATCGGCTTCATCCTGGTGCTGGCGTTCCTCAACTTCATCGGCATCACCGAGTCGGTCGTCGCCAACATGCTGATGACCGTGGTCGAGGTGACCGGCCTGCTGATCGTGATGGCGATCGGCGTGATCTTCATCGGCCAGGGGAACGCGGACTTCAGCGTCCTCCTGGACTTCAGCACCGGCGACAACATCATCTTCGCGATCATCGCCGGCGTCGCGCTCTCGTTCTTCGCGATGACCGGCTTCGAGAACGCCGCCAACGTCGCCGAGGAGACCATCGACCCGCACAAGAGCTTCCCCCGGGCGCTGATCGGCGGCATGGCCACGGCGGGCGTCATCTACGTGCTGGTGTCGATCTCGGCCGGGCTCACCGTGCCCGTCGACACGCTCGCCGCGTCCGACGCGGCGCTGCTCGAGGTCATCAAGGCCGGGATCCTGCCGTTCTCGGTCGCCGCGATGAGCCTGATCTTCGCCTTCATCGCGATGATCGCGATCACCAACACCACGCTGGTCCAGGTGGTCACCCAGTCCCGCATCCTCTACGGCATGGCCCGCGAGGACGTCGTGCCCAGCATGTTCGCGAAGGTGCACGCGTCGCGTCGCAGCCCGTGGGTGGCCCTGGTGTTCAGCGCGATCGTCGTCATCGGACTGGTGGTGACCGGCGACATGCTCAACCGTGCGGGGCTCAACATCGACGTGGTCGAACGGCTGGCCGCCGTGACCGTGGTCCTGCTGCTCGTGGTCTACGCCGGTGTGATCATCTCCTGCTTCAAGCTGCGCGGCCGCGACGAGAGCGACGAGACGTTCCGGGCCAACAGCGGCCTGCTCGTGTTCGGACTGGTCGGCAACCTGGTGCTCCTCTACTACGTCATCAGCACCGACCCGGGCTCGCTGATCTGGTGTGCCGCGCTGATCGCGATCGGCGGTGTGCTGTTCGTCGCCGAGCAGATCTTCGGCAGTCCGTCGACCCGGGGCCGCCGGGGTGACCCGAGCCGCCAGTCCAGCGAAGGAGCCTGAGCCATGCACGTCATCGTCGCCACGGACGGGAGCCAGCAGTCCCTGCGGGCCGCCCGCCAGCTGAAGTCCTTCGCCGACCCGGCCAAGATCGAGGAGATCTCGGTGATCGCGGTGGTCCGCCCGCTGGCAGCCGTCTCGTTCGCCGACGAGCTCTCGCCGGCAGAGCGCCGCCAGGCCGACCTGGAGTCGGGCGGGTTCCGCAAGGCGGCCGAGTCGGCGGTCGCGACGGTCGCCGGCGTCTTCGACGGCTGGGGGCCCAAGGTGCACAAGAAGGTGCGCTCCGGGTCGCCCGCCAACGAGATCATCAAGGCCGCCACGCAGCTCGGCGCCGGCCTGGTCGTGGTGGCCGCCGGCGGCCGCGGGATCAGCGACACGGTGCTGGTCGGCAGCACGGCGCAGCGGGTGCAGCACTACGCGCCCTGCCCCGTCCTGGTCGTCCGACCGGCGCGGCGCCGTACGAAGAAGTGACCCGCTCGCCCGCTCGCTAGGGTTCCCACATGGAGCTCGCCCGGCTGGTCCTGCTGTTCGTGCACGTCCTGGGCATCGCCGCGCTGTTCGGCGGGCTGGTGGCCCAGGCGAGGGAGCCGGAGAAGCGGGTCAACGGGGCGATGCGCGACGGGGCCGGCACCGCATTCCTCGCCGGCCTGCTGCTCGTCGGCGTGCTGGAGGCGGGCGACGGCGAGGTCGACCGGGTCAAGATCGGCGTGAAGTTCGCCGTCGGCCTGGTGATCCTCGTGCTGGTGATGGCCAACGCCCGCAAGCCTCGCATCCCGCAGGGCCTCTGGGTGGGGTTGCTGCTGCTCACGGTCGCCAACATCGCCGTCGCCGTGTTCTGGAGCCCCGTCCACGCCTGACCCGCCGGAGCCGCCTCGCCGGTGGGATCCCCCCGACGACCGGTCAACCGGTGTGGTGCACCTCCTGCAGCCCGTAGACCGGGGTGTCGATGCCCTCGTGGCGGGCCTTGAGCTGCAGCGCGAGGTAGAGCGAGTAGTGCCGCGACTGGTGCAGGTTGCCGCCGTGCATCCACAGGTTCGGGACCTGGGTCGGCTTCCACATGTTGCGTTGCTCGCCCTCCCAGGGGCCGGGGTCCTTGGTGGTCTGCGAGCCGAGGCCCCAGCACTTGCCGAGCCGGTCGGCGGTCCCCTGGTCGATCAGGTCGGCGACCCAGCCGTTCATCGAGTTGTAGCCGGTGGCGAAGACCACCACGTCGGCGGGCAGCGTGGTTCCGTCCTCGAGCACCGCCGCGTCCTCGGTGAGGTGGTCGATCTGGCCCTGCGCCAGCGTCACCTCGCCGTCGGCCACGAGGTCGGCCGCACCGACGTCGATGTAGTAGCCCGACCCGCGGCGCAGGTACTTCATGAACAGGCCGGAGCCGTCGTCACCCCAGTCGTGCCGGAACCCGGCCCGCGCGAGCCGGTCGTAGAAGTCCCTGTCCCGCTCGGCCATCTGCTCGTACGCCGGGATCTGGAAGGTGTGCAGGATCCGGTAGGGGAGGGAGGCGAAGATCAGGTCGGCCTTCTCGGTGGTCACCCCCGCGGCGAGCGCGCGCTCGGAGTACAGGTCGCCGAGACCGAGGTCCATCAGGCTGTCGCTCTTCACGATGTGGGTCGAGGACCGCTGCACCATCGTGACGTCGGCGTCGTTCTCCCAGAGCGCTCCGCAGATGTCGAAGGAGGAGTTGTTGCTCCCGATGACGACGGCCTTCTTCCCGGCGTACGCGTCGGGCCCGGGGTGTGCGGAGGAGTGGTGGACGTCGCCGCGGAAGACGTCGAGGCCGGGGACGTCGGGCATCCGGGGCTTGCCGCTCATCCCGGTCGCGAACACCAGCTGCCGGGGACGCAGCGTCAGCGGCTGGCCCTCGCGCTCGACCTCCACCGTCCACTCCTGGGCCGCCTCCGACCAGGTGGCGCTGGTGGCCACGGTGCTCGACCAGTACGGCACCTCCATGACCTTCACGTAGGACTCCAGCCAGTCGCCGATCTTGTCCTTGGGTGCGAAGACCGGCCAGTTGTCCGGGAACTTCAGGTAGGGGAGGTGGTCGTACCAGACCGGGTCGTGCAGGCACAGCGACTTGTAGCGGTTGCGCCACTGGTCGCCCGGACGCGGGTGCTTGTCGATGACGAGGGCCGGGACGTCGAGCTGCCGCAGCCGGGAGCCCAGCGCGATGCCGCCCTGGCCGCCGCCGATCACGAGCACGTACGGCTGCGTGGCGCTGCCGAGGCTCTCCGCCTCCTGCTGGCGCCGCTCCTTCCAGGTCACCCGGTGCTTGGAGGCGCCGTGCTGGGCGCCCAAGGGGCGGTGCGTGCCGCGCGGCTCCTCGTGGCCCTTCAGCTCGTACAACGCGGTGAGCAGGGTCCACGCCCGGTCCCGGCCGTCCTCCTCGACCAGCCGGAGCAGGCCGTTGCCGCGGCCGGTGGCGGTCTCGAAGGTGATCCAGGCCGTCACCACCCCGTCGGCCTCGTCGGGTGGCTCGCTCGTGGCGAAGCCCGAGGCGCTCGTCGCGCCGGCGGTCACGCCGACCAGGTCGGCCACCTGGGCGCGGCCCTCGACGGTCCTGATGTTCCACGTGAAGGACACCAGGTCGCGCCAGTAGCACTCGGTCGCGAACAGGTCGGCCGCCGCCGTCGCATCCGACGCCGAGAGCGCTTCCTCGAAGTCGGCCAGCCAGCGGTCGACCCGTTGCTGGGTGTCGGACGCGGTGGTGGGGTCCAGGGTCTGGGTCATGGTGCCTCCCTCGAGAGATCCTCGACCCATGCCTACGCCTGCGCGGGTTGGAAACAGGTTGTCCCGCTGAGGTCCTGGGGGGTGGTGACGCGGCCGCCCGACCACCGGGACAATGGCCGGGTGGCCGTCGACTTCGTGAGATCGCCCCGCCCGACGGTCGGCGTCGAGTGGGAGTTCGCGCTGGTCGACCGGCGCACCCGCGACCTCTCCAACACCGCCCACGAGCTGTTCGAGGCCGTCCACCGGCACGGGGGCGGCGGCGTGGACGAGTCCAAGCTCCACCGCGAGCTGCTGCGCAACACCGTCGAGGTGGTGACCGGCATCTGCGAGACGGTCCCGGAGGCGATGGCCGACCTGGCCGGCACGGTCCGCGTCGTACGGCGTACCGCCCGGGAGCTGGGGGTCGAGCTCTACGCGGCCGGCACCCACCCCTTCGCGGAGTGGTCGGTGCAGCAGCTCACGCCCGGACACCGCTACGAGGAGCTCATCTCGCGCACCCAGTGGTGGGGCCGCCAGATGTTGATCTGGGGGCTGCACGTCCACGTGGGCGTCGGGCGGAAGGAGCACGCGCTGCCGATCGTCAGCTCGCTGCTCAACCACTTCCCGCACCTGCAGGCGCTCAGCGCGTCGTCGCCGGTCTGGAGCGGCACCGACACCGGCTACGCGAGCAACCGGGCGATGATGTTCCAGCAGCTGCCCACTGCCGGGCTGCCGTTCCAGTTCCAGACCTGGGAGGAGTACGAGGCGTACGTCGCCGACGCCTTCCACACCGGCGTGATCGAGCACATCAACGACATCCGCTGGGACGTCCGGCCGGCCGCGGCGCTCGGCACCGTCGAGGTGCGGATCTGCGACGGCGTCTCCAACCTGCGCGAGCTCGGTGCGCTCACGGCGCTGACGCACTGCCTCGTGGTCGACCTCGAGCGGCGGCTGGAGGACGGGGAGCGGCTCCCGGTGATGCCGCCCTGGCACGTCCAGGAGAACAAGTGGCGGGCCGCGCGCTACGGGCTCGACGCCGAGATCATCCTGGACGCCGCGGGGGCCGAGCGGCTGGTGACCGACGACCTCGACGACCTGCTCGAGCGACTGACCCCGCTGGCCCGCGAGCTCGGGTGCGAGGACGAGCTGCGCGACGTGGCCCGGATCCCGGTCGAGGGGGCGTCCTACCAGCGGCAGCGGCGGGTGCTCGACGAGACCGGGGGTGACCTGGTGGCGGTCGTCGACTCGGTGGTGGCCGAGCTCGAGGAGTGAGCTCAGCCGGCGCCCGACGTGGGGGCCGGGTACGCCGCCACGATGCCGGTCGGGCCCGACGGACCCGTGGGCTCGCCGCCGAACTGCTGACCGACGACGAACAGCCGCGGCGGGTCGGTGTCGCGGCTGAGGGTGCACGAGAAGGCGCCCCGGTCGAAGTCCACGGTGGCCAGCACCTCGCCGCCCTCGGCGACCCGGAGGCAGTGCTCGCGGCCCACGTCGGCGACCCAGAGCGCGCCGTCGGCGTCGGCGCAGATCCCGTCGGGGTGGTCGCCGGGCGTCGCGGCCCACACCCGGCGTCCGGTCAGCGCGCCGTCGGCGGCGACGTCGAAGGCGGTGACGCACTCGGCGTACGACTCGGCGACCAGCAGCGTCGCGCCGCCGTCGACGAGTGCCAGGCCGTTGGGGAACGCCAGTCCCTCCGCCACCACGCGGGCGGTCCCGTCGGCGGCCACGTGGGTGACGGTGCCCGGCGAGAACTCGCCCTCCGGGAACTCGAACCCGATGTTGTCGACGAAGCAGCCACCCCGGGGGTCGGTGACGATCTCGTTCCACGGCGTGGTGGCGATCCCGCCGAGGTCGGCGTACGTGCTCAGGGTGCCGTCCGGCTCCCGCCGCAGCACCTGCCGGTGGGCGTTGTCGAGGAGCAGCGGCCGCCCCTCGCGGTCGAAGTCGAAGCACAGCGGGAACGACTCGACGCTGGCCTCCAGCCGTCGGTCGCCCCCGTCGCCGGTGCAGGACCAGACGTGGCCCTGCGCCCAGTCCGCCACCCACACCCGCCCCTCGTGCCAGCGCAACGACTCCCCGAACGCGAGCCCCTCCATCACGATCTCCATGCCCGTGCAGACCGCTCCGAGGGAGGGAACTCATCGACGGAGCACGGGGGCGGAGCCGTCGGGATCGGTGTCGGTCGGGCGCCGTAGGCTGGGGACGACATGAGCAACCCGTTCCCGATCCCCGGTCTCGAGGCCGCCGCCGACCAGCGACCCGCCCGCCGCGGACCCTCGGCCGACGAGCTCCTCGAGGGGCTCAACGAGCAGCAGCGGGCCGCGGTCGTCCACGCCGGGCACCCGCTGCTGGTGGTGGCCGGTGCGGGGTCGGGCAAGACCCGGGTGCTCACCCGCCGGATCGCGTGGCTGGTGTCCGAGCGGGGTGCCCACCCGGGCTCGATCCTGGCGATCACCTTCACCAACAAGGCGGCGGCCGAGATGAAGGAGCGGGTCGAGGCGCTGGTCGGCCGGCGGGCCCGCGTGATGTGGGTCAGCACCTTCCACTCCGCCTGTGTCCGGATCCTGCGCAAGGAGATCGACAAGTTCGGCTACAAGTCCAACTTCTCGATCTACGACGCGGCCGACTCCAAGCGGCTGATGACGATGGTCGCCAAGGACCTCGACCTCGACCCCAAGCGCCACCAGCCCAACGCGCTGCTCAACTGGATGTCGGACCACAAGAACGAGCTGCGCGACCCGGAGGAGGCGACCCGCGACGCGCGCAACGGCTTCGAGGAGTCGGCGGCGGCCGCCTACACGAGCTACCAGAAGCGCCTGCGCGAGGCCAACGCCCTCGACTTCGACGACCTGATCATGACGACGGTCCACCTCTTCCAGGCGTTCCCCGACGTACGTGAGAACTACCGTCGCCGGTTCCGCCACGTCCTCGTGGACGAGTACCAGGACACCAACCACGCCCAGTACGCCCTGGTCCACCAGCTCTGTGCCGACGACCCCGAGGACCTCGACCCCGAGGCCGAGCGGGTCGAGCCCAGCGAGCTGATGGTGGTGGGTGACGCCGACCAGTCGATCTACGCCTTCCGCGGTGCCAGCATCCGCAACATCCTCGACTTCGAGCAGGACTTCCCGGACGCGGCGACGATCCTGCTGGAGCAGAACTACCGCTCCACCCAGACCATCCTCAACGCCGCCAACGAGGTCATCGGCCACAACCGGGGCCGCAAGCCCAAGCGGTTGTGGTCCGATGCCGGGACCGGCGAGCGGATCGTCGGCTACGTCGCCGACGACGAGCACGACGAGGCCCGGTTCGTCTCCCAGGAGATCGACAAGCTGGTCGACGAGACCGACACCCGACCCGCCGACGTGGCGGTCTTCTACCGCACCAACGCCCAGTCGCGAGTCTTCGAGGAGGTGTTCATCCGCACCGGCCAGCCGTACAAGGTCGTCGGCGGGGTGCGCTTCTACGAGCGCCGCGAGGTCCGTGACGCGCTCGCCTACCTGCGGATGCTGGTCAACCCGGCCGACGAGATCTCGCTGCGCCGGGTGCTCAACACCCCCAAGCGGGGGATCGGCGACCGCGCGGTCGCCTGCGTGACCGCCCTGGCCGAGCGCGAGGGCCTGATCTTCTGGGAGGCGCTCCGGCGGGCCAAGGACGCCGTCGGGCTCGCGTCCCGCTCGCTCAACGCCATCACCGGCTTCGTCGGGCTGGTCGACGAGCTGCAGTCCATGGTCGACGGTGGTGAGCGTCCCGACGTGGTGCTCGAGACCGTGCTGGAGCGCACCGGCTACCTCGCCGAGCTCGAGGGGTCCGACGACCCCCAGGACCAGACCCGGGTGGAGAACCTCGCCGAGCTGGTGGCGGTCGCCCGTGAGTTCGCCGACGACCCGGTGGCCGGGCCGAGCGCCGACCCCACCGAGCCGGGCGACACCGTCGGAGGCGCCGAGACCCCGGGCCTGGCCGACTTCCTGGAGCGGGTCGCGCTGGTGGCCGACACCGACCAGATCCCGGATCCCCCGGACGGCGAGGGCAGCGACCAGGGGGGCGTGGTCACGCTGATGACGCTCCACACCGCCAAGGGCCTGGAGTTCCCGGTCGTCTTCCTCACCGGCCTCGAGGACGGCGTGTTCCCGCACGCCCGGTCGCTCGGCGACCAGCCCGAGCTCGAGGAGGAGCGCCGGCTCGCCTACGTCGGCCTCACCCGCGCCGAGCAGCGGCTCTACGTCTCCCGCGCGGTCGTCCGTTCCGCATGGGGTGCGCCGTCCCACAACCCGGCGTCGCGGTTCATCGACGAGATGCCGATCGACCTGGTCGACTGGCGCCGGACCGAGGCCGCCCAGACGCAGTGGGGCCGGCCCGACCTCGCCTCCGGCAGCCGTGCCCGGCTGGGGGCCCCGACCGCCGCCGGTCGTCGCAACTTCTCCTCGGCCGCCGCCCGCGCCGACGCGGCCGCGAAGTCGCGACCGACCCGCGAGATCCCCTCGCTCGACCCGGGCGACCGCGTCGTGCACGACTCGTTCGGCATGGGCACCGTCGTCGCGCTCGAGGGGGTGGCCGACAAGACCGTCGCCTCGATCGACTTCGGCAGCGAGGGCGTCAAGCGGCTGCTGCTGCGCTACGCGCCGGTCGAGAAGCTCTAGTCAGCCGACCCGGATTCGACGGCGCAGCACGACGGCGAGGGCTGCCGCGGCGAGACCCGCCCCGAGCCCGGCGAGCAGCCAGGCCGGGTCCGGCCTCCCGGCCCCTGCTCCCGGCAGGGGTGCCTCGACGTCCAACGAGCCGCCATCGTCGTCGGTGGTCGAGAAGTCGCGGGTCGGGTGGTCCGTGCTCGCGAGGCCGGTGGCGAAGCTGAACGTGCTGTCGGTGCCGGCGGCGTCGATCGTGGCGGCGAGGTTGGACGTGACGTCGGGACCGGACAGGTCCAGCACGGTCAGGTGGGCCTCGTCGCCCTTCTGCACTCGGGCCAGCGCGTGACGCCGGTCGATCCACCCGAGCAGGTCGACGCGGACGGGGGTGAGGTCGAGGCGCAGCCGCTCGACCGCGCCGGAGCGGAGGTCGACCGCCAGCAGCTGGCTGCTCGGGCTCCGGGTCTCCAGGAGCAACCGGCGCGAGCCCTCGACGAGGCCGGCCGTGTAGGGGGACTCGCCGACTGCTCCGCCCGGGAGGCGGGGTCCGTCGCTGTAGTGGTCGCCCGGTGCGGCCGTCGTGACCGTGTTGTTGACGCCGACCGTCCACAGCGTCCCGTTGTCCCCCACCGTCGTCGGCCACCCGGTCCACCACAGGGTGCTGAGCCAGAACTCCTCGTCACCGCCGCGGGTCTGCCGGACGTCGTGCCGTGTCCCCGTCGCGGTGTCGTACACCGAGCCGCCGCTGGCCAGGAAGGCGTTGTCGTAGGCGTCAGCGAGGTCGTCCCCCCAGTCGAGGCTGCTGGTTTCCTCGGTCGCGACCGCCGCCCACACCAGGTCGTAGCCGAGGTAGCGGCCGTCGGCCGACCATCGCAGCCCGTACGGGACCCGCCCCCACGGGAATCCTTGGTTCTGGGCGGACAGGTTGAACTCGCCCGGTGGGGCGCGGTCCTCGGGCACGTCCCGGACCCGCCCGGTGCCGAGGTCGAGGATGCGGACGCCGCTGGGCACGAACCCGTGCTCCTGCCCGGTCGCGTCGGGGAGCGGTGCGTGCCAGCCGTAGGCGAGCCGGCTGCCGTCGGGCGACAGGCTGAGACCGACCATGCCGGTACGCCTGACCTCGGGGTCGTCGTAGACCGAGGGGTCGAAGCCGGGCAGGTCGAGCCGGTGGTAGGCCCCGTCGTCGGCGGTGACCACGAAGGCGTCGCTGGGGTTGACGATGGCGGTCGACGCGATGCCCACCGCGAGGTCGGTCTCGAGGGGCAGCCCGCCGTCACCCGTGACGCCCCGGACGATCGAGGGGATGCCCTCGCGGTCAGCGGGCGCCGGGTCCGGAGCATCCGGGCCAGGTCGCACCAGGACACCGAGGGCGAGGACCAGCGCGAACACGGCAGCCCCGACGGCGGAGGCGGCGACGAGGTCGCTGCGGCGCCGGGAACGGCGGGCACGCGACCAGAGGGTCGGGTCCGCCGGCGCCGGCTCGGCCTGCTCGGCGATCCGGGTGAGGGTGTCGCGCAGCTGCTCAGTCATGGTCGGCTCCGATCAGCTCGCCAAGGTCGGGGGAGAGGATGCGGAGCCGGCCGATGGCCTGGCGGTGGATCGACTTCACCGTGCCGACCCCGATCCCGAGCAGCCGGGCGGTCTCGGCCTCGGTGAGGTCCTCGTAGTAGCGCAGCACCAGCACCGTGCGCTGCCGGACCGTCAGCCGGCCCAGGGCCCGCTCCAGCGAGACGTGGACGTCGGGGTCCGGCCCGGCCGCGGCGGGGGCGTCGTAGCCGGGCGGGTACGTCTCGAGCAGGTGCCGGCGGCGGCGCCAGCGCGAGATGTTCTCGGTGTAGAGGATCCGCCGGACGTACGGCTCCGGCTCGCCCTCGATCCGGTCCCAGGCCCGGGCCGCCTTGAAGAGCGCGGTCTGGACGAGGTCCTCGGCGAGCTGGTGGTCACGGGTGAGGAGGAAGGCCGCCCGGGTGAGGGCCGGCTTGCGCGCCTCGACGAAGTCGTTGAACGCCGCCTCGTCGGCCATGGGTGCCATGGGTGTGCCTCCCGCCCTGTCACCCATGATGACGCCACGGAAGGCTCTGGCGGAGGTCAGTCGGCGACGTGCTGTGCCCGCGGGTGCGTCGGCCCTCGCGCGGCGAGGGGCTTCACCGGCGCCCTCGTCGGGAACAAGCCACGAGTCATCCGGAACGAGGCGACTCGACCGGTCGGCGGGCAGGGGAGGTCTACGGCGTGAGGCCGTGGACGACGAAGGCCTCGTAGGGGTCGACCGGGTCGCCGCCGCCGGGGCGCACCTCGATGTGGAGGTGCGAGCCGGTGACGTTGCCGGTGGACCCGATGGCTCCGATGACCTCGCCGGCACGCACGGTGTCGCCGTCGGCCACGCCGAACGAGCTCTGGTGGCAGTACCAGATCTCGGTGCCGTCATCGAGGGTGACGACCGTCTTGTTGCCGTAGGACCCGTCGTAGCCGGCGGAGGTCACGACGCCGTTGGCCACGGCCATGATCGGCTGGCCCTCGGACCCGTTGAAGTCGAGGCCGGTGTGGTAGCTGGCCCAGAGCCCGTAGTCGCCGAACTCCGCGGTCGTCACCGACGGGGTGACCGGCAGCACCCACTGGTTGAGCGCGAGCTTCTTGGACTGCGCCTCGGCCTGCTGGGCGAAGCGCGCGAGAGCGGCGTTGCGCTGCTCGGTCATCGCCTCGGCCTCGGCGACCAGGTCGGATCTCGCGGCGTCGGCGAGCGCGTCGCGGCGGGAGTCGCGGGAGACCACGACGCCGCGGCCGTCGAGCAGGTCGCTGCTGGACTGGCCGCTGGCCCCGCTCAGCGCGTTGGCCGCGACCAGCCGCTTGTCGTCGGTGCCGGAGAGCAGCTCCTGGTCACCCGCCGTGAGCACGCCGCCGGCCGAGACGGCCAGTGCGGCGATGCCGACGAGGACGGGGATCGAGGGAAGGCCGCGGAAGAGCGGTCCCCGGGAGCCGGAGTGCTGGGAGGCACGGCGACGGCCACTGGCGGACGGGGCCACCGGCGGGGTCGCTGACGCCGACGAGCGTCGGCGTACGGGGCCGCGACGATCCGCGCGATGGTGACCCATAGGTGAGCGTGCTCCCGATCGGGGGTGGAGAGACAACGAGGAAAGACTGTAACGGATCGGCAACGGAGGTGGAAATCGCGTCACACCGTCCTGTGGAGACGAGGTGACCTGCGGCGGTTCTCCACGCTGGGGAGCGGTGCCGCGGGGTGGCACGGATCACGTCGGCTAGCCTGCGGCCATGAGCACGTCCAGCACGGGCACCAGCCCAGGGACCTCCGCCGGCGGCCGGGTCCGGATCGTCGTCGGAAAGCCCGGCCTGGACGGCCACGACCGGGGCGCCAAGATCGTCGCGCGAGCGCTGCGGGACGCCGGCCACGAGGTCATCTACACCGGGCTCCACCAGACGCCCGAGCAGATCGTCGAGACCGCCATCCAGGAGGACGCCGACCTGATCGGCCTCTCCGTGCTCTCCGGCGCCCACATGACGCTGTTCCGCAAGCTGGTCTCGCTGCTCGCCGAGCGCGACGCGTCCGACATCGTGGTCTTCGGCGGCGGGATCATCCCCGAGGAGGACATCCCGGTGCTCGAGGAGATCGGTGTGGCCAAGGTGTTCACCCCCGGCGCGCCGACCCACGAGATCACCGGCTGGGTCGCCGAGCACTTCGCCACCGGTCACGCCTCCTGACCGCGCGTCACGCCGGGCAGGCCGCCGGCTCCCCACGGCGCCGCATCACCCGTTGCGGAACGGGCACGGGTGAGGCATGACGTTGACTTCGGTGTGGGAGGACGGGCGCGAGCCGGGAACGGGGGCCGGACCGGTCGAGGGCCACTTCGACGTGGTCGTCGTCGGCGGCGGGCTCACGGGTGTCACGACCGCGTTCCTGCTGGCCTCGGCCGGCCGCTCCGTGCTCGTGGTCGAGGCGGCGCACGTCGGCGCCGGGACCACCGGCGGCAGCACGGCCAAGGTGAGCACCCTGCAGGGCACCCGGCTGAGCCGGATCGGACGCCGCCACCCCGGTGACGTGGTGCGGCACTACGTCGACGCCAACCGGGAGGGACTCGCCTGGGTGCAGCGGTTCTGCGACGCGCACGGGGTCGCCACCCAGGCCCGGACAGCCTGCACGTACGCGACGACCGAGCAGGGCGCCCGCGCGGTCGAGCGTGAGCACGCCGCCGCCCTCGAGGCCGGGCTGCCGGTCCGTCTCACCCGCTCCGTGGAGCTGCCGTTCGCCACCACCGCCGCCGTCGAGCTCGACGAGCAGGCCCAGCTGGACCCCCTCGAGCTGGTCCGGGCCCTGGCCCGTGAGGCCGTGGCGAGGGGTGCACGGATCGTGGAGGGCAGCCGCGTGCACGGCGTACGGGCGGGCCTACGGTCCCGGGTGGTCACGGCCACGGGCAGCGCGACCGCGGACACCGTGGTGATCGCGACGAACCTCCCGCTGCTCGACCGGGGGGCGCACTTCGCCCGGCTCAAGCCGCAGCGCTCGTACTCGCTCGCCTTCGAGGGCCCGGGCGTCCCTGAGCTCGTGGGCATGTATCTCTCGGCGGACCCGCCCGGCCGGTCCGTACGCGACGCCCCGGTCGGGGACCGGCGGCTGCTGCTCGTCGGGGGGGAGGGGCACACCACCGGCCGGGGAACACCGACCAGCAGCCGGCTGGACGCCCTGCGGACCTGGACCGCCCAGCACTACGCCGACGTCCGCGAGACCCACGCGTGGTCGGCCCAGGACTACCAACCCGCCCACGAGCTGCCCCTGGTCGGGCCCGTGGTCCCGGGCAGCGACCAGGTGCTGGTGGCCGGCGGGTACGCCAAGTGGGGCATGACCAACGCGGTGGCGGCCTCGCTGGCCCTGTCCAGCCGGATCCTCGGCGGCCGGACCGACTGGGCCGACGCCATGGCCGCCTGGTCGCGCCGCGAGCTGGCCGGGCTGCCCTCCGCCGCGCTGTTCAACGCCGAGGTGGGCGCCGAGATGGCCCGTGGCTGGCTGGGTCCGCTGACGCGGATCGGGCGCCGCCCCACGGAGGGGGAGGGGCTGGTCCGGTTCGACGGGCTGCGCACCCCCACCGCCTGCTCGCGGGTGGACGGGCAGGACCGTGCCGTCTCGGCCGTGTGCACCCACCTCGGTGGGATCGTGCGGTGGAACGACGCCGAGCGCAGCTGGGACTGCCCGCTCCACGGGTCGCGCTTCGGCCCGGACGGCGAGGTCCGGGAGGGGCCCGCTGCCCGACCGCTGAGGCCGCGCTGACCGGCCCGCGCCGGTTGCGGGGCCGTGCTCGTCGTCCGCCGCCGACGCGTGTCGGCGAGGGGACCGGGTGTCCGCCGGCACGCCACCCGCCCTCGTCGTGACCCCTGACACGGGTCTAGGGTGCGAAACGCGAAACCCCGACGTGTCGAACAGAACAAAGGACTGGGCGAACAGTGGACTTGATGGAGTACCAGGCGAAGGACCTCTTCGCCAAGCACGGAGTGGCCGGCGCACTCGGCAAGACCGTCGAGACCCCCGAGGACGCTCGCGCGGCCGCGGAGGAGATCGGCGGTGTCGTCGTCGTCAAGGCCCAGGTGAAGGCCGGCGGCCGCGGCAAGGCCGGTGGCGTCAAGGTCGCGAAGTCCCCCGAGGAGGCCGAGCAGGCCGCCCGGGCGATCCTCGACCTCGAGATCAAGGGCCTCCCGGTCAACCGGGTGCTCGTGGTGCCCGGCGCGTCGATCGAGGAGGAGTACTACTTCTCCTTCCTGCTCGACCGCTCCAACCGCTCCTACCTGTGCATCGCCAGCGTCGAGGGGGGCGTGGAGATCGAGGAGGTCGCCAAGACCAACCCCGACGCCGTCAAGCAGATCCCGATCAACGCCGGCACCGGCGTGGACGCCGCGAAGGCCGCCGAGATCGTGGACGAGGCCGGGTTCCCGGCCGAGCTGCGTGACCAGGCGGTCGAGATGGTCCAGCAGCTGTGGACGGTGTTCACCGAGGAGGACGCCACGCTGGTCGAGGTCAACCCGCTCGCCCGGCTGAGCGGCGACAGGCTCGAGGCGCTGGACGGCAAGGTGTCGCTCGACGACAACGCCGACTTCCGCCACGAGGATCACGCGCGGTTCGTGATCCGCGAGGAGTCCGACCCGCTGGAGGCGAAGGCCAAGGACAAGGGCCTCAACTACGTCAAGCTCGACGGCGAGGTCGGGATCATCGGCAACGGCGCGGGCCTGGTCATGTCGACCCTCGACGTCGTCGCGTACGCCGGTGAGAAGCACGGCGGCGTGAAGCCCGCCAACTTCCTCGACATCGGCGGCGGCGCCAACGCCCAGGTGATGGCGGACGGCCTCGACGTGATCGTCCACGACAGCCAGGTGAAGTCGGTGTTCGTCAACGTCTTCGGCGGCATCACCGCCTGCGACGAGGTCGCCAACGGCATCAAGGGTGCGCTGGAGATCCTGGGCGACGAGGCGACCAAGCCGCTCGTCGTACGCCTCGACGGCAACAACGTCGAGGAGGGCCGCCGGATCCTCGCGGAGCTCGACCACCCGCTGGTGACGATGGCCGACACGATGGACGGTGCGGCCGACAAGGCCGCCGAGCTCGCTCACGGAGCCTGAGGACGGAGAGAAGAAGAAGCTATGTCGATCTACCTGAACAAGGACTCCAGGATCATCGTCCAGGGCATGACCGGTGGCATGGGCTCCAAGCACACCACCCTGATGCTCGACGCGGGCTCCGCCATCGTCGGCGGCGTCAACGCCCGCAAGGCCGGCACGACCGTCGAGCTGGGCGGCCAGGAGCTGCCGGTCTACGGGAGCGTCAAGGAGGCGATGTCCGAGACCGGTGCCGACGTGTCGGTCGTGTTCGTGCCGCCGGCGTTCACCAAGGACGCCTGCATCGAGGCCATCGACGCCGGCATCGGCCTGCTGGTGGTCATCACCGAGGGCGTGCCGGTCCAGGACTCCGCCGAGGTGTTCGCCTACCTCGAGGGCAAGTCCACCCGGATGATCGGCCCCAACTGCCCGGGGATCATCACCCCGGAGGAGTCGCTGGCCGGCATCACGCCGCACACCATCTGCGGCAAGGGCCCGATCGGGCTGGTGTCGAAGTCGGGCACGCTGACCTACCAGATGATGTACGAGCTGCGTGACTTCGGGATGTCCACCGCCATCGGCATCGGTGGCGACCCGGTCATCGGCACCACCCACATCGACGCGCTCGAGGCTTTCGAGAACGACCCGGAGACCCAGGCGATCGTGATGATCGGCGAGATCGGCGGCGACGCCGAGGAGCGGGCGGCGGCCTACATCAAGGACCACGTCACCAAGCCCGTCGTGGGCTACGTGGCCGGCTTCACCGCACCCGAGGGCAAGACCATGGGCCACGCGGGTGCCATCGTGTCCGGCTCCTCCGGCACCGCTCAGGCCAAGAAGGAGGCCCTCGAGGCCGTCGGCGTCAAGGTCGGCAAGACGCCGTCGGAGACCGCCGAGCTGATCCGGGAGATCGTCAGGAACCTCTGACGCCCCCACCGTACGTCGACCGTGCCGCCCCACCTGCTCGTCCTGCCCAGCCCGTTCCTCGGGCCCGCACCGTACGAGCCGGTGGTGGCGGCGCTGTCGTCCCGGGGGTACGACGCGTCGGTGGCGCCCTCGTCCGGCTCGCCGGTCGCCGGCGAGCTGCTCGACGCCTGGGCTTCGCTGGCAGCCGGGCTCGGCGACGTCGTGCTGGTGCCGCACAGCAACGCCGGCTACCTCGCCCCGGCGGTGAGCGCCGCGGCCGAAGCGCCGGTGGTCTTCGTGGACGCGGCGTTGCCGGCGACTCCGGGCGTGACCCGGTTGGCACCGCCGGCGTTCCGGGCCCACCTGGCCACGCTGGCCGGCGCCGACGGCCTGCTGCCGCGGTGGACCCGTTGGTGGCCGCGGGAGGACGTCGCCGACGTGGTGCCCGACGCGTGGTTCGACCGGGTCGACGCCGTGCTCCCGCAGGTGCCGCTCTCCTACGTCGACTCCGAGGTGCCGGTGCCGACCGGGTGGGAGGGTGCGAGGTGCGCGTACCTGGCCTTCGGGTCGACGTACGCCGACGAGCTGGCGCTCGCCCTGCGCCACGGCTGGCCGCACCGACGGCTGGAGACCGCCGGCCACCTGCACCTGCTCGTCGACCCGGACCAGACCGCGGCGGCGGTCGCGGACCTGGTCGACCTGGTCGTCGACTGACCGACCCGTCGTACCCGGCAAAACTGTCGTCGTGGAGGCCACAGGACGACACGGATGCCGGGTGCGACGACGCTTGCGCGAGGGTCGCCGGGGCTAGCGACGCGGCAGGTACGACAGCCGCTCGCCGGCCCGGAGCAGGAGGTCCTCGAACGGCTCCGGCCCGATCGTGATGTCGCGGCCGGGGACGAAGCCGATCTGGGCGACCGTGTTGCCGCGGCGGACGACACCCATCAGGTAGGTCACGGTCTGCTGGTCGCTGATCTCGACGGTGACCCGCCAGACCGAGTGCTCACCGCGCTTGTCGGTGGCGGAGCCGAGCGGCGTGACGTCCGCGCCGAGGTCGCGGTCGGCGCACGAGCCCATCTTGCGCCGGATGGCGGACACGAACTCGCGGGCCTGAGCATCCGACGGCAGGGTTCCGGCCGTCTCGGTGACCCCGAAGGTCGCCGGGAGGCGGGCGTCGGGGATCAGGAAGGTCCGGGTGACGCTGCTGCGGACCGGTTCGACGGTGAAGTCGGTGCGGTCGCAGGTGGTGGCCGCGACGTTGGCGCGTGCCTCACGGGCCTCGGTGCCGACCCACGGGCGGTGCACCTTCGGCACCATCGGCAGGTCGACGCTGGCGAGCAGGCCCGGGACCTCACCGACGGGGACCGGGGCGACCTCCTCGGTCTCCGGGGTGGTGGCGCAACCGTCGCCCTGCGGGGTCGGGCACATGCCGTTGACCGCCATGACCAGCATCCGGGTGGCGCCGGCCACGTCGGGCCGGGCGTTGTCGTCGGTCCGGAAGAAGGTCGTGGTGGTGATCCGGCCGGTGCGGGCGACCCCGGCGAGGTAGGTGCGTCCCCGGCTCCAGTCACGCAGCTGGACCAGCATCGCCTCGTCGCCCACCTCGGCGACCCGCATCGTCCTCCCGAGCTGGACCTGCGGGGCGGTGCAGCCGGCGTACCAGGCCAGCGACTGGTCCCACGTCCTCCGCGCCGCCTTGAGGTTGTCGGACAGCTCGGCGGTCTGGACCGCCGACACGTTCGGCTCGCCCTTGGCGGGGCTGGTGGTGAAGGAGCGGACCAGGGCGGCGCGGGCCCGCGGGTCGGCGTAGCGCTGCTCCTGGCAGGGGGTGGCCAGGCCGTCGCCCTCGCGGTTGTCGCTGGTGCGGGTGGCGCGCCAGCCGGTCCCGTCGACCGCCAGGCCGAGCTCGGCTTCGCCCACCAGGGCGTCGGCGTCGAACTGCGCGGGCTCCTCCGACTCGGCGTTGACCGAGCGGCCGGCGCCGAGGTCGGCCTGCGGGAGCCGCGTCGGACCGTGGGCGCCGTCGACCACGAAGCCGGCACCGACCAGCGCGGCGAGCCCGGCCACCGCGCCGACGAGGGTGTGCGTGCGGCGCCGGGCCGCGCCGGAGCGCCGCAGGATCGAGCTGCGCGGCCACGTGGAGCCCTCGACCTGGGCGTGCAGCGTCTCGAAGAGCCGGGGGAATCCGGGTGGGTCGACCTCGCGCAGCGCGGCGAACCGCTCGACTGCGGTACGGGTCTGCCGCTCGGCCTCCTGGCGGGTCAGGCCGAGCTCGCGGGCTCGTTCGGCGAGCGGCAGCGTGGTGAGGACCTCGAGCAGCAGCGCCTTGCGCTGGCCGAGGGACAGCTTGCCCAGCGACTCCAGGGTCCGGGCCGCCTCCGCGTCGAGGTTGCGGTCGCGGTGCCAGATCCGGGTGGTGTGGCGGCGCTGTGCCTGCGTCCACGCGTGGGGGCGTACCCACGACTCGGCGTCGGTCAGCCGGCTCACCTTTCGCCAGTGGTGCCACGTCACGACGAAGGAGTCACGGACCGCGGCCCGGGAGGCCGGCAGGTCGCCGGTCAGGGCGTAGGTCTGGAGCAGCAGCCGGGTGCGGGCGCTCTTGTAGAAGGCGTCGAACTCATCGGGCTGCTTCATGACCGATCCACCATACGGGTGAGGTGGTGCCCCGAGCACGTCGGCGTGGGAGCGCCGAACCCGGTCGCCGGCACGCGAGGATGGCCGGGCCATGACTTCGCTGCTCTCGGCTCCCGACCGCCCACTCGTCGCGGCCGCCGACCTCCGGCACCGGCGTCCGCTGGTGCCGGTGGCGGCCCTCGGAGGGGTCGCCGCGGCGGGCACCCTGCTGGTCGTCTGCCTCGCGCTCGGCGTCACCGGCTGGTTCCTCGCCGACGCCGGTTCCCACGGCCAGCCGCGCGACGCGCTCCAGGTCGGCGCCCTGGCCTGGTTGATGGCCCACGGCTCCGGGGTGGTGGTGGCCGGCGTCACCGTGACCGCCGTGCCGCTGATGCTGACCCTGGTCTCCGGCTGGCTGGTCTGGCGGATCGGCCACCAGGTCGGCGACTCGATCTCGGGCCACGGGCCCGACTCCGACCAGATCTCCGACGGCGAGCGCGACTGGACCGTCCCGGCGGCCACGGCGGCCTTCACGGCCGGCTACCTCCTCGTGACGGGTCTCACGCTGGCGCTGGCCGGTACGCCGCAGACGGCGCCGTCGGCCCCCCGCGCGCTCGGCTGGTCGCTGCTGCTGACGCTG
Source organism: uncultured Actinomycetota bacterium (assembly GCA_963723945.1). Lineage (GTDB taxonomy): Bacteria > Actinomycetota > Actinomycetes > Propionibacteriales > Nocardioidaceae > Nocardioides. The sequence goes on from CAVRSW010000027.1 coordinate 106,154, forward strand.
CTGGTCGGCGGCCCCGCGATCGCGGTCGGCAGCGGGCGGGCCGCGATCTGGGCGGCCGTCGTACCGGCCCAGCTGCGGGGCGCGGCCGCCACCTGCGCCGCGATCGTGCGGACCTTCCTGCTCGCCGCTCTGGTCGCACTGCTCGCGGCGCTCGTGGTCGACGTCGGCACCGCCGCCAACGTCGTCTCCGGGCTGGGGCTCTCGGGTGGGGAGACCACGGTCTACGCGGTCCTGTCGACGCTGCTGCTGCCCAACGCCACGGTCTTCGCCGGCTGCTACCTGCTCGGTCCCGGGTTCGCGGTCGGCGCGCAGACCCTGGTCTCGCCGACCGTGGTCGTCACCGGGCCGCTGCCGGCCTTCCCGCTGCTGGCCGCGCTGCCCGACAGCGGCCCGACCCCGGCGTGGACGGTCTGGCTGGTCGCCGTCCCCGCCCTGGTCGCAGCGTTCGCCGCGGCCCGCGCACAACGGCTCCGGCCGACGCTGCGCTGGGACCGTGGTGCGCTCCGTGGCTGCCTGGGTGGCGTGGCGGCGGGGTTCGTGCTCGCGCTGCTGGCCGGCCTCGCGGGCGGCGCGGTGGGGCCGGGCAGGATGCAGGAGGTGGGGCCGCAGTCGGCCGACGTCCTGGTCCACGCCGTCACCTCGTTCGGCATCGGCGGCCTCGTGGGTGGGTTGGTCATGACCTGGTGGCAGCGCCGGGCCCGCGCCCGTACCTCCTAGGCTGCGGGCGTGCGTCTCGTCGTCCTCGTCTCCGGCACCGGCAGCAACCTGCAAGCCCTCCTCGACGCCTGCGCAGAGCCCGGCTACGGCGCCGAGGTCGTCGCGGTCGGGGCCGACCGGGACGGGATCGAGGGGCTGGCACGGGCGGAACGGGCCGGCGTCCCCACCTTCGTGTGCCGGGTGCGCGACCACGCCTCGCGTGAGGAGTGGGACCGGGCGCTGGCCGACACCGTGGTCGGGCACCAGCCCGACCTGGTCATCTCCGCCGGCTTCATGAAGCTGGTCGGCCGCCCGCTGCTCTCCAGCGTCCCGATGGTCAACACCCACCCCGCGCTGTGCCCGTCCTTCCCGGGGATGCACGGCGCCGCCGACGCGCTCGGCTACGGCGTGAAGGTCACCGGGGCGACCCTGTTCGTGGTCGACGACGGCGTCGACACCGGGCCGATCGTCGCGCAGGTGCCGGTGCCGGTGGCCGACGACGACACCGTCGAGTCGCTGCACGAGCGGATCAAGGTCGCCGAGCGCGAGATGTTGGTCGAGAGCATCGGCCGGATGGCCCTGGAGGGATGGTCCGTCGACGGCCGACGGGTCCGGCTAGGCTGACCGCACACGACTGGCGAGGGTGGGACACACCACCGGGGAGTGAACGCTTCGCAGCATCGTCCGCCTGGGTGCTGCGCTCCGTAGCGATCGAGGAGTCGTCCCGTGTCCGCACTGCCCGCTTCTGGCCGTGTCCCCATCCGGCGAGCGCTGGTCTCCGTCTACGACAAGGCGGGGCTCGACGAGCTGGCCCGCCGGCTCCACGACGCCGGGGTAGAGCTGGTCTCGACCGGCGGCTCGGCCGCGCTGATCGAGGGGCTGGGGCTGCCGGTGACCCGGGTGGAGGAGCTCACCGGCTTCCCGGAGTGCCTCGACGGCCGGGTCAAGACCCTGCATCCTCGGGTGCACGCCGGCATCCTGGCCGACCGCCGGCTCGACACCCATGTCGCACAGCTCGCCGACCTGGGCGTCGAGCCGTTCGACCTCGTGGTGTCCAACCTCTACCCGTTCACGCAGACCGTGGCGTCGGGCGCGTCGCCCGACGAGTGCGTCGAGCAGATCGACATCGGTGGCCCGTCGATGGTCCGCGCCGCCGCCAAGAACCACCCCTCGGTCGCGATCGTGACCTCTCCCGACCGCTACGCCGACACGCTGGAGGCGGTGGCAGCCGGTGGCTTCACGCTGGACGAGCGGAAGCGGCTGGCCGCCGAGGCGTTCGCCCACACCGCGGCGTACGACGTGGCGGTGGCCCAGTGGATGGCGCAGGAGCTGGCGGCCGACGACACCGGCTGGCCGGCGTTCGCGGGCCTGACGCTGGAGCGCGCGACGGCGCTGCGCTACGGCGAGAACCCCCACCAGCAGGCCGCCCTCTACGTGTCGCCGGACGTGGGCGAGTCGCTCGCGACGGCCGAGCAGCTCCACGGCAAGGAGATGTCGTACAACAACTACGTCGACACCGACGCCGCGATCCGGGCAGCCCACGAGCAGGGTGACCTGCCGACGGTCGCGATCATCAAGCACGCCAACCCGTGCGGCATCGCCGTCGGCGCCGACGTGGCGGACGCGCACCGGCGGGCCCACGAGTGCGACCCGGTCAGCGCCTTCGGCGGGGTGATCGCCGTCAACCGGCCGGTCTCGGTGGCGATGGCCGAGCAGGTCGCCGAGGTGTTCACCGAGGTGATCGTCGCGCCGGCCTACGACGCGGGCGCCGTGGCGGTCCTCCAGGGCAAGAAGAACATCCGGATCCTGCGGACGTCGGGCCGTGGCGGCGTGGGTCTGGAGTTCCGCCAGATCTGCGGCGGGGCCCTGGTGCAGGTCGCGGACACCATCGAGGCCGAGGGCGACGACCCCACCTCGTGGACCCTGGCCACCGGGGAGCCGGCCTCCGAGGAGGTGCTCGCCGACCTGGTCTTCGCGTGGCGGGCCTGCCGGTCGGTGAAGTCCAACGCGATCCTGCTGGCGTCCGGCGGTGCGTCGGTCGGCATCGGGATGGGACAGGTCAACCGCGTCGACTCCTGCAGGCTCGCGGTCGAGCGGGCCGGGGAGCGGGCCGCCGGGTCGGTGGCCGCCTCCGACGCGTTCTTCCCCTTCGAGGACGGCCCACAGATCCTCATCGACGCCGGCGTGACCGCGATCGTGCAGCCGGGCGGCTCGGTGCGTGACGAGCTCACCGTCGCCGCCTGCGAGGCCGCCGGCGTGACCATGTACCTCACCGGCACCCGCCACTTCGCGCACTAGCCACCGGACCCATGGGCGAGGCGGACGCTGACCGCGACCCGCACGGCTCGACCCACGAATGACAGGATGACCAGAGTGACCGCGCAGACCCTCGACGGAGCCGCCACGCTGGCGGCGATCAAGGCCGAGCTGACCCAGCGGGTCGCCAAGCTCAAGGAGCACGGGATCGTGCCGGGACTCGGCACCGTGCTGGTCGGCGACGACCCCGGCAGCCACTGGTACGTCGGCGCCAAGCACAAGGACTGCGCCGAGATCGGCATCACCTCGCTGCGCCGTGACCTGCCTGCCACGGCGACCCAGGCCGAGGTGGAGGCCGTGATCGACGAGCTCAACGCCGACCCGGGGTGCACCGGCTTCCTCGTGCAGCAGCCCACCGGGCTCGACGAGTTCGCGCTGCTGTCGCGGGTCGACCCCGAGAAGGACGTCGACGGGCTGCACCCCGTCAGCCTCGGCAAGCTGGTGCTCGGCGAGCCCGGCTCGCTGCCGTGCACACCCGTCGGCTGCCTCGAGCTGCTGCGCCGCCACGGCGTCGAGCTCGCCGGTGCCGAGGTCGTCGTCGTCGGGCGCGGGATCACCGTCGGCCGGCCGCTCGGGCTGCTGCTGACGCGACGTACGGAGAACGCGACCGTGACCCAGTGCCACACCGGCACCCGTGACCTGGCGGCCCACACCCGCAACGCGGACATCGTCGTCGCGGCGGCCGGGGTGCCGGGCATCATCACCGGAGACATGGTCAAGCCCGGTGCGGCCGTCCTCGACGTGGGAGTCTCGCGGGTCGACGGCAGGATCGCGGGCGACGTCGACGCCTCGGTCTGGGACGTCGCCGGCTGGGTCTCGCCCAACCCCCGGGGCGTCGGCCCGATGACCCGGGCGATGCTGCTCTCCAACATCGTCGAGATCGCCGAGCGGTCGCTGGGGTGATCGTGGACGAGCGACCCGCCGCCGGGATCCCGATCCCGCCCGAGGAGGGACCCCGGCGATACCCCTCGACGATCGGGGGCGGGCTCTACCTCGTCGCGCTGCTCGGTGTGGGGGTCGGGCTGGTGGTCGTGCTGATCGGCGACTGGCGGCTCGGGATCCGGTTCGCCGGCGGTTCGCTGCTCTTCGCCGCCGTCTGCCGGCTGCTGCTGCCGACGCGGCACGCCGGCATGCTCGCCGTGCGCAACCGCTGGTTCGACGGCGGGCTGCTCACCCTGCTCGGGGTGGCGTTGATCGTGCTGGCCGGTTCGATCCCGAACCAGCCCTTCTGAGAGCTCGCGGCGGTCGGATCAGGCGCCTCTGGTGCGGCCTGATCCTGCCCTCCGCTCGTTCCTCGCTGCGGTCAGATCAGGCGCCTCTCGTGCGGCCTGATCCTGCCCTCCGCTCGTTCCTCGCTGCGGTCAGATCAGGCCGAGCTCCGTGACGGCGGCCCGCTCGTCCTCGAGCTCGGCAGCCGTCGCGTCCATCCGCCCGCGCGAGAAGTCGTCGATCTCCAGGCCCTCGACGACCTCCCAGTCGCCGTCACGGGTGGTGACGGGGAACGAGTAGACCAGGCCCTCGGGGATGCCGTACGACCCGTCGGAGCGGACCGCCATCGACACCCAGTCGCCGTCGGCGGAGCCGTGCAGCCAGTCGCGGGCGGCGTCGATCGTCGCCGAGGCGGCGGAGGCGGCCGACGAGGAGCCCCGGGCCTCGATGATCGCGGCGCCGCGCTTGGCCACAGTGGGGATGAAGTCGTTCTCGATCCAGGCCTGGTCGTCCACCACCTCGGCCGCGTTGCGCCCGCCGACCTCGGCGTGGAACAGGTCGGGGTACTGGGTCGCGGAGTGGTTGCCCCAGATCGTCATGTGCCGGATGTCGGTGACGGCGGCGCCCGTCCTGGCGGCCAGCTGGGAGATCGCCCGGTTGTGGTCGAGCCGGGTCAGCGCCGAGAACCGCTCGGTCGGGATGTCGGGGGCGTTGGTCATCGCGATCAGCGCGTTGGTGTTGGCCGGGTTGCCCGTGACCCCGATCCGTACGTCGTCGGCGGCGACGTCGTTGAGCGCCTTGCCCTGCGCGGTGAAGATCGCGCCGTTGGCCTCGAGCAGGTCGCCGCGCTCCATGCCGGGACCGCGCGGCCGCGCGCCGACCAGCAGCGCGAGGTTGACGCCGTCGAAGATCTTCGTCGGGTCCGACCCGATCTCGACCCCCGCCAGGTTCGGGAAGGCGCAGTCGTCGAGCTCCATGACGACGCCCTCGAGTGCCTTCAGGGCGGGCTCGATCTCCAGCAGCCGGAGCTCCACCGGGCGGTCGCCCAGGGCGCCGCTCGCGAGGCGGAACAGCAGGCTGTAGCCGATCTGGCCGGCGGCTCCGGTGACGGCCACCTTGAGCGGAGAGGTCACGACGTACTCCTAGTGCGGGTGCGGGTCGGGCGGGATGGGACCGCGTCCGACGCTAGCAGCGGTGCGACATGCTGTGCCCATGCCCCCACGTCGCGCCAGGACCCTGTCGGCCCTGCCCGCGCTCGCCGTGGTGGCCACGCTCGGGCTCGCGGGCTGCGGGGCCGCCGGGGACCCCCCGACGGTCTCGCCGGCAGGCGTCGACATGCTCGAGGTGCCGACCCCGTCCCCCGACCCCGGGGACTTCGTCGACCAGGTCGACAACCCCTGGCTGCCGCTGCTGCCGGGCGCGGAGTGGGTCTACGAGTCCAGCGAGGGCGAGACGATCACCGTCACCGTCACCGACCGGACCCGGGAGGTCGCCGGTGTCACCACCACCGTCGTCCGCGACGTCGTCACCGACGAGGACGGCGAGGTGGTCGAGGAGACCGACGACTGGTTCGCCCAGGACGATGCGGGCAACGTCTGGTACTTCGGCGAGGACACCGCCGAGTACGGCGGGACGGGACGGCGTCGACCGGACACCTCCGGGTCGTGGGAGGCCGGCGTCGACGGCGCCGAGGCCGGGATCGCGATGCTGGCCCGGCCCCGCCGCGGCGACGGCTACGAGCAGGAGCACGCCCCGGGGGAGGCCGAGGACCGGGCGACGGTGCTGGAGCTGGACGCGTCGCTCGACCTGGAGCGCGACTCCTGGGCCGGGCTGCTGGTCACCGAGGAGACCACGCCGCTCGAACCTGGCCTGGTGGAGCAGAAGTACTACGCCCGCGGCACCGGGCTGGTCTTCGAGGAGACGACGTCGGGGGGCACGGGGTCGGCGGAGCTGGTCGGGTTCACCCCCGGCGCCGCAGCACGATAGTTTCGGAGGCGTGACTGACGCAGAAGCCCCCTCCGGCTCCAGGATCATCTACACGCTCACCGACGAGGCGCCGCTGCTGGCGACGTACTCGTTCAAGCCGATCATCGAGGCGTACGCCGCGAAGGCCGGTGTGGGCGTCGAGACCCGCGACATCTCACTCGCGGGCCGGATCATCGCGCAGTTCCCGGACCGGCTCACCGAGGAGCAGCGGATCGACGACGCCCTCGCTGAGCTGGGCGCGCTGGCCACGAAGCCCGAGGCGAACATCATCAAGCTGCCCAACATCTCCGCCTCGATCCCGCAGCTCAAGGCGGCGGTCAAGGAGCTGCAGGAGCAGGGCTACGACCTGCCCGACTACCCCGAGAACCCGCAGTCCGACGACGAGCGCGAGGCCCGCGCCCGCTACGACAAGGTCAAGGGCTCGGCGGTCAACCCGGTGCTGCGCGAGGGCAACTCCGACCGCCGCGCGCCCGCGTCCGTCAAGAGCTACGCGAGGAACCACCCGCACCGCATGGGTGCGTGGTCCAGCGACTCGAGGACGGCTGTCGCGACCATGGGCCAGCACGACTTCCGCTCCAACGAGAAGTCGGTCGTGGTCGACGGCGACGACACCCTCCGCATCGAGCACGTGGCGGCCGACGGCACGACCACGGTGCTCAAGGAGGAGGTGAAGGTGCTCGCCGGCGAGGTCGTCGACGCGACCTTCATGGACGTCGCCGCGCTGCGCCGCTTCCTCACCGAGCAGATCGCGCGCGCCAAGGCCGACGACGTGCTGTTCTCGCTCCACCTCAAGGCGACGATGATGAAGGTCTCCGACCCGATCATCTTCGGCCACGCGGTGCAGGCCTTCTTCCCGACGCTGTTCGAGCAGTACGGCGAGCAGCTCTCCGGCGCCGGCATCTCGCCCAACGACGGGCTCGGCGCGCTGCTCTCGGCGACGGCGGACCTGCCCGACGGCGACGCGGTCAAGGCGGCGGTCGAGACCGGCCTCGCCGACGGCCCGCGGCTGGCGATGGTCGACTCCGACCGCGGCATCTCCAACCTGCACGTCCCCTCCGACGTGATCATCGACGCCTCGATGCCGGCGATGATCCGCAGCGGCGGCCACATGTGGGGCCCCGACGGCGAGGAGGCCGACACCCTCGCGGTGATCCCCGACTCCTCCTACGCCGGCGTCTACCAGGCCGCGATCGACGACTGCCGGACCCACGGCGCCCTCGACCCGGCCACGATGGGCACGGTCCCCAACGTCGGCCTGATGGCGAAGGCCGCCGAGGAGTACGGGTCCCACGACAAGACCTTCGAGGTCCCCTCGGCCGGCACCGTCCGGGTCGTCGCCTCGGACGGCGAGGTGCTGCTCGAGCACGACGTGCAGCCCGGCGACGTGTGGCGCGCCTGCCAGACCAAGGACGCCTCGATCCGCGACTGGGTCAAGCTCGCCGTCACCCGCGCCCGCGCCTCCGACACCCCGGCCGTGTTCTGGCTCGACGAGACCCGCGCCCACGACGCCCGGATCATCGCCAAGGTCGAGCAGTACCTCGGCGACGACGAGCTCACGGGAGGCACCGACGGCCTGACCATCGAGATCATGGCTCCGGCCGAGGCCACGACGTACTCCCTGGAACGGATCCGCAAGGGCGAGGACACCATCTCGGTCACCGGCAACGTGCTCCGCGACTACAACACCGACCTGTTCCCGATCCTCGAGGTCGGGACGTCGGCCAAGATGCTCTCGATCGTGCCGCTGATGAACGGCGGCGGCCTGTTCGAGACCGGCGCCGGCGGCTCGGCCCCCAAGCACGTCCAGCAGCTGATCAAGGAGAACTACCTGCGCTGGGACAGCCTGGGTGAGTTCTTCGCGCTCGCGGCCTCGTTCGAGCACCTCGCCGACCGCGAGGGCAACGCGCGGGCCCAGGTGCTCGCCGACACCCTCGACCGGGCCACCGGGACGTTCCTCGAGCAGGACAAGTCGCCGACCCGCAGGATCGGCGGCATCGACAACCGCGGCTCGCACTTCTACCTGGCGCTCTACTGGGCCCAGGAGCTGGCGAGGCAGACCGACGACGCCGAGCTGGCCTCGGCCTTCGGCGACCTCGCGGAGACGCTGGCGTCGCAGGAGGACACCATCGTCGGCGAGCTCAACGCGGTGCAGGGCGAGCCCGCCGACATCGGCGGCTACTACCGTCCCGACGCCGACAAGGCGTCGCAGGTGATGCGACCCTCGCAGACCCTCAACGACGCGCTGGCGTCGCTGTAGCCACGGTTCCTGCCGGCGACCGGGAGCGACGCAGCCCCGGCACCAGCGCCACGCTGACCAGCAGCGACGAGGCCGCCATGACCGCCATCGCGTGGCCGGCCGCCTCGGACCCGACGCCGATCAGGTCGGCCGTGGTGCCCGCCAGCAGCGCACCGACGGCCTGACCCGCCCCGAGCCCGGCCGCCCGGAGACCGAGCGCCTGCCCGAGGGTGTCGGCCGGCGTGTGGGCCACCAGGCGCTCCTGCAGCGGGAGGCTGTCGGCGTACCCGATCGCGGCGACCAGCCCGAGCGCCATCGCCGCCCAGATCGACGGCTGCCACCAGAAGGCCAGGAACGGGACGGCGAGCAGGAACCGCAGCGGGTTGACCAGCCGGTCCCGCACGTGGTGCGGGACGAACCGGCCTACCACGATGTCGCCGCCCAGCATCCCGGCGGCCGTCGCCGCGAGCAGGTAGCCCGCCTGCTGGCCCGCGAAGGGGATGTAGAGCGCCTCGCAGCCGACGATCAGCCCGTTGGGGATCCACGAGGAGAGGTAGAGCGGCCGCAGCACCCGTGAGCCCAGGAGCAGCCGGTTGACCTGGTGGGTGCGGCGCACCACCGGACCCCGTGCCCGGGCCTCCCGGTCGGCGAGCCGGGTGCGCAGCAGCACGGCCGCGAGCGCCGAGCAGCCGGCCGCCACCAGGAACAGTCCCTCGGGGGAGAGGGCGAGCAGCAGCAGTCCGCCCACGCCGTACGCCACCACCTGCATCGAGCCGACGGCGATGTTGAGCGTCGAGCGGCCCAGCACGAACGCCTCGCTCGGCAGCAGGTCGGCCATCAGTGCCGTCCCCGCGCCCGCGGCGGTCGAGAGCACCAGCCACACCAGGGCGAGCAGGGCGAAACGGGCCGGCCAGGGCATGCCGGGGAGCGCCTGCAGCAGGTTGGCGACGGCCACGGCGACCGCCACCGTGGTCAGGGCCCGGCGCGGCCGCACGATGTCGGACGCCGCCAGCACGAAGGACGAGGCGAGCAGGGCCACCAGTGGACCGCCGAACATGCTGAGCCCGGTGAGCAGCGCCGACCCGGTCTCGGCGTGGACGATGGTGCCGAGCGCCAGGCCCGACGTCGCGCCGGCGGCCATGGTCAGGCACTGGGTGACGAACAGGGTCCGGAACTCCGCGACGCCGAACAGCTCCCGGTAGGTCCGCACGCGGCGATCGTGGTGGACCGGGCGCTCGTCGCCTAATGTTTCGCGAGGAGGCGAAACATGGGTGACTGGCGGATGTCGGCCGACCTGCTGGCGCGGGCCCGGTTCGTGGTCTCGCCGATGGCGGACGTGGTCGCGGCACTGGCCGCGCTGGCCCAGCCGCGCGGCCCGACCGAGCGGGCGACGGCCGCCCTGCACGGGGCGGCCTTCGTCGCCATGCTGGAGGAGCACCCGCAGCGTGCGGCCGTGCTGCACTGCTCCGCCCGACCCGGGTGGCGGGCGGACTTCCTCGGCATCCCGCCGGTCCGCGACCCGACGACCTTCGCGGAGGAGCTCGCGCTGGTGGCGGGGCTGGGTGACGAGCGGATCCGTGCCGACCTGGTCGAGACCGTGGGGGACCCGCTGCCGGCGGTGCTGCTCCGGCGCGGTGTCACGGCTTCCGCCACCGGGCTGCTCGAGTGGGTGTGGACCCGGGTCGTCGCCAGCGACTGGCCGCGGCGGGAGCGGGTGCTGCGCGCCGACATCGTGTCGCGCACGGCGCGGCTGGCCCGGTCCGGCTGGGAGGCGGTGCTGCCGGACCTCGGCCGGGACCGCGCCTGGCTCGGCGACGGGCGGCTGCGGATCAACGTCTTCGACAACCCGACCCGCGACCTCGGCGCGGCCCACGAGCTGTCGTTCGTCCCGCACCACGGCACCGGCAGCCACGTCGGTTGGGAGCTGCCGACCCGCTACGCCCTCTACTACCCGGTCACCGGGGTGCTGGCCGAGTCCTCGGCGGCAGACCGGGCCCCCGGCAGCCAGGGCGGCACGGTGAGCGGGCCCTCGGCCGCCGCCCGGCTGATCGGCGGCAACCGGGCGCGGCTGCTCGCAGCGCTCGCCGACCCGGCGAGCACCACCGGGCTGGTGGCGCTCACCGGTCTCCCGCTCGGGTCGGTCGGCCGGCACCTGCGGGTGCTGCTGGACGCCGGGCTGGTCCAGCGACGCAGGTCCGGCCGGGAGGTCCTCTACTGGCGCACCGCGCTGGGTGACGCGCTCGCGGAGGTGTGAACGCCCGGTGAGAGCCATCTGACACCGGGGCGGCGGAATCAACGGGGCCGGGGACTCGTTGCAGCACGTCGTGACCCTCACCGCCCCCCAGCCCGAGCTGGCTCCCGCCCGGACCCGCCACGTCGCCGTCGCACTGACGGCGCTGGCGATGGGTGGCTTCGCCATCGGCACCACCGAGTTCGTCTCGATGGGCCTGCTGCCGCAGCTCGCCCGCGGGGTCGAGGTCTCCATCCCGGCCGCCGGCCACGCGATCTCGGCGTACGCCCTGGGGGTCGTGGCAGGAGCGCCCACCATCGCCTTCCTCGCCGCCCGGCTGCCGCGCCGGGCGCTGCTGGTCGCGCTGATGACCGCCTTCGCAGTGGGCAACGCGGCCTCCGCCCTCGCCACGTCGTACGGCGCGCTGCTGGTCGCGCGGTTCGCGGCCGGCCTCCCGCACGGTGCCTACTTCGGCGTCGCCTCGCTGGTCGCCGCCAGCCTGGTCCGGGCCGACCGCAAGGGCCGCGCGGTGGCCTCGGTCATGCTCGGCCTCTCGGTCGCCAACGTGGTCGGGGTCCCGGCCGCGACCTGGCTGGGCCAGAGCCTCGGCTGGCGGGCGGCGTACTGGCTGGTGGCGCTGCTCGGCCTGGCGACGGTGGCGCTGGTGCTGGCCTTCGTGCCGGGCTCGCGCGGCGACAGCGACGCGACCTGGAAGCGCGAGCTGGCCGCGCTCCGCCGGCCGCAGGTGCTGCTGACGCTGGTCGCGGGCGCGGTCGGCTTCGGCGGCATGTTCGCGGTCTACACCTACATCGTCCCCACGATCACCGAGGTCGGCGGGCTCTCGGAGTCGGTCGCACCGCTCTTCCTGCTGGCCTTCGGCCTCGGCATGGTCGCCGGCACCTGGGTGGCCGGCCGGATGGCCGACTGGTCGGTGATGCGCTCGATGTTCATCGGCGGCGCCGGCCAGGGCCTGCTGCTGCTCCTGTTCAGCCTGCTGGCGCCCGCCGGCTGGTGGACGCTGCCCGTGCTGTTCGGCATCACCCTCACCGGCTCGGTGCTCGTCGTGGCGCTGCAGCTGCGGCTGATGTCCGTGGCCGAGGAGGCGCAGACGATGGGCGCCGCGATGAACCACGCCGCGCTCAACGTCGCCAACGCGCTCGGCGCCTGGCTCGGCGGCCTCGTCATCGCCGCCGGCTGGGGCTACCGCGCCCCGGCGATCGTCGGCGCGGCGCTCGCCGGGCTCGGGCTGCTCGTGCTCGCGTGGTCCGCGAGCCTGCGCCACCGGCACGGCTGAGCGCACGACGCCGCGGCCCCGCCGCGCGGCACGCGGCGGGACGCTTTGACAGAATCGCCGCATGCCAGCCGTGACCGAGCCGCAGCCCGTCGGGACCGCGACGGGCGGCGCCCGTCCACGGGTGCTGTCCGGCATCCAGCCGACCGCCGACTCCTTCCACTTCGGCAACTACCTCGGCGCGCTGCGGCAGTGGGTGGACCTGCAGGAGGAGCACCGGCCGTTCTTCTTCATCGCCGACCTCCACGCGATCACCGTCGAGCAGGACCCGAAGCAGCTCCACGAGCGGACGCTGCGGGCCGCCGCCCAGCTGCTGGCGATGGGGGTCGACCCCGAGCGCTCGGCGATCTTCGTGCAGAGCCAGATCCCCGCGCACGCGCAGCTGGCGTGGGTGCTGCAGGGCCTGACCGGCTTCGGCGAGGCCCGCCGGATGACGCAGTTCAAGGACAAGTCCGCCAAGGGCGGTGAGGGCGCGGCCAGCGTCGGCCTGTTCACCTACCCGATCCTGCAGGCGGCCGACATCCTGCTCTACCGGCCCCACTACGTGCCCGTCGGCGAGGACCAGCGCCAGCACCTCGAGCTGACCCGCGACCTCGCGCAGCGGTTCAACCACCGCTACAAGAAGACCTTCCGGCTCCCCGAGCCGTACATCCTCAAGGCGACCGCCAAGATCACCGACCTGCAGGAGCCGACCGCGAAGATGTCGAAGTCGGCGTCCTCGCCGGCGGGCATCGTCGAGCTGCTCGACGAGCCGCGGGTGAGCGCGAAGAAGATCCGCTCCGCGGTCACCGACTCCGGCTCCGAGATCCGCTTCGACCCCGAGGAGAAGCCGGGTGTCAGCAACCTGCTGACGATCTACTCCGCCCTCACCGGGCGGACGGTGGCCGACCTCGAGGCGGCGTACGAGGGCCAGGGGTACGGCGCGCTCAAGACCGACCTCGCCGACGTCGTCGTCGAGTTCGTGACGCCGTTCCGGGACCGCACCCTGGAGCTGCTCGACGACCGGACCCACCTCACCGACGTGCTGCGGCGCGGTGCCGAGGAGGCGGGCGCGATCGCCGAGGCCACCCTCCGGGACGTCTACCAGCGGGTGGGATTCGTGCCCGCGGCCGCCCGCTAGGGTCGAGGGATGCCCACGATCGGCGTCGCCCTCGCCATCCCCGAACCCTGGGCGACCCAGCTCCAGGACTACCGGACCGCGCTCGGTGACGAGACCGCGACCCAGATCCCGACCCACATCACGTTGGTGCCGCCGACCGAGGTCGGCGACGACGACCTGGCCGGCATCGACGACCACCTGCTCACGACCGCCGCGGGGTTCCCCGCCTTCGACATCCACCTGCGCGGCACCGGCACCTTCCGGCCGGTCTCGCCCGTGGTGTTCGTGACCCTCGCCGAGGGGATCGCCGGGTGCGAGCAGCTCGCCAAGGTCGTACGGCGCGGGCCGCTCGAGGTGCCGCTGCAGTTCCCGTACCACCCCCACGTGACGATCGCCCACCACCTGCCGGACGACGCGCTCGACCGCGCCTTCGAGGACCTGGCGGGCTTCGAGTGCGTCTTCCCGGCCGACGAGTTCCACCTCTACCGGCACGAGGACTCCGCCGGCTGGCGGCCGAGCCGTGACTACCCGCTGCGCGGCGGTGCGTGATGGCCTCCCCCCAGGAGCGCCTGGCCGAGGTCCGCCGGAAGCGGCCGTTCGTCGACCACGTGGTGCGGATGGTCGGGCACTACGGCAACGTCAAGGGCAACCTGCAGGCCGGCGCGGTCACGTACTTCGCGTTCCTGTCCTTCTTCCCGGTGCTCGCCCTCGGCTTCCTCGTCGTGGGCTGGATGTCGGCGGTCTTCCCCGATGCCGACGACGCGCTCTCCGGCGCCCTGGAGTCGCTGCTGCCGGGGATCTTCGGGACCGACGAGGGCGAGCTGTCGGCGGAGACCTTCCAGCAGGACGGCACCGGGCTGCTCGCGATCGTCAGCGTCCTCGGCCTGCTGTACGCGGGCCTCGGCTGGCTGTCGGCGATGCGCGATGCCCTGATCGTGATGTTCGAGATGCCGGCCCGCGAGCAGCCCAACTTCGTGTTCGGCAAGCTGCGCGACCTGGTCAGCCTCGCGATCATCGGGATCACCCTGGTGCTGAGCGTCGCGGTCGCCGGGTTCATCAGCGGCTTCGCCGGCGACATCCTCGAGTGGGTCGGGCTCGGCGAGGAGCTGGCGCCGCTGCTCCAGTGGATCTCCGTGGCGCTGGGGTTCGCCGCCAACGTGCTGCTGTTCTTCGTCCTGTTCAAGCTGCTGGCCCAGCCCCACACGCCCACCCGCTCCCTGTGGTCCGGGGCGCTGCTCGGCGCGATCGGCTTCGAGCTGCTCAAGCGGCTGTCGTTCCTGCTGCTCGCGTCCACCCAGAGCTCGCCCGCCTTCCAGGTGTTCGGCATCGCGCTGATCCTGCTGGTCTGGATCTACTACTTCTCCCGCGTGGTCATGTACTCCGCGGCGTGGGCCCACACCGCGGCCGCCGCCCGGGCGCAGCGCGAGCGTGAGGCCCTCCACGCCGACCGGACCGAGGACCAGATGAAGGAGCTCGCCGAGGTGCCGCTGCGGGAGACGGCCGCTCGCAGGTCGAGGCTGTCGCCCGCCGCGGCCTTCGCGGCCGGCGGGGCCTCCATGCTCGGCCTGGTGGCCGTGGCGCGACGACGGAAGGAGCGGTCATGAGGTTCGAGCGCCGGCACGGGGTGCTGCTGCTGGCGGTCGCCGCCTGGAACGTCCTCACCTTCGGCATGTTCGCCCGCAACCTGTGGTCGGCGTACGCCTCGGGCGAGGACCGTGCCACCGGCTACTGGGTCGCCCACTCGGTGCTGATCGTCGTCAACTTCGCGATCGCCGCCGTGCTGGGACGGCTGGGCTGGAAGGCACTGCGCAGCTCCCGCTGACGGTACGTCGGCGTACGGCCCTCCCACCACTGCTGTCACAGCGCGGGGTCGAAACCTGCGCTTCCAAGGCAGTGCACCGCCTTGGAAGCGCAGGATTCCCCGGCTCGCCGGGGAATCCGACAACCGCCGGAACCCACGAACAACGACCGACTCAACAAGAACGAGACACGAATCAACTAGTGGCCGTGGCGCATCGCGGCGTGCAGGTCCCAGTTGAGGCGGGAGATGACGTCGAGCGGGATCTCCTTGGGGCAGGCGGCGGTGCACTCACCGATGTTGGTGCAGCCGCCGAAGCCCTCGGCGTCGTGCTGGGCGACCATGTTGACCACGCGGGTGTCGCGCTCGGCCTGTCCCTGCGGCAGCTCGCCGAGGTGGGTGATCTTGGCGCCGAGGAACAGCGAGGCCGAGCCGTTGGGGCACGCCGCGACGCAGGCGCCGCAGCCGATGCAGGTGGCGACGTCGAAGGCCCGGTCGGCCTTGTCCTTCGGGACCGGCGTGGCGTGGGCGTCCGGGGCGGCTCCGGTGTTGACCGAGATGTAGCCGCCCTGCTGGATGATCCGGTCGAAGGCGGAGCGGTCGACGACCAGGTCCTTGATGACCGGGAACGCGTCCGCGCGCCACGGCTCGACCGTGATCGTCTCGCCGTCGCTGAACGAGCGCATGTGGAGCTGGCAGGTCGTGGTGACCTCCGGCCCGTGCGCGTCGCCGTTGATCATCAGCGAGCAGGCGCCGCAGATGCCCTCGCGGCAGTCGGAGTCGAACGCGACGGGCTCCTCACCCTTCTCGTTGAGCTCCTCGTTGAGGACGTCCAGCATCTCCAGGAACGACATGTCGGGGGAGACGTCGTCCACCTCGTAGGTGTGGATCCCGCCGCGATCGTTGACGTCGGTCTGCCGCCAGACCTTGAGGGTCAGCTTCACTTGTACGACCTCTGCTTCATCTCGACGAACTCGTAGGTCAGGTTCTCCTTGTGCAGGACCGGCTTCTCGCCCTCGCCGGCCCACTCCCAGGCCGCGACGTAGGAGTACTGGTCGTCGTGCCGCAGCGCCTCCCCGTCCTCGGTCTGGGACTCGCCGCGGAAGTGGCCGCCGCACGACTCGCGCCGGTTGAGGGCGTCGATGCACATCAGCTCGCCGAGCTCGAGGAAGTCGGCGATCCGGCCGGCCTTCTCCAGCGACTGGTTCATCGAGTCGGCCGTGCCGAGCACCTTCACGTTGCGCCAGAAGTCGTCGCGCAGCGTACGGATCAGGTCGATCGCCTTCCGGAGGCCGTCCTCGGTCCGCTCCATGCCGCAGAACTCCCACATGATGTTGCCGAGCTCGCGGTGGTAGGAGTCGACGCTGCGGGTGCCGTTGTTGTTCATGAAGTGGTCGATCCGGGACTGCACCGACTGCTGCGCCTCGACCACGGCGGGGTGGTCCTCGGGCACGCGGTCGAACGGGCCGTCGGCGAGGTAGTCGCGGATCGTGTTGGACAGCACGAAGTAGCCGTCCGCGAGCCCCTGCATCAGCGCCGACGCACCGAGCCGGTTGGCGCCGTGGTCGGAGAAGTTGGCCTCGCCGGTGACGAACAGGCCCGGGATCGTCGACTGCAGGTCGTAGTCGACCCACAGCCCGCCCATCACGTAGTGGACCGCCGGGTAGATCCGCATCGGGACCTCGTACGGGTCCTCGCCGGTGATCCGGGCGTACATGTCGAAGAGGTTGCCGTACTTCGACTCGATCGCCGACCGACCCAGCCGCTCGGTGGCCTCGGCGAAGTCGAGGTAGACCCCGCGCCGTACGCCGTCGACCTCGGGGCCGACCCCGCGTCCCTCGTCGCACATGTTCTTGGCCTGGCGGGAGGCGATGTCGCGGGGGACCAGGTTGCCGAAGGCGGGGTAGATCCGCTCCAGGTAGTAGTCGCGGTCCTCCTCGGGGATGTCGCGCGGGTCCTTGTCGCAGTCGGCCTTGTTCTTCGGCACCCAGATCCGGCCGTCGTTGCGCAGCGACTCGCTCATCAGCGTCAGCTTCGACTGGTGGGCGCCCGAGACCGGGATGCAGGTCGGGTGGATCTGCGTGTAGCAGGGGTTGGCCATCAGCGCGCCCTTGCGGTGCGCCCGCCAGGTGGCGGTGACGTTGCAGCCCATGGCGTTGGTGGAGAGGAAGAAGACGTTGCCGTAGCCGCCGGAGGCGAGCACCACGACGTCGGCGAAGTAGGTCTCCAGCTCGCCGGTGACCATGTCGCGCACGATGATGCCGCGGGCCCGGCCGTCGACGACGATCAGCTCGACCATCTCGTGGCGGGTGTAGCACCGCACGGTGCCGGCGGCGACCTGGCGCTCCAGCGCCTGGTAGGCGCCGATCAGCAGCTGCTGGCCGGTCTGGCCCCGGGCGTAGAACGTGCGGGAGACCTGGACGCCGCCGAACGAGCGGTTGTCGAGCAGGCCGCCGTACTCGCGGGCGAACGGGACGCCCTGCGCGACGCACTGGTCGATGATGTTCGCGCTGACCTCGGCCAGCCGGTAGACGTTGGACTCGCGGCTGCGGTAGTCGCCGCCCTTGATCGTGTCGTAGAACAGCCGGTACGTGGAGTCGCCGTCGCCCTTGTAGTTCTTGGCCGCGTTGATGCCGCCCTGGGCGGCGATCGAGTGGGCCCGGCGCGGGGAGTCCTGGTAGCAGAACGACTTCACGACGTAGCCCGCCTCGCCCAGCGTGGCCGCCGCCGAGGCGCCGGCCAGGCCGGTGCCGACGACGATGATCGAGAGCCGACGGCGGTTGGCGGGGTTGGCGATCCGGGCCTCGAACTTGCGGGTCTGCCACCGCTCCTCGAGCGGGCCGCCCGGCGCCTTGGTGTCGGCGATCGGGTCGCCCGGGGTGTAGTAGCCGGCTGCGTCGTCGTGCTCCTCGGGTGCGGACGTGGTGTGGGAGGAGTCGAAGGTGTTCGTCGTGTCGGGCATGTCGGTCATGGCTGCACCCTTCAGTCGATGACGCCGGCGAGGACGAAGATCGGGACCAGTGAGAAGCCGCCGGCGATCACCACGGCGACGATGGCGCCGAGCGCCTTGGCGTTGGCACGGGCACGGGAGTTGTTGGTCAGGCCGAGCGTCTGCGCGGAGCTCCAGACACCGTGGTGGAGGTGCATCGCGAGCGCCGCCATCGCGACCAGGTAGATCAGGGTCATCCACCAGACCTGGAAGGTGTCGACCAGCAGCCGGTACGGGTCGTCGGTGGTGCCGCCCTGCGGGTTGACCTTGCCGATCGTGAAGTTCAGCAGGTGCCA
>CAVRSW010000028.1:0-142009 GCA_963723945.1 uncultured Actinomycetota bacterium
GGCCCACGGGCCCCGGTCAGCCGAGACCCGTCACCCCAGGTCGACGATCGCGGCCACCGGACCGCCACCCTCGGGGCCCTGGTGGGCCGCCGACACCGACACGAACACGGCCGGGTCGCCGGTGACCGCAGCGGTCACACCACCGACCGCCGCCTTGATCTGGCGGTGCCAGTGGACGTCGGAGTCGTCGAGCATGGCGTTGCGGCGGCCCCGGACCTTGCCGTCCTGGGACGCCTCACACTTGAGGAACAGGTTGACCAGCCGACCGTCGAGGTCGCTCTGGTGGGGCCGCTCGGGCAGGTCGAGGCCGGCGTCGCGGATCGCCTCCCACAGGCCGTCCTGGTCGACCGCGTCCTTCATCACCGAGTGCCCGATCCGGTAGCGGCCACCGACGCCGCGCGCGTTGCCGACCACGACCACCTGGGCGCGGTCGAGCTCGACGCCCGAGGAGCAGGACGCGACCGAGGAGTAGAGCGAGCGGTCCTTGAGCACCTGCTCGTCGGTGGGCATGTCGATCTCGCCGAGCGCGACGGCGATGCCGAGGGCGGTGCCGCCGTTGGAGACGTCCATCGAGTGCAGGGTGTCCTCGGTGAACACGGTCTTGCCGCGCGACTTGGCGTCGGCGATCGTGCCCAGGGTGAGCAGCGGCGTCTTGGTCTGCACGTAGTGGACGTCGGAGGCGTCGTCGATGCCCGCCCGCTCCATCGCGACCTTCACGGCGTCGGCGACCTTGGTCACCATGCCGGAGCGGCCGATGTCCTCGGGCAGCAGCACCTCGCTCATCGCGTAGCCGACCGTCAGCCGCATCTCGTCGGACTGGAGGGCGTCCTCGTCGGGCACCGTGGCGAAGATCGTCGCGTGCGGGCTGATGATGCCGTCGGTGCCGCCCGACCACACGATCGGGATCTCCTTGACCCGCTCCGGATCGGCACCCCGGTCGACGAGCGCCTCGCGGAACGCCCGGTCGGCGATGATCCGGGTGTAGTCGTTGACGCCGCCGTTGCCCTCGGTCTTGCCGATGATGGCGACGACCCGGTCGGCCGCCATCACCCCGTCGTCGATGAGCCTGGTCAGCTCCGAGGCGTCGGCCACGGAGTGGATCGGCACCTTGCGGACCTCGATCGCGCTGGGCATCAGACGGTTCCTCTCACTCGGTTTCATCGGGTACGACGACGGTGCCGGCCGTGCCGGCGACCGCGTCGAGGATCTGGTCGAGCTGGGTGATGACGGCGCGCCGCCCGCCCCGCTCGACGAAGCGGCACGCAGCCTCGACCTTGGGGCCCATCGAGCCGCTGGCGAAGTGGCCGGCGGCGAGGTGCTCGCGCAGCCGGGACACCCCGACCCGGCCGAGCGGCTCGGCGTCGGGCCGGCCGTAGCGGAGCACGGCGTGAGCCACGTCGCTCGCGACGACCAGCACCTCGGCGTCGACGGTGGCGGCGAGCAGGGCCGCGCCGAGGTCCTTGTCGATGACGGCCTCGACGCCGCGCAGGCCGTCGCGGTCCCGGACGACGGGGATGCCGCCGCCGCCGTTGGCGACCACGACGTACCCGGCCGCGACGAGGGTGTGCACGGCGCCCGCGTCGAGGATCTCGACCGGCTCGGGCGAGGCGACGACCCGGCGCCAGCCCTTCTCGCCCCGGTCCTGCCACACCTGTCCGTGGTCCATCAGCGCCCGCGCCTCCTCCTCGGGCAGGTGGCGCCCGATCGGCTTGGAGGGGGTCGAGAGCCCCGGGTCGTCGACGTCGACCAGGGCGCGGGTCACGACCGTGGCGGTCGGGCGGTCGATCCCACGGCGGGCGAGCTCGGTGTCGAGCGCGTTCATCAGCGTGAAGCCGAGGGTGGCCTGGGTCTGCGCGCCGCACCAGTCGAGCGGCACGGGCGGGACGACCGTGGCGGCGATCTCGTTCTTGACCAGGAGGTTGCCGACCTGGGGGCCGTTGCCGTGGGTGACCACCACGTCGACGCCGGTCTCGATCAGCTCGGCGACGGCCGCCATCGCCACCGCGGCCGCGGCCTGCTGGTCCTCGACCCGTGCCCGCCCGTCGGCGTTGGTCATGGCGTTGCCACCCAGCGCGAGCAGGACCCTGCTCATCCGGGGTCCCCGCGGAGTCGTCGGCTGGAGGAGCGCAGCGGGGGAAGCTCGCGACTCCGTGGGGTGGTCATGCGGCGACCCTAGTGATCCCGAGCCCGGGCCAACACCAGCAACTGCGGCCAACGGCCCGGCGATCACGTGTCAGGTGTTGCCAACCCGCCCCTCGTCACGGGAGCGCAGCCCGCCGGCGGTGCAGCGCGTGCATCTCGGCCTCCAGCTCGGGCGCGGGACCGTCGACGGGTACGCCGGGCGCGACCTCGCCGATCGGCAGCGGCACGACCGGCGAGTCGGCCGCGCCCCACTCGCGTCGCCAGCCGGTGAGCTGGGCGGAGGAGACCGCGTAGACGATCCGGCCGAGCCCGACCCAGGCATGGGCGGCGGAGCACATCGCGCAGTGCTCACCGGACGTGTAGACCGTCGCGGCCGCCCGCTCCTCCGGCGTGAGGTGGCCGGGTGCCCAGCGGGCGATCTCGAGCTCGGGATGGCGGGTCTGGTCGCCGTCCTTGACCCGGTTGCGGTCCTCGAACCGGACGGCGCCGTCACCGTCGACCAGCACCGACCCGAACGGCTCGTCCCCGGCGTCGAGCGCCTCACGGGCGAGCTCGACGCAGCGCCGCAGGTGGGTCAGGTCGGTGTCGTCGAGGGCCATGTCCCCATCACACCACTCAGCGGCCGCCGGCGACCCGCAGCGTCGTGCCCGTGACGTACGACGCCGCGTCGGACAGCAGCCAGGCGACCGCCTCCGCGACCTCGGCCGGCCGCCCGGCGCGACCCAGCGGCACCAGCGGCCCGACCCGCTCGACGCGTCCGGGCTCGCCGGCGTCCCGGTGGATCCGGGTCTCGACGATGCCGGGGGCGACACCGACCACCCGGACCCCGTCGGCGGCGACCTCCTGGGCCAGACCCACGGTGAGCGCGTCGACGCCGGCCTTGGCGGCGGCGTAGTGGACGTACTCCCCCGGCGATCCCAGCGTGGCCGCCCCGGAGCTGACGTTGACCAGCACCCCGCCCCGGCCGCCACGGGACCGCCCCATCGCCCGGACCGCCTCCCGGGCCACGAGCAGCGCCGCGGTCAGGTTGAGGTCGATCGAGCGGCGGACGACGTCGACGGGTGTCTCGGCGAGGGGGGCGAGGTGGAGGGTAGCCCCGGCGTTGTTGACGACCCCGGTGAGGACCCCGGTGTCGCGGGCCGCGGCGAACAGCGCGGCCGGGCCGTCTGGCCCGGTGAGATCGACCCGCACCACGCGGCAGTCGGCGCCCCGCGCGACGCAGCCGGCCCGGGTGTCCGCGGCGGCCGCGTCGTCGCGGGCGTGTCCGAGCACCAGGTCGTGGCCTGACTCGGCGAGCCGCAGCGCGGTCGCGGCGCCGATGCCGCGGGTGCCGCCGGTCACCAGCGTGAGCGGCCGGGTCACCGCAGGTCCACCTCGGCGTGGGTGGCGCCGCCGGACAGGGTGGCGTAGCCCGGACCGCGGTCGAAGAACGCCGGGTCCGGAGCAGGTCGCGAGCCCCGCTCGGCCGCGGTCGCCTCGACGTCGTGGCCCAGGTCGTCGCCGTCGACCGACCCGGTCAGCACCACGCCGTAGTCGCGCAGCGCCGCCGCCGGCGACACCTTGCGCCACACCACGTCGCGCACCACCAGGGCCGGGTCGCGGCGCAGCGGGTGGCCCCAGCCGCCGCCGCCCGTCGTCCGCACCCGGATCACCTCGCCGGCCCGCACCGGCTCGGCGTCGGCGAGCGCGTCGACCTCCCGCTCCCGGGGGCCACCGGGATCGATCGTGACCTGGAACGGCCGGCCCGCGCGCCCACCGCGCACCCCCCAGCACGCCAGGATCGAGCGGTCGGCGATCGACATGAAGTGGGCGTCCTCGAGCATCCGGATCTGCTTCTCGTAGCCGAGGCCGCCTCGGAACTCCCCCGCGCCGCCGGAGTCCACCGCGAGCGAGAGCGACTCTACGAGGAACGGGAACCGGGCCTCGGTGAACTCGGTCGGCAGGTTGCGTGAGTCGGGGACGACGTGGATGGTGTCCTCGCCGTCGGCGTAGTAGCGACCGCCTGAGCCGCCGCCGAGCACCTCGCGCATCAGGTACGGCCGCCCCTCGCGGTCGGTCCCGTAGACGCCGGTGTAGCGGATCGTCTCCTGGTCGGCGGGCATCCGGCCGTCGACCGCCTTCGCGACGACACCGGCGAGCACGCCGAGCAGCCTCAGGATCACGAAGGTACGGGCGTTGGTCGGCGCCGGGAACACCGGCGTGAGCAGCGTGCCGGGTTCGGGGAAGCGCATCTCGATCAGCGGCACGACCCCCTCGTTGACGTCGAGCTCGGCCATCCGCTCGGGCGTCTCGGCGAGGTTGCGCAGGATCGGGGCCAGCCACTTCTTGAGGAAGACGCCGTCGCTGTAGTCGCCGCAGTGGTTGATCGGCCCCTGTGCCTGCGGGCCGGTGCCGTCGAAGTCGAGCACCAGCCGTTCGCCGTCGGGGTCGTCGGCCGGGGTCCGGGTCAGCGTGATCCGCTGCGTGTGCAGCTGTGGCTCGGCGACCCCGTCGTGCTCGGCGTAGTCCTCCCACGTCCAGCTGCCGACCGGGACCTGCGACAGGATCTCGCGGCGGTAGGTCTCGGTGGTGCGGCCGATGATCGCGTCGAAGCACGACTCGACGACGTCGACGCCGTAGCGGTCGAACATCTCGCCGAGCCGCCGCGCGCCCATCAGGCAGGCCGAGCACTCCGCGTCGAGGTCGGCGGCGAGCGACTCCGGCATCCGGGAGTTGCGGGTCATGATCGCGAGCGCCGCCCGGTTGGGGACGCCGGCGTCCCAGAGCTTGATGGGCGGCACCATCAGCCCCTCCTCGAACACGCTGGTCGCGCTGCTCGGCATCGAGCCCGGCACGGCGCCGCCGATGTCGTCGTGGTGGCCGAAGGCCTGCACGAAGGCGACCACCCGGCCGTCCTGGCCGTCCGCTCCGCCGCGGTGCGCGAACACGGGGACCGTGACGCACAGATCGGGCAGGTGGCCGATGCCGCCCTCGGAGCGGTAGACGTCGTTGTGGAAGAACACGTCACCCGGCCGCATCCGCTCGATCGGGAAGTCGCGCGCGACGGGGTGGACCAGGGCCGAGTACGAGCGGCCGGTCAGCTTGCGGAGCAGCCGGTCGTGGATCCCGGCACGGAAGTCGTGGGCGTCGCGGATCATCGGGCTCCGGCTGGTCCGGGCGATGGCGGTCTCGACCTCCATCTCGACGCTGGCCAGGGTGCCCTGCACGATCTCGGTCAGCACGGGATCGGCGCCCGCTCCGGCGTCGTCGGTGAGGAAGCCGAACGGGAAGTCGGTGGGGACGCGACGGCTCACAGGTCGCCCTCCTCGATGCGGGTCACGACCAGGTTGCGCCAGGAGTCGACCTCCACCGTGAAGCCGGGGTGGATCGGGACCGTGGAGCCGTACTCCTCGACGATGACCGGGCCCGGCACCCTCTCGCCCGGCACCAGGGTCGTCCGCTGGCGGATCGGGGTGTCGACGTACCCCTCGGCGCCGTCGAAGCAGACCGGCCGGGTGACCGGCTGGTCCGGCCACGACATCTGCCACGTGCCGGTGCCCTCGTGCTGCCGGATCTCGGGACGCTGGATCGGTCCGATGCCGGAGACCCGCAGGTTGACCCACTCGACCTGCTGCGAGGCGTCGTCGGCGAAGTCGTAGCCGTAGAGGGTGCGGTGCTCGGCGTGGAACGCGTCGGCGACCGTGGCGGCGAGCGCCGCGTCGAACGGTCCCCCGGGCACCGCCACCCGCACCTCGAACGCCTGCCCGAAGTAGCGCAGGTCGGCGGTACGGACGAAGCCGTGCTGCTCCTCGGGGAAGCCCTCGCGCAGCAGTGCGGCCCGCGCGCGGCCGGTCAGCGCGTCGTACGTGGCCGCCACCTCGGCCGGGTCCAGCCGCTCGGCGAGGGTCACGTGGGTCTGCACGTAGTCGTTCTTGACGTCGACGGTCAGCAGCCCGAACGCCGACACGTTGCCGGGGTCGGGCGGGACCAGGACCGTGGGGATGCCGAGCACGTCCATCAGTCGGCACAGCAGCAGCGACCCGGAGCCGCCGAAGGTGACCAGCGTGAAGTCACGGACGTCCAGGCCCCGCTTGACGGTGACCTGACGCAGCGCGTTGGCCTGGTTCCAGGCCGAGATCTCCAGCACGCCCGCCGCCGCCGCCTCGGGGGTCATGCCGAGCCTGCCGGCCAGCCTCTCCACGCCCGCCCGGGCGGCGTCGGCGTCGAGCGGGATCTCCCCACCCAGCAGGTGGGGCGGGATCCGGCCCAGGACCAGGTGGGCGTCGGTGATCGTCACCGCCCCGTCGGCCCCGCCGTGCCCGTAGCAGAGCGGCCCGGGATCGGCGCCGGCCGACTGCGGGCCGACCTTGAGCGTGCCCTCGGGCGACAGCCAGGCGATGGAGCCGCCGCCGGCGCCGACGGTGACGACGTCGATCATCGGGATCTTCGACGGGTAGACCCCGACGCTGCCCTCCGTGGTCAGCGTCGGCTCGCCGTCGACCACGACGCAGACGTCGGTCGACGTGCCGCCGCCGTCGCTGGTCAGCACCCGGTCGAAGCCCGCCACCTGGGCGATCAGCGCCGCGCCGAGGGCGCCCGCGGCCGGACCGGAGAGCACGGTGGTGATCGGCTGGTGGACCACCTCGTCGGCGCTCAGCACGCCACCGTTGGACTTCATCACGTAGAACGGGATCTCGCGGTCACCGCCCGGCGTGTAGCGGCTGGCGAGCCGCTGCGCGATGTTGGTGACGTACGCCGAGAGCCGCGGCTTGACGGCGGCGTCGACGAGGGTGGTCATCGCCCGCTCGTACTCGCGGTACTCGCGCAGCACCTCGCTGGAGACCGAGACGACCGCGTCGGGGTGCTCCTCGCGCAGGATCTCGCGCATCCGCTCCTCGTGGGCCGGCTCGGCGTACGCGTGCAGGAAGCAGACGCCGAGGGTGTCGACGCCGCGGTCGCGGAACCAGCGGGCCACCTCGCGCGCGCCCTCCTCGTCGAACGGCCGCACCTCGGCGCCGGTGAAGTCGAGCCGGCCGCCGACCCCCCGGACCAGGTCGCGCGGGACGATCCGGTCGGGCTTGACCCAGAAGTAGGAGTTGCCGTAGCCGTCGGGCACCGACTGCCGGGCGATCTCGAGCATCGCCTCGTAGCCCTCGGTGGTGACGAACCCGAGCCGGTCGACCTTGCCCTCGAGCAGCTGGTTGGTGGCGACCGTCGTGCCGTGGCTGACGGCCCCGATCGCGTCGCCCTCGGCGTCGAGGACGGCCAGCACCTTCTCGATCCCGGCCAGGAACCCGTCGGCCGGGTTGGCCGGCGTCGACGGGGTCTTGGTGGTGACGACCTGGCCGGACTCCTCGTCGAGCGCCACGACGTCGGTGAACGTGCCGCCGGTGTCGATGCCGATCCGGATCCGCCGCGCCATGGACCTGATTCAACCGGCCCGGTCCTCGGCCCGGCGAGGGCGCTACCTGCCAACCGGCCCACCGAGCGTTGGCAACTGGTGCCAGCCAGGCGTCGGCGTGCTGGGATGACCGGCATGGTGCACGCCCTCGACGTCACGTTCGACCGACTGACCGACGACCGGGTCCGGGCGGAGTGGCAGGCGCTGCGGGACGCCGGCCTGCCGAGCCTGGCCCGCCACACCGGCGCCAGCAACCGGCCCCACCTGACCCTCGACAGCCGCGACCGGGTGGACCCCGAGGCCGAGGCGGGGCTGGTCACGGTGGCGGCGCGGCTGCCGCTCGACGTACGCGTCGGGACGGTGCTGCTCTTCCACGCCAAGCAGCAGTGGGTGCTGGCCCGGCACGTCGTGGTCGACCGGCCGCTGCTCGAGCTCCACGAGCACGTGCAGTCCGTCCTCGGCGATGGCGGCTCGCCGCAGACCGAGCGGGGCCGGTGGGTGCCCCACGTGACCCTGGCGCGCGGCCTCACCGACGCCCAGCTCCCGGAGGCCCTGGCCGTGGTGGCGGAGTCGCCGCCGTTCACGGCGCGGGCGCTGCGGCTGCGGCGCTGGGACCAGCGGGCGGGCCGGGCGTGGGACGTGACCGGTCAGGCCTCGACCGGCCGGTCGTTGTAGACACCCGCCGGCTCCTGGTCGGTGAGCGCCTGGATCGCGGCCATGATCTCGTCGGTGACCTCGCGCCGCGCCCGCCCGGACGGGACGCCGGCGAAGCGGTTGGTGAAGTCGAGCGGGACGCCGAACCGCGCGGTCACGTCGGCGCCCAGCCGCGGCCGGTTGGAGCCGACGGGCTGGATGTCCTGGGTGCCGAGCAGCCCGACCGGGACGACCGGGCACCCGGCGGTGAGCGCGAGGTGGGCGACGCCGGTGCGGCCGCGGTAGAGCCGCCCGTCGCGCGAGCGGGTCCCCTCGGGGTAGATCCCGAACGCCTCGCCGCGTCCGAGCACCTCCAGCGCGGTGTCGAGGCTGGCCAGCGCCGCCTTGGTGTCCTCGCGGTCGACCGGCAGCATGCCGATGCCCTCGAACCAGGCCCGCTGGGCGAAGCCCTTGATGCCGGTACCGGTGAAGTAGTCCGACTTCGCCAGGAACACGACCTTCCGCGGCACGATGCACGGGATCACGATGCTGTCGACGAAGCTGCGGTGGTTGCTCGCCAGGATCACCGGACCGGTCTCGGGCACGTGCTCCAGCCCCTCGACCGTCGGGCGCCACACGGCGCGCGCGACGGGAGGGAGGATCGAGTGCACCACCTCGTACAGCACGCGCCCATCATGCCGCCTCACCGCCGGGCCGTGGGGGCGGGTCCGTCCGCCGGGCCGTGTCGGACGGTGTCGTCAGCCGGCGCGGCCGGCGAGCACCCGCTCGAGGACGGCCGCTCCGGCCCGCGCGCCCTCGGCCCGCGACCGGTCGACCGGCTCGTACGCCGTAGCGGCCTCGTGGAGCTCGGCGATCTCCGCCCGCACCAGCGCCACCTGGGCGACCTCGGTCAGCTCCTGCCGCTCGGCCTCGGTCGGGCCGACCCCGAGCCCGGCGACGTGCTCGCTGGCGCCTCGCGTCGCGTCGTCGTCGACCGGCACCGCCTCGGCGTTGGCCAGGGCCGAGAGCGTCGAGCGCAGCGTCGCGGCGGCAGCCCGGTCGCCGGTCCGGCGTGCGGTGAGCAGCTCGCGGCGGAGCAGGTCGGTGAGCGTGGGCATGGCGGCCACGGTAGGTCGGCGGGACCCGGGTCCGCGACGCACATAGGCGAAGGGCCCTCGCAGGTATGAGCTACAAGGGCCCTTCGGTGTCCGAGAGGTCGGGCCAAGGCCCTCGCTCCGCGAACGGCGACCGGTACTGGTGATGCTCCCGGCCGACGCCTCCTCGACCCCGGTCCCAGCCACCTCATCACCCGGCAGCTGCGACGGTCCCTGGGCGAACCAGTTCCCGTCGTACGGACCCTCGTCTCCGAGCCGTCCCGCACTCCCCGGAGGGAGTGCGTGGGAGAAGTTCTATGTCCCGGCGGCGGGGTGCCGCAAGGGGTTCCCGGGGAATTTCTTCACGTACCCCGAGTTCCGGCGTGTCGTCCCCAGCGGACCCCCCGTCCCTCCCCAGGCGGAGCCGCTCCCTCCACAACTTCTCCACATGACCTGTGGACAACCGGGGCACCGGATGTGTGCCTCCGTGCGGTCTCAGACCCCCGCCGCCCGCGCCGCCTCGTACGCCGCGGCGATCTCGAGCAGCCGCCGGTCCTGGCCGTGGGGGGCGACCAGCTGCAGCCCGACCGGCCAGCCCTCGGGAGTGGCGCCGGCCGGCACCGAGATCGCGGGACAGCCGGTGACGCTGATCAGGTACGCCGACCGCATCCACGACAGGTAGTCGGCCATGGGGGTGCCGTTGATCTCCCGGGGGTACTCCTCCTCGGCCGGGAACGGCGGGACCTGCGAGACCGGCAGCGCCAGCACGTCGTAGTCGGTGAAGAACTCCCGCATCGTCTCCGAGAGCGCGGTGCGCTGGGCGTAGGCCCGGGCGACGTCGGCACCGGTCAGCGACGCGCCGGCCCGGACGTTGTCCGCCAGGCTCTGCTTGAGGCCGTCGGGGTGCTCGCGGAGCAGCTCACCGAAGCCGGCCTGGAAGCTCCACGCGCGCAGTGTGCGGAACGTGTCGTCGGCGAGGCCGAGGTCGGGGTGGCCGGCGTAGACGTGGGCTCCGGCGCGGACCATCGTCCGCCCCGCCTCCTCCACGATCGCCGCCACCCGCGCGTCGACCTCGAGCAGCCCCCCGAGGTCGCCGGTCCAGCCGACCTTGACCCCGACGAGCGAGCCGTGGAGCGGCGGGAGGAACGTGTGGCCGGGGTTGCCCAGCGCCAGCGGCACCCGCGGGTCGGGCCCGGCCATCACGGAGAGCAGCAGTGCGACGTCGCCGACGTCGCGGGCCAGCGGCCCGCTGACCGACGTCGTCTCCCACTGGTTGTCCACGGGCCACGACGGGACCCGGCCGAGCGAGGGCCGCAGCCCGACGACGCCGCAGAACGACGCCGGGTTGCGCAGGCTGCCGCCCATGTCGGACCCGTCGGCCAGCGGCACCATGCCGGCCGCCAGCGCGGCCGCCGCTCCCCCGCTGGACCCGCCGGCGGAGCGGGTGGGGTCGCGCGGGTTGCGGGTGGTGCCGAAGACCCGGTTGAAGGTGTGGGACCCCGCCGCGAACTCCGGGACGTTGGTGCGGCCGATCAGGACCGCGCCGGCGCGGCGGATCCGCTCGACGACGAGGTCGTCGCGGTCCGGCACGTGGTCGGCGAAGAGCGGCGAGCCGTACGTCGTGCGCCATCCGGCCACGTCGTGGGTGTCCTTGACCGCGAACGGAAGTCCGTGGAGCGGGCCGACCGGCCAGCCGCGGGCCAGGTGGTCGTCGGCCGCGGCGGCGCCGGCGCGCGCCCGCTCCTCGTCGAGCGACACGATCGCCGTCAGCCGCGGGTTGAGCGCCGCGATCCGCTCCAGGTGGAGGTCGAGCAGCTCGCGCGCCGAGATCGCCCGCCGGCGTACGGCCTCTGCCTGGTCGCGGGCCGGGGAGTCGACAGTGATCGTCACGCAGCCATCATCGCCGACGGCCCAGGAGCACCCCGAGCAGCACCAGCCCGGCGCCGACGGCGACCCCCGTGAGGAAGTCGCGCTGGGGGTCGACCCGGCCCGGTCGGGCGTCCGTGTAGACGCGCGGCATGGTGCCGTCCTCGGACGCCGTCGTGCCGCCCACGGCGGCGACCCCCGGCGTGGCCGCGCCGCTCAGGACGTCGCCGACGTTGCCGAAGAACTCGCCGGCCATCCGCCGCGAGACGGACGTGAGCATCCGCTGCCCGACGCCGCCGACCATGCCGCCGACCACGGCGTCGGCGTCGTAGGTGATCGTCGTCGTGTCACCCTCGCCCGCGAACCGCACCTGGACGGTCGCCCCGACCGTGCCGGGAGCCCCGGCGCCCTGGAGTCGCATCGTGAGCGACTCGTGGGGCACCAGGTCCGAGAGCTCGCACGAGCCGCTGTAGGTGCCCTTGATCGCGGCGACACCGGCCGTGACCGTCATCGCGTACGAGTGCTCCCCGGACGTCTCCATCCGCTCGCAGCCCGGGATGGTGCGAACCAGCACCGCGGGGTCGAGCAGGGCGTCCCAGACCTGGTCGACGGGAGCGGGGAGGGTGTTCTCGCCCGTGAACTTCATGGGGTCTCCTCGGGTCGGTGGAGCTCGCGCAGGTGGAACAGGTCCGAGGGCGAGATCGGCATGGCCGTGATCGTCAGCCCCGGCTGGTGGGGTGCCTCGGCGTCCTCGATGGCGGCCGCGAAGACGGCCGCGGACGGGATCACGCCCGCCTCACCGGCGCCCTTGATGCCGAGCGGGTTGAGCGGGGAGGGGGTCTCGAGGTGGTCGATGTCGATGCGTGCGGGCACCTCGGTGACGTAGGGCATCAGGAAGTCCATGAAGGAGGCGTTGAGCAGCTGGCCCGACTCGTCGTAGGCCATCCGCTCGTAGAGCGCGCCGCCGACGCCCTGCGCGACCCCTCCGTGGATCTGCCCCTCGACGATCATCGGGTTGATCAGGTGGCCGCAGTCGTGGACCACGGCGTACTTCAGGATCCTCACCTCGGCGGTGTCGGGGTCGGTCTCGACGATGACCGCGTGCATCCCCGAGGCGAACGTCGAGCGCTCGGGCGAGTAGAAGTCGCGCCCCTCGAGCCCGGGCTCGTCGTCCTCGGCGACCGGCGGCCGGCCCGGGTCGCCGACCGAGAACTGGGTCGCCGCCTTGGAGGCCTCGTCGAAGGCGTAGCGCAGTGGGTTGGACAGCACGGCCACCGTCCCGAGGTCGATCGCCGACTCGGTGCCGATCACCCGGACCACGCCGTCGCTGATCTCGAGGTCGTCGACCGAGGCCTCCAGCGCCTCGGCCGCGATCCGCAGCGCCTTCTCCTTGGCCCGCTTCGCCGCGAGGTGGACCGCCGACCCGCTCATCACGGCCGCTCGGGAGGCGAACGTGCCGACGGCGTACGGCATACGGCGGGTGTCACCGGTGGTCACCTCGACCGACGCGAACGGCACCCCGAGCTCGTCGGCCACGATCTGCGCGAAGGCGGTCTGGTGGCCCTGCCCCTGGGTGGTGAGCCCGGTCGCCACCTTGACCTTGCCGGAGGTCTCGACATGGACGTGCGCACCCTCGTACGGCCCGACGCCGGTGCCCTCGACGTAGCAGGCGAGGCCGATGCCGACCCGTTTCCCCTCGGCCGCCTTCTCCGCCCGGAACGCCTCGAAGTCGTCCCAGCCGACCAGCTCCTTGAGCTTGACGAGCGAGGCGGGGTAGTCACCGGAGTCGTACTCGAGCTCCCGACCGTCCTGGAAGATCAGGCCCTGGTCGTAGGGGAACTCGTCGGGCTGGATGAAGTTGGTGGCCCGGACCTCGGTGCGGTCCTTGCCCAGGGCGGCGGCGATCGCGTCCATGGTCCGCTCCATCACGAAGCAGCCCTGTGGCCGGCCGGCGCCGCGGTAGGGCGTCACCATCACGGTGTTGGTGTAGAGGCTCTCGAACACCACCCGGTAGGCGCCCGGCTTGTAGGGGCCGAGCAGCTGGGTCGAGGTGATGATCGGGACGATCAGCCCGTACGGCGTCCACGCGCCGTGGTCGTGCCAGAACTGCACGTCGAGCCCGAGCACCCGCCCGTCGTCGTCGAAGCCGACCTCCACGTGGTGGACCTGGCCCCGCTCGTGGGCCGAGGAGATGAAGTGCTCGCGCCGGTCCTCGGTGAACCTCACCGGGACGCCGAGCGCCCGCGCAGCCAGCGGCACCAGCAGCTCCTCGGGCCACGGGTGGTTGATCTTGACGCCGAACCCCCCGCCCACGTCGGGGGTGACGACGTCGACCTGGCCGAGGTCGAGGCCGAGCTTGGCCGCCACGCAGCCGCGGACGCCGGTGGAGGTCTGGGTCGACGACCACACCGTCATCCGGCCGGTGTCGGGGTCCCAGCGCGCGACGACGCCGCGGCCCTCCATCGGCTGGCAGGCCGACCGCTCGATGGTCAGGTCGAGCGAGAGGGTGTGGGGCGCCGCGGCGATCGCGGCGCGGGCGTCGCCGTTGGCCTGCTCCATCCGGGCGCCGACGTTGCCGGGGACGTCGTCGTGGACCAGCCGGTCCGCCGCGCGCGCGGCGGCGATGCCGACGACCGGCTCCAGGAACTCGTAGTCGACCCGGATCCGGCCGACGGCGTCCTCGGCGACGTAGCGGTCGTCGGCGACCACGAAGGCGATCGCCTCGCCGACGTGGTTGACCTCGTCCTTGGCCAGCGCGAACTGGGTGCGGCCGTGGGTGAGCGCGGGGTGCGGGATCAGCAGCGGCAGCGGCTCGGCCATGTTCTCGGAGAGGTCGGCCAGGTCGTCAAAGGTCCACACCAGGTGGACGCCCTCGACGTCCAGCACGTCGGTGACGTCGATGTCGACGATCCGCGCGTGGGCGTGCGGCGACCGGAGCACCGCCGCGTGCAGCACCCGCTGCCCCACCAGCACGTCGTCGACGTACCTCCCGCGGCCGCGGAGGAACCTCTGGTCCTCGGTGCGCGGGACCTTGGTGCCGAACAGCCTGGTGGTCACGCCCGCTCCCGCTCGATCTCGGCCGCCCGGAGCACCGCGGCGACGATGTTCTGGTAGCCGGTGCAGCGGCACAGGTTGCCGGCGACCATCTCGCGGGCCTCGTCCTCCGTGGGGTCCGGGTTGGCCGCGAGCCCGGCGGTGATCGTGGTGAGGAAGCCGGGGGTGCAGAAGCCGCACTGGAGCCCGTGGGTGTCGGCGAAGGCCTGCTGCACCGGGGAGAGCACGCTGTCGTCGGCCCCGGTGTCGTCGGCGAGCCCCTCGACGGTGGTGAGCTGGGCGTCCTCGGCCGAGACCGCGAGCATCAGGCACGACCGCACCGGGCGGCCGTCGAGCAGGACCGTGCAGGAGCCGCAGACGCCGTGCTCGCAGCCGACGTGGGTGCCGGTGAGGCCGCAGTCGTGGCGCAGCGCGTCGGAGAGCAGCCGGCGGGCCGGCACGCGGAGGTCGTGGGTGGCGCCGTTGACGTGGAGGCGTACGTCGTGGAGCTGCTCGCTCATGCGGCCCTCGCCGTCGCGTGGTCGGTGGCGGCCGCGAGCACCCGCCGGGTGAGCACCCGGACGAGCTGGGCGCGGTAGGCGGCCGTCGCATGGATGTCGTCGCCGGGGTCGAGCGCTGCCAGGGCTCGCTCTGCTGCGTCGTCCCCGTCGAGGCCGGTCACGTCGACCACGGTCGGGACGTCGTTGACCGAGAGGTAGCCGAGCCGCGCGGCGACCGCTGCCTCGCCCTCGACCCGGACCAGGCCGGCGACACCGCACAGCGCGTAGTCGCCGTGGCGGCGGGCGATCTCGGCGAAGCCGGCCCCCTCCCCCGGGCCCAGCACCGGGAACGACGCGGACAGTGCCAGCTCGTCGGCGGCCAGCGTCGACTCGAGCGGCCCGGCGAACAGGTCGGCCACGCCGATGGTGCGCCGACCGCGCACCGACGCGACCTCGACCGAGCCGCCGAGCACGGCCAGCACCGTGGGCATCTCGGCCGCGGCGTCCGCGTGGACGATCGAGCCGACGGTCGTCCCGCGGTTGCGGATCGTCGCGTGGGCGACGTGCGAGAGCGCCATCGCGAGCAGCGGCTGCGCCTCCCGCGCGCCGTCGTGGGCGAGCAGGTCGGCGTGGCGGACCAGCGCCCCGACCCGGACTTCGTCGTCGGTGACGCTCACGGTGTCGAGGTCCGGGAGCCGGTTGACGTCGACCAGCGTGGCGGGCGCGGCGAGCCGCATAGACAGCAGCGGCACCAGGCTCTGCCCGCCGGCCAGCACCTTCGCCCCCGGTTCGACCGCGAGCGCCTCGAGCGCGGCCTCGAGGGTCTCCGGACGGCGGTAGGCGAAGGGTGCTGGCTTCACTCGGGGGACCTACTCCTTGTGGGAGAGGGCTTGGGTCGTGTGACCGGTCCCGGCACCCCGCCGGCCGCTCACCAGGTGGTAGTAGCCGATCACGAGGATCGTGCCGAGCGCGATGCCGGAGAGCTCGAAGTTGTCGGTGAACACCAGGGACACGCCACCGATACCGGCGATGATGCCGGCGGCCAGGCCGACCAGGTTGACCGGGTCACCGAAGTCGACGTTGTTCTCGACCCAGATCTTGGCTCCCACCAGCCCGATCATGCCGTACAGGACCACGGTGATCCCGCCGAGCACCCCGCCCGGCGTCGCGTTGACGACCGCCCCGAACTTGGGGCAGAGACCGAGCAGGATCGCGACCGCGGCCGCCACGTAGTAGGCGGCGGTGGAGTAGACGCGCGTCGCTCCCATGACGCCGATGTTCTCGGCGTACGTCGTGGTCGGCGACCCGCCGAACGCGGAGGCGAACGCGGTGGCCAGGCCGTCGGCACCGATGGCGCGGCCCATGTAGGGGTCGAGGTCCTCGCCCGTCATCTCGGCCACCGCCTTGACGTGGCCGGTGTTCTCCGCGACCAGTGCGATCACGCCGGGCAGCACGAGCAGGATCGCGACCAGCGAGAACGACGGCCCGTGGACCACGTCGACCCCGTCGGCGAGCTGGCCGCTCGGCAGTCCGATCCAGTCGGCCGCCTGCACGCCCGCCCAGGTCACCCGGTCGTGGGTGGTCGCCTCGGTGGCGCCGCCCAGCACCGAGGTGATGGGGCCGAACACGGCGTCGAAGACCCACGACAGCACGTAGCCGAAGATCAGCGCGAGGAAGACGGCGATCCGCGACCAGAAGCCGGGCAGCATCACCGCGGCGACGACCATGAACGTGGCGGTCAGCAGGGCCACCCACTGGTCCTGGGGCCAGTAGATGCCGGCGACGACGGGCGCCAGGTTGAACCCGATCAGCATGACCACGGCGCCGGTGACCGCCGGCGGCAGCACCCGGTGGATCAGGGTGGCCCCGCCGAAGTGGACGAGGACTCCGATCGCGGCGAGGGCCAGGCCGCCGACGAGGATCGCCCCGGTGACGTACGACGAGTCGTTGCCGGTGTCGAGAGCACGGATCGCGGCGACGCTGCCCACGAACGAGGCGCTGGTGCCGAGGTAGCTCGGGACCTTGTTCTGGCAGATCAGCAGGAACAGGATCGTGCACAACCCCGAGAACATGATGGCGAGGTTGGCGTCCAGCCCCATGACGAGCGGGAAGACGAAGGTCGCGCCGAACATGGCGACGACGTGCTGGGCGCCCAGACCGATGGTCTTGCCCCAGGCCAGGCGCTGGTGAGGAGCGACGGCCTCACCCGGTGCGGGATCGACGACCTCCCACTTGAACATCGACATGGTGACCCTCCTTGGCGCTGCTCCAGCCCCGAGGCTGTTCAAGTTAGTTGCGCACATTGCACACCCTCGACGGCGACAAATGCCGAAGGAACGCCGTGGTCGCTGGCACACCTTGCCTCGCTGCCGTGCTCCCCGGCGGGTTGATCGAGGTCCGGTGGCGGGGCGCCGAGGTGCGGTGGGCGTCCGGGCGGAGCCGCGAACCGGGTGTCGGCGGGCTGGGATGGGCGACCACCAGCTCGCTCACGGAGTGCCTCCTCCGACCGCCCGCCCGGAGGTGCGGTGCGACCCCGTCGTCCCGGCCGGAGATCGAGGCGTCGGGCCGTGCGTGTGGCGTGGAGGTCGAGTCGGGAAGGCCCCGTCTGGGCTGTGCCTCGAAACAGGGCCGGCGGGTGGAGCTGGACCACGGATCGCCTTGTGGAGCAGGGGTTCTACGCGCCTGGAGTGTCAGTGGTCGGTGCTTGAGTGGGTGTCATGACCAGCACCGCCAGCAGCACCGCGAGCAGGGTTCCGGACACCGCGTCCAGGCTGCTGGCGGCCGCCCGGGACGAGCGCCGGGCGGCTGACCGGGCCGAGGCGCGGCTGCTCGGGTTGGCGGTGGCGTGGGCGGGCCTGCATGTGGCCGAGCATCTCGATGATGCGGAGCGCTACGGCCGGCCGGACGTTTTCGGCAACGGTCGTGGGGTGCCGATCGCGGGTCCCGGCGCGCCGTTGGTGTCCGAGTATGCGGCCGCGGAGTTCGCGGCGGCGGTGGGGTTGGGTCCGGAGGCGGGGAAGCGGTACGACGGGCACCGCGGTGGAGCTGGCGCACCGGCTGCCGCGGCTGCGGGGTCGTGTGGTGGTCGGGGAGGTGGCGGCGTGGTGAACCCCCCCGCACCCGGGTACGCGGCCCCACGGAGGAACCAGCCACGCCAGCCACACGTCGCAGCCCCATGAGACGTCTGCTGATCCGCCTGGCCGCGGCCACCCTGCTGGCCATCGCGCCGGTCGCCGTCGCCGGCCCCGCCCATGCGCTCTCCTGCGCCGGGCCGGGCTGGATCAACCAACCGGATGCGCGGATCCCGCACGTCGTGGTCGGCCGGATCGTCGACGCGCAGGACCAACGTCTGAGGATCGCGGTCTCCGAGATCTGGCGGGGCCGGAGGGTGCCCGGGCACGTGTGGGTGCGCCTCGACGAGGACATGATCGGGTGGTACGCGTGGAGCGACCGCCGCGGCGACGTGCCCGACGGGTTCTCCACGAGGCATCCGTACGTGCTCGCCGCCGACGCCGATCTCACGGTGGGCGTCTGCAGCTACTGACCCCTGGTCCGCTCCGTCCGCCGGGCGCTGGCTCCCGACGAGCCCGGGCTGCCGCTCCCCCGCGCCGAGGCGCAGCAGGAGCCGCCCGCCGCGGGTCAGGCCCCGGAGGCAGCCCCCGATCCGGTCCGAGCCGGGGAACTCACCCAGCGCCAGCTGCCTGCCACGGCCGCCATCGCCGCCACGACGATCGCGGCCGCAGGGCTCGTGGCCGTCGTCGGCGTGGGCGGCTGGTGGTGGCGCCGTCACCGCCGCGGAGCCGCCTAGGGTGCAGCCATGGGTCTCGGTCACTGGCTGGTCCGGCTGGAGCGGACGTACGACGGGCTGCGCCAGCGTCGCGGCGGTGACCGGACGCCGACGGACTTCCGGATCGAGTGCTACCTCGGCCACGGCGGTGCGGAGGGCGTGGTCGTCCGCGGGCGCGTCGTCGACGACCCCGAGCCCAGCGAGGCGGTCGAGGGTGAGCGGGTGCACCAGGCGGTGCACCGGGTGCTGCGCCACTTCGTGACCGGCGAGCTGCCCGGGGTGCCGCTGCGGGTGACCGTGGGGGACGCGACGGCGGAGACCGAGACGGATGCCGACGGCTACTTCCGGCTGACGCTCCACCCCGACCCCGCCACGCTCGTCTCCCCCTGGACCACCGGGACGGTGGAGCTGGCCGCCGCCTACCGCGGCCTGACCGATCCCCGCAGCGCACGGGTCGAGGTGCTCGTCCCGGCTCCCGACGCGCGGTT
Organism: uncultured Actinomycetota bacterium; assembly: GCA_963723945.1. Taxonomy (GTDB): domain Bacteria; phylum Actinomycetota; class Actinomycetes; order Propionibacteriales; family Nocardioidaceae; genus Nocardioides. The sequence goes on from CAVRSW010000028.1 coordinate 18,924, forward strand.
CGGCATCGTCTCCGACGTCGACGACACGGTGCTCCAGACCGGGGTGCAGCGGCTCGGCCAGATGCTCCGCCAGACCTTCACCGGCTCGGCGCTCACCCGGACGTCCTTCCCCGGCGCGCCCGAGCTCTACCGCGACCTCGCCGGGGCGGCCAACCCGGTCTTCTACGTCTCCTCCAGCCCGTGGAACCTGCACGCGTTCCTGATCGCCTTCCTCCGCCACCAACGGCTCCCGCTCGGACCGGTGCTGCTGCGCGACCTGCTCGGCACCGCGCGCGGCCGCGAGCAGAAGGGCGGCCGCATCGAGGAGATCCTGCGGACCCACCCCCACCTGCCGTTCGTGCTGATGGGCGACTCGGGCGAACGCGACCCGCAGGTCTACGCCGAGATCGTCCGCGACCATCCCCGCCGCGTGCTGGCCGTCTACATCCGAGAGGTCCGGTTGGACCCGGGCGACGGCCGGGTCGAGGAGGTCTCCGACGCGTGGGACCACGACGTCCCGTTCGTGCTGGCGGCCGACAGCGACGTCGTACGCCGCCACGCGCTCAGCCTCGGACTGCTGTGACCGGGTCGCCCGGCCCCCGCCCACGGCTCGGCACCGGGACCAGCGGGAGCAGCGGCACCACGCTCGCGAGCAGGACCACGAGGCCGAACGCCCGTTCCGCCTCGTAGCCGGACCCGGTGACCTGCGCGGCGCCCAGCAGGATCCCGGCGATCCCGAACAGCGCTGCCGCGATCGCGCCGACCCAGGCGGCGACCCGGGACACGACCTCGGACCGCGCCACGACGGCCACCACTGCGCAGACCAGGGCCACCAGCACCGGCCAGGACGCGTAGAGCACCGTGACGACCACGAATCCGAACACGAACCCCCACGAGCCGGCCGACTGCTCGAGGTCGGAGCCGTCGATCATCCAGCTGGCGACGCCGACGAGGCCGATCTGGACGAGGAGGGACAGCAGCGGGAGCCACGGACGAGGAGTCATGGCCCCAGCCTGACCACCCCCGCGTCGCGCCGTCATGAGAACGCGTACTCAGCCGCTGATCTCCAGGACCCGCAGCGCGACCGCCACGTCGAGCCGCAGGTGCGGGTCGGAGGAGAGCGGGCCGAGCATCCGCTCCAGCTTCGCGACGCGGTAGCGCATCGTGTTGTAGTGGAAGAACTGCTGCCGCGCCGCCTCGGCGAGGTTGAAGTTGGCGTCGAGCAGCACCTGCAGCGTCTCGCGCAGCTCGGCTCCCCCGGGCTCGGCGAGCGGTCCGAGCACGTCGTGGGCGAAGGCCCGCAGCTCGGCCGGGTCGGGCACCAGCGCGATCAGCCGGTGCAGGCCGAGCTGGTCGAAGTACGTCGTCGACCCGCCCCCGCGGACCCGGCGTCCCACCTCGACGGCCCGCCGCGCCTGGCCGTAGCCGTCCGGCAGGTCCCCCAGCCCGTGGGAGACCCTGCTGACACCGACGGAGAACGGCCGCCGGCCACCCCCGCGGTCCCCGCGCACGTCGGCGACCACCCGGTCCACGACGTCCTCGACGTCGGCCTCGCCGGCGACCGGCACCAGCGCGACCACCTCGGAGGAGAAGTCGACCGCGGGCACCCCCGGGTCGACCGTCGCGCACACCTGCCGCCACGCAGCGGAGAACCGCTCCTGCCAGCCGCGCCGCCGTTCGCGCGATGGGGGATCGGCCTCGGCCGACGGGTCGAGCTCGGCGATCACCACCACGACCGGCCGGTCGAGGTCCCAGCCGAAGGCAGCGGTGTGCTCGTCGACGTAGTGCTCGTCGTGGAGCCGGCCGCCGAAGACCTCGCGCAGGAAGTCGCCCTGGTACTTGTTCTCGACGGCGGTGATCGCCTCCTCCCGGGTGATCAGCAGGGCGGCGACGGTCGCGGCGCGCTCCAGCGCGTGCACGTCGTCGGCCGGGATCGCGCTGCCCCGCCGGACCGCGACCAGCCGGGCGAGGTCGCTCCCGGCCGCCGCCACCCGCAGCGCCCGCACCTCGCCCCCCGCGGTCGTCGCGCCCAGCGCGACGCCGTCGCCGACGCGTTCGACCCGGACCCGGCCGGTGGGGTCGAGCAGCTCGGCACCCTCCAGCGCGGAGCGGTCGTCGGCGGACAGCGCCGCCGCCCGCTCCCGGCCGTCGGTCGAGGTGACGGCGACCCCGCAGCCGAGGACGCCCGAGGCCTGGGCGGCGATCCGGCCGAGGTCACCCCCCTCGAGGACCACCTCGGTCAGCGCGGTGTGGAGCGCGTCGGCGCGGGCCAGCGCCGCCCCGGCGTCGCGACCTGCGCGACCCTCGCCGGACGTCTCAGCGGCCCCCGTTGGCACCATCTGTCCCCGATCCTCGCCGACCTTGGCACAACCTCACATCGCCCAACGTAGTCGCCGCGGACTAGCGTCGAGTGCCGTGACCCCGGCCAGCGCCCCACCCCGCGTGCGCGACCGGCTGCAGGCCGCCCCCGACGGCCCCGTGCCGGTGCTCCACGCCGGCGCCAACGCGGTCTACGTCGAGGTCGGCGGCTGGTGCGTCGGGGTGGTCGGTCCGGCCGCCGCCCAGGTGCCGTGCGCGGTACGGGTTTCCGACATCTGGACGATCCAGACCACCGTCACCCGGGGCCGTGTCACGGCGTACCTTGGGGGTGGGAAGCTCCACGTCGGCGGTCGTCCGCTGTCGATCGGCCGGTTGGTGGGAGCGTACGTACCGCCACTCGGTGACCGAGCGACCCACCCGACGGACCCGGTCACCGTTGAGGCCACCCCCCCGGCCAATGTGGCCGGGTTCGTCTCCGAACACGTCGACAGCGGTCGCCTCGACGCCGCCGCCGCCGCGCGGCTGCTGGGCCGCGGCGAGGGGCTCACCCCGCTCGGCGACGACGTGCTCGCCGGCTGGCTGGCGATGCACCGTGCCGCGCGGGTCGCGACCCCCGAGGTCGACGAGGTCGTCGCGGGGGCACGCGACCGGACCACCCTGCTCTCGGCGACGCTGCTCGACTGCGCACGTCGCGGCGAGGTGCTCCCCCAGTTCGCCGCCTGGGTCCGGAGCCTCGGCACCGACGCCGAGCCCGCCACTGCCCGGCGCCTCCACGCCGTCGGCGCCACCTCCGGCGCTGGACTCCACGCGGGCGGCCGGCTCGCCCTCGACCAGCTCCGGGAGGCCGCATGAACGCCCCGCCGAATGCCCCGACGCAGGATCACGTGGAGCTGCGCTCGGCGTACGCCGACTCGGTGGCGCTGCTCCAGGTCAGCCGTAACGTGCAGGCGCTGCCGGGCATCGTCACCGCCCAGGTGGCGATGGCCACCCCGCTCAACCTCGAGGTGATCAGCGGGCTCGGCTTCGACCTGCCCGCGGCGGCCTCTCCCCACGACATGGTCGTGGCGCTGCGGCTCGACGCCGACGGCGACCTGACCGCGGCGCTCGCGGCCGTCGACCGGTCGCTCGCTCCCGCCGCGCCGACGTCCGGCGGGGGTGGCGGCGCACCGGCGGTCGCCCCCCGCACCACCGGCTCCGCGATTGCCGGGCTCCCGGCGACGGTGCTGGTGTCGGTGCCGGGGCCGAGCGCGTTCGTCGAGGCGATGGACGCCCTCGACGCCGGCTGCGACGTCATGGTCTTCAGCGACCACGTCCCGGTCGAGCAGGAGCTGGCCCTCAAGCAGGCCGCCCGCGCGCGCGACCTGCTCGTCATGGGCCCCGACTGCGGCACCGCGGTGGTGGGCGGGCTCGGCCTCGGCTTCGCCAACCTGACCCGGCCCGGCCCGGTCGGCCTGGTCTCCGCGTCCGGCACCGGCTGCCAGCAGCTGCTCGCGCTGCTCGACCACGCCGGCGTCGGCGTGACCCATGCGCTCGGCGTGGGGGGTCGCGACCTCTCCGCCGAGGTCGGCGGGCTGGCCACGCTGGAGGCGCTGCGCCGCCTCGACGCCGACGACGAGGTGGAGCTCGTCGTCCTCGTGTCCAAGCCACCTGCCGCCGAGGTCGCCACCCGCGTCGAGCAGTACGCCGCCGGGCTGGCCACGCCGGTCGAGACCGCGCTGCTCGGACCCGGACGCCCTGACCTCACCGCGGCCGCCGAGGCGACCCTGCGGCGGCTCGGCGTGAGGCCACCCGCGTGGCCGGTGGCCGGGGAGGCACGACCGGGTCGCGGCGGCCTGCTCCACGGGCTGTTCGCCGGCGGCACGCTGTGCGAGGAGTCACGGCTGATCGCCACGGAGGCCGGCGCACCCGGCTCCTTCACCGACTTCGGCGACGACGACTACACCGCCGGCCGGGCCCACCCGATGATCGACTCGACGCTGCGGCTCGACGAGCTGCGCCGCGTGGCGGCCGACCCGACCACGGGGGTGGTGCTGCTCGACGTCGTCCTCGGCCACGGCGCCGACGCCGACCCGGCCGCCACCCTCGCGCCGGTGCTGGCCGGGATCGACGTCCCCGTCGTGGTGACCGTCGTCGGCACCGCCCTCGACCCCCAGGACCGCGACCGGCAGGTCGCCGCGCTCGTCGAGGCGGGGGCCGAGGTCCACCTGTCCAACGCCGCGGCGACGCGCCGCGCCGTCGCCCTCGCCGGAGGCGCCCGATGACCACCACCCCCGACCGCGTGGTCGCCACCGGTGCCGAGCTGCTGGCCGACGCCGTCTCCGCGCAGGCCGTGGACGTCGCGCGGGTCGACTGGCGCCCCCCGATGCCCGGCACCGAGGACGACCTGGTCGCCGTCGCCGCCGACCCACGACGCCGCGACGCCAACGCCCGCGCGCTGGCCGCCGTGCTCGACGTGACCGCCCACCTCGTGGACGTCGCCCCCGCCGGCGAGCTGCTCGGGCTCGAGGCCGGCCAGTTCCTGCACGCCGGGCCGCCGATCGGGTGGGACCGCGCCTCCGGGCCGCTGCGGGGCGCCCTGATGGGGGCAGCCGCGCTGGAGGGGCTGGTCGACGACCCCGAGGACGCCGTCCCGCTGTTCGAGGACGGCCGCTCGGTCTCACTGGAGCCGTGCCACCACCGCGGTGCCGTCGGCCCGATGGCCGGTGTGGTCACGCCCTCGATGTGGATGTTCGTGCTCGAGGACCCGGCCACCGGCCGGCGTACCCACTGCACGCTCAACGAGGGGCTCGGCAAGGTGCTGCGTTACGGCGCGTACTCCCCCGACGTGCTGACCCGGCTGCGGTGGATGGGTGACGTGCTCGGTCCGCTGCTGCAGCGGGCGGTGCGTGCCGTCGCCGACGACACCGGACCTGTCGACGTGACGGGGATCCTGACCCAGATGCTGCAGATGGGCGACGAGGCCCACAACCGCAACCGCGCCGGCACCCTGATGCTGCTGCGCGACCTCTCCCCCGCCCTCGTCGAGACGGGGGCCGATCTGGCCGGCAGCTCTGAGATTGCGGAGTGCCTCACATTCCTTGGTGGCAACGACCACTTCTTCCTCAACCTCGCGATGCCTGCCTGCAAGCTCGCCCTCGACGCCGCCCGGGGCATCGACGGCTCGACGATGGTGGTCGCGATGTCCCGCAACGGCACCGACTTCGGCATCCAGGTCGCCGGCACCGGCGACGAGTGGTTCACCGGTCCCGCCCAGGTGGCCGACGGGCTCTACCTCGGCGACTACGGCCCCGACGACGCCAACCCCGACATCGGTGACTCCGCGATCACCGAGACGGCGGGCATCGGCGGGTTCGCGATGGCGACCGCTCCCGCCATCGTGCGGTTCGTCGGCGGGACCGTGCCCGACGCGTTCGCCACCACCCTGCGGATGCACGAGATCACGCTGGGCGCCAACCCCCGTTGGTCGGTGCCGGTGCTCGACTTCCGTGGCACCCCGACCGGCATCGACGTGTCACTCGTGTGCCGGACCGGGATCCTGCCCCAGATCAACACCGGCATGGCGGGGCGCGTCGCGGGCGTGGGCCAGGTCGGCGCCGGCCTGGTCACGCCTCCGGCCGAGATCTTCCCGCAGGCGCTCGCGAGGCTGGCGGAGCTGGCGGTGCGTCCAGAGCCGGCCGGAAGAACGCCCGGCTGAGGTCCACGTGGCCGGAGGGCCGCATCGGGGTGGCCTCCTCCAGGTAGGCCTGCCGGGCCTCGTCGTGGTGGCTCGGCGGCAGCGTCCCGTCCGCGCGGACCACGCGCCACCACGGCACCGGCCCCCCGTACGCCGCCATCACCGATCCGACCTGCCGCGGCCCGCCCCCACCGACCAGGGCACCGACCACCTCGGCGACGGCACCGTACGTCGTCACCCGGCCGCGCGGCACCTGCTCGACGCAGCGCAGCACCAGCTCGACGTACTCCTCGGGGTCGACGCGCGGCACGCCGCCACGGTAGTCGAGCCGCGGTCCCGGTGTCGGCCCGGCCGACGTCAGGGAAGCGGCGAGAACGTCGCCGTGCCACGGACCAGGTGCAGCCCGGCGATGCCCGAGTGTGCCTGGGCGTAGTCGAGCTCGCGGGCGAGGTTGCCGAGCCCGTTGGAGGCGGGCAGCGGCGCGATCGCCACGGTCGAGAGGGTGCCGAGCGCGCGGCCCCGGTCGTCGAGGAAGCCGGAGCCGGAGTCACCCGGGATGCCGGGGCCCGCGGTGTAGACGTCGTAGCCCCAGCCACCGTAGGTCCGGCCGAGCGAGGACCCGGTCTTGGGCGAGAGCACCTCGTTCGGGCGCAGGCTGCTGTTGCCGTACGAGAACACCTGGGTGCCCGCCGCCGCGCCGTCGGCGAGGCCGGTCGGGCCGCCCCAGAACGGCACCGAGGGGTTGACCTTGCGCACGTCGTCGGCGCGGACCCGGACCAGGGCGAAGTCGTTGGCGGCGCACACGTTGCCGCGCGACTCGCCGCGGGCGCGCATGGTGCGCCAGGAGCTGTAGGCGAGGGAGCCGCGACCGACGGTGTCGCCGGCGGTGGCGACGGTGGCGTCGCGGGCGAAGCGCACGGACGTGCCGAGGGGGACCGAGCGGGTGTTGCAGCCGTTGGTGTCGGTGGCCTCACCTCGACCGGCGCAGTGGGCGGCGTACCCGACGTACGTGCGCCCGGCGCCGTCGCGGAACACGAAGTTGCCGGTGCACTGGGCCCCGTGGGTGAACATCTGGACCCCGGGCGTGATCCGCGCGGTGTCCGCCGGCGCCCAGCGCGCGGGCCGCTCCCCAGCGGCGGTCCCCCCGGGCAGCGGCAGCAGCAGGGCTGCCACGAGGGCAACGGCGGAGAGGAACCCGAGCTTCTTGGTCGTCATGTGAGGAACAACGAGGACCGCCCCGTCCGGTCACGGACGGGGCGGTCCCGGGTCGCGCGGTTGCGGGCCTCGGTCAGAGGACCGGCTCGAACGGCTCGGTGCCGGGCACCAGCGTCAGGCCGGCGATCCCACCGTTCTGCTGGGCGTAGCCGAGCTCCCGCTCGAGGTCACCGACGCCGTTGGAGCCGGCGAGCGGAGCGAGGGCGAGGGTCGACAGGGTGCCGAGCGCGTTGCCCTCGGAGTCGAGGAACGCCGAGCCCGAGTCACCGGGGACGCCGGGCGACAGGGTGTAGACCGGGTGGCTCCAGCCGTTGGCCTCGGCCCCGAGGCTGGCGCCCCGCTTGGGCGAGAGCTGCTCGACGCCACCGCGGAGGCTGGAGTTGCCGAAGGAGTAGACGGACTCGCCGGCCGCGCTCTCGTCGGTGTTGAGGGCCACCGGACCGCCCCAGAACGGGATGGAGGGGTTGACCTTGCTCACGTCGTCGGCGTCGACCTTGACCAGCGCGAGGTCGTTGTAGGCACACGCGTCGGCGTCGCTCTCGTTGCGCTGCTGCATCGTCAGCCACGACGAGTACGCCAGGGTGCCCTGGCCGACCTCGGTGCCCTCGGAGGCCAGTGAACCGCCGCGGTTGAAGGTCACCCGGGTGCCGAGGGGGAGGGACTGCGCGTCGCAGCCGTTGGTGTCGGTCGCCGCACCGGTGCCGGCACAGTGAGCGGCGTACCCCACGTAGGTGGTGCCGGCGCCGTCGGTGAAGACGAAGTTGCCGGTGCACTGGGCGCCCGCGGTGTACATCTGCACGCCGGGGGTGATCTCGGCGGTGTCGGCCGGTGCCCAGTCGGCGGCGACGCTGCTCTCGGCGCCCGCAGGTGCGGCGGTCGACAGTGCGGTCGCGAGCACCGCACTGGCGAGGGCCGCCACCGATAGGGCGATCCGACGGCTCCCGGGAATGGCCCGGTACGTGGGGCTGTGAGCATGACGCATGCGTTCCCTCCCTCTCGGCCGGGACCTCGCGGTCCCGGCGCTGTCATGACGGAGGGTCCAACGAGCCTGCCCGCGACGGGGTTACGCGACGTCAGGGCGACCGCGTCGGGCGGTCAGTACGTGGGCTGCGAGGGGTCGATCTGGTTGACCCACGCGGCCACGCCGCCGCCCACGTGCACGGCGTCGGAGTAGCCGGCGCCCTTGAGCACGGCCAGTGCCTCGGCCGAGCGGACACCGGTCTTGCAGTGGAGCACGACCGGCTTGTCCTGGGAGAGCTGCTCGAAGGCGTGGCCGTTGAGGAACTCGCCCTTCGGGATCAGCACCGCGCCGGGGATCTGGTTGATCTCGGCCTCGTTGGGCTCGCGCACGTCGACGAGCACGAAGTCGCGGGTGCCCGCGTCGCGCTCCTTGAGCAGGTGCTCGAGGTCGACGACCGAGATCGTCGAGCCGGCCGCGGCGTCGGCTGCCTCGTCGGAGAGTGCCCCGCAGAAGGCGTCATAGTCGATCAGCCCGGTCACCGTGGCGTGCTCGCCGCACAGCGCGCAGTTGGGGTCCTTGCGGACCTTGAGCTTGCGCCACTCGAGCTCCAGCGCGTCGTAGATGACCAGCTGGCCGACGGCCGGGTCGCCGATGCCGGTGAGCAGCTTGATCGCCTCGTTGACCTGGATCGAGCCGATCGCGGCGCAGAGCACGCCCAGCACGCCACCCTCGGCGCAGCTCGGGACCATGCCCGGGGGCGGCGGCTCGGGGTAGAGGCAGCGGTAGCACGGAGCCTCGTCGCCGAGCGACGGGGCGAAGACCGACGCCTGCCCGTCGAAGCGGTAGATCGAGCCCCAGACGTACGGGATGCCGAGGAAGTACGCCGCGTCGTTGACCATGTAGCGGGTCGCGAAGTTGTCGGTGCCGTCGATGATGAGGTCGTAGCCCTCGAAGACCTGCATCACGTTGTCGTTGTCGAGCCGCTCCTCGTGGAGCACGACCTCGACGTAGGGGTTGGTCTCGGCGATCGACTCCTTCGCGGAGAGCGCCTTGGCCTTGCCGATGTCGGACTGGCCGTGGATCACCTGGCGCTGCAGGTTGGACTCGTCGACCTCGTCGAACTCGGCGATCCCGAGGGTGCCGACCCCCGCCGCCGCGAGGTAGAGCAGGGCCGGGCTGCCGAGACCGCCGGCGCCGATGACCAGCACCTTGGCGTTCTTGAGCCGCTTCTGGCCCGTCATGCCGACGTCGGGGATGATCAGGTGCCGGCTGTAGCGGCGTACCTCGTCGATGGTCAGCTCGTCGGCGGGCTCCACGAGCGGGGCGTACGACACGGTGGCTCCTCGGAATCGGGTGTCTCGTTCGGTGCCGGGTGCAACAACCTCGACACCGACCATGTTCCCCAGCGGCCGCCCGCCGAGGCGACGCGTCCCGCGATCCGGACCGCCGTCCCGCCCCCTGGTCACGCTCCCGGTCTCGCGTCCGGCCCCGCCTCGTCGGGCGACGAGGGCCGAGACGTTAGGCTCGGCCGCGGTCGGCACCCCGGCCGAGAGAGCACCGAGAGGAGCAGTCGTGACCCTTCCCGGCGACGCCCGCGTCCGTGGCGCACGCCTGCCTCGCAAGGAGAGGCGGGCGCAGCTGCTCGAGTCCGCCCTCGAGGTGTTCGTGGCCAACGGCTTCCACTCCGCCGCGATGGACGACATCGCGGAACGGGCCGGCGTGTCCAAGCCGGTGCTCTACCAGCACTTCCCCGGCAAGCTCGACCTCTACCTCGCGCTGCTCGACCGGTCCTGCGACGCGATCATCGACAACTGCCGTCGCGCGCTGGACTCCACCCAGGACAACAAGCTCCGGGTGACCGCGGCGATGCAGGCGTTCTACGACTACATGGCCGGCGACGACGGCGCCTTCCGGCTGGTCTTCGAGTCCGACCTCACCAACGAACCCTCGGTGCGCGAGGCGATCGACCGGGTCACCAACGAGTGCGCCGCGATGATCGCCGACGTCATCCACGACGACACCGGGCTGCCCGACGAGGCCTCCCGGCTGCTGGCCGTCTCCCTCGTGGGAATGGCCCAGGTCAGCGCGCGGTTCTGGGTCACGGACGCGGCCGGCATCAGCCGGGCCGACGCCGTCGCGCTGATCTCGGGGCTGGCCTGGCGCGGCATCCGGGGCTACCCGCTCACCGACGAGCACTGAACCACCCGGCCCCACACTGACGAGGAGCACACCTGTGGAGATCAAGATCGGCATCCAGCACGCGGCCCGCGAGCTCGTGGTGGAGACCGACGAGTCCGCCGAGACCGTCGAGCAGAAGGTCGACCAGGCGGTGGCGGGTGACGGCCTGCTGTCGCTGCGCGACACCAAGGGCCGGCAGGTGCTGGTCCCCGCGGCGAAGCTCGCGTACGTCGAGATCGGCGGCGGTGTCACCGGCCAGGTCGGTTTCCGCAGCTAGCCCGTACGCGCCGGGGCGGCGGTGCTTGAACAGCCCCTCCGGCCGGAGGATGCTCGAAGCAGGCACCGAGGACTCGGCGCCGCGCCCGGTGCACGAGGGAGCTGCCTCCGCGGCGCATCGAGAAAGGTGCCCGTCATGGACCTCGGAACCATCCTCTTCTACCTCATCGTCGGGGCGATCGTCGGAGTGCTCGGCAAGTTCGTCGCCCCGGGGAGCCGCGACAACATCCCGTTCTGGCTGACCATCATCTGCGGGATCGGCGGGATGCTGCTCGGCGACGTCATCTATCGGGCGTTCGGGGGTGACGGAAGCAGGGGCCTGGACTGGACGCAGGGTCTGGTGGCCGTGCTGACCTCGGCAGCCCTGGTGATGATCGCCGCGACCATCACCGGTCGCGCCCGCAGCAAGGCCTGAGGCGCGGCTCGGGCTCGCCGCTCAGGCGTCGAGCCCGAGCACGCCCATCCGCTCGGCGTGCCGCTCGGTGATCCGGGCGAACATCCGGCCGATGGCCGCCAGGTCGAGTGCGGGCCGGTCGACGCCTCCGGCCAGCAGCGCGGACAGGGCGTCGCGCTCGGCGGCCACCCGCTGCGCCTGCGTGAGCGCCTCCCCCATCAGCCGGCGCCCCCACAGCGCCAGCCGGCCGCCGAGCCGCGGGTCCTCGGCGATGGCCGCCTTGACCCGGTCGACCACGAAGTCGGAGTGGCCGGCGTCCTCGAGGGAGGCGATGATCAGGTCGCGGGTCCGGGTGTCGAGGTATGCCGCGATCTCCCGGTAGAAGTCCGCGGCCATCCCGTCGCCGACGTAGGCCTTGATCAGGCCCTCCCACCAGTCGGCGGGCGCGGTGTGCTCGTGGAAGCTGTCCAGCGCGCGGCGGAACGGCGCCATCGCCGCCGAGGGGTCGGCGCCCAGCTCGGTGATCCGGTCGCGCAGCTGGACGAGGTGTCCGAGCTCGACGCAGGCCATCTGGCTGATCGCGATCTTGTCCTCGAGGCTCGGGGCCAGCCGGGCGTCGGCGGAGAGCCGGTCGAAGGCGGTGAGCTCGCCGTACGCGATCGCCCCCAGCAGGTCGACCACGGCCCGGCGGTAGTCGTCGTCCTCGAAGGCCGCCGACTCGCCCGCGGGCACGTCCTTCCCCGGGGATGCAGTCATGCTCGCAGCGTAGCGATAGGCTGGCACCACGGAGCGCCACCTCGTACGGCGCCCGACCCCGCCTCGCGGCGGGATCCGCATGTGCGCGGCTGGGTGTGTCGATTCAGCCGCTGGCTGGACGAACAGCACTCACCGAAAGCGAACAGAACACTGACTACCTTCCGTGACCTCGGGGTACTCCCCGAGATTTGTGACCCGCTCGAGCGCGCCGGCATCACGACGCCCTTCGCCATCCAGGAGATGACCCTCCAGATCGCGCTGCTGGGCACCGACCTGATCGGCCAGGCCCGCACCGGCACCGGCAAGACGCTGGCGTTCGGCATCCCCGTGCTGCAGCGCTCGGTCGCCCCCAAGGACCCCGACTACTCCGAGATACCGCAGGGCAAGCCGCAGGCGCTGATCGTGGCCCCGACGCGCGAGCTGGCGTTGCAGGTCTCCGGCGACCTCGCACTGGCGGGCCAGGACCGCGGCCTGCGGGTCCTGACCATCTACGGCGGCGTCGGCTACGAGCCCCAGCTCGACGCGCTCTCCAGCGGCGTCGACGTCGTCGTCGGGACGCCCGGCCGGCTGCTCGACCTGGCCAACCGCCGCGCCCTCGACCTCTCCCACGTCCACGCGCTGGTCCTCGACGAGGCCGACGAGATGCTCGACCTCGGCTTCCTGCCCGACGTGGTCAACCTGATCAGCAAGACGCCGGAGACCCGGCAGACGATGCTGTTCTCGGCGACCATGCCCGCGGCCATCGTGTCGCTGGCCCGCGTCCACATGCGCCACCCGATGAACATCCGCGCCGAGTCGTCCTACGAGAACGCCACGGTCCCCGCCACCGCGCAGTTCATCTACCAGGCCCACGACCTCGACAAGCCCGAGATCATCGGCCGGATCCTGCAGGCCGAGGGTGCCGACAAGATGATCGTCTTCACCCGCACCAAGCGGCAGTCGCAGCGGATCGCCGAGGACCTCGCCGAGCGTGGCTTCCGGGCCTCCCCGCTGCACGGTGACATGGCGCAGGTCGCCCGCGAGAAGGCGCTCGCCAGGTTCCGCGAGGACAAGATCCAGGTGCTGGTCTGCACCGACGTCGCCGCCCGCGGCATCGACGTGCGCGGGGTCTCCCACGTCGTCAACTACACCTGTCCCGAGGACGACAAGGCCTACATCCACCGGATCGGCCGCACCGGCCGCGCCGGCGCCTCCGGCATCGCCATCACCTTCGTCGACTGGGCCGACCTCCACCGTTGGAAGATGATCAACAAGGCGCTGGACCTGCCGTTCGACGAGCCGCAGGAGACGTACTCCACCTCGGAGCACCTGTTCCACGACCAGGGCATCGCGCCCGGCACCAAGGGCCGGGTCGTCGACCCGGCACCGCCCGCGCCGCGCGCGGAGCGGACGGAACGCGCCTCCTCCTCCTCCTCCGACCGGCCGGCGCGCAACCGCAACCGCAACCGCAGCCGGACCCGCTCGGGCAAGCCGGTCGCGGGCGAGGCCGGCGACAGCTCGGGCCCGGCCCCGTCTGGCGGCGGCGCGACCTCCGGCGAGGGCTCGTCCTCCGCTGGCGGGCGCAACCGGAGGCGGCGCCGCGGCGGCCGGCCCTCGGGCTCCGCCTCCAACTGACAACCACCGATAACCTCTCCGCCATGAGTCCCCGGCCGTTGTACGTGCACGTCGGTGCCAGCAAGACCGGGACCTCAGGGCTGCAGCGCGGCCTGTTCGGGTCGGTCCACGAGCTGGCCCGGCAGGGCATCGGGCTGCCGTTGACCAGCCGGTACGAGCACGTCGAGCTGGCGCTGCGCCCGCTCGGCTGGGCCACCGCCGAGGGCTTCGTCGACCCGGTGCAGCCGGAGCGGCTGGACCGGCTCGCCGAGCGGCTGCGGCGGGTCAGGGGCGAGCGTGCCCTGCTCACCTGCGAGGACCTCTGCGAGGCCGACCACGAGCGGATCGGCGTCCTGCGCGACGTCATCACCGACGCCGGCTTCGAGCCGCGCGTCGTGATCACGCTGCGGGGACTGGCCTCGACCGTCCCCTCGGAGTGGCAGCAGTTCCTCAAGCACCGCATCACCCTCGACTACGCCACGTTCCTCGAGCGGGTGCGTGACCGGAAGGGCCCGTGGGCGGGCCACTTCTGGACGCGGCAGGACGCCGTCGCCATGTGCGAGCGCTGGAGCGCCGGCGTGGGCGCCGACCGGGTCGACGTGATCGTCACCCCGCCCCGCAGCCGCGACCCCGAGGGCCTGTACCGGATGTTCGGGGCGGTCGTGGGGTTCGACCCCGCCGGGATGACGTGGCCCGAGCGCGACGTCAACGCCTCCTGGGGGATGGTCGAGGCCGAGGTCTACCGTCGGCTCAACCTGGCCCTGGGCGACCGGCTGCCGCGCTACGAGCACGCCTACCAGCCCGCCGTCCGCTGGCCGCTGATCAGGGGTGCGCTGCCGCGCGGCGCCAGCGCCCGGATCCCGCTGCCGCCCGAGCACCTGGCCTGGGTGGTCGAGACGGCCGAGCAGCAGGCCCACTGGCTGCGCGAGAGCGGTATCCGCGTCCACGGTGAGCCCGGCGACCTGGTCCCCGCGACCGACGCGGCGGCGCCGCTGCCCGAGCTCGACGAGGCGGAGGTCGCTGCGGCAGCCGTCGCGACCCTGGCCAACTTCGCGGTCCACACCCACCGGCGGCGGCGGCGTACGACCGAGGACTGAGCTCGGACGGGGCTCTGAACTGTCGCTTCGCGATCGCGTGCAGCCTCACCGCGCCAAGCACGTCACCGCCGCGGCGCGCTCCTCGCTCAGACGACGGTCCTGAAGGTCGCTTCGCGATCGCGCGCAGCCTTCACCGCGCCAAGCACGTCACCGCCGCGGCGCGCTCCTCGCTCAGACGACGACGACCGTCGTCCCGAGCCCCGCGAAGTCCCACATCAGCTTCGCGTCCACCGGACGCTGCCGGATGCAGCCGTGGGAGGTGGGCGTGCCGAGCTCGTCGACGGTCTGGACCCGCTCGCCGTCGCTGATCGGGATGTCGTGGAAGCCGATCGCCGCCCCGGAGTCGCCCTGGGTGAACCGGACGAACCAGCGCATCGTGCCGGAGTCGTCGATGCCGACGGCGTTCGAGGAGCGCGAGTAGACCGAGTACGTGCCCGGGTCCAGGTTGTCGGAGAGACTGCCCGAGACCAGGTAGGTGCGGAGCACCTCGTCGTCGGCCGACACCAGCCACACCCGCTGCCGCTCCTGGCTGAAGACGGCGCGGCGGCCGGTGCCGGAGTCGGCCGGGAGCAGCTCGGAGGCCACGACCCGCTCACCCGGGGTCGACGCCGGGCTGTCGACGTCGGACCGGCCGGACGTCGCGGCCGGCTCCGCGCCACGCGGGGCGGCAGGCTCCTGCCGCAACGGAGCGGACGTCGTCGTGATCGTCCCCTGGGACTCCGGAGGTTCCTGGGCGGCCGACGGCAGGGCGCCGGTGCCACCGAGCACCGCGACCGCGGTCACGCCCGCCGACGACAGGGCTGCGCCGATCCGCCCGTAGCGGGGACGGACGGTCGAGCTGCGGCGTCCGGGCATGGTGGTCAGCCCTTCCCTGCGCGGGCGATCAGGTTGGTCGCCACCTCGCGGTAGGCCTTGGCCCCCTTGCTGCTGCGACTGGTCTTGAGGATCGAGCGTCCCGCAGCCGGCGCCTCGGCGAACTTGATCGTCTTGGGGATCGGCGGCTCGATGACCTCGAGGTCGTAGGTCTCCGAGATCGTCTCGAGCACGGCCCGCGCGTGGTTGGTCCGGCCGTCGTAGAGCGTCGGCAACACGCCCCACACGACCAGCTTGCGGTTGGTGAAGCGACGTACGTCGTGGACCGTGTCGAGCAGCTGACCGACGCCGCGGTGCGACAGCGTCTCGCACTGCAGCGGCACCAGCACGCCCTCGGCGGCGGTGAGCGCCGCGACCGTCAGCACCCCGAGCGAGGGCGGGCAGTCGAGCAGCACCCAGTCGTAGTGGACGTCCTCGTCCTCGAAGAGCTCCAGGGCCGCCTTGACGACGTGCTCGCGGCCGGTACGGGTGAGCAGGTCGGACTCGGCCCGGGCGAGCTCGATGGTCGCCGGCAGCAGGTCGACGCCGTCGTCGGTCTCGATGACGACCTCGACCGGCGACAGCCCGGCGGTCAGCACCTGGTGGATGGAGAGCTCGAGGTCCTCGGGGTCGATGCCGAGCGAGAACGTGAGGCAGGCCTGCGGATCCAGGTCGACGAGCAGCACCCGCTGGCCCTGCTCAGCCAGTGCGGCGCCGATGGAGGCGACCGAGGTCGTCTTGGCGACGCCACCCTTCTGGTTGGCGACGGCGAGGGTCGTGGTCATGGTGCTGCCCATCATGCCCGAGGAGGTTGCCCGTTTCGTGACGACACCGGTTCGATGGGGAGGTGATCCCCACGACACCATCCGCCGCCCCTGCTCCCCCGACGGCACTGGTCACCGGCGCCACTGCCGGCATCGGGCGCGAGTTCGCACGCCAGCTCGCGGGCCGCGGCCACGACCTGGTGCTGGTCGCCCGGGACCGGGCGCGGCTGGAGCAGGTCGCGTCCGAGCTGCGGGCGCTGGGCCGCGAGGTGGAGGTGCTGCCGGCCGACCTCGCGGACCACGACCAGCTGGTCACCGTCGAGGCCCGGCTCGCCGACGACGCCCGCCCGGTCGACCTGCTGGTCAACAACGCGGGGTTCGGCCTCAAGGGCCGGTTCCTCGACAACGACGTCGACGACGAGGAGCGGATGCTCGACGTCCTCGTCGCCGCCCCGATGCGGCTCTCCCACGCCGCCCTCCGCGGCCAGACCGCCCGCGGCCGCGGCGGCGTCATCAACGTCTCCAGCGTGGCCTCCTTCCTGCCCCGCGGCACCTACGGCGCCGCCAAGGCATGGCTCAACCGGTTCGGCACCTGGGCGGCCGCCGAGTACGGCCCGCGCGGCGTCACGGTCATGACGCTCTGCCCGGGTTTCGTGAAGACCGAGTTCCACGAGCGGATGGGCGTCCGCCCCGGGAGCGGCTTCCTGTGGCTCGACGCCGACTTCCTGGTCCGTACGGCGCTGGACGACTACGACCGCGGCCGGGTGTTCTCGGTGCCCGGCCCCCAGTACAAGGCGATCCGCGCGTTGACGTCCGTCGTGCCGGCGGGTGTGCTGCAGCGCTTCCAGTCGATGGGGCGCCGGTGAGGCTCACCCCTCGCCGGCGATGAAGGCGCGCACCGAGTCGGCGACCAGCTGCACCGCGATGGCCGAGAGCAGCAGGCCGGCGATCCGGGTCACGAGCAGCACGCCGGACTCGCGGATCAGCCGCAGGATCGGCAGCGAGTAGCGCATCGCCAGCCACAGGCTGACGTGCACCAGCACCACCCCGAGCGACACCGCCACGAAGTCGGCGACGTCGTCGACGGACTCCACGAACAGCATCACCGCGACGATGGCACCCGGTCCGGCGAGCAGCGGCGTCCCCAGCGGCACCAGCGCCACGTTGGTCCCGGCGGCGGCGGTGGGCTCCTTCTCGTTGTCGGTCAGCAGCTCCAGCGCCACGAGGAGCAGCAGCAGCCCCCCGGCGCCCTGCAGCGCGGGGAGCGAGATGTGGAGGTAGCCCAGGATCTGCTGGCCGAAGAAGGCGAACAGGCTGATCACGAGGAACGACACCGCGACCGCCTGCCACGCGGCACGACGTGCACTGGCGGCGGACCGGCCACCGGTCAGCGACAGGAAGATCGGCACCGTCCCGACGGGGTCCATGATCACGAACAGCGTCACGAACACCTCGACGAGCAGCACGGTGTTCACCAGCTCGCTCACGGGCCGCAGCCTATTGCGTGCCCTGTCCTCGTCCCCGCCGGTGGGCGATCACGGACGCGACGGGGCCACGCTGCGGCGCATCACCGTGTTCTTCAGTCCCTTGGGCCGGATGAAGTCGAAGCCGGCGCGCTCGTAGACGGCCTTCGTGCCGTTGTAGAGGAACGACGAGGACAACCGTCGCTCACCCGGAACGTGGGGGTAGCCCTCGACGACGCCGCCGCCCGCCTGCGCGATCAGCGCGAGCGCACCCTCCAGGGCGACGGTCACCAGACCGTGCTGGCGGAACCGCTTGTCGACGAAGATGCAGGTGATCCGGTAGTCCGGCTCGAGGTCCTGCTCCGCGAGGTACTGCTTGCGGTGGTGGATGTCGGGCAGCTCTGCCGGGGTTCCGTACTCCGCCCAGGCGATCGCCTCCTCGCCGTCCTCACCGTCGCGTACGACCAACGCCGCATGGGCGATGCCCTCCTCGACCATGCACTTCTTGAACGCCCGGTTGCCCTCGTACCCCGCGACGTGGTCGTCTCGCTCGGCATGGAACTTGACGCACCAGCACCCGCTGAAGATGCCGTGGTGTCGCTCCACCAGCGCTGCGAAGAGGTCCCACGTGTCCGGGGTCAGCGGCTTGATCGTCGTGGAGCCGGGGTCCTCGGTGGCCATGAGGCCGACCGTACCCGGCCAGCGACCTGGAGACCGACCGGCTCCGGGACGCCGTCGGGGCGTTGCAGGAGTGCACGCTCGTGCCGCGAAGAGCGCGGTCGTGCCGATGAGCGACACCGCGGGCGGAGGTGACCGCGACCAGGCTCCGGGTCACCCGACTTGTCGGTTCAATCCTTCGTCGCAGCGGACGCGTCGACGCAGACGATTCCCTGGTTGCCGTCCTGGTCGGCGACCACGGTGAGCGAGGGCGCGTCGCTGTCGTCGACGACGGTTCCACCTGCGGCGACGGCAGCGGCGATCCGTTGCTCGGCCACCTCGGGCGCCACATAGATCTCGACGTGGAACCGCTGACCCGGGGCCGCGTGCTCGTCGGCGTCCCCGAACCACAGGTGGGGCACGCGTCCCGTGGCATCACGGATCTCGTCGCCGGGGGTCCCGCGGCCCTGGGCATCGGCGCTCCCGGTCAGCAGCGCGGCCCACACCGGGGCGATGGTCGCGGAGCGCGCCGTGTCGAGGCCGAGCTCGATGTCGCTGACCGAGGCGGGGTCGGCGTCGACCCGGTGGTCAACGGCGATCTCGGTGATCCGTCGCGCGAGGTCGACGTCCTTCTGAGTCACCCATTCGACGACGTGCTCGGAGCCTTCGTCGTCTCGGTAGATGGCGTCGTCGCTGACGAGCTTGAAGTCGACGTACCCCATGCCGATGGACACGCGCGGGTGGTGGCCGAGCGCGTCGCCCGCCGCGCCCACCGCGGCGACGAACCGTGCGCCCGCACCGAAGCCGTCGATCACGTAGCGGGCATGCAGTCCCTGGGCCAGCTTGCGCCAGTCGGTCAGGTGCGCCTCGGCGATCTGTTCGCCCTTCAGCATGTCCATGAACCGGGACCCTATCCCTGATTCGGCCCGCACCACTCGTGCCATGAACTGCCCTGATCGGACGGCGGCACAGCGCGACCGCTCACGCCGAGGAGCGGACGTCGGAGTCTGACCGAAATCGGTGACGTTCGGCGCGTCGACGCCGTCCTACCATCGGGAGATGATGACCACCACGTCCCAGCGGATCGAGAGTCATCGGAGGCTCGCGTCGCTAGGGGTGTGGTTGTTGCCGGTGTACGCCCTGCTCCTCGCGCTCAGCACGCTGACTCACGAACCCGACCACGCCGAGGACTTCGACGCGTGGTCCCGCTACGTGACGACCGACGTCTTCGTGGTGAGCCACGTGGGGGCGAGCATCCTGGGCGCCGGGCTGGGACTGGTGGGGACTGTCTGCGCGATGGTGCTGATGCTGCGCGGACCCGCCGCGGGCTCGGCTCTGGTCGGCAGTGCGCTGACGATCCTCGGAAACGTCCTGTTCACCAGCGTCTTCTCGGCCGCCGCGTATGCGCAGCCCGCCATCGGGCGCGCCTTCCTCGGCGGGATGCCTGGAGCGGAGGGTCTCTACGACGACGTCTACGGCGCCCCGCTCCTGACCGCCTTCGCTCTCGGCGCGGTCGCGTTCATCGCCGGGGCGCTGCTCGTCGGCCGCGCGTTGGCCCGTACGTCCCCGTCGCTGCGCTGGGCGGGCTGGACGTACGGTGGCTCGCTGGTGGTGTTCCTGGTCGCGGGGTTCACGGTGTCGTTCCTCCAGCCGGTCGCAGCCGGCGTCGCCTGGGTCGCCGTGGTGGTGGTGGCGCTCCGCCTGCCGACCGCTGGTGCCTAGGCCACCGACCTACCACACCTGGGAGTCGGTTGGATGGGCTACCCGGTCATCGGGAAGCGGGCGAAGCCCCAGTTCGGGGACGCATCCGTGCCGCCGTCATTGAGGTCGTGGACGAGCGCGCAGGCACCGGCCCTGATCGAGCAGCGCATGAGGTCCGTGCCGGATTGCTGCCCCATGACGCCCAGCACGGTCTCGTCCGTCTCCCACCACACCCTGACAAAGCCCATGTCGCCCCTGTCGGTCTCGGGTACTCGCAACCGGACCACGTCGCTGGGGTCCTCGGACCCGACCGGCCGCACCCCGAGCCGGTGGGGGCGGAAGGTCCCGAACGAGTCCGGGTCCCCCAGCTCGTCCGCGTCGAAGACCTCCATGGTGCCGTCCGGTGACACGTGCTCCGGGAACCTTCGGCTCACGATCCCCAAATCGCGAAAGGTCACGTCGGAAGGCCTCAGGTCGGGCATCGGCTCCACCGTGTCTGCGCGGACGTCCCACCGGGTCACCGGGATCTCGCTGCCCTCGTCCACCCAGTAGGCCATCCCGTCCGCGTCGATTCCCGCCAGGTAGAGCCGCGGACCGCCGCCGACGTCGTCGCCCGGCAGGTCGCGGGTGGCCAGCATCCGGTTGGTGTCGGCGTCCCAGGTGACCACGCGCGTGGCATCCGCGGTGGGGTAGGACCACCAGTACACGATCCGGCCATCGGGACTCAGCCGCGGATCGGCATCGGCATCCGGGAACGGCACCGGCACCGGCTCTAGACGGTCGCCGACGACCACTGCCCACGACGGATCAACGCCGCGATAACCGGACTCCCCGGCCAGGACGGTGTCTCCGGCAACGTCGATGACCGGTATACGTCGCCACGGGGTCTCGATCTCGACACCCCGGACGTGCAGCACGCCGTCGTGCCAGTACGGCGTCAGCGGCAACCCGCCGAGCTGCGCTGGACCGACCGGGTCCGCCGGTTCCGGCGCGCTCGTCTCCCGGTCCATGACGAGGGCGGTGCCCGTCACGATGATGGCCGCCACGACCACCGTGACCGCCATGACAGCCCTCTGGCGCCGGTTCGCGCGGGCTTGTGAGCGCACCGCGTCGAGGTCCACCTGGGGTACGGCGACCCCGTCCGCGAGGTGACGAGCCGCATCGGTGATCCGCTGGTCCAACATCATGACGTCGCCTCCTCGGTGGGTCGCGCCGACGGTCCGGTCGGTTCCCCCAACATGGCCGCCAACCGGCGCGAGGCCGCATGGCCATGGCTCTTCACGGTGCCGGGTGCAATGTCGAGGGCCTCGGCGATCTGGGCCTCGGACAGGTCCTCGTAGTACCTCAACACCGTCACCGCACGCTGGCGGGCTGGCAGACTCAACACCGCCCGCCAGACCCGTTCGTGCTCCGCGACCTCCTCCGTCCGATCCCCTCGAACGGGCTCGTCGAGAAGCAGCAGCGTCGTCTCGTGGGACGACCGTCGACGCCACCACGAAGCCTCCTGGCTCACCAACACCTTCCGGGCGTACGCCAACGGCCAGTCCATCGCCTTCACCCGGGGCCAACGCTGATAGACACGCACCAGAGTCGTCTGCAGGAGGTCCTCAGCACGCTGGTAGTCCCCGGTCATCAAGTAGGCGGTGCGGAACAACGCCGCGCTGTGCGTCAGCACGAAGTCGGTGAACCCGTCCTCGTCGCTCTGCCGCATCGCGCCTCCTCGGAGAAAGGGCTGCCCGGGAGTCGCCCTACACCCTCAACGCCTCGAACACGCGTGAAGGTTCAGTCCTCGAGCCAACCAGTTGTCCTGCCATCAGGATGCACCGAAAGCCGCTCCGGACACACTCCCGGTCGAGCCGTTTCGGCATCCCCTTCAGCGCAGCGTGCCCAAGGAAATCGCAAGCCGACGCTGCGACCCTGCCGAGCAGGGAGGGCACCAGTGGGAGGCGGCGGGATCGCATCCCCCTGCGAGGCCGCGCGGACCGACAGGACCGTCCCCGCGGCCTCCGTCACCCCCACCGGTGACGGGGGCCGCTTCGTGACGGCCGGCGTCATGCAGGTGCACACCTACCCCGCCGACGATCGCCCCGACGTCGGGTTCCTCGTCGACGGAACCCTTGCCGGTCGGCACGCAGGTGCCCTACTGTCCGCAGGACTGATGGCGTCCCAGACCCCGACGCGATGGCGATTGGCAGGTCACTGAACGGGCGCAGGTCCCCACCGAACCCACCTCGGGAAGTTCTCATCACGCATGGGGCTCCGACGATGTGGGGACTCGACGTCCAGGGCAGGTATGCGCGGGTCGGGGGACTGCGCAGCGTCCTGGACGTCGGGGCACGCTCGTCCGCCCAGTCCTCTCACTAGCCGCGGCTTAGGCGCCTGGGCGTACGTTGGGCCTTGGGTGGGAGTAGGCCCGGGGCCGTTGTCCGCGTCCCCCAGTCGCGGAGCGCTGCGGGAACCGCGCCCGTCCACCCCGTCGCCCGGTTTCCCCACAGGGCGGCGGGGACCTCAGGGCAAGCCCGGTCGATGACATCCAGCTCGGACGGGTCCGGCCGAGCGGGTGCGGCCAGCGGGCTACGGCGCGTCCCCGACCTGGCGGTTCGCTTTCGTGCCGTTGCTCCGGCACTCGGGGTTGGTGCAGAGGTTGTCGTCGACCATGGGCGCAGTGGACGCGCCGAGCCGGCGCCTTCCCTCCACCTGGCGCATCTCGACTGAAGACCCGCAGAAGCGGCAGGGCGCGTCACGGTGCCGGGGCTGTCCGGGACGGATCGGTGCGGCCATGCGCTCAGGGTCGCACACCCCCGACCCGCCAGTACTAGTGCACCTGCGCCCTCGCGCCGCTGTGCCGGAGCCACCACCGCCTCAAGACCCACGGCCGCTGGACCTACACCGTCCTCGAGCCCGGCAGCTGTCTGTGGACCACGCCCCACAGTTTCACTACCTCCGCGACCACACCGGCACCCTCGACGTCAGCCGAGACCGGCGACGATGACCCCGCTCCGCACCCCGCCGACACCGGCGGGGCCGTGGGCACGCCTCGGGCGATGAGTCCGCCCGCGCGACAGGGTCTTCTCCCCAGGGCCCACACGAGGGGCCAGCACCGGAGGAGCTGACGACATGAGCGACCACCACCGCGACCCCCGCGTCGACGCCTGGATCGAGGCGCTGCCCGGCTGGCAGCGGGAGATCTGCCACGAGGTCCGCGCGCTCGTGCACGCGGCCGACCCCGCGGTGCAGGAGACCATCAAGCGCACCACCCAGCCGTACTTCGTGCTGGACGGCAACGTGTGCGCGTTCCTCGCCGCGAAGGACCACGTCAACGTGTTCCTCTACGACGGCGGCATCGTGCCCGACCCCGACGGGATCATCACCGCCGGCCACGACAACGCGACCGCCCGGACCGTGGCCGTGCGCGAGGACGAGGTGGTCCCGGCGCGGCCGCTGCAGGCGATGTTCGAGCAGATCATCGCCGACAACCGTGCCGGAGGCTGGCGCAGGATCAAGGCACGCCGGGCGGCCGGGGGCTGAGCGGGCCGCTGTTCGCTACCAGGCCGGTCCGGGGCCGACGAACGGCATCTCCACCATCAGCGGACCGCCGCCGGAGACGTCGCGCAGGATCCAGTCGTCGCGCATCAGCAGCACAGCCGACGCCGGACGCAGCACCACCCACAACCAGCGGCCCGCGGCCTCGCCCGCCAGCACCGAGCGGTCCAGCTCCCCGGGGCCGGGGACGCCGCTGGTCGAGACCGTCCAGAGCGACGAGGTGAGGCTCCCGATCCGCACCCGCACCGCCGGCTGCTGGTCACCCATCTCGTGGCCCGGGTCGCGGCCGGGCAGTCCGGCGCACCGGGCGCCGAGGCCCACGCCGGGCTCCTCGGCCACCAGCAGCACGTCGACGGGACCGTCGAGCTCGCTGGTGCCTGAGACGCACGTGAGCGAGGCGATCGGGACGCCCGAAGCCTGGGTCACCACTGCGAAGTCCGAGACCGCCCACCCGGGCGCCATCGGCCACGGCAGGTAGGTCGGGAAGTCCCGCGCCACGGAGAGGTGCTCGACGAAGGCGTCGTACGAGGCCTCGCCCGCCCGCCACAGCAGCGGGCCGGAGCCGTGGCCGACGCAGCCGGGACCGGCCGGTCCGTCGACGGGCTCACGGCACCGTGGGCAACCCGGCGTCAGGCGTTCCACCGCAGCACCACGGGTTGCTCGCGCTCGTAGCCGAGCACCGAGACGGTCGCGGTGTCGAGCCGGAGCAGCCGCCCCTCGGACACCGGCAGGCCGATCCAGCGCGCCGCGAGGGCCCGGAGCGCGTGGCCGTGGCCGAAGACCAGGGCGCTGGGCTGCTCCCGCAGCCGGCCCACCACGCGGTCGAGCCGCTGCGTGACGTCGGCGGCGGTCTCGCCCCCGGGCGTCGGGTGGGTCCACACCGACCACCCGGGCACCGTCTCCCGGATCTCCGCGGTCGTGATGCCCTCGTAGTCGCCGTACCCCCACTCCACGAGGTCCTCGTCGACCGTGGCCGCGGGGTGGCCGGCCAGGACGGCGGTGTCGCGGGCGCGCCGTCGCGGGCTGGTGAGCACGAGGTCGAACGGTCGTCCGAGGCGCGCGGCGAGCTCTCGGGCGACGGCCTCGCCGTCGGCGGTGAGCTCCACCTCCGTGGTCGAGGTGTGCTTGTGGTCGCGGCTCCACTCGGTCTCGCCGTGACGCACCAGCCACACCTCGACGTCCACGATCAGGCTCCCTGCGGCCCCGGCCAGTTCTTGTCCGGCCGCGGCACGGGACGGCCCGGCTGCTCGCCGCCACGCGCCTCGAGGTAGCTGTCCTTCGGCACCATCACCTTGCGGCGGAACAGGCACACGACCGTGCCGTCCTGGTTGTAGCCGACCGTCTCGACGTGGACGACGCCCCGGTCGTCCTTGCTCTTCGACTCCCACTTGTCGAGCACGGTGGTCTCGCCGTAGAGCGTGTCCCCGTGGAAGGTGGGCGCCACGTGGCGCAGCGACTCGATCTCCAGGTTGGCGATCGCCTTGCCGGAGATGTCGGGCACCGACATGCCGAGCAGGATCGAGTAGACGTAGTTGCCGACCACCACGTTCTTGCCGAACTGGGTCGTCTCCCCGGCGTAGTTCGCGTCGAGGTGGAGCGGGTGGTGGTTCATGGTCAGCAGGCAGAACAGGTGGTCGTCGTACTCGGTGACCGTCTTGCCCGGCCAGTGCCGATAGGTCGCACCGACCTCGAACTCCTCATAGCTGCGCCCGAACTGCATGCCGGACATCCTGCCCGAGTCAGCGGCCGGCCGACACCGTGGACCGCGTGGGGTTGCTCACGCGGCTCAGGAGCCGCCGCCGCCCGCCTTGCGGCGGTGCACCTTGGGCGCGGCGCCGCCGTCGACCTCGGGTCCGTGGGCCTTCTCGTGCAGCGGCTGGTCCTGGTCGACCCCCTTCGACTTCGACGCCTTCCGGTCGAGTGCCTCACGCATCTTCGACTTCAGGTCCTCGTTGGCCACGGTCGCCTCCTCCGAGCGGGGTTGGAGCGCCCACTGTGCCACCCGGCGTGGCCGCGGGTCGACCAGGTCGTCAGTAGCCGAACACCTGGTAGTCGAGGCGATAGGCCTCCTCGACGATCGAGCGCAGCTCCTGCGAGGCGTTGTCGCGGGTGACGCCGCTCGGGTCGGACCGGTTGCGCCGCTCGGGTTCCTTCCAGCTGAGCCCGACCCGCTCGCAAACCTCGCTGAAGTCGGCCCCGAAGCTCTCCATCCGGCCCACGAAGTCGGCCTGGGTCAGGTCGACGAGGCGCGACTGCAGCATCAGGTGCCGATCGGTCACCCGCAGGTCCCGCAGGTCCTGCTCGGCGACCCAGGTGGCGAAGGTCTCGATCGTCCGCATCCGCGCCCGCTCCTCCTCCTCGAAGTGGAAGTGGTTGCGGTCGCAGACCTTGTCCTGCCAGGCCGAGATGAACCGGTCCAGCGGATGGCGTACGAACCCGAACTTGAAGTACTCGGTGAACGCCGCCGTCGGGTACGGCACCTCGGAGAGCACCAGCAGCTCCTCGGGGTGCTGCTCCTCCAGGAACGCCAGGACGGTCCGGGTCGCGACCTTGGCGTTGCGGAACCACACGAACCGGTGTGCGTGACTGATGGTCAGGTTGTAGGGGTTGGGCGAGAGCGACCCCGACGCGCGCCTGCGTCTGCGGCGTCGCTTGAGCTCGTCACGCGACTCACGCGTGAGGGACTTCGGATGGCCACGCCGGACCTCGAGCACCGTGGGATCGGTCGGCAGGGTGCGTCGAGCCGGTCGTGGCTGCCGTTGGGTGTCGGCACTACGATTCTTCGCCACGATTCGGGAATCTAACACCGCGCCGCTCAACCGCGACGGAGCCGACCGGCCACCCTCCCGGCCAGCGCGCGGGCGCGGCGTACGGCGGCCGTACGGCGCCCGCCCCCGGGGCCGTGGCCGCCGCCGGCAGAGGTCCGGCGCGCCGCCCGGCGCTGCTCCTTGAGCAGCGTCCGCCGGCTCTGCCGGGCGCCCGCCCGACGAGCATCCTCGGCCGAGGACTGCGCGAGCGCCTCGGCGTCGGCGTACATGTGGGTGTAGCGCGCCCGCACCTCGTCGAGGCGCTGCTGGGCGGCCTCGTCGAAGCCGCCGCCGGTGGCCAGCACGCACAGCTGGTCCCACACGTCCTGGGCCATCTCGCGCACCTCGGCGGGACAGTCGATGTCGTCCCAGCCGGTCCGGACCCGGCGCAGCCCGGGGTCGACGAACGCGTCGACCTCGGCGGCCGTGGTGCGGTCGATCTCGCGCCCGGTGCGGAGGTCGAGCTCGGCGCCGACGCGGGCCACGACCGCCCGCCAGTCGTCGAGCAGGTCGTTGTAGAGGACGAAGCTGCGCCGGGTGTCGCGGGTGATCACCTCGGTGAACAGGGCGACGTTGAGCCAGCTCGCCACCCTCGTCGTCTGGGCGTGGCGTGGCGTCTCCCCCGCGCTGGTGCCCTTGTAGTACTTGTCCTTGCTGCCCACGACCTCGGCGGGGTGACGCAGCATGGTCAGGAACGCCGCCTGCGCGCCGGCGTCGGCCGAGGCGCGCTGCCACAGCGGGAGGAACCAGCTGTTGCGGGGGTCCTTGACCACGAGGTCGCGACCGCCTGCGAGGTGCTCTCGGAGCCAGTCGGCGACCTCGGCGCGGACCTCGTCGTCGTCGGCGACCGCCGCGGCGAGGTCGAAGGCCGCGGGCCGGGCGTCGGTGAGGAACACCGACGCCCGGCGCAGCAGCCGGGTCTGGACGTCGACCGCCCACCGCGGCTCGAAGAAGCCGCGGGGGTTGGTGCGGTTGCCGGGCACCTCCGGGGGCGGGATCACCAGTCCGACGGTCTTGAGGACGCCGGCGATGGTGCTCGTGCCACTGCGACCCGAGCCGGCGACCACCACCACCCGGGGCGTGGTCGGCGACGGTCCAGGGCCGTCGGTGGTCGTCATCAGAGGTCGCCTTCCGGTCGGTGGGTCACCCGCGCGGGACCTCCGGGAGGGGCCGGGCGCACCCGCAGCGCACACCCTAGACTGAGCCCGTCCCGAGTGAGGAGCCCCGTTTGGCTGAGCGCGTCTTCGTGCACGTCGGCACCCCGAAATCCGGCACCACCTACCTGCAGGCCGGGCTCTGGGCACAGCGGGAGGAGCTGGCGGCACAGGGGCTGCTGTTCCCCGGGCGGACCCCCTTCGACCACAACCGTGCGTCCATCCTGGTGCGCAAGGGCCGCCACCTCGGCCGACGCGGAAGACGCGGCGCACGGGGGCGCAAGCTCAAGGTCTGGACCCGCTTCTGCCGCCAGGCCGAGAGCTTCGACGGCACGGTCGTGCTCAGCAACGAGTGGTACCTCGCCGCCGACCGCGAGCAGGCGGAGGCCGCGGTCGAGCAGCTCGGCGGTGACCGGGTCCACGTCGTGGTGACCACCCGCAACCTGGTGCGGCTGGTGCCCGCTGCCTGGCAGGAGAGCCTCAAGGTGGGCCGCGGCACCAGCCTGGGCGACTTCGTCGCCGGTCTCGACGACCCGGACCACAAGTGGACCTGGGACGTCGTCGACCCCTCCCTCGTCGTACGCCGGTGGGCCGACGTGGTCGGTGCCGACCGGGTCCACCTGATCACGATGCCGGAGACGCCGGCGAGCTCCTCCCTGCTGTGGGACCGGTTCTGCGAGACCGTCGGCCTGGCTGCGGGCGCCGTCGGTGTCCCCGCTCGGCAGGCCAACGAGTCGCTGTCGGTCCAGGCAGCCCGGTTGCTGCAGGAGTTCGGACCGGCGCTGCGCGCGGAGATCGACCACCTCGACCGGGGTGTGCGCAACCACTCGCGCTGGTTGCGCGGCGCAGTGGTCCGGCAGGTGCTGACCGGGGTGCCCGGGGACCCGATCGGCGTCGGCCCCCAGCTCCGGGACGCGCTGTCCGAGCGGAGCGCCCGCAGCGCCGAGGAGCTGCGGCACCTCGGCTGCCCGGTCACCGGTGACCTCGACGAGCTGCTCGGCGGCAGCGACCGCGACGGCGCCCGTCATCCCGACGACGTCACGCAGACCGAGCTGCTCGCGGCGAGCCGGGAGCTGGCCGTCGGCCTGCTCGGGGCACGGATACGCCACAGCGTGACCCCCGACGACGACCCCGATGACGACGACGAGGAGCCGGACGACGACGCAGACCCGGACGACCTGGACGACCTGGACGACCTGGACGACGACGTGAGGCAGCCGTGACCCCCTCCCGCACCCCCGACCGCCCCGCGCGCCGCCTGCTCTCCCGGCTGGGGGCGGACGGCGACGACGACCGGTCGACCACCACCCGCTGGACGTTCATGGTCCCCTCGGCGTACGCCGCCGGTGGGATCGCCCGCACCGTGTTCACGACCGCCAACTCGCTGGTCGCGCGCGGTCACGAGGTGCGGATCCTCACGCTCAACCGCACCTCGGCCGAGCCCAAGTTCGACCTGGACCCCGCCGTCGGGCTGGTCGCGATGCAGGACCGCTACGACCCCGAGCACCCCGACCAGCCGCGCCGGCTCCCCCGCGACGAGCGGCCCGGCCGCGAGGTCCGGGGACTTTTGGCGCGGCCCTCCGACCTGGTGGCCGACGGCCAGGCGCGCAAGACCTTCTCGGCCTACGTCGACGACCGGCTGCACCACCACCTCTCGACGGCACCCGCCGGTGTCGTGGTCAGCACCCGGCCGGAGTTCGCCGTCGCCGC
Source organism: uncultured Actinomycetota bacterium (assembly GCA_963723945.1). Classification (GTDB taxonomy): domain Bacteria; phylum Actinomycetota; class Actinomycetes; order Propionibacteriales; family Nocardioidaceae; genus Nocardioides. The sequence continues at coordinate 48,016 of CAVRSW010000028.1, forward strand.
CAGCCGCTGGGCGGCACCCGGATCGGTGCTGCTGCACCAGGAGCACCTCTCGTTCCTGCCCCGCCCCGAGCCGTTGCGGGCGGCGCTGCGCGACCTGGCGCGCGGTGCGGGTGGCAGCCGCCCGATCGACGCGTTGCTGACGCTCACCGAGGCCGACGACGAGCGGTGGCGCGACTACCTCGGCAACGCCGGGGTCCGCACCGGCGTGATCCCCAACCCGACGCCGTTCGTGGTTGGCGACCCCGCCCCGCTGACCACGCCGGTGGTCATCGCGGCCGGCCGGCTGACCTCCCAGAAGGGCTTCGAGCGGCTGGTCGAGGCGTACGTCCCCCTCGCCCGGAGCCACCCCGACTGGCAGCTGCGGATCTTCGGCGACGGCCAGCAGTGGGACCGCCTCAACGCGCAGGTGGCACGCGCGGACGTGGGTGACCGGATCCTGCTGGGCGGGGTCACCGACCAGCTCGAGAGCGAGCTGGCCAACTCCTCGATCTACGCGATGTCCTCGCGCTACGAGGGGTTGCCGATGGTGCTGCTCGAGGCGCTCAGCAAGGGGGTGCCGCCGGTGTCCTACGACATCCCGGAGGGGCCGCGGCAGCTGATCGACCACGGTCGCAACGGGCTGCTCGTGCCCGAGGGCGACATCGCCGGGCTCACCGACGCGCTGCGCACCCTGATGGACGACAAAGACCTCCGCCGACGCCTCGGCGCCGAGGCGCTGGAGACCGCCCGGGCCTACGAGGCGGGGGCGATCGCGGAGCGCTGGATCGCGATCGCCGAGGAGGTCGTGGCCGCCCGCGGCTGAGGCCGGTCAGTCCTGGGCGGGCTTCGGCTCCGGCTGGTCGCGCAGCACCAGCGGCGCCAGCACCTCCAGCGCCCGGTCGAGCAGCTGCTCGGCGCTCACCTCGTCAGGCACGGTGGCGTCGTCGCGGAACGCCGGCGTGAGGTCGGCGAGGTCGCCGTGGACCGTGAACCCACCCGTGCGCAACGCCTCGACCACCCCGGCCGAGATCTCCTCGGTGGCGGACCGGAACCGCGGGGGGACGCCGAGCGAGCCGCCGGCCTTGTGGTTGACCAGCCGTCGCTGCGCCAGCCGGCGCTTGACCTGGCGCGCGAACGTCGGCCACGGCACGTCGTCGGGCAACCGCTCGACCACCCGCCGGAGCAGCTCGGTCTCCACGGTGCCCATCGACGGGTTGCGCGGGGTGTCGGGGACGGCGTAGTCGGCGTCGGGCAGTCCGGTGGCGTCCCGGAAGCGCTGCCACAGCACGTCGCTGTCGGCACCGGACGGGGGCACCGTGACGAAGTGCACGTTGCGGGCGCCGACGTGGGCGGCCCACCGCTCCCCCATGCCCGCGAGGTCCTGGCCACGCCACATCCCGGTGCCGGTGCCGATGCCCTTCCAACCCCCGAGCGTGTCCTCGAGGAAGGCGGTGTACGTCGCGGTGTCGCCGTTCTTGACCCCCTCCTGCCAGACGGCCGGGAGCTGGCGGCCCAGGTCGCGGCAGGTGACCACGACGTGCACGTCGCGGCGCGGGAAGGACTTCGCGGCCCGCTTCACGACCTTGGGCGTGGAGCCGCCGATGACCTCGTGGGAGAGCATCGCCGGGCCGTCGTGCGCCAGCACCTGCTCGACCACCCGGTCCCAGGCCCCGTCGGAGCCCTCGAACCGGTGGCCGCGGAACCCGGAGTCCCGCAGGTCGAGCGCCTCGATGAAGTGGCCGGGCCTCGTGCCCGGGTAGAGGTAGCCGTGCTCGCCCAGCACCCCCCGGTTGCGGGCCAGGATGTTCTGCAGCGACGTCGTGCCGCTCTTGGGGGTGCCCACGTGCAGCGTGACGACGTGGCGCTCACCCTTCATGGACGGCACGCTACCCGGCCGCGCCGGGCCGACCGCGCCGCCCTCGCGGCCCGCCGCCACGGGTGCCGAACCGACGCCCGAGGCGGCGACCCAGCTGGCCGGCCAGCTCCTCCAGGGTGCCCGACGGCAGCTCCTGCCGCGGCAGGGTGGCCCGCCAGGCCGCCTCGAGCGCCCGGCGTACCTGCGTCTCGTCGGGGCCGGCGATCGAGGCCGGGGCCTCCGCCGGCGGGTCGACGGGCAGCTCCTCGAGACCGCCGACCACCCGGACGCCGTGGGCGGTGATCGCGTCGACGACGGCCCGGTTGAGGTCGCCCGACAGGGCCAGCCCGGACGCGTCGAGCACCGGCCGGTCCTCCTCCGGGCGCAGCGGCAGCAGGGCGGCCAGCAGCTGCTTGCGGGCCCGCTGGTGGCCGACCTTCGGGAGGTCGCCGAGGTGGGCGTTGATCCGGCGCAGCGCGTCACAGGACGCATAGCCCAGCGACTCGTTCGCCGGTACGGCGGCGGCCGGCGGGTCGTGCGCCTCCAGGCCGGCCGCGTCGCAGAACCGCCGCCACAGCTCGGCGGGCTCCGAGCCCGGGGGTGGGACCACCACGACCGTCACCGACGTGATCCCCTCGTGGTCGGTCCACCGCTGCAGGATCCCCGGCACGTCCTGTGCCCGGCGGAAGCTCTTGGCCGCCTTGGAGCGGCGCCGCCGCCGGCCCGGGGACCGCAGCCGCCGCACGTACGTCGCGAGGTCGTCGGTGCCGCGGTTGCGGGTGAAGCTCTGCCACTGCGCGGCGATCGCGCTGCGCTGGTCGCGCACCGTCAGCACCACCTCGACCGGGATCCCGCCGAACGACTCCACGATCTGCTGCACCCGGGCGCGCCGCGCGAAGCTCAGGAACTCCTGGGAGAACACCGCGACCCCGGGGCGCTCGCGCGCCTCGGCCGCCAGCTTCTCCCACGCCTCCGGCCGCCGCTGCTCGACGGGGCGCAGCAGCCGGCGTACGGCCCGGGTCTGGACCCCGAACTTCTCGCCCGGGTAGAAGCCGCCGACCTCCTCCAGCGCACCGCTCGTCAGCACGGACTGGAGGTAGGTGGTGCCGGACTTCATGGTCCCGACGTGCAGGACGACACGTTCGGCCACCTCAGCGCAACCCGTAGTCCTCGAGCAGGCGGCGGCCGATGATCATCTTCTGGATGTCGGAGGTCCCCTCGCCGATCAGCATGAACGCGGACTCGCGGTAGAGCCGCTCGATCTCGTACTCCCGGGAGTAGCCGTAGCCGCCGTGGATCCGGAACGACGCCTCGACCACCTCGTTGCAGTACTCCGACGCCAGCAGCTTGGCCATGCCGGCCTCGACGTCGTTGCGCTCGCCCCGGTCCTTCATCCGCGCGGCGCGCACCATCATCGCGTGAGCGGTCTCGACCTTGGTCGCCATCTCCGCGAGCCGGAACAGGATCGCCTGGTGCTGGGCGATCGGCTTGCCGAAGGTCTCGCGCTGCTGGGCGTAGGCGATGCCGAGCTCGAAGGCCCGGTTGGCGATCCCGCACGCGCGGGCGGCGACGTTGACGCGGCCGACCTCGACGCCGTCCATCATCTGGTAGAAGCCCTGGCCCGGAGCCTCGCCGAGCACCTGGTCGGCACCGAGCCGGTGGCCCTCGAGCACCATCTCGGTCGTGTCGACGCCCTTGTAGCCCATCTTGTCGAGCTTGCCGGGGATGGTGATGCCCGGGGCGACCTCGCCGAAGCCGGGCTCCTTCTCGACCAGGAAGGTCGTCATGTTCCGGTAGACCGAGTCCGCGCCCTCGTCGGTCTTCGCCAGCACGGCGACCAGGGTGGAGGTGCCGCCGTTGGTCAGCCACATCTTCTGGCCGGTGACCTCGTAGCCGTCGTCGGTCCGGGTGCCCTTGGTCTTGACCGCGGAGACGTCGGAGCCCAGCCCGGGCTCGGACATCGAGAACGCGCCCCGGACCTCGCCGGTGGCCATCCGGGGCAGATACTTCTGCTTCTGCTCCTCGGTGCCGTGGCGCATCAGCATGTACGCGACGATGAAGTGGGTGTTGATCACTCCGGAGACGCTCATCCAGCCGCGGGCGATCTCCTCCACGCAGAGGGCGTACGTGAGCAGCGACTCGCCGAGCCCGTCGTACTCCTCGGGGATCATCAGCCCGAAGATGCCGAGCTCCTTGAGGCCCTCGACGATCTCGGTGGGGTACTCGTCGGCGTGCTCGAGCTCGGTCGCCACCGGGAGGATCTTCTCCTCGACGAAGGTCCTCACGGCCTTCAGGATCTCCTGCTGGTCCTCGGTGAGGCCCTCGGTCTGGCACAGCCGACCCATGCGCTGACTCCCTTCGTCGGATCGTCGAGCAGCCTACCGGCGGCAGCGGTCCCCGACGGCCGCCCCGATGTGAGACTGCGCACGGCCGGACCGGGCGGTTGCCTCGGGGTCCGGTCAGTCGCGAGGATCTGCGGGTGAGCGACGGGTCCAAGACGCTGTTCCTGCACGTCGGCTGCCGAAAGTCCGGGACCTCCGCCGTTCAGCACGCGCTCCGCACCGCCCGGCACGACCTGCGGGCCGAGGGGGTGGAGCAGCCGCTGATCGGTCGGGGCCAGGTCCTGCGGGGGCTCGACGCCGACCTCGTCCGCGCCGAGCCCGTAATGCGGCGGCTGGCCACGTGGGTCCGGGACAGCCCCCACCCCCGGCACGTGATCTCGCTGGAGGCGCTGGCCGAGTGGCCGCCCGAGGCCGCCTCGCTCCTCGTGGCCGCCCTGGCCGAGTTCGACACCCGGCTCGTGGTCACCGCCCGCCCCTGGGCGATGACCATCCCGAGCGAGTGGCAGCAGCGGGTGAAGGCCCGCTACACCGGCACGTACGACGAGTTCGTCGGTGCCGTGCTGGCTCCCGAGCCCCCTGCGGGCGGTATGGCCGCGGAGGTGGCCGGCTTCCGCCGCCGGCAGGACCTGGGCGATCTCGTACGCCGTTGGCGCGCCGGCGCGCCAGAGCTGCCGGTCCACGTGATCCTCGTCCCGGGCGACCCGCACGCGCAGCCCGGACTGTTCGACCTGTTCTGCGGCGTGACCGGCATCGAGCCCGGGCTCCTGACGCCCTCCGAGCGCGGCCGCAACCTGTCGTTGAGCCACGAGGACGCCGAGGCCCTGCGCCTGGTCAACATCGCCCTCGGCGACCGGCTCGCCGACCCGCGCGGCGACTACCGCCGCAGCGTCCGGCAGCAGATCGCGGTGGACACCATGACCGGCCGCTCGACCGGCACCCGGATCAGGCTCCCCGCGTCCTGGGAGGACCGCGCCTCCGCGGAGGCGGCCCGCCAGCTCGACGTGCTGCGGGCGGTGGGCTGCGAGGTGTCGGGGGACCCGGAAGGCTTCGTCCACCCGGACCTACCGGGCGAGGACTTCGCGCCGGCCACGGACGCGGCGGTCGCCGAGGCGGCCGCGGCCGCCCTGGCCGACCTGGCGGTCCGGCACGCCGAGCGGGGCAGGCAGCCGCGACGGCGACGCCGCGAGCCGGGTCACCGGCCGGGTGCACCGACGCCCCCGCCACACGGACCCCGCGCAGCGGCCGCGGCCCGTCGGCTGTGGCGGGTCCTGCGACGTCCTCTCCGCACCCGGCCCTGACCCTGAGCCCTGACCCGGGCCCGGGTCGGGGCTCAGTCGCGTGCGGCGCCGTCGGGCTCCGCCGGGCGGGCGTGCACGATGCGGTAGGGCAGCCAACGGTGACGCCGGCCGGTTCGCTCCTCGAGCTCCGCGGTCAGCTGCTCCACACGCGTCCCGAGCTCCTGGCAGGACTCGGTGAGGGCGGCGTTGCGGCGCTCCACCTCGGCCAGGTCGGAGCGGAGCTGGCCGGTGCGGACCAGCATGTCCGCGACCACGCCCGGCAGCCCGTCGAGCATCTCGGTGTCGGAGGCGTCGTCGGGGTGCCGCACGGAGTCGTCGGCGACCTCGGGCAGCAGCTCGTCGAGGTCTCCGTGGATCCGGAACTCTCCGGCACGGATCACCTCGATCCAGGCAGACGAGACCGCCGCGAGCCGGCGTGCCACGGGGGCGGGCGTGACGGGCTTGGCGGACCCACCGAGCCCGCCGAGCAGGGTCTGGGCGAACCAGCGCTTGGCCACCCGCGAGTACCACGGCTGCGCGAGGCGCCCGTCGAGCGCACCCACGACCCGGCGCAGGAACGCGATCTGAGCGGTGCCGAGCGACTCGTTGCGCGGCGGGATCAGCGAGAGGTCGACGGCGTCGGGAGGCAGCTCCACTGCCTCCGCGAAGCGGCGCCACAGCAGGTCGGGGGCGGAGCCACCGCGCGGGCAGGTGACGATGTGGATCCGCTCCGCGGGCACCAGGGTCTGCCACCGCTCCAGCAGGTTGCGGAGGTTCTGCGACCGCCAGAAGGACGTGGTGTCGACCAGGTCCTCGGGGAGGTGCGACATCAGGTCGCCGACGAAGGCCTCGAACGAGCGCGGGTTGCCGTTCTTGACCTGCTCCTGCCACTCCGCCGTCGCGGTGCGGCCGAGATCGCGGACGGTCACCACCAGGTGCACCTCGAAACCCTCGAGCAACGGGGCCATCTGGGCGATCTGGTCGAGGGTGGCCGAGCCGAAGATCTCGTGGCTGATCATCACCGTTCCGCCGAGGCGCCGGCCCCGCCGGAGCAGGTGGGCGAAGGTGCCGCTGATCGCCTCGGGCTGCAGTCCCCACCGGGACGGTAGGCCGGCCATCTCGACGGCCGCGTGGAACATCCCCTCCTGGCGTACGTACGGGTAGAGGTGCCCCACCTCGCGGAGCGCCGCCCGGTTGTTGCCGAGCACGGTCTGCAGGTAGGTCGAGCCGCTCTTGGGGAGGCCCACGTGGAAGAACAGCCGCTGCGGCTCCGCGGGCGGCCCGGCGTCCGGGCCCGCGAGGTCAGGGTCCGTCGTCTCGCGGGCGTCGCGCTCGGGTGCCGGCGACCCGAGCGACGGGTCGATCGCCTCGGTCACGCGAGCCTCCTTCACCACGGTCGACGTCGGAGCACAGCCTAGGGGTCGCCGGCTCCCGACCATGAGGCCCTACCTCTGCTGGCGACGGCTCGGCGTACCCGGGCCACCAGTCCGCTTTCCGACTGCTGCCTCCCCTCCGGGGACTGCCTCCCGCGGCGCCGGCGGGCCCGCTGCGCCACCACCTGCACCAGGGCGTCCACCGCGGCGGAGGAGAGCTCGCCCTCGGACGGGTCGGTGTCGGCGTCGGCCGCGAACGCGGAGTCACGGCATCGCAGGTCGTCGAGGCTGCCCTCGACGTGGTAGCCGGCCTCGGCTAGCGCGGCCACCTGCGCGTCGGCGACCTCCTCGCACCACGGCCGCAGCCGTGCGGGCACCAGGATCTTGGCCCCCTCCTGCGCGGCGAGGACCTCCGAGGCGAACCAGCGCTTGCCGACGTCGCCGTAGACCTGCCGGCGGCGGAGGTCGTCGGGCAGGCCGAGGTTGACCTGACGGAGCAGCTCGGCCTGGACCCTGCCCAGACTGGTGTTGCTCGCCCCGGGGCCGGGGGCCAGGTCGCCGGAGCGGACGCCGAGCACGCGGCAGTACCGCTCCAGCAGCAGCGTGGGCTCGCTCCCGGGCGCAGGCACGGTGACGACGTGGATCCGCTCGGGCGGCACGACCTCGGCCCAGCGTGCGAGCACGCCCGGCGGGTCGAGCTGGACCCAGGGGTGGCTGCCCCGGCCGGCGCGCTCCCCCTCCTGCAACCGCTCGAGCCAGCGCTCGTACGTGACCGTGCGGGCGGCCTTGAGCTCCTGCTGCCACGAGGACGGCACCTGGCGGGCGAGGTCGCGCACCGTCAGGACGACGTGGACCTCGCGGTCGCCGCAGGCCTCGACCAGGTTCTTGACCTGCGCCCGGCGGGACGCGGCCAGCGACTCCTGGCTCAGCAGGGCGCGGGTGCCGGGGGCACGCTCCAGGTCCGCCGTGAACCGGTCGAGCGCCCCACCGACCGAGGCAGGGTCGCGCTCGGGGTTGTAGCGCCCCCGCAGCAGCAGCATCAGCTCGAAGGACTCCCGCCGACCGGCCGGCACGAGGTCCAGGCCCTGCTCCGCGAGCAGGTCCCGGTTGCGGCGCATCACGCCCTGCAGGTAGGAGGTCCCGGTCTTCTGCAGTCCGAGGTGGAGGTAGACCTGGCGCGGCGCGGGCATGGTCGATTCCTACGCCATCGGGATCGGTGCGGCAAACCGGGCTCAGGAGAGCGCGGCGAGCATCTCCTCACCTCTGGCCAGGGCGATCTCCCCGGTCCGCACCGTGAGCCGGGTGCGCCGCTCCAGCATGGACGGGTTGAGGTAGCGGTTGACGTCCATCCGCTTCACGGCCGTCCCGCGCTCGTTGCGCACCAGCAGGAAGCCGCGGGCCATGCCCGACTTCCGCCACGACTTCATGCACTCGCTGCGGCACCGGCGCACCTCGCTGCCGGGGAGCCCCTCGTCGCGGGCGAACTGTGCCAGCTTCTGCTCACGTTCGGTGAGGACCTCGCTGCGGGTGGTCAGCCGGACCTGGACGCCCCGCGCGACGGCGCCCTTGACCCGACGGTAGAGCCGGTGCGGGCCGAAGCCGGACGTGACGACCTCCACCTGGCTGCCGCTCCCGACGCTGCGGAGCTCCTGGCCGATCGCCGACATCACCCGCCGCTGCGACTCCTGGTCGCCCGTGGGGTCGCTGACGACCTCCTCGGTCGCGGCCGGCGGGTCGACCTTCCACGAGAACCCGGCCATCACGCCGTCGTGGTCGGAGTTGAGCTCGAACTTGGAGTGCTGGTCGCCGCCGAGGATCCCCTCGCCGCGGTTGAAGATGTAGTCGATGGTCGCGCCGCGGTGGTCACCGGTCGGGAAGTAGCCGCCCAGCGTGTCGTACGTCGGCACCATGTGCACGGCGTCGAAGAGGTCGCGCGGGTAGCGGCCGCTCGTGTAGTGGACGTTGAAGTCGCCACCGACCAGCACCGGCCCGCTCGGGGCGAGCTGATCGACCAGCTCGCCGATGCGGCGTACCGAGGGGCGCAACAGGTCGGGCATGTCCCTGGCCAGCGGCGGCACGTGCGCGGCCACCACGGACAGCTGCCGGCCCTCGGGCGAGCGCAAGGTCACCCAGTTGGCGAACCGCAGCCCCAGCCGGATGTTCCGGCCGCGGGGAACCTTGCGGTAGTTGGAGATCCGGAACGTGCCGCTGTCGACCTCGGTCCAGCGGTCGGTGCGCCACGCAACCGCCGTCGCGGCGGTGTAGCGGCTTTCCTTGGTGCGCTGCAGGTCGTAGCCGTTCGGCGCGATGACCGAGTCCTGGCGCAGCGGCACCTCGTTGTAGGTGATGAGGTCCGGCTTCTTGCCGAGCACGGTGCGCACGTCGGCCTGGAACCGCTCAACCGACAGCTGCGACAAGATGTTGGCGTGCACCAGGGTGACGTCGCTCTTGGTCGTGGTCGACGCGGTGCTGCTCTCGCTCGCCTGGGCGGCCGGCAGCGGGGCGACCGTGACCGCGAGTGCGGCGGTGGCCAGGGCACCGACGACCCGACCGGGTCGCCTCGGGCGTCGCATGCGCCGGGGGGGCACAGTCGTCGGCATCGGGGGGCTCCTCAGGTGGTGCAAGGGGGGCAGGACCCGGGGTCCGGGGCCAAATCACAGGAATCACACCACCCCCAAAAGTCACACGCAACCGGTTCTCGTGAACTACAGACCTGTAGTTCGCGAGCACGTGCCGGAGCCGCCGCGGAGCCGTCCGGGCGCCTCCCGGGCCCCGGTGACGGCTTCAGTCAGCCGCGGCAGAGGAGGCGGCGACGCCGAGCTCCACGGCCAGGGGCGCGGCGAGCCAGCGGCTGTAGTCGGGGGTCATGTGGTGCGAGTCCCGCATGGTGATGAACCTGCCCACGACCGAGGGGCAGACATCGTCGGCGCAGAACCACCGCGAGGCGTCGACCACCCGAGCGCCGGTCGACCGGGCCGCCGCGAAGGACGCCCTGGCCTCTCGCTGTGTCCGACGCTCCGGTCGGAACGCGCAGTCACCGAGGTCTGGGTGGCCCTGGCTCAGGCAGACGCCGGTCTCGCGGGGGAGCGTGGGGCTGTTGCCGACGACCGCCACCTCACCCGCGCGTGCGTCGAGGTCCTCGAAAAGGTCCTCCCAGCCGCCGCGGAGCAGGTCGAGGTAGCGCTGGGTCCGGGTGATGCCGCCGAGCGTGGCCCCGGTCTCCGGGTCGAGCATCCGCCCGGTCGCGGTGGACACCACCACCAGCTCCGGGTCGAGCTGGTCGATGGTCCCCAGCGCCCAGTCCTTGAACCGTTCGCACTCCTCCCACGCCCGGCCGGTGTCCGGGCGTACCTGCACCAGGGCGGTGGCGGTGCAGCCACTGAAGACGAGCACGTGCACGCGGTAGCCGTGCTCGGCGCCGATCCTCTCGATCGCCGGCGAGAGCGCGCGAGCGTGGGAGTCGCCCAGGACGACGATGTCCCGGTCGGCGTCCGGATCACCCAGCGGGCAGAGCTGGGTGGTGCCGGTGCGGTAGTCGCAGTCGCCCAGCTGGGCGGTCTGCGACCGAAGGTCGAGGAGTCCCGGGGTCAGGTCGCCCGGGACGGCGCGTCCCTCCCGGGCGGCGAGCACGGAGGCCCTCACCAGCGCGGTCGAGGGGTCGCTGCCGAGCCGTTCCCCCTCGTAGTCCTCGGTGGAGATCGCCGGCTCGTCGCTCCACTCCCCCAGCCGGAAGCTCACCACCTGCGTGCTGGCCACGACCGTGGCGAGCACGACGCCGACGCTGGCGGGGTAGACCAGCAGCGCCCGGGACGGGCGACGCCAGGTGCGACCGGTGCGGAAGGGCGACTCGACCCAGCGGTACGTGGCCCAGCTCAGCAGCACGACGGCCGCCAGCGTGAGCACCCGGACCGGGACGCTGGAGAAGCGCTCCGGCCCCAGGTTGCTGCGAACCAGGACGATGACCGGCCAGTGCCACAGGTAGAGCGAGTAGGACCAGTCGCCGATCCGGCCCAGGGACGAGGTCCCGAGGAGGCGGGTGACGCCGGGTGCGCGGGTCGTCGTCCCCTCGCCGGCCACCACGAGGGCGGCGGTGGCCAGCACCGGCAGCAGCGCCGCCGCACCGGGGAAGGCGGTCGCGGGGGTGTACCAGAACGAGGCCACGGCGATGCCGACGAGTCCACAGGTGGCGAGGACGGTGCGCAGCACGTCCGGAGGACGCCACGCCAGCGGCAGCAGCGCGCAGGCGGCGCCGACGCCGAGCTCGTAGGCGCGGGTGAAGGTGGAGAAGTAGGCGGTGACGGGTGAGTCGTGGGTGGCCCACACCGACCAACCGATCGAGGCGACGACCAGCACGGCGAGGAGCGGGAGGGCCACTCGTCGCAGGGATCCTGGCCCGTATCCGCGTCGCTGCAGCCAGACCACGCAGGCCAGGAGGAGCAGCGGCCACACCAGGTAGAACTGCTCCTCGACTGCCAGCGACCAGTAGTGCCGCAACGGGGACGGCGGCTGGCCCTGCGCGAAGTAGTCGGTGCCGGTGATCGCGAGTCGCGCGTTGGCGGCGAAGAACGTCGCCCAGATCGCGTCGGTGATGACCGTCTGCGTGCGCAACAGCGAGAGCGTCAGCAGCGAGCCGATCACGGTCGCGACCGTGACCAGCGTCGCGGCCGGCAGGATCCGTCGGGCTCGCCGCGCGTAGAAGCCCGTGAGGGAGATCCGCCCCTCCCGCTCGGCCTCGCGCAGCAGCAGCGCGGTGATCAGGTAGCCGGAGACGACGAAGAAGACGTCGACCCCGATGTAGCCACCGCTCAGCCGGGACGGCGCGATGTGGTGGACGACGACGAGGCCGACCGCGAGGGCACGGATGCCCTGGATGTCGCGCCGGAACCCGACCTGCCCGCGGCGCGCGGGTTCAGCTGAACGAAGCGAGGGCGCTGATGAAGAAGTGGTCACTGATCCGCCGGTTCACAGGAGTGGTGTCACGCCAGTACTTGCTCCAGGTGGCACCGCTGCCGACGACCCAGTCGACCGGCAGCGGGGCCGGCGGGGGCCGGCATCCGCTGCCGTAGCTACCCCCGTTGGAGGCGAGGAGCCCGGCAGCCGGTACGACCCGGCAGTAGAACTCCTCGCGGTCGTTCATGTCCCCGGTCACCAGCACCGGGACCCCCTCCGACTCGAGGTCGTTCACGACGCTGACCAGGGCGTCCTGGCCCCGACGTCGCTCGGAGAGGTAGGGACCCCCGCCAGCGGAGGGATGGGTGTTCACCACGTAGAACTCCCGCCCGGTCGCCTGGTGCCGGAACCGCACGATCGGCTGCGGCCGGGGGCGTCCCATGAACGGGATGGTAAAGGAGGAACCGCTCACCACCTCGAAGACACCCGGGTCGTAGAGGATCGAGTTGTCGGTCTCGGCCCCGCCCCAGCCGAGCCCCGGCCAGGCGGCCATGCCGGTGCGGTTCTGGAGGTCGCGGAGCTGGTCGGCCTGCAGCTCCTGGGTGCCGAGGATGTCGACCCCGTGCTGGGCCACCAGGCCGGCCGCGGCGGCGGTCCGGGTCGACGCCGGCGGGTACTTCTGCCGCTCGCCGCCCGGGGCGGTGTGCTGGCTGCCGAGGACGTTGAACGTGCCGATGCGGAACGAGATCGGGGCCGACCGGGCGCGGCGCTCGCGGGCTGCCGCGCGCCGGGCGGCGCGCTCCTCGGCGAGCTCGCGCAGCCGCTCCTGGCGCGCTTCCTCCGCCGCCTGCGCCTCGCGCGCCTCCTCGCGGGCCACCTGCCGCGCGAGCGCGTCCGCCCGCTGCTGGCGCAGCAGCCGGTCCGGCGAGGCCGCGGCGGTCAGGCGGGTCGGACCGGCCGACGCCCCGTCGGTGGCACGGTCGACGGACGCCGGCGGCGGCTCCGGGTCGCGGGCCGCGGTGACCTCGGGCTCCATCACGCTGGCCACGACGGGCGCCGCGAGCGCGAGGACGACCATCGAGCCGACCACCGCGGGGAGCCGCTTCAGGGCAGCACGTTGGGAGCCTCGATGGGCGGGGGTCGGCACCGCGCGAAATTAACACAGCAGGCCTCCGCAGATGACGCTGTCGGACAAACCCGGCATGGCTCATCGCTAGGGTGATCGCCATGCTGTTCACGGCGACGACGCTCCAGGACTCGCCGGGCAACGTCCGCTTCTTCGTGGCCGCCAACCTGGCCTCTGGCGTGGACCACATGGTCGTCTTCCTCGACTCGCCGCGCGAGCCCGGCCAGGGGGAGGTCGCCGACTTCCTCGAGGCCCACGACCGGGTCACCTGCGTTCGCACCGGCAAGGGATGGTGGGGGGACGACCGGCCCTCGGGCCTCAACGTCCGGCAGCGCGTCAACGCCAACTGGGCGCGGGCGCTGCTCGAGCCGTTCGACTGGGCCGAGTGGCTCTTCCACCTGGACGGCGACGAGGTGGCGTTGCTCGACCGGGCGGCGCTGGCATCGGTGCCGACGGGCACGGACGCGGTGTGGCTGCCGCCGTTGGAGGCGGTGAGCCAGCCGCGGCCCGAGGCGCGCCCGACGCTGTTCAAGCGGCTGCTGGACGACGCCGACCTCAACCTGCTCCACGTCCTCGGGGCGCTCGACGCTCCGACCAACCAGGCGTACTTCCACGGGCACGTCATGGGGAAGTCCGGCGTCCGACCGGGCTCCGGGCTCGGACTGACGCTCCACGAGGCGGTCTCCCCCGACGGCGTGCCCCAGCAGCGGCACCGCGACCCGGCCCTGCGACTGCTCCACTACGACGCCGTGTCGGGCGAGGAGTTCGTCCGCAAGTGGAGCGCGCTGGCCCGCGCCGGCCACGCCCGCTACCGCGCCTCGAGGGCCCCGATGGCCCGGGCACTCAAGACGGTCGTGGAGAAGGACCTCGCCGACGACGTGCGCGAGAAGTACCTGCACCGCATCTACGAGCTCACCACTCGCGACGACGTCGAGCTGCTCGGCGAGCTGGGGCTGCTCGAGGAGGTCGACCCCGAGCGGGGCGAGCAGCGGCCGCGTGACCTGCCCGCCGGCGCCGCGAGCGCGCTGGTCGAACGGGTCGAGCTGCTGCGGAGCCGGCCCAAGCGGCCGTTCTACGTCGCCGATTCACCCCGGTCCCGTGATGACGACGAGTCCGGCCCGGCGCGGCGGGGCGTACGTCGGCTGCGCCGGATGGCCGCCCGCGACTGACGACTCAGCGGCGGCGGACCAGTCGCCGCAGCCGGGAGCGCCACCGCTCCCGCACCGGGTGGCTGGGGTGGGCCGCACGGCGCAGTTGTCGTACGTCGCCGAGCATCGTGGCGACGAGGTCGACCGCGACACCGGCCACCTCGGTGTCGGTGACCGTGGTGGTGCTGCGCCGCGGCTCGAGCTCGGCCGGCACCCGGAGGTGCTCGACGTCGCCCACGACGTCGTACCGAGCCGACCCGAGGTGCTCGATCGCCGCGTCGGCGCGACGCCGGCAGTCCTCGACCTGGTCGGGCTCGGGCCAGAACCGCTCCCCGCCGCGCGGCACCAGCCGCTCGTCGGCGAGGAAGCTGCGGATCCACACCCCGCGGTCGAACGCGGACCCGAAGCCCTCCAGGGAGCCGTTGACGCGGCGCAGCGTCTCGGCCTCGGCGACCCCCATCGAGGTGTTGGGGAACGAACCGGACAGGTCGATGCCCGCGGGTGAGAACCCCACGATGCCGGCGAACCGGAGCCACACGTCCTCCCGCGGCGCCGCCGGGTCGAGCGCCAGCACGTGGATCCGCTCGGCCGGCACCGCCTGCGACCAGCGCTCAAGCACCAGCCGCAGGTCGAGGGTGCGCCAGTTCCAGATCGCCGTCGGCCGGGGCGACTCACGCCGGCCGTAGTCGGCCATCGGGGTGGTCGCGCCGTTCTTGAGGCTCTCCTGCCAGCTGGCCGTGAACAGCCCGAGCGGCTCGCGCGCGGTCACCACCACGTGCACCTCGTCGGTCGGCAGCGCCTCGACCATCGCCTCGGCCTGCCCGGCTGACGCGGCGGCGAAGAACTCGTGGCTGAGCAGTCCCGTGCCGGGGGTCCGGGCCAGCTCGTCGCAGAGCCGGGCCCACGCAGTCCGGTGCCGCCGGGGCGCGCGCTCTTGGTGGTGGTCCTCCCGCACCGTGCGCGATGCCCACAGGTGGTCGCGACGCTCCGCGCCCGGCACCACCACACCGCGGGCTCGCAGCTCGTCACGCGAGGACCAGATGATGGTCTGCAGGTAGGACGTCGCGGTCTTCGGCAGCCCGATGTGGACGAAGACGCGCTCGACCACTAGAGCGACTTCCGGAACCGCTCGAGCGCGTCCTGGACCGCCTCCTCGTCGCGCGAGGCCATCGGGACGAGCAGCTCCTGGACGACGTCGGCGAGCTCGGCGAGGCGGAGGTGGTGGCGGCGCATCTCGGTCATGTCCGCCTCGAGGTCAGCGACCCGCTGCTCCAGCCGGCGTACCGTCCCCACCATCGCCCACGGTCGCGGTACGTCCCTGCGCTGCATGCGTCCACTCTCCCACCAGTCTCACCGTCGGCCGGGCGTGGCGCTCCAGCCGCCTGACCTTGATCCGGGCCGCTCCGGCCTGCTCGAGCAGCCTAGTCAGCACCGCCAGGTCGACCCGACCCACCATCCAGTCCGCACCTTCCGCATGGTCGCGAGGGGTGTCGTCATCGGGCGCGACGTGGACCTCGGCGAGCAGCAGCCCGCCCTCGGCACGCATCGCCATCGAGCACAGCCGCGCGAAGGACTCACGCCCGATCCCCGACGTGGCGTCGAGCACGTGCCGGGCCAGCACGACCCGGGGACGGGGGTCGTGGGCCAGCCGGGCGCCCTCGGCGAGCACCGAGCGCCACTCGGTCAGGTTGAGGTGGCGCACCTGGAGGTCGTGGCCCTCGTTCTGGGCCCGCCGCTGCGCATGCACGAGCGCCCGCGGCACGTAGTCGTAGGCCGTCACCGGAATCCCCTGCTCGGCCAGCCAGAAGCTGTCGGCGCCACGTCCGGCGCCGACGTCGAGCACCTCCGCGCCGCGCTCGGCGGCGGCCATCGCCGCCTTCCGGGCCAGTGGTGAGGGGTTCCGGAAGCCCCGCGCCGATCCGTGGCTCGCGCGCCGCTCCCAGTGCCGGAGCCCGGGCTGGGTGCCGCGGAACCAGTCCTCGAGCGCCCGGACGGTGCGCGGCGGCGTGCTGAACTTGAAGGCCGGGTCGGGCACCCGCCACCCGGGGCCGTACATCGCCTCGAGCAGCTTCTCCGGACGCGCCGGCACCGGCATCGGCCGGCCGCCGAGGTCGCAGCTCCCGAGCGGGTGGATCCAGTCGCGCTCGAAGTCGGTGCCGATCTCACCCATCAGGTAGAGCCGGCCGGCGTCGAGGAAGCCGCCGAAGACGTCGAGACCGATGGTGACGCCGGGCTCGGGCGACACCAGCACCTTGAAGGCCGACCCGCTGTAGCGGGTGGTGTTCCAGCCGTGCTCGGCCAGGGTGCGCTGCACCCGGAACGACTCGCGCGAGACGTCGACCGGGGTGCTGAACCGGCTGACGTAGCCGAGGTCGGCATCGGAGTCGTGGCCGAGCACCTGCCCCTCGCGTACGGCGCCCAGCAGCGTGCCGTAGGCCAGGAACGGCTCGATGCCGGCCTCCTGCAGCGCCCCGACGACCGACTCGGTGGCGTCGAGGAGCGCGGTGATGTCGCGGTCGGAGCGGCCGGCGAAGGTCGGCACCAGCTTCCCGGACTTGTCGATCCCGAGCTCGACGCCCTGCGCGTTGCGGACGTCGATCCGGCCCTCGCCGGACCCCAGCGACACCTCGCGGTCGAGGAGGACCACGGGCGACGCGGAGTCGCGCACCGTGATCCGTGCCCGGCCGTCGAGGTGCCGCAGCAGCGGCTTGGGCCAGTCCACCCGCCGGACGGGACCCGGGACGGGCCACACCCGGTGGGTGTCACGCAGTGTCCAGAAGGTCCAGACCCGCCGCCCGTCCACGCACACGTCCAGCGGCCGGTCCTCCAGGGCCACCAGCAGGATGCCCCGGTCGTCGAGCCTGCGGACGAGGATCCGAGGTCTGGCCACCCGTCAGTCCGAGGGCATGTTGACGAACGCGTCGTAGCCCACCGGCGTGCCGTCCTCGTAGACGGCGTTCTCGTCGCCGCCGAAGATCAGCTGGTCGTCGGAGACCACCCGGCGCTCCGACATCGAGGTGGACCGCCCGTTGCGTGGGAAGTTCTCGTACCAGAAGTCGAGGTGCTCCTCGTAGCGCAGCACCCGCTTGCGGCTTCGGTAGATGCCGACGTTCTCGTCGCTCACCTTGGCGATGCCCGACCAGTTGGCCGAGCCGTTGAGCAGGGCGTAGCCGGTGGGATCGCCGTTGTACTTGCCCCGGATGGTCATCGACTTGAGGTGGAAGTAGTTGTCGAACTCACCGTCGCCGTTGAAGTCCTGGGTGAGGTGCTTCATCGGCACCGGGCCGCGACCGGAGCTCTGGCGCAGGAAGCGACCGACGTCGATGCCGACCACGGTGTAGCCGATCCGGATGTTGCAGCCGTTGTTCCACATCTTGCGCAGCTTCCGGGCCAGGCGCATGCCGCGGTCCTGGCGGATCACGTCGGGTGCGATCTGGATCTTCGTCCGGCCGCTGGCGGTGTTGTTCGCGCCGCGGCAGGACACGTTGTTGAGCATCTGCATGACGGGGTCGACCGCCCGCTTCCCCCTGATCGGGAAGGCGATCATCCGGAACTTGTCGAGCCCCTTGTCGGCGTACGCCGGGAAGACCGGCTTGTCCTTGGCGGCCTGGTTGAAGATCCGCGTGTAGAACTTCCACACCTCGCGGTTCCCGGTGTGCGTGTAGATGTCGTTCCACTGGTTGGTCGTGGAGGCGATGGTGAAGTTGGCCGAGCCCTGCATCACGACTCGCTTGGCCCGCCCGACGTCGGAGAACAGGAAGAACTTCGAGTGGGCTGAGCCGCTGCCGCTGCGACACGTGCCCTGGCACAGCCGCGCCCAGCTGTTGCGCTGCCGGGGGTGGCTCTTGTTCCACCGGTGGAGGCTGCTGCGCAGCCGCCTGAACGGCGGGTTGTCGATCTCCTTCACGTTGCGGTCGTCCATGACCAGCCGGACCCGCACGCCGCGACGCTGGGCGCGCAGCAGCGCGTCGGCCCCCTCGGAGGTGAGGAAGTTCCACGAGAAGATGTCGATCTCCGCGCCCTTGGGGGTGGAGTTGATGGACCGCATGATGCGGCGGAAGATCTTCCGCCGCTGGTCGGGGCCCCCCACGGGACTGTTGAACGTCGGCCCGGGCTTCGGCGTGAAGTTGTCGGGTGCCGCCGAGGCGGGAGCCCCCGCGGGCACCATCAGCACGGTGGCAGCGAGGGTCAGGGCAAGAGTCCTGACAAGCATGGAGATCCCTTCGATCACGGGTGTTGAGGCGGTGCAGGGGGAATGTGTTGTGGTGAGGCCCGAGCCCCGACGGAGTCAGGCCGAGCAGTTCCTCATCGAGGTCCGGTAGTCCCGGTCCTCCTCGAGCGACCCCTGTGCTTCGTTGACCGTACCCCCGAGGACTCCCCAGAAACGGTCGTCATAGCGGACCATGCGCTGTCCCGAGGAGCAACCAAGCACGTCTCGCTCGACGTAGACGCCTGCCTCGTCGGCGCACCCCTGGTAGCTCCGGGGAATGGGGCCGCCCTCCTGCCACACCTCCGCGCAGGCCGGCGCCCCCGGAGGTGCCTCCTCGCCGGCGGCCGAAGCGGAGGTCTTGGGACTGGGCTGCTCGGCGGTGTCGCCACCGCCCTGCTGGCCACAGGCGGCGAGAGCGAGCGCGGCGAACCCGGCGCACGCGAGCGTGCGCACCCGCAGACCGCTGACCCGAAGCATGCCGCGAGTATACGGTCGGACCCGCGGTACGAGTGCTTCCCGGGCCTGCGACGCGCTGGCCGGCCACGGTCCGGGCCGCCCGCCGGCCGGTAACCTCGGCGCGTGAGCACCGCCCCCACCCGCGTCTTCATCGCCCGGCTGGTCGGCCTGCCCATCTTCGACCCGCAGGGTGACCAGGTGGGCAAGGTCCGCGACCTGGTCGCGGCAGTGCGCTCCGAGGTCAACCAGCCGCGGGTGCTCGGGATGGTGGTCGAGGTCTTCGGGCGCCGGCGGATCTTCGTGCCGATGACCCGCATCACCAACATCGACAGCGGCCACGTCACGACCACCGGGCTGCTCAACATGCGGCGGTTCGAGCAGCGACCCACCGAGACCCTCGTGGTGGGCGAGATGCTGGACCACACCGTCACGATCACGGAGACCGGTGTGACGGGGACGGTCTACGACGTCGGCATGGAGCAGGCCCGCAACCGCGACTGGGTGCTGTCCCGCGTCGCCGTGCAGCAGCCGAGCAGCACGTTCCGCCGGCGCGGGCAGACCCACGTCGTCGAGTGGCGCGGCGTCGACGGCCTCACCCGGCGTGAGGCCGAGCAGGGTGCGACCCGGCTGATCGCACAGCTCTCGGAGATGAAGGCCGCCGACGCGGCCAACGTGATCCACGACCTGCCGGAGGAGCGGCGCACGGCCGTGGTGGCGGCGATGGACGACGAGCGGCTGGCCAACGTGATCGAGGAGCTCCCGGAGGAGGACCAGGTCGAGATCTTCGGCCACCTCGACGACGAGCGGGCCGCCGACGTGCTCGAGGAGATGTCGGCCGACGACGCCGCCGACCTGATCGCGGACCTGCCCCCGGAGACCGCGAACCGGCTGCTGGAGCTGATGGAGTCCGACGAGGCCGAGGACGTCCGGCGGCTGATGTCGTACGAGGAGGAGACCGCGGGCGGCATGATGACGCCGGAGCCGGTCATCCTCGGTCCGGACGCGACGGTCGCCGACGCGCTGGCCCACGTCCGTCATCCCGACCTGCCGGTGTCCCTGGCCGCCATGGTCTACGTCTGCCGGCAGCCGCTGGAGACCCCGACCGGCAGGCTGCTCGGCTGCGCCCACGTCCAGCGGCTGCTCCGCGAGCCGCCCTCGTCGCTCGCGGCGGCCGCCGTCGACACCGCGCTCGACCCGCTGCGACCCGACGCCACGATCGACCAGGTGGCCTCCTACCTCGCCACCTACAACATGGTGGCCGCCCCGGTGGTCGACGACGAAGGACGGCTGCTGGGCGCGGTCACCGTCGACGACCTGCTCGACCACATGCTCCCGGAGAACTGGCGCGACCAGGAGCAGGGAGGCACCCATGGCTGAGTCGCGCCGCCCCGACAGCCGCCGCAAGGGCCTCGACACCCCGACCGACGTGCGGCGACCCCTGGTGCGCCGCCCGACCTACGACGCCGACGCCTTCGGCTCGTTCGCCGAGCAGTTCGCGCGCTTCATGGGCACCGCCCGGTTCCTGCTGTACATGACGCTCTTCGTCGTGGTCTGGCTCGGCTGGAACTGGCTGGCGCCCGAGGACCTGGCCTGGGACCTCTACCCCTTCATCTTCCTGACCTTGATGCTCAGCCTGCAGGCGTCGTACGCGGCGCCGCTGATCCTGCTGGCCCAGAACCGCCAGGAGGACCGGGACCGCGTCATCGCCGAGCGTGACCGGCAGGCCAACACCCGCGCCCACGCGGACATGGAGTTCCTGGCGCGCGAGGTGGCCTCGCTCCGGATGGCGATCGGCGAGGTCGCCACCCGCGACTACGTGCGCTCCGAGCTGCGGGCGCTGCTGGCCGAGCTCGACGAGAAGCGCTCCCCCGACCGCCGGCTCGAGGACGAGTGAGGCGACCCGCGCCCGAGGTGCTGTGGACGCTCGTGCTCGTGCTCGCACTGGCGACCGCGGGCGCAGGCGTGGCCGCGATCGCCCTCACCCGCACCGACGACCCGTCCGCGGCGCCGCCCGAGCCGTCCTCGGCGCCGCCGGAGCCGCCCCGCACGGCGCCACCACCCTCGGTCACGCCGCTGGAGCCGACGGCGCCCGGGCCCACCCGCACCCGGTCGGGTTCGCCACCACTGCCCGACGCCACCGCGAAGACGTGCCCCGACCTGACCGAGCGGGTGGGGCTGACGGTGCTGACCCTCAACACCCACGGCGCGCAGGGATCGGACGGCTTCGACATCGACCGGGTCGCCCGGCTGGTCCGCAGCGCGGACGTCGACGTCGCACTGCTGCAGGAGGTCGACCGGTTCCGCGGCCGCAGCCGCTTCTCCGACATGCCCCGGGTGCTGGCGGCCCGGACCGGCATGGAGGTGGCGTATGGGCTCAACGTCGACCTGCCCGGCCGGGCGGTGTCGGGGACGGCGACGCTGTCGCGGCTGCCGATCCTCTCCCAGCGCAACGTCCGGCTGCCGACCGCGCCGGGCCGCAAGCCGCGGGGCCTGCTCCGCACCGACCTCGACGCCGACGGCGTCCGGGTCAGCGTCTTCAACACCCACCTCGAGGACCAGTCGACCCCGCTGCGGCTGCGCCAGGTGGCCGCGCTGCGTGGACCGGTCTCGGCCACGCCGCACCCGGTGGTGCTCGGGGGCGACCTCAACGCGGTGCCGTCCTCCCCGATGATGGCCAACGCCCGGGCCCTCCTGTCCGACTCATGGGCCGACGGCGGTGTCGGGCCCGGCCACACCTGGCCGGCCCGGTCACCCCGGCTGCGGATCGACTACCTCTACCACTCCCCGACGGTCCGGGTCGGGTCGATCGGCGTGCTGCCCCCGCGGGTCTCGGACCACCGCGCGCTGCGGGCCCGCTACCTGCTCCGGGTGGCCGGTGACGAGGTCTGCGTTCCGCAGCTCGACGGGCCGGTGGGCGGGGGCGGTGCCGGGGGCGGGGGCGACGACCGTGCCCGCTAGGCCCGGACACTACGCTGGGACATCATGAGCAGCCCCAGCAACGAGCAGGTCATGGCCGCACTGGCCACGGTCAACGACCCCGAGATCAAGCGCCCGATCACCGACCTCGGCATGGTCGACAGCGTCGAGGTCGGTGACGACGGCACGGTCCGGGTGACCGTGCTCCTCACCGTCGCCGGCTGCCCGCTCAAGGACACCATCAACCGCGACGTCACGGCCGCCGTGACCGCCCTCGACGGGGTCACCGCCGTCGACCTCACGCTGGGCGTCATGACGGCCGAGCAGCGCAGCGGCCTGCAGGACCAGCTGCGCGGCGGCCGGGCGCAGCGCGAGATCCCGTTCTCCCAGCCGGGCTCGCTCACCAAGGTGTTCGCGATCGCCAGCGGCAAGGGCGGCGTCGGCAAGTCGTCCGTCACGGTCAACCTGGCGCTCGGCATGGCCGCGCAGGGCCTCAAGGTCGGCATCGTCGACGCCGACATCTACGGCCACAGCGTCCCGGCGATGCTGGGGGTCGCCGACCACCGGCCCACCCAGGTCGACGAGCTGATCATGCCCGTGCCGACCGCGTCCGGCGTCTCGGTGATCTCGATCGGCATGCTGAAGCCGCGCCGCGACCAGGTCGTCGCCTGGCGCGGCCCGATGCTCGACCGGGCCCTGGTCCAGATGCTCGCCGACGTCTACTGGGGCGACCTCGACGTCCTGCTGCTCGACCTCCCGCCCGGCACCGGCGACGTGGCCATCTCGCTCGGCCAGCACCTGCCCGGCGCCGAGGTCATCGTCGTCACCACCCCGCAGGAGGCGGCCGCCGAGGTCGCCGAGCGCGCCGGCACGATGGCCTCGATGATGCACCAGCGGGTCGTCGGCGTCGTCGAGAACATGAGCTACCTCCTCTGCCCCCACTGCACGGAGGAGGGCCGCGACCACCGGCTCGAGGTCTTCGGCAGCGGCGGCGGCGACCGGGTGGCCCGGACCCTGTCGCAGCGGTTCGGCTACGACGTGCCGGTCCTGGGGCGGATCCCGCTCGACACCCGGCTCCGCGAGGGAGGCGACGACGGCAAGCCGATCGTCGAGGCCGACCCGACGGCTGCGGCCGCCAGGGTGCTGCGCGAGGTGGCCGTCACCCTGGCCGGGCGCGGACGCGGTTTGGCCGGAATGCAGCTGGGATTGACGCCGACCAGTAAGTTCTGACCCGTGTTCGGAGTCGGACTTCCCGAGATGGCGGTCATCGCGTTGATCGCGGTGCTCGTGTTCGGCCCCGAGAAGCTGCCGGAGTTCGCCAAGCAGGCGGGCCGGTTCCTCCACCGGATGCGGCAGTTCGCGACCTCCACCCGCGACGACCTCCGCACCGAGCTCGGCCCCGCGTACGCCGACCTCGAGCTGCGCGACCTCGACCCGCGCACCATCGTCAAGCGACACATCGTCGAGGCGATGGAGGAGGCCGAGGAGGAGGACCGTCCGCGCGAGGGTGCCCGTCCGCTCGGTGACGGCGAGGTCCCGCCCTACGACGCCGAGGCCACCTGAGCGCTGCTCAGCCGCGGCTCTGGATCGCGGCGACGGCCGCGAAGCCGACCAGCTCCACGCGCTCCGGGGCGACCTCGACCTCCGCGAAGTCGGCGCCGACGCGACGTACCCGACCCTCGGCGCGGGCGCCGCTGCGCAGGTGGACCAGGCACCGCTCTCCCGTCTCACCCAGCCTCCGGAACGCCGAGCCGAGACCCAGCCGGGTGAGGGGTGACCACGCCACCTCCGGGACCGACCGGGCGGAGGCACCCCGGACCTCCTCGACCGCCGAGAGGTGGACGACCCAGTCGCTGCCGGTGCCGTGCACCAGCGCCCACCCCGTGCCGAGCCGCTGCAGCTCGCCCGCGACCCGGCCGACCCCGGTGACGCCGAGGACCACCTCGGTCCCGACCGACGCCATCAGCCGGCTGGCGAGCGTGACCGCGCCGTACTCGGCCCGGCTCCGGTCGGCCAGCTCGGCCGCGCGCTCGGCGTCGTAGAGCGCCTCGGCCTGCTGCTCGAGGTCGTCGAGCGCCGCGAACAGCTCTTCCTCCCAGGGCACGCCCGTGAGCGTGCCACATGCCGCACCGGAGCTGGGGACAACCGGTTGCCAAGCCGGGTAAAGAGGTCTTGACTGAGGCAAACGTACGCAAACGAAAGATTCGGTCCATGTCTCGGAACCCCGCCTCCCCCCACCGGTGCCTGCTGGTGTGGGCCACCGCGACCGCCGCGGCCGCCTTGCTGGTGGGCTGGCTGCTGCCGCACCTGGTGGCTGCGGCGACCGCGCCACCGACGGCGGACTTCGAGGAGTGGCTCGTGGTCGGCTGCGAGGCGGCGACGGTCGGGGCCACCACCTGGCTGTGGCTGCTGGTCTCGGTGGTGTCGCTCGAGGCGGCCGGCGCGACCACCCGGCGCCACGCCCGCGTGCCGGCCACGGTCCGCCGTCTGGTGCTGGTGGCGTGCGGCGCCGGCCTGGTGGGAGGCCTCGCGGGCCCGGCGTACGCCGCCGCACCCACGTCGCCGCTGGTCGGCCTGCCGCTGCCCGACCGGCCCACCGCCCACGGGCTCCCCCACCCGGGGCGCCCGGGCGACCCCGCGCCCGCGGCGGACCGCCGTCGCGCCACCGACGCGCCCACCACCACCCTCCGGGTGGCCCCCGGCGACTCGCTCTGGACGCTCGCGGCGGCCGACCTGCCCGCAGGGGCCTCGGTCGCCGAGGTCGACGCAGCGGTGGCGGGAGATCCACGACGCCAACCGCGAGGTCATCGGCGGGGACCCCGACCTGATCCATCCCGGCCAGCAGCTGCGGCTGCCACCCGGCCGGCCGTCCACCACCTGACCCGGAGGAGCCCGTCATGTCACCGTTCCACGAGCAGGTCGTCCCGCTCCCCCGCCCCGCACCGGTCGCGTCGGTGCAGGGGACGCTGGCCCTCGACCTGGCCGCCGACCCCGACGACGCGTGGCCGCCCCCGTTGGCCACGGTGCACACGCTCGACGTGCGCGAGCGTCGACAGCTCGTCGCGTGGGCCCACCGGTTCGCGCAGGCCGCGGTCGAGATCGCGGGAGGCGACCGCCCGGTCAGCCAGCTGCTGCGCTGGACCGCGCCGGAGGTCTACCAGGACCTCGCCCGCCGGGCACAGCTGGTCCGGGCGGCCGTCGCGCGCGAGGCCCACGCCGGCAGGGTGCAGCAGGTGCGCCCCCACGTCGAGAGCGTCCACGCCTGCTGGGTCGCCGACGACGTCGCCGAGGTCAGCGTCCGGGCCCGCCACGGCCAACGCTCCCGCGCCGTTGCCATCCGGTTCGAGAAGCGCGGCGGCCGCTGGCTCGCCGTCGCCATGGAGTTCGCCTGAGCGGGGTGCGCCCGGCTAGCCGTTGGAGCGCGCGGTGAGGCCGGTGGGGCCGCCGGGGGCGCCGTGGCACTTCTTGAACTTCTTGCCCGAGCCGCAGGGGCACTCCGCGTTGCGGCCGACCCCGGCGTACGGGTCGTCGGCGTTGGACGCGGTGGTGTGCACCGACGCGCTGTCCTCGCCGACCTCGCCGACGCCCTCCTCCGGGCCGGAGTAGGTCAGCCGCTGCGGCTGCCGTACTCCCTCGAGGCCGCGGGCGTGGATGTGCGGCGCCTCGCGGGCCGCGGCGGCCGAGGCCGACGCGGTGGGGACCTCGGCGCGCAGCGGCTCGGCCACCTCCTCCTCGACCTCGTCCTCGTCCTCCTCCTCGACGGTGACCTCGAGGTTGAAGAGGAACCCGACGGCCTCCTCCTTGATGCCGTTCATCATGGCCGCGAACATGTCGAAGCCCTCGCGCTGGTACTCGACCAGCGGGTCGCGCTGGGAGTACGCGCGCAGGTAGATGCCCTCGCGGAGGTAGTCCATCTCGTAGAGGTGCTCGCGCCACTTCCGGTCGAGCACGGACAGCACGACGCGCCGCTCGAGCTCGCGCATGACGTCGGTCGCCGACCTCGGCGCGTGCGCCGGTCGTAGGCCGCCTGGGCGTCCTTCTGCAGGGTCTCGACGAGGTCCTCGCGGCTGAGCCCCTCGCGGCCGCCGTGTCGACGCGACGTACGTCTACTGGGAGACGCCGACGACGTAGAGCTGGCCGAGCGCGTTCCAGAGGCCGTCGAGGTCCCACTCCTCGGCGAGGTCCTCGGTGGTCGTGGCGACGTAGCCCTCGACGACGTCGTCGAGGAAGCCGCGGATCTGCTGCTCGAGGTCGGCGCCCTCGAGCACCTCGCGCCGCTCGCTGTAGATCACCTTGCGCTGGCGGTCCATGACGTCGTCGTACTTGAGGACGTTCTTGCGGGACTCGAAGTTCTGCGACTCGACCTGGCCCTGGGCGTTGGCGATCGCGTTGGTGACCCGCTTGTTCTCGATCGGGACGTCGTCGGGGATCCGCATCACCTGCAGGATCCGGTCGACCCACTCGGACTTGAAGAGCCGCATCAGCTCGTCCTCGAGCGACAGGTAGAACCGCGACTCGCCGGGGTCGCCCTGGCGGCCGGAACGACCGCGGAGCTGGTTGTCGATGCGGCGGGACTCGTGGCGCTCGGTGCCGACGACGTAGAGGCCGCCGAGCTCCTTGACCTGGTCGTGCTCGGCGGTGACCTGCGCCTTGATCTTCTCGACCATGGCGGGCCAGGCGGCGTCGTAGTCGTCGGGGCTGTCGACCGGGTCGAGACCCTGCTTGCGGAGCTCGGCGTCGGCCAGGAAGTCGACCGAGCCGCCGAGCATGATGTCGGTGCCGCGGCCGGCCATGTTGGTGGCGACCGTGACCGCGCCGCGGTGTCCGGCCATCGCGACGACCTGCGCCTCGTCGGCGTGCTGCTTGGCGTTGAGGACGGTGTGGGCGATGCCGCGCTTGCGCAGCTTCTGGGCGAGGTGCTCGGACTTCTCGACCGAGACGGTGCCGACGAGGATCGGCTGGCCGGTGGCGTTGCGCTCGGCGATGTCCTCGACCACCGCGTCGTACTTGGCCTCCTCGGTCCGGTAGACGAGGTCGGCCTGGTCGGCACGGATCATCGGCTTGTTGGTCGGGATCGGCACCACACCGAGGCCGTAGATCTTGTCGAACTCGCTGGCCTCGGTCATCGCCGTGCCGGTCATGCCGGAGAGCTTCTCGTAGAGGCGGAAGTAGTTCTGGAGGGTGATCGTGGCGAGGGTCTGGTACTCCTCGCGGATCGTGACGCCCTCCTTGGCCTCGATCGCCTGGTGGAGGCCGTCGTTGTAGCGGCGGCCCGACAGGATCCGGCCGGTGTGCTCGTCGACGATGAGCACCTCGCCGTCCATGACGACGTACTCCTTGTCGTTGCGGAACAGCTCCTTGGCCTTGATGGAGTTGTTCATGAACGAGATCAGCGGCGTGTTGACCGAGTCGTAGAGGTTGTCGATGCCGAGGTGGTCCTCGACCTTGGTGATGCCGGGCTCGAGCACCGAGATGGTGCGCTTCTTCTCGTCGACCTCGTAGTCGACCTCGTTGACCAGGGTGCGGGCGATCTTGGAGAACTCGCCGTACCAGCGCACCTCGTCCTGGGTGGGGCCGCTGATGATCAGCGGGGTCCGCGCCTCGTCGATCAGGATCGAGTCGACCTCGTCGACGATGGCGAAGCTGTGGCCGCGCTGCACGCACTCCTCGAGGGAGCCGGCCATGTTGTCGCGCAGGTAGTCGAAGCCGAGCTCGTTGTTGGTGCCGTACGTGATGTCGCAGGCGTACGCCTCGCGGCGCTCGTCGGGCTTCATCGACGGCAGGATCACGCCGGTGGTGAGGCCGAGGAAGTGGTGGATCCGGCCCATCCACTCCGCGTGGTACTTGGCGAGGTAGTCGTTGACCGTGACCACGTGGACGCCCTTGCCGGCGAGCGCGTTGAGGTAGGCCGGCAGCGTCGCGACCAGGGTCTTGCCCTCACCGGTCTTCATCTCGGCGATGTTGCCGAGGTGCAGCGCCGCCCCGCCCATCAGCTGGACGTCGTAGTGCCGCTGCCCGATCACGCGACGGGCCGCCTCGCGGACGGTCGCGAACGCCTCCGGCATGACCTCGTCGAGCGTCTCGCCCTCGGTCGAGGCGCTTGCGCAGCTCGTCGGTCATGCCGCGGAGCTCGTCGTCGGTCATCGCGGTGAAGTCGTCCTCGATGGCGTTGACGGCCTGGGCGATCGACTCCAGCTGGCGGATGATCTTGCCCTCGCCGATGCGGAGGAGCTTGTCGATGATGGCGGGCACTGGGTGTGACTCCTGGGGTGGGGACGTGGGCGGCCGGAGGGCCACCGGCCATGCTACAGAGCGGCTGCGAGCGCCCGGGCCGGGACGGCCCTCCTGGCGCCGGGCCGCCACCCCGGACGGGTCGCGGGTCAGGCGAGCAGCGCGAGCGCCGGGGCGAGGTCGCCGCGGTCGGCGACCACGACGTCGTCGAGGTCGAGCCAGCCGGCGAGCCGTCGCAGCTCCAGGGCCAGCTCCTCGGCCGTCTCGCCGGGCGCGGACGCCTCGGCGTACGCCCCCTGCACGAGCAGCCGCCCGGCGACCCGGTCGGCCTTGAGGTCGACCCGGGCGACGATGCGGTCGCCGAGCAGGAACGGCAGCACGTAGTAGCCGAACTGCCGCTGCGGCTTGGGCACGTAGATCTCGATCCGGTAGTGGAAGTCGAAGAGCGCCTCGGTGCGGGCGCGCTCCCACACGACCGGGTCGAACGGGCTGAGCAGGGTGCGGGCGGCCACCCGGCGCGGGCGGCGCGCGTCGACGTGGAGCCAGGCCGGCTTCGCCCAGCCCTCGACGCGGACCGGCTCGAGCTCCCCCGCCTCGACCAGCGTGGCGATCGCCTCGCGGGCGTTGGCCACCGGGTCGGGACCGGTCGCCGGCTGGTAGCGCATCCGGTAGTAGTCGGCGAGGCAGGCGCCGGTCGCGACGCCGTGCGACCGGGCGGCGCGGCGCACCAGCTCCAGCGCGGACTCCTGCACGGTCGGCGTCGGCGCCTCGAGCACCGCGCGGGGCAGCACCCGCTCGGGCACGTCGTAGCGGACCTCGAACTGGCGGGAGCGGCCGGAGATCGCGACGTCGCCGACCAGGAACAGGTAGTCGAGCACCTTGCGGGCCTCCGACCAGTTCCAGCCCCAGTGCTGCTTGGTGCGCGGGCCGCTGAACTCGGCGTCGAGGTCGCGGGCGGTGACCGGCCCCCGCTGCCGTACGGCGTCGAGCACCGCCGGCTCCAGGGTCGGGTCGGCCGTGAACCCCCACTTGCCGCGCTGCGCCCGGTAGGTCTCCATCCGGAACCGCAGGTGGGGCCACAGGTCGACCGGCATCAGCGCCTGGACGTGCGCCCAGTACTCGACCAGCCGCCGCTGCTCCCGCCCCGAGGCCGCCCGCTCCAGCAGGGCGGGGTCGTAGGGACCCATCCGCGAGTAGAGCGGCATCAGGTGGGCGCGCGCGAGCACGTTGACCGAGTCGACCTGGAGCACCCCGGTGCGGGCGACGGTGCGGGCCAGCGTCCGCATCGTCGGGCTCGCGTGGACCGGGTCGAGGAACCCCTGGGCGGCCAGCGCGATCCGGCGCGCCTGGGCGCGCGACAGGGTCTGCGTCGTCACGGACCGAACTCAACCACGGGCCACCGACAGGGTCGTCGCCCTAGGGGAGGTCGAGCAGCTTCTCGCGGACGGCATACATGACGGCCTCCATGCGGGAGTGGAGCTGCAGCTTCTCCAGGATGTTGCGGACGTGGTTCTTGACGGTGTTCTCGCTGATCACGAGCTTGCGGGCGATCTCGCGGTTGTTCATGCCGGTCGCGACGTGGCGCAGCACCTCGAGCTCGCGCTCGGTGAGCCGCAGGCCCGGGACGTTGCTCTTCTCGGGACGCGACATCTGCTTGAACTCGTCGATCAGCTTCACCGCCATCGACGGGCTGATCAGCGACTGCCCGTCGGCCACGACCCGGACGGCCTGGGCGACCTCCTCGATCGAGGAGTCCTTGAGCAGGTAGCCGGAGGCGCCGCTCTTGACGGCCTCGTAGAGGTCGGCCTCCTCGTCGGAGACGGTGAGCATGATGATCTTCGCCGACGGGACGCTCTGCTTGATGGCCTGGCAGGCCTCGATGCCCGACAGCTTCGGCATCCGTACGTCGAGCAGCACCACGTCGGGCGCCACCGACTCGGCGAGGCGGATCCCCTCGGCACCGTCACCGGCCTCGCCGACCACCTCGACCCCGTCCTCGCTGGCGAGCAGCATCGTCAGCCCGCGGCGGAACAGCTCCTGGTCGTCGACCACCAGCAGCCGGATGGGCTCCCCGGTCTCGGTCGTGTTCGGCTCCACGGCACGCATCATGTCACGGGGGCCCGCCCCGGCGGGGCCGTACGGCTCACGCCTCGGCGTCGAGCTCCAGCGAGATCACGCCGTAGTCGTAGCCGCGGCGGCGGTAGACGACCGAGGGCTTGTCGCTCTCCTTGTCGACGAACAGGTAGAAGTCGTGCCCGACCAGCTCCATCTCGTAGAGCGCCTGGTCGAGCGTCATCGGGTGCGCCCGGTGGGACTTCTCGCGCACCACGAGCGGGCCGTCACCGGTCACCGTGATCGGGCCGACGTGCCGCTCCTCGACCACCTCGTCGGCCGGCTCCGCATCGGGGGAGATCGTCTCCATCCCGGCGAGCGCCTCGCCCACCGAGGCGGGCGGGCGGCCGCGGTGGACGCGGCGCCGGTCGGCGGCACGCCGCATCTGGGCCGCCATCTTGTCGACGGCGAGGTCGAGCGCGCCCATCTTGTCCTCGGCGGCGGCCTCGGCGCGGATGACCGGGCCCTTCGAGAAGGCCGTGAGCTCGACACGTACGGCGCGGTCGTGCTGGCGCGGGTTGCGCTCGGTCTCGACCTCGACCTGGACCCGGATGATGCGGTGGTCGTGCTTCTCCAGGCGCGCGAGCTTGTCGGTGACGTGCTCGCGATAGCGCTCGGAGAGCTCGATGTGTCGACCGGTCACGACAACGTCCATGTGATCCTCCGATGGCTGGCGATTAGTTGCAGGGAGCAGGAGTCCGCCCGGCCGACCTGGTCTTCGTCCCCACACCCGCCTGCTGAGGCGCTCGCAGCTTCTCTGCCACTACTGACCTTCTCCCGGCGCACGCCACATCTGGCGACGTGGCCGGGGCAGGGCTTACGACTAAGCCGCACCGTGATCCCCCGCACGAGGCAGGGTTACGTGGGCCGTTTTGCCTGCGACTGGCATCGGCTTGCCGACGCGACGCTCCGGTGTCCCGGGGCGTCGTGCCGACGCAACCACGGACCCGGACGGACTCCATGCCGAGACGCTAGTCGACGCGGCGGTCGCGACGAAAGGCGTGGTCCGGACTATTCGCCGGCCACGCCTCCGGCCGACGGTCGGGGCCACCGCCGCCGGGTGGCCGCCACGGTCGCGATCCCCTCGACCACCAGCCCCGACGCGGTCAGCGCCCGCTGCGCCTCGCGGGCCGTGGCCCCGGTCGTGAGCACGTCGTCGCACACGATCACGCGGCGCCGACGCGCCCGCCCAGCGCCGCAGCAGTCCCGTCGGGCACCAGAGCGACCCGGCGAGGTTGGCGGCCCGCTCGGCCGCCGTCAGCCCGGCCTGGTCGCGGACCCCGCCCCGCGAGCGCAGCAGCGGCGCCACGGTCGTCCCGGGGAGGCCCCGCGCGGCGGCACCGCGACCACGGTGAGCAGCGGGTCGTGCCCGCGCGCCCGCACCACGCCCGGCCGGCTCGGGACCGGCACCAGCAGCACCGGCGGCGGCGCCAGCGGCCGCCACGGCGACCGCCAGCAGCGTCGCCAGGGTCGGGGCCAGCCCGGCCACGTGGCGCTCCTTGTGGGCGAGCAGGGCGGCGCGCACGGCCCCGTCGTAGTCGGCCGCCGTCCACGGCGGCGCCAGCCCGGGCGGGACCGGCGTCGGCCACGCCGGGCGGGCCGGGTCCCGGCGACGGCCGGCAGCCGGCGCACCACGCCCGGCCCGGGCGCCCGCACGCCACGCAGCTGCCGCCGAGCAGCAGGTCGAGGACGGCGTCGCGCACGTCCGGATCCGAGCACCGGCACCCGGGCCGCCGCAAGGCACCCCTGGCGAGCTGTGGAGAGCGGGCCGCGAAAGCCGGGAGTGGAGGCCGCTCAGCCGACGTACGTCGGCGACACCAGCCCGTCGGACTCCCGGGCAGCGCGACCTCCGAGCCTGCGAGGACGTCGAGCAGCCCCTGCTGGGTCTGGACCAGGACGGGCTCGGTGTCGCGGGGCGACGACGCGACGCCGCGGACCGGGCCCTGCAGGGTCACCGAGAGCCCGGTCAGCCCGGCCGGCGCCCCGTCGACCGGGAGCGTGTCCAGCTGGGTCAGGTCGCCGCTGAGCCGGTGCAGCACCGCGAGGGACGTCGGCGAGGACCAGCCGATGTCGAGCACCGAGGCCCGTGGCTGGTCCTCCCACGCGATCGCGCGGGCGCGCGTGGCGCCGACGACCCGGCCGCGGCGGTCGTAGCGGATCCGGCTCACGACGATCCTGTCGTCGGCACCCCGGTCGACCACGGCGACCAGCCGGGACCCGTCGCGCGAGACCAGCACGTGGCTGAGGTCGCGGCCGCTGATCCCGGGCACCCGCACCGGACGCGGCCGGGCGCCGTCGCGCACCGAGAGCACGGCCCGGTCCGCCCGGCCGGTCGACGATCCACATCCGGTTCGCGAAGTCCCACGCCGGCGGCAGCAGCCCGGTCCCGTCCTCGACGAGGGTGGAGGCCGCAGCCTCGGGGTCCCGGACGTCGGCGAGGAGGATCCGGTCCCCTGCCGGGTGGTCACCCCGGCGACCTTCTCGCCGCGCAGGTCGACCCCGATCGCGCCGATCCCGTAGCTCCGCTGCCCCAGCGGACCGCCGGCCTGGGCGAGGTCCCCCGGCGGCACCGTGGACCAGCCGCCCCTCGCGCAGCGCGAACAGCTCCGAGGTCGACTGGAAGCCGGTGGGGTCGTAGTAGCGCCCCCGGTCCATCGCGAAGACCGGTGTCCCCTCGGAGAGGATCACCGGCTCGCCGTTGATGGAGATCCGCACCCCGGTCAGCGACGAGTCCTGCGGCGAGGGTCCAGGTCAGCTGGGAGACCATCAGCGCCGCGTCGCGCTCGCTGGGCATGGGGACACCGCCGGTCAGCCGGATGTCGGCGACCCCGGCGTCCGACACCGTCACCGAGAGCTCGACGTCGACGTCGGGCGGCACGAAGCTCTGCTCGACGTCGCCGCGCAGCCGCCGCGACGGCCCCTGGATCAGCCGGTCGACCAGCGCGGTGGCGAGCTGGTCGCCCCGCGGCAGGAAGACCGGCTCGGGCACCATGATCTGGGCCGTGGGGTCGAGGTAGTAGAGCGAGACCCGCCGGTACGCCTGGCCGAACCACGTCTCCGGGACCACCCGGGCGTCGGGGAGGTCGGCGATCCGCCACTCCCCCTCCTCCCGCTGCATGGTGAACGACAGCAGCCGGTCCTCGGGGGCCACCGGTCCGCGCCAGGAGCCGCCGCTGTCGAGGCGGTTGGCGCCGGCGAGCTCCACCGACACCCGGTTGCTGCCCTCGGGCAGCGAGGCGTCGGCGTACGTGATCGTGCCGCGCTCCGGGCCGCCACGACGACGCGGCGGCGCGGGTGAGGTACTGCCTGGCGGTGTTGGTCTGCACCGGGATCGCCGTCTGCGCGTCGAGGAAGCCCTTGACGATGTCGGCCGGCTGCTCGCCCTGGCTCGGCGGCGGCGGGTCGTTGTAGTAGCCGAGCTCCTCGTTGGGGTCGACCTCGGTCTGGGCCTCGACGACCGGACCGTCGTCGGGGATGCCGAGGCAGCCGGAGACCACCGGCGCGAGGCACACCAGGACGACGGCGAGCGCGCGCCGTCGTGCCGTCGTCGTGCGGAGCCGGGTCATCGCGGCACCGCCGTCGGGTCGGCCGGCACCAGCGGCAGCGGGCTGCGCCGCAGCACGCCGCCGTTGCGGCGCGGCAGGGTCAGCCGGAACTGGGCGCCCTCACCCGGGCGGCCCCAGGCCTGCAGCCAGCCGCCGTGGAGGTGGGTGTCCTCCATGGCGATCGACAGGCCGAGCCCGGTGCCGCCGCTGGTGCGGGCGCGGGCGGGGTCGGCACGCCAGAACCGGTTGAACACCATGGCGGCCTCGCCGACGCCGAGGCCGACGCCGTGGTCCCGGACGGCGATCGCCGCCGCGTGGTCGTCGCCGGCCACCCGGATCACGATGTCGCCGCTCTCGGCGTGGTCGATGGCGTTGGTGACCAGGTTGCGCACGATCCGCTCCACCCGGCGTACGTCGGCCTCCGCCCGGCAGGGCTGGTCGGCCTCGAGCCGGACGTGGACGCCGTTCTGGGTGGCCAGGGCGGCGGTCGCGTCGACGATCCGGCGGGCCACGTCGACCAGGTCGACGTCGTCGATCTCGAGCACCGCGGCGCCGGCGTCGAAGCGGCTGATCTCGAGCAGGTCGACCAGCAGCGTCTCGAACCGGTCGAGCTCGGTCTGGAGCAGCTCCGCGGCCCGGCCGGTGGCGGGGTCGAAGTCGCGGCGCGCGTCGTAGAGCACCTCGCCCGCCATCCGTACGGTCGTGAGCGGGGTACGGAGCTCGTGGGACACGTCGGAGACGAACCGCCGCTGCACCCGCGACAGCTCCTCCAGCTGCCGGATCTGGCGCTGCAGGTTGGTCGCCATCTGGTTGAACGACGTGGCCAGCCGCGCCAGGTCGTCCTCGCCGGACACCTTGAGCCGCTCCTGCAGCTGCCCGGCGGCCAGCCGCTCGGCCACCTGTCGGGCCATCCGGACCGGCGTCACGACCTGCCGGGTCACCAGCCAGGTCAGCCCCGCCACGAGCAGCAGCAGCAGCCCGGCAGCGGTGAGCAGGGCCCGCGAGACCAGCCGGAGCGTCCGGATCTCGTCGTCGAGGGGGAACAGGTAGTAGAGCGTGTACGTCTGCGAGTCGGCCGGCAGCCGCACCTGCGAGCCGACGACGATGCCGGGCACGGCGGTGTGCGACCCGTCGGCGATCGGTACGGCGGATCTCGGTGTAGGTGAAGGCGGTCCCGGCGGCCGTCCCGGACGCGGTGTCGAAGTGCCGCTCGAGGTCGGCCGGGACGCTGTCGCGGTCCAGGCGCGGGGTGCGGGACTCGCCCGCGGGACCGCTCAGCACGACGGCGAAGTCGCGGGTCTGGCCGAGCTGGACGATCGGCTCGATCAGCTCCCGCAGCTGGAGGGCGGCGTCGGTCTCGGTCGGCGGTACGCCCTCGAGCCGCTCGCGGGCCTCGCTGGTCACCCGGGTCGCCTCGCCGACGGCGGCGTCCTCGCGCTGCTCCAGCAGGCCGTCGCGCGTCTGCTGCAGCAGGAACACGCCGACGATGCCGACCACGAGCGCGGACAGCAGGACCGTGCTGGCGACCACGCGCAGCTGGATGCTGCGTCGCCAGAACGTCAGTGCGTGCCGCACCCACCCCGTCGCACGCTGGCCCCCAGCCGATCGAGCCGCATGGCCTTAGGACGAGCCGGCCTTGTAGCCCACGCCGCGGACGGTGACGACCACCTCGGGGTTCTCCGGGTCGTGCTCGACCTTGGACCGCAGCCGCTGGACGTGGACGTTGACGAGCCGGGTGTCGGCCGCGTGGCGGTAGCCCCAGACCTCCTCGAGCAGCACCTCGCGGGTGAACACCTGCCACGGCTTGCGGGCCAGGCACACCAGCAGGTCGAACTCGAGCGGCGTCAGCCCGATCGGGCGGCCCCCGCGGGTCACGCTGTGCCCGGCGACGTCGATGGCGAGGTCGCCGATGGACAGCGCCTCCGGGAGCGGCGCGTCGAAGCGGCGTACGCGGGCGCGGATCCGGGCGATCAGCTCCTTGGGCTTGAACGGCTTGACGATGTAGTCGTCGGCGCCGGACTCCAGGCCCAGGACCACGTCGATGGTGTCGCCCTTGGCGGTCAGCATGACGATCGGGACGCCCGACTCGGCCCGGATCTCCTTGCAGACGTCGATGCCGTCCTTGCCGGGCAGCATCAGGTCGAGCAGCACCAGGTCGGGCCGGTAGTCGCGGAAGGTCTGCAGCGCCCCGTCGCCGCGGCCGAACATCTGCGTCTCGAAACCCTCCTGGCGCAGGACGATCGTCAGCATCTCCGCGAGGGACGCATCGTCGTCGACGACGAGGATCCGGCCGCGACCCGCGCCGTCGGTTGCCTGGCTGGTCATGCGGTCAATTCTGCCGTACCGACGGTCGGATCCCGGGCAGACCCCGGGATCCCGCTCCGCTCAGTAACGGTACGCGTCCGACTTGTACGGACCGGCGACGTCCACGCCGAGGTAGCCGGCCTGGTCGTCGGTGAGGGTCGTGAGCCGGACGCCGAGCGCGTCGAGGTGGAGCCGGGCGACCTCCTCGTCGAGGTGCTTGGGCAGCACGTAGACGCCGACCGGGTAGTCCTCGGGCTTGGTGAACAGCTCGAGCTGGGCCAGCACCTGGTTGGTGAAGGAGTTGGACATCACGAAGCTCGGGTGGCCGGTGGCGTTGCCGAGGTTCATCAGCCGGCCCTCGGAGAGCACGATGATCGAGTTCCCGGTCGGGAAGGTCCACACGTCGACCTGCGGCTTGACCGTGTCGCGCTCGACGCCGTCGTACGCCTCCAGCCCGGCCATGTCGATCTCGTTGTCGAAGTGGCCGATGTTGCCCAGGATCGCCTGGTGCTTCATCCGGCTCATCTGGTCGACGGTGACGACGTCCTTGTTGCCGGTCGCGGTGATCACGATGTCGGCCACGTCGAGGACGTCGTCGAGGGTCGCGACCTGGTAGCCGTCCATCGCCGCCTGCAGCGCGCAGATCGGGTCGATCTCGGTGACGATGACCCGGGCGCCCTGGCCGCGCAGCGACTCCGCGCAGCCCTTGCCGACGTCTCCGTAGCCGCACACGACCGCGACCTTGCCGCCCATGAGGACGTCGGTGGCGCGGTTGATGCCGTCGATGAGCGAGTGGCGGCAGCCGTACTTGTTGTCGAACTTGGACTTGGTCACCGAGTCGTTGACGTTGATGGCCGGGAAGAGCAGCGAGCCCTCCTTCATCATGTCGTAGAGGCGCAGCACGCCGGTGGTGGTCTCCTCGGTGACGCCCTTGATCTCGCCGGCGATCTTCGTCCAGCGGTCGCCGCTCTCGGCCAGCGACGCGGCGAGCACGTCGAAGACGACCTTCTGCTCGTGGCTCTTCGCGGTGGCGGGGTCGGGCGCCTGGCCGGACTTCTCCGCGTCGACGCCGAGGTGGACGAGCATCGTCGCGTCACCGCCGTCGTCGAGGATCATGTTCGCGAACGCGTCGCCGGGCCAGTTGAGGATCTGCTGGGTGCACCACCAGTACTCCTCCAGGGTCTCGCCCTTCCAGGCGAAGACCGGGACGCCGGCCGGGGCGTCGACGGTGCCCTCGGGGCCGACCGCGACGGCCGCGGCGGCGTGGTCCTGGGTCGAGAAGATGTTGCAGGAGGCCCAGCGGACCTCGGCGCCGAGCGCCACGAGGGTCTCGATGAGCACGGCGGTCTGCACGGTCATGTGCAGCGACCCCGCGATCCGGGCGCCGGCCAGCGGCTTGTCGGCGCCGTACCTCTCGCGCATCGCCATCAGGCCGGGCATCTCGTGCTCGGCGAGCGTGATCTCCTTGCGGCCGAACTCGGCCAGGGCCAGGTCGGCAACCTTGAAGTCCATCAGTTGTCTCCTCATGGGTGTGGAGCAGGTCTGCGCCGCGCATCTGCGCGTTGTCGGGATCTCCCACGCGGACTCCCGCAAGCGTAGGACGGCCGAGCCCCGATTCAGGAATCCCCGTGCGCGCGCCTGCGGGGCACCAGCTGCATCACCGCGACGACGAGCGCGCCGACCACGAGCCCGATCACGGCGGAGGCCAGGGTGTTGACCAGCCACGCGAGCACCGCGCCGACCCCGCCGACGGCCTCGTGGACCGCCTCCTCCCAGTGGTGGACGAGGTCGTACGGCGCGTGCCAGCCGAGCTCGTGGGAGCTGACCAGCAGGATGTGGCCGCCGACCCAGAGCATCGCGCCGGTGCCGACGACGGAGATGATCGTCAGCAGCCTCGGCATCGCGGTCGACCAGGCCGCGACCGACCCGCTGGGCAGCCGGCCGAGGGGCGCTCGGCGAGCGCCAGCCCGATGTCGTCCATCTTCACGATCAGCGCCACCACGCCGTAGACGAGGGCGGTGATGAAGACCGCGACCACCGCCAGCACCACCGCGCGCATCAGGAAGCCCGCGTCCGGCTGGGAGTCGACGACCTCGTTGAGCGCGATCACCATGATCTCGGCGGAGAGGATGAAGTCGGTCCGGATGGCGTTGCGTGACCGTTCGCTGCTCGTGCTCGGGCGTCAGCTCGCCCTGCTCGCCCAGCTCGGCCTCGGCCTCGCTGCCGTGGCCGCTGACCTTCTCCCAGACCTTGTGGGCGCCCTCGTACGCGAGGTAGGTGCCGCCGAGGATCAGCAGCACCGGCAGCGCCTGCGGCAGGAACTCGCTGAGCAGGAGCGCCGCCGGGAGGATGAAGACCAGCTTGTTGCGCAGCGATCCGATGGTGATCTTCTTGATGATCGGCAGCTCGCGGTCCGCGGCGCTCCCGTGGAGGTACTGCGGCGTCACGGCCGTGTCGTCCACGACCACGCCGGCGGCCTTGGCGCTCGCGCGGCCCGCCGCCGCACCCACGTCGTCGACCGACGCCGCCGCGATCCGGGCCAGGGCGGCCACGTCGTCGAGCAGCGCGAAGAGTCCGCCGGCCATGGTTCCTCCGCGTTCGTGGGGTGGGGCCGTCAGCCTATCGACGCCCCGGGAGCGGCGACGCTCCTCGCCCGGCTCAGCCGCCGGTCCAGTAGTCGACCACGACGCCGAGGTCGGTCTCCACGGTCTGCAGCTCGGCGGAGCAGAGCACCCCGACGTCGTCCCAGAAGACCCGGCCGGCGCCGACGCCGGCGTGGTGGAAGGCCACCTGGAACGGGTACGGCTCGTCCCGTCCGGCGGGCGGGCCGGTCACCTCCTCGGTGTCGCCGACCGCCTCGCCCAGGAACGCGGCGCGCACCGCGTCGAAGTCCGCCTGGTCCTCGGCACACAGGAAGGTGCCGGTGTACGCCTCGTCCGAGCGGCGGCACTTGAGCAGCTCGGACCACGGCAGGTCCCAGGCGAGGGGCGCCTCCTCGCTCGACTGCGGCACCGAGCACTCGCCCGGGCCGAAGTAGGGCTCCGCCATGCGCCAGAGGTCTGCCGACTCGAACGGCGCCGGCACGTCTCCCTGCTCCGTCGTGCCGCCGTCTCCCGCGCTCCCTCCGGAGCCGCCGTCGTCCGGCCAGAAGACGGCGGCAGCACCCGCGACGAGCAGGATCACGGCCGCAGGGAGGGCGACGTACTTGAGGAGGGCCGCCCGGCGCCGCCGTCGTTCCTCCTCCCGACGCTCCCGCTCCGCCTCCTCCTCGGCCAGCCGCTGCCGCTCCCGCTCCGCCTCCTCGTCCGCCAACCGCTGCCGCTCCCGCTCCGCCTCCTCGTCCGCCAACCGCCGCTGCTCCCGCTCCGCCTCCTCGTCCGCCAACCGCTGCCGCTCCCGCTCCGCCTCCTGCTCACGCTCGGCCGCGCCCGTCCGGGACCGCGCCAGGGAGGCGAGCCCGTCAGGGTCGCCGTCGCCCGGAGACACGAGGTCCAGCTCGTCGGCGACCGCCACCGCGGCGGCCCAGTCCTCGGCGTCGACGTGCGCCCGGAGCTCCTCCTGCAGGGAGACGACCTGCTGTCGGCGCCGGCACTGGTCGAGCCGCGCCTGCGCGTCCGGGTGGTGGGGGTCCAGGCCGAGCACGGCGAGGTAACCCTCGACGGCCGCCGACCAGTCACCGCCCTCCTCGGCGGTGAGCGCCTCGTCGTACGTCTCGGCGACCCGCACCTCGTGGGCGGCCCTCTCGCGCCGGCTGGCCGCGCCGCGGAAGTCCTCCCGGTCACTGAGGAGGATGTCGAAGAGCACGAGCGCTCCGGCGAAGTCCCGGGCGCGGAACTTCGACATCGCCTGCTGGTAGAGCGCAGGAACCGCCGCCTCGCGGGCAGCGTCCTCGGGTGACAGGGCCGCCCCGTCGCCGGAGTCGTCCGGAGTGCCCGGCAGCACCTCGAACAGCGCCGCGTCGTCGCCCCGCAGGTAGAGCACGGGGGTGATCCACTCGAGGGTCTCCTCGCTGGTCCCGCGGATGCCGATGCGGCCGATCCGCACCGCCTCGGCGATGGTGCGGTTGTGGGCGATCGCCTGGTAGAAGCCGGCGGTGAACGCCTTGGCCGCCGGGTCGCTCACCGCGAACTGCATCGCCACCACCGCGGACACGCCGGTCCTGGCCAGGGACGCCGCGCTGGAGGAGAAGACGTCGGAGGCCGCCGCCTGGGCACCCGAGCACGAGTTGAGCACCACCAGCTGGAGGGGCGGCACCTGCAGGGTGAGCAGGTCGCTGAACCTGTCGGCACCGACGAGGTCGCTCCCGCCCTCGTCGTTCTCGAGGGCCAGCATGCCCTCGCCACTCTCCCGGTCGAACCCGCCGTGCCCGACGAAGTGCAGCACGTGCCAGTGCTCCGCGATCAGCTCCCGCTGCACGTCTGCCCACCGACCCCCCTCCACCCAGCGCAGCGACACCCGTGACCCGAGCGGCTTCATGGCGGCCCTGAGCCGCTGCTTCTCGCCGTCGACGTCGAGCCGCTGCCGGTCCCGGGGGGCCGCGACCACCCCGAGGATGCGCAGCGGCGGGGCCACCTTGATGGGGTGGGTGACACTCGAGACCGAGACGTGCCGGACGAGGGGCTCGCGCTGGCACAGGTAGGCGCCGACCCCGGGGTCGTACATCGTCTCCCACGGAAGCGCGGCCAGCTCCGACGGCTGGGTACGCAGCACGACCCGCAGCTGGGTCCCCTGGGCGGCGGCCAGCGCCAGGCTCGCCCGGTAGGCCGCGTAGACACCCTCGTCGAACACGGCGTGGAAGAGCGCTTCACCCATCTCCCGGATCGGCGCCTCCACCTCGCTCACGGAGCCCCGGGAGGCCACCGCCGACGCGAGGACGGTCGACTGCAGCAGCGGACGCTGTCGCAACAGGGGTGCGGGGTCGAGGAGCAGCCGGCCGGACTCCTCACCGGCGGAGGACCGCACGGTCACCCGGTAGCCGTCCTGCCCGTCGGCAGCCAGCTCGAGCTCGAGCTCCACGTGCTCGTCCATCGCGCTCCCCAGCGACGGGCCGACGTGCGCCCCATGCCGCGGGGTCCGCCTCTGGTGAGTGTCCCATCGCGCGCCGAACTCGCCAATACTGAAAGCCGGGCGTCGGCGATCCGGCCGGCGGCCACCGGGCCGGGGTCGAGCAGGTCCCGTCAGAGGAGGAGTTCCGCGATGCCGATCGTCGAGTTCGTGACACAGGAAGGCAGCACCGTGCTGGTCAAGGTGCCGGAGGCGGCGCGGGACGAGCTGGTGACCCGGGGGCTGGGCGAGTCCGCGGTCGTCGAGCGCGCCCAGCGCACCTTCGAGACCGCGCTGCGGCCGATCCGCACGGTCTCGGAAGGGGTGCTCGCCGAGCTGCGCGCCATCCCGCGCCACCCCGACGCGGTGACCGTCGAGTTCGGGCTGGAGTTCACCGCCAACAGCTCCGCCGTGCTCGTGGGCGCCACGGCGGCCGCGAGCGTGCGGGTGCAGATGTCGTGGACGGCCCCGACACCGCCGGCCGGCCCCGCCGGGCACCGGCGGGTGAGCGGCCGTCAGTCCTCGACGAGGCCGAGCCGGAGGTACTCCGCGGCGTAGCTGCCGCTCAGCAGCAGCGAGGCGTAGCGCGCGACCTCCGTGGGCGCCTCGGTCGTGAGGGTCTCGATGCGCACGCCCCGCTCGGCGGCGGCGGCCTGGAGCCGGCCCCGGTCCTCGCGGACGATCGGCTCCTCGTTGCCGTCGTCGAGCACCAGCAGCATCGGCCGCCGCTCCCGGGGCTCGTCGGAGAAGGGGTCGTCGAAGACGTCGCGGGGTGCGACCGCCTCCAGGACCGGCAACAGGTGCTCGGCGTCGCCGGCGAGCGCGCTGCGGCCCGAGGCGCGCCGCAGCGACTCCGCGATCCGGCGGGCGGCGCGGGCGGCCAGCACGCTGCCGCCCCAGACCACGGGCGTCACGTCGGCCATCGCGATCGCCAGCACCTTGGCGGGGTTGACGGCCAGGTCGCGGTGGGGCGAGCAGGTGATCGCGACCTCGTCGAGGGCCTCCGCGACCCGCTCGGTGTCGACGCGGGGACCGAGCCGGACCCGTTCGAGGTAGTCGAGGACCACCACGGCGGTGGCGAGCTGGTCGCCGCTGAGGGTGGGCAGGATCGTGCTCCACCGGCCGCCGGCGTGCTCGGCGACCGTCGAGCCCGGCGGGCAGGCGACCACCAGCTGGCAGCCGCGGCGTACCGCCTCGGCGACCGCGGACGCGGAGCTGTGACCGCCGTCGGGAGCGAGGACGACCACCAGGTCGAGCCCGCCGGCCCAGCCCGGGAGCGAGGGGTGGGGCCAGGCCACGAACGGGACGGGGCACCACGGCTCCAGCACCACGCGCAGCAGCCGCGAGTCGGGGCCGGCCGCGATCACGGCGCGCGGCCGGCTCAGCTCGGCCGCACGTTCGACCGCGAGGTCGAGCGCCTCGGCCACCTCGATCGCCTCCCGCCGCACCCGGGCGCCGGACTCGGCGAGCGAGCGCAGCCGTCCGTCGGCGCGCTGCCACACCTCCTCGTCGTCGAGGCGGGACTCGTCGAACCAGGTCGCCATCGCAGGATCAGCCCGGTCGCCGGGCCTCGTCGACCAGCAGGACCGGGATCCCGTCCCGGACCGGGTAGGCCAGGCCGCAGGACTGGCAGACCAGCTCCTCGCCGGTCACGGCCAGCTCACCGCGGCAGTCGGGACAGACGATGATCTCCAGCAGGGCGGGGTCGAGGTTCATGCGTGGCTCCTGATCAGGTCGAGCGCGTCGTCGCGCACGCGCTCCATGGTGGCAGTGTCGCGGCCCTCCGCGTTGAGGCGCAGCAGGGGCTCGGTGTTGGAGGCCCGGACGTTGAACCACCAGTCGTCGTGGCTCACGGTGAGCCCGTCCAGCTCGTCGAGGGTGACGCCGTCGCGGTCGACGTACGCGGTCCGGACCTCGGCCACGACCCGCGCCGGGTCGGCGACGGTGCTGTTGAGCTCACCGCTGAGCGCGTAGCGCTCGTGGTCGGCGAGCAGCGTCGAGAGCGCCTGGTCGCCCGAGGACAGCGCGGCGAGGACGTGCAGCGCGGCCAGCATGCCGGAGTCGGCCCGCCAGAAGTCGCGGAAGTAGAAGTGGCCGCTGTGCTCGCCGCCGAAGACTGCGCCGGTCTCGGCCATCGTCTCCTTGATGAAGCTGTGGCCGACCCGGGTGCGGACCGGCGTCCCGCCCAGCCGGGTGACCAGCTCGGGGACGGCGCGGCTCGTGAGCAGGTTGTGGATCACCGTCGCGCCCGGCTCGCGGACGAGCTCGCGGGCCGCGATCAGACCGGTCAGCGCCGACGGCGACACGGAGGCGCCCTGCTCGTCGACCAGGAAGCATCGGTCGGCGTCGCCGTCGAAGGCCAGCCCCACGTCGGCCCCCTCCTCGAGCACCCGGCGCTGCAGGTCGACCAGGTTGCCCGGCTCGATCGGGTTGGCCTCGTGGTGCGGGAAGCTGCCGTCGAGCTCGAAGTACATCGGGACCAGCTCGACGTCGGGGATCCGCTCGAAGACCGCCGGCGCGGTGTGGCCCGCCATGCCGTTGCCGGCGTCGACGACGACCCGCAGCCGGCGCCCGGCGACCGGCGCCAGCGAGAGCAGGTGGGAGGCGTAGTCGCCCAGCACGTCGAGCTCGGTGACCTCTCCCCGGTGGCCCCCGACGTACGACTCACCCCGCGCGACCCGGTCGCGGATGTCGGTGAGCCCGGTGTCCCGGCCGACCGGACGGGCCCCGGCGTGGCACAGCTTGATCCCGTTGTAGTGCGCGGGGTTGTGGCTCGCGGTGATCATCGCGCCCGGCACGTCGAGGCGTCCGGAGGCGAAGTAGAGCTGGTCGGTGGCCGCCAGCCCGATCAGCACCACGTCGGCACCGGCGGCCGCGGCGCCCTCGGCGAAGGCGGCGACGAGGTCGGGCGAGCTCGGCCGCATGTCGTGCCCGACCACGACGCGCGTGGCGCCGGTGACGTCGACGAACGCTCCCGCCGTCGCGCGGGCCAGCGCGGGGTCGACCTGGTCCGGCACCGTGCCGCGGACGTCGTAGGCCTTGAAGACCTGGTCGAGGTCCGGGGCGCGTGAGACGGGGACCATGTCGCGCGACTCTAGTCGCGCTCAGTCGGAGGTGAGCACGCGCAGGTGGCCGCGCCGTGCGATCTCACGCCCCGGCTCGACGACCGGCACTGGACCCGGCATGGGCGGCACCGGGCGAGCGGCCTCCCGGACGGCGTCGGCCAGGGCGAGCAGGTCGTCGCTGCTGGGCCCCTGGGCGGCGGGGTCGGGCTGCAGCCGCAGCACCTCCCAGCCGCGCGGCGCCGAGAGCCGCTCGCTGTGGCCCTCGCACAGGTCGTAGGCGTGCGGCTCGGCAAACGTCGCGAGCGGCCCGAGCACGGCCGTCTGGTCGGCGTAGACATAGGTGAGCGTCATCACCGCGGCGCGGCTGCAGGCCGTGCGCGAACACCGACGGACAGGACTCACGGCGCCGACGGTACCTGCGCGGGTGGCGGTTCCCGATTAGGCTCGCGGCCGTGGAGCAGGCAGTCGGCGGTCCCGGGGCACGACGCCGCACCCGCGACCGTCGTGGACGCGGCATGCGCGGGCCGGGGGTGCTGCCCCGGGTGCTCGGCGCACCCGAGCAGCGGACCGCCGGGGATCGCTTCGACCAGCTGGTCCTCGACGTGGTGTCCGAGATCGACGAGCGCTGGTCGGACCGCCTCGGTGCCCTGGAGTACGCCGT
The DNA here is from genome assembly GCA_963723945.1 of uncultured Actinomycetota bacterium. Lineage (GTDB taxonomy): Bacteria > Actinomycetota > Actinomycetes > Propionibacteriales > Nocardioidaceae > Nocardioides. Next base: position 92,549 of record CAVRSW010000028.1, read on the forward strand.
CGAGGACGCGCCGCAGATCCCCGACGACTGGCACCCGGAGACGGTGCCGCTGTCGTCGCTGGTGCGTGGCGCCCGTGGCGCCCCGACCCGGCTGGTGCTGTTCCGGCGCCCGATCGAGCACCGCGCGGCGACCCGGTCGGACCTCGACGCCCTGGTCGTCACGGTGGTCGTCGAGCAGGTCGCCGAGCTGCTCGGCATCGAGCCGGAGGCCGTCGACCCGCGCTACCGCCCCGAGCCCTGACCGCGCGGGACGGGTCGGCGGATCAGGGCAGACCGGGGCGTACGTGCGGCACGAGAGAGGTGCGCACCAGCTCCTGCAGGGGCAGCACCGTCGCGCCGTCACCGGTGGTGACCAGCGACGCGGCGACCGACGTCCGGCGCGGGGTCACACGCACCAGGCTGGTGCGCTCCGGGAGCTCCACCCGGCCGCCGGAGCCCTCGGTCAGCTCGACCCGCTCCTCGGCCAGCAGCTCGCCGTCGTCGTAGGCCGCCACGGTCACGACGCCGGCGCCTGCGGCGTCCGCGAGCACCAGCGAGGACTCCCCCGGCGGTACCAGCGCGGTGACCGGCTGCTCGGCCCGACCCACGACGGGCGTGAGGACGCGGTCGCCCTCGACGACCGAGGCCAGCCCGGCCGTGACCGGGCCGGTGCTCCGGAGCTCGACGCCCAGGGCGCCCTCGGCCACCTGGCTGCGCAGCTGCTCGGAGAGCGACACCGACTCCACCGACTCCGGCCCGACCGTGACCTCGTCGAGGCCCTCCGGGACGAAGGAGGCGTCGTCGGTCACGATGCGGACCTCGACCCGGACCTCGTCGTCACCGGGGTTGGCCACGTCGAGCGTGTCGTCGCCCTCGCCCCCGACCAGGCCGAGCAGCAGCTGCTCGGTCGCCGGCTCGCCGGAGGCCGGGAGCCAGTCGCGGGTCAGCCGGCGGGTCCCGAGCGGCGGGATCGAGTCCGCCATGGTCGCGCCCAGCCGGCCCCGCGAGACGGCTACCTCGAGCGCCAGCTCCTCGCGGGTCGGCACCGCCTGCGCCAGGTCGACCTCGACGGTCTGCCCGCCCTGGACGGTGAGGCCGCGCAGCTCGGGGACGTCGATCGGTCCGGTGCGCCCGAGGACGGTCAGGTCAGCGACGGCAGGGCCGGTGTCGGGGTTGGCGAGCTGCAGGACCGAGGCGTGGTCGGCATCGGCCCCCACTCCGGTGAACCGGTAGTCGGGGCGCGGCAGCGCACACTCGGTGGCCGCGAGGCCGTCGGGCTGGAACCGCGCCGCCAGCAGCTGGGCCGAGACCTCGCCGCGGGCCCGGACGAAGGTGGCGTCCTCCCGGTCGGGCAGGGTCGTCACGGCGTCGGAGCTCAGGTCGACGTCGGTGGGCTCGCCGTCGCCGGAGTCGGCGGTGGCGCTACCGCCGTCGAGCTTGCCGGCCGGTGCGACGGCCAGCCCGGGCCGGTCGCCGATCGCGGGCGGGCAGACCAGGTCGGCCTGCTCGACCGGGACCGCGTCGGCCGGGCGCGCGCTCGTCGGCGTGGCGTCGGGCTGCACGAGGGCCAGCGCCCCCACGGTCAGCAGCGGCAGCGCCACGGCGAGCACGCCGGTCGGGCTGATCCGGCGGCCCGCGGCGGTGCGGCGGCCGGTTCCGGGGTCGGTCGTGCTCATCGTCGGGCTCCTCGCTTCCCACCGGGCGTGCGCGGGACGACGTCTTCCCTGGTCCGGGCGGGGATCATCGGCGCTCCCGCCCCTGGCTCGGCACGCACAGCACGAGGACGACGAGGATCGCGACGCCCTGCGCGATCACGAGCGCGAGCCGCTGCCACGACTCCCGGCTGGCGACGGCGTCCGGGGTCACCTCCTCGGCGACCTGCCACGCGCGGGTCTCGCGGTTCTCGGCGCTCGCCTGGTCCAGCCCGGTGGTCGCGTCGAGCACGGCCGCCACGTTGCCGTCGGCCGGGTCGGGCAGCACGACGTACTCGATGCCCTGGGCGGGCAACGACTCCACGGCGCCCGAGGCGGGCGAGGAGACCAGCTCGCCGACGAGGGCGTCGAGGTCGTCGTCGGCGGCCATCAGCCCGACGATCTCGTCCTCGCCGACGGTGAGGCCGTCCTCGCGCAGCACCGACCAGGTGAACCCGTTCTCGACGTCCCCGTCGATCACGAGGATGCCGTGCTCGGGGCCGAGCGCCGCGCTCTGCATCATGTACGCCGGGATGCCCGTGTCGCGGGTGTCCTCGAGCTCGCCGGGCCCGTTGACCACGAACCAGCCGAGCCCGACCACGGGGACGACCGCGGCGACCAGCACCGCGAGGGCCACGGTCCGGCGCCGCCAGGCACTCCCCGTGCCGCCCCGGGTGGCGCCCTGGGCGGCGATGACCGCACCGACGACGAACGCCGCCTGGATCACGACGACGAGGAACCCGAGCCCGGCCTTGGTGACCACCGCGTCCCGCTCGAACGTGAGCAGGCCGAGGACCGGTGCGACCAGCGCCGCGGCCAGCGCCACCATCCAGCAGACGAGCACCGGGATCCGGGTGGCCGAGGGCACCAGGGCGAGGACGGCGACAGCCAGCAGCAGCAGGCCCAGCCAGGCGGGGGCTCCGGCGTCGCCGACGTGCCCGGTGACGAGGTCGGCGAAGCCGACCGTGGCCATCGGCAGCCGGCCGGCGTCGAGCGCAAGGGCGGCGGCCGCGCCGTTGAGGACCGCGGGCACCCACCAGGGGGCCAGCAGCACCGGCGGGACGAGCAGTGCCGCCGCCGGAGGGCCCCACACCGAACGGTCGCGCATCGCCCGGGCACTGATGACGAACCCGGCGCCGATCACCAGCACGGCCAGCACCAGGGCGAACCAGTAGGTCAGGGGCGCGAACGCGGCGCCGAGAGCGAGCAGCAGGCCGGTCCGCCACCCGGCGCGCCAGCGGCGGTCGGCGTCCGGGTCGGCGAAGCCGAGGGCGGCGTGGGCCAGCCACGGGAGCAGCACGGCGACGGCGACGACGCCGAACCGGCCGAGGCCCCACGCCCCGCTCGTGGCCGACACCAGCGCGTAGCTGCTGGCACCGAGGAAGAGCAGCCAGGCCGGCGATCCGGCCGGCTCCAGCAGCCTGCCCACGACGCGCAGGAAGCGCCACGCCCCCCAGAAGGAGAGCGGCACGGCCAGGACGAGCAGCGCGCTGATCGTGGCGCTCGGGCCGATCAGCGACCCGACCAGCGCCAGCGGCAGGACGTACGCGGGAGCCGGCACCGGGGTGCCCTGCCCGAGCGGGTGCCACGACTCGACGTGGAGCTGCCACCACTGCGAGACGGACTCCGGGGCGGGGGCGAGCGCCCCGCCGACGACGGTCCCGAAAGCCTCCCGGGCGCCGACCAGCGCGAGCAGCACGAACAGCATCCCGCCGAGCGCGACCGGGCTGGTGAAGAACCGGGCGAGCACCCCCTGGTCCTCGGCGAACGGGTCGTCGTCGACCATCCGGTGGACCGGCGTGTCACTGGCCAGCCGCCGCCGTTCCGCGACGTCGGCCGCCTGGTTGGTCAGCGCCGCCGCGAGGTCGCTCACGAAGTCCAGCCCGTGCCGGTAGGGCACCCACCAGCGGGACAGCAGTGGAGAGACGTCGACGGGAGCCGCGGACTGCCGTTGCCGGCGGTCGCGGCGCGCGCGTCGCACCACCCCGGGCTTGCCGTAGAGGGAGACCAGCGCCGCCAGCTCGTCGAGCGCCTGGCCGACCTGGCGCACGAGCAGGTAGCCGAGCATCCGGACCAGGGTGCCGAGCGCCAGCCGCACCACGCGCCACGGCAGCGAGCGGCGGCTGGAGTTGGCCAGCAGCGTGTAGAGCGCGGCCCGGCGCTCCTGGTAGTGGATGTGCCGTCCGGTCAGCGGGGTGCGCCGGACGCCGCGGTGCGCGGCCTCGGCGTGGAACACGACGGCCTCGGGGACGATCAGGGTGCGGTGACCGGCGGCGGCGGCGCGCCAGCCGAAGTCGATGTCGTTGCCGAAGACGGGCATCTGCTCGTCGAGCCCGCCGAGCTCCTCGAGCACCGAGCGGCGGACCAGCATGCCGGCGGTGTTGACGGCCAGCACCTCCCGGACGTCGTCGTGCTGGCCCTGGTCGTACTCGCCACGCTCGAGCCCGGTCTCGCGTCGGCCGGTGCCGGAGATGGTGACGCCGAGCTCGAGCAGCCGCCGCAGGGAGGGCCACTCGCGGAGCTTGGGCCCGAGGACGTCGGCGCCGGGGTCCGCCGCAGCCGCCGCGAGCAGCGCGGTGAGCGCCCCGGGGTCCGGGGTGGCGTCGTCGTGGAGCAGCCAGACCCACTCGGCGTCGGGCCGGGTGTCCCGGACCTGCTCGAGCCCGAGCCCGACGGCCTGGGGGTACGAGGTGGCGCCGCCGGCACGGACGACACCGCCGAAGGCGTCCTCGAGCAGGTCGGCGCTCTCGTCCTTGCTGCCGGTGTCGACCGCGACCACGCCGGTCACCGGCGTCTGCTGGCCACGGATCCCGTCGATGACGGTCGGCAGCCAGCGAGACCCGTCATGGCTGACGAGGAGGGCGACGACGGTGGCTGACACGACCGTGAACCCTAACGGGCCCCCGGCGGCTCAGCCGAATGCGCGAACGTCCGTCAGGACGTGGGTCACACCGCCCGCTTCTTCAGCTTGCGACGCTCGCGCTCGGACAGTCCTCCCCAGATGCCGAAGCGCTCGTCGTTCATCAGTGCGTACTCCAGACACTCGTCACGCACGTCGCACGTCAGGCAGACCTTCTTGGCCTCCCTGGTGGATCCGCCCTTCTCGGGGAAGAACGCCTCGGGATCGGTCTGCGCGCACAGTGCGCGCTCCTGCCAACCCGCTTCCTCGAGGTCCCCGTCGAGGAGAAGTAGTTCTCGCACGGCACTCGCCCTTTCGACCCGACACCCCACCCGCCGACCGTGGTCCGGCCGCCGCGCGGGATGTGCTCCTGTTCTGCTTCCAGCCCCCGTGTCCTCGACCCCTGACGGAGCCTGTTCGACGTGTGGAACAGCCGAAGAACACTGTGGGAATTACACGCCTGTCGTACGCCGGAAGTCAACCCCGATCGTGTTATAGGGGAAAGACCACCCGAATGGACTAGTCCGGGTGTACGGCAGGCTGATGCGCATGCCTGCACCACTGCGCAAGATCACCGTGCTCTCCGGCGGGGCGGGAGGCGCGAGGTTCGTGAGCGGCCTGCGTCACGGCGTCGTGGCCGGAACCCTACCCGGCGTCCCCCGCGACGCCGAGGTGACCGTGGTCGCCAACACGGCCGACGACTGGTGGGTCCACGGGCTCAAGGTCTGCCCCGACCTCGACACCGTGATGTACACCCTCGGGAACGGCATCGACCCCGGTCGCGGGTGGGGCCGGCGCGACGAGACCTGGCACCTCAACGAGGAGCTCGCCGCCTACGGCGTGGACCGCACGTGGTTCGGGCTGGGCGACCGGGACCTCGCCACCCACCTGGTCCGGACCGAGATGCTGGAGGGGGGCTTCCCGCTCTCGCAGGTGACCGAGGCGCTCTGCCGTCGCTGGCTCACGCCCCTGCACGGCGACGGGCTCCGGTTGCTCCCGATGTCGGACGACCGGGTGGAGACCCACGTCGTCGTCGCCGACGCCGACGAGCCCAGTGGCCGTCGCGTCGTCCACTTCCAGGAGTACTGGGTGCGGCTGCGGGCCGAGGTGGCCGCCGAGGCGGTCGTCGTGGTCGGGCAGGACGACGCCGCTCCGGCACCGGGCGTGGTCGAGGCGATCACCGGGGCCGACCTGGTCGTGCTGCCGCCGTCCAACCCGGTCGTCTCGGTCGGCACGATCCTCGGCGTCCCGGGCGTACGCGAGGCGGTCGCGGCGACGCCGGCCCCGGTCGTCGGGGTCTCCCCCATCGTCGCGGGCCACCACGTCCGCGGGATGGCCGAGCAGGTGCTCGCCGCGATCGGCGTCGAGCCGTCCGCCGAGGCCGTCGGTCGCCACTACGGCGCCCGCAGCGGGGGCGGCGTCCTGGACGGCTGGCTGGTCGACGAGCAGGACGCCGAGGCGCTCACGGGGCTGCGCGAGGCCGGCCTGGTGGCGGCCGCCGTCCCGCTGATGATGACCGACGACGAGGCGACCGCCGCCATGGCCGCCGCCGGGATCGAGCTGGTGACCGGGTGAACCGGCTGGAGCTGCTCGCCCCCGACGGCGTCGGCGAGGTCCGGCAGGGCGATGACCTCGCGGCCGTGCTGGCCGGTCTGGTGGAGCTCGCCGACGGGGACGTCGTGCTGGTCACGAGCAAGGTGGTCGCCAAGGCCGAGGGCCGCGTCGTGCCCGGCACCCGCGAGGACCTGCTGCCCGGCGAGACCGCCCGGGTCGTGGCCCGCCGTGGACCGACCACCATCGTCCGGACCCACCACGGGCTGACCCTCGCGGCCGCGGGCATCGACGCCTCCAACGTCGAGCCCGGCCACGTCGTCCTGCTGCCGGTCGACCCCGACGCCTCGGCGCGGCGGCTGCGGGCCGGCCTCGCCGGGCTCACCGGCCGCACGGTGGCGGTGGTCGTCACCGACACGGCGGGGCGCGCCTGGCGGCACGGCCAGACCGACCTCGCGGTCGGCGCGGCGGGGCTGCGCGTGCTCGACGACCACGCGGGGCTGCGCGACCCCCACGGCAACGAGCTGGTGGTCACGGCACCGGCGGTGGCCGACGAGCTGGCCGGCGCCGCCGAGCTGGTGCAGGGCAAGCTGGGCCGCCGGCCGTTCGCGGTCGTACGCGGGCGCGCCGACCTGGTGCTCCCCGCCGGCGACGACGGGCCGGGGGCGGCGGCGCTGGTGCGCGACGACCACGAGGACATGTTCGGGCTCGGGAGCCGGGAGGCCGTGGTCCGCGCCCTGGCTGCGGCCGCCGGCGGCCCCGCGGACACGGTCGGCTTCGGCGCGCCGGCCGGCGCGGACGACCTGGCGCGCGCCGTCGCGGCGGTGACCGGCCGGGTGCCCACGCCGCTCCCGGGCGGCGGCCTGGGCAGCGACGGCGACCCGGCGGTGCTGCGACCGCTGGCCCACGCCCACGGGTGGCGCGCCGTGACCGAAGCGGACGGCCTGGTCAGGATGGCGCCGCCCACTCCGTAGACTCTGCGGCGACTCACCCCCCGCCGACCCCCGACCGACCCGAGGATCCCGCACGTGGCCAAGAAGAAGCCCGCCAAGTCCGACCGTCAGGCCAAGATCGACGCCATCCGCAGCCAGCAGAAGGGTTCCGAGCGTCGGCGCGGCCTCATGATCGTCGGCGTCTGCGTGGTCGTCGCCGTGCTGATCATCGGCGCCGCGGCCTACCAGCCCATCAAGGACTGGTACGACCAGCGGGAGTTCGCCGACCTCGACCTGGCCGCGATCGGCGCCCCGGCGTCGGTCTGCCAGGAGGTCGAGACCAAGACCGCGAGCGGCAACCAGGACCACGTCGAGCCCGGCACCGACATCCCGTACGAGGAGGCCCCGCCGGCGTTCGGCACCCACTACAACGTGTGGGCGCCGATCGAGCGCAAGTTCTACACCACCGGCGACCGCCCGGACGTGGGCGAGCTGGTGCACAACCTCGAGCACGGCTACACCATCCTCTGGTACGACGAGACGATCGCCGACGACGCGGAGGCGATGGACCAGCTGCAGGGGCTGGCCTCGAAGTTCACCGACAACGACAACTTCCGCAACAAGTTCAAGGCCGTCCCGTGGACGTCCGAGGACGGCGACCCGTTCCCCGACGGCCAGCACATCGCGTTCACCCACTGGTCCGTCGGCGGCGACGGCGACCCCTCGGGCGAGCAGAGCGGTGTCTGGCAGTACTGCTCGGAGCCGAGCGGCGAGGCGCTGGAGCAGTTCATGCAGGACTACCCCTACACCGACTCCCCGGAGCCGGACGCGATCTGAGGCCGGGGCCGGCGGCTCTACGCCAGCCGGCCCTCGCCGGACTCCTCCAGACCCTCGACCAGGTCCTTGACCCGCTGGGCGTGCGCCCGGCTGGTGACCAGCAGCGCGTCGGGGGTGTCGACGACCACGACGTCGTCGAGGCCCACCACGGCGACCAGGCGACCGCCTGCGGGGACCACCAGCCCCGACGAGGCGAGGCCGCGCACCCGCGCGGGATCGCCGAGCACGCTCAGGTCCGACCCCCCGCCCAGCAGGGAGGCGAGCGAGTCGAAGTCGCCGAGGTCCTCCCAGCCGAGGTCGGCGGGCACGACGGCCACCCGCCCGGCCGCCGCGGCGGGCTCGGCCACCGCGTGGTCGACGGCGATCCGCGGCAGCCGCGGCCACAGCTCGGGCAGCCGCGCCGGCTCCGCCGCGATCGTCCTCAGCGACTCGGCGAAGGCCGGGTCCTGCTCCGCGAGCAGGTCGAGCAGCACGGTCGGCCGCGCCACGAACATGCCGGCGTTCCACCGGAACCCGCCGTCGGCGAGGTACCCCTCGGCCACCTCCGCGCCCGGCTTCTCGACGAACTCGGCCACCCGGTGGACGCCGGCGTGCCCGGCGAGCACCTCGCCGAGCCGCACGTAGCCGAACCCGGTCGCGGCGAAGGTCGGGGTGATGCCCAGCGTCACCAGCCAGTCGTCGTGGGCGGCGGCGACAGCCCGCCCGACGGCGGCCTCGAAGGCGTGGGTGTCGGCGATCACGTGGTCAGCAGCGAACGAGCCCACCACCGCGTCCGGATCCCGCCGCTCGACCACGGCGGCGGCGAGACCGATCGCCGCCATCGAGTCGCGCGGGGACGGCTCGGCCAGCACCGCGCCCGGGTCCAGCCCGGGCAGCTGCTCGCGCACGGCGGCGAGGTGGGCCTCACCGGTCACCACGAGGACCCGCGGGCCGGCCAGCGGCGCCAGCCGCTCGATGGTCGCCTGCAGCAGCGAGCGACCGCTGCCGGTGAGGTCGTGGAGGAACTTGGGAGCGGCGACCCGGGAGAGCGGCCACAGCCGGGCGCCGGCTCCTCCCGCGGGGATGACGGCCCAGAAGTGATCGAGGGACGGCATGCGTGGAAGCCTAGGGGCATGACGACGTTCAGCGCGGTCCTGGCGCGGCAGCTGGCCGCCGACCCCGGTCGCCCGCTCCTGACGTTCTACGACCACGCGAGCGGTGAGCGCACCGAGCTGTCGGTGGCGACGTACGCCAACTGGGTGGCCAAGACCGCCTCGCTGCTCGTCGACGAGCTCGACCTCGAGCGCGGCCAGGTGCTGCGCGTGGACCTGCCCACCCACTGGCTGGGCCCGGTCTTCCTGGGGGCGGCATGGACCGCCGGCCTGGCGGTGTCCCTCGACGGGGACGCCGTGGCCGATGCGTGGGTCACCGGCCCGGACGGGCTGGACCGCTGGGCCGGCCGCGCGGCCGACGGCCCGGTGCTGGCGAGCGCGCTGCACCCGCTCGGCCGGCCCTTCGACACCCCGCTGCCGGACGCCGTGCTCGACTACGGCACGGAGGTCTGGTCGCAGCCCGACGCGTTCCTGCCGGTGGACCTGCCCGAGCCGGGCGACCTCGCGCTGCCGGGGGTGACCCAGGCCGAGCTGTGGACGACGGCCGCCGCCGGGAGTCTCCTCACCGACGGCGGCCGCCTCTTGTCCAGGGCGAACCCGGCTTCCCCTTCCGGAGTGCCCTGCTTCACCGAGCCGCTCGTACGAGCAGGGTCGGTGGTCCTGGTGGCGCACCCGGACGAGGAGCGGCTCGAGGCGACGTACGCCACCGAGCGCGCCACGTCCCGCGCCTGACCCGGTCAGCCACCCAGGTCGTAGCCCCCCGCCTCGCCGAGGGTGCGTGGCGGCCCGTAGCCGCTCTTGGTGCCGTCGAGCCGGGCGAGGTAGCCGTCCCGGTCCCGCACCACGAGGTCTGCCCGGCCCCGACCGCGCAGGTCGCTGGTCGTGATGGTCCAGTCGTAGTCGGCGCGGTTGACGCCGTCCGTGGCCGGCGGGGCCACCACGATCGCCTGGCGCGCCTGGAGCCCGTCGGCGCCGTTGCCCGGCCACACCATGGTCTGGCCCTCCACCCGGCCCACCACGTCGAGGCGGTCGTCACCGGTGACGTCCTGGACGACCCGCAGCTCGGTCACGGACCGGAAGGGCCGCTTGCCGCCGATCCACTTCGGGTCCGCCAGCCTGCCGTTGCCCCGGCCGCGGTAGAGCCACAGCGAGCCGATCCCGCGGCGGGCGATCACGTCACCGTGCCCGTCGCCGTCGAAGTCGCCCGCGTTGAGGAGCAGGTCGGCGCGGGCGAAGGACTGGCGGGTGCTGATCGGCTGCCCCAGGTCGAAGGTGCCGCGGTTGGGCAGCACCACGAGGGCACCGCCCGACCCGACCGCCACCAGGTCGGGGGCATCGCCTCCGGTCACCTGGCCGGCCCCGCTGACCATCCCGAGCCCGGCGGCGTCGCCGACGGGTCCGATGGCGCGGCCGAGCGTGCCGTCACCCCGTGAGGGCAGCACGAGCAGGGCACCACTCGCCCGCCGGACCAGCAGGTCCGGGAGCGCGTCGCCGGTGTAGTCGACCCCTCCGACGAGCCAGTCGACGTCGGTCTCGTCGAGGGTGACCTGGGTCCGGGCGGCGAAGCGGCCCTCGCCCTCACCGGGCACCAGCCAGAGCCGGCCGGCGCCGTCGCGGCCCCACAGGTCCGCGTCGCCGTCGCCGGTCACGTCCCCGGCCCCCACGAGCTGTTCGTAGCCGCGCGCCCCCGTGCCCTGCGCGACCCGGCGGAAGCCACCCCTCGACGTCCGCAGGAAGCTGACCAGGCGGCCCTGCGACCGGGCGACGAAGTCCGCGCGGCCGTCGCCGTCGAGGTCACCCGTCGAGGCCACGAGGTCGTGCCGGCGGAAGCCGCGCGCCTGCCGGGCCACCGTGCGGTAGCCGTCGGCGGCCGGACCGGGACGGATCTCCAGGCTGCCGGTCTCGTCGAAGGTCACCAGGTCCGCCTGCCCGTCGCCGGTGAGGTCGGGTGTCGCCAGCGGGCTGCGAGCGGCCCAGCCGGACCTGGCCAGGGTGGCCGGGGCGCGGAAGCTGGTGAGCCCGCCGGTCGGCAGCACCATGCCGCGGCCGTCCGAGGCACGGCGTACGACCAGGTCGGGGTAGGGCGTGGAGGCCAGGTCGGAGTCGACCTGCCGCAGCGTGACCGGGTCCGGCTCCGTCCGGCTCCTCCGGCTCGGGCGCCTCGGTGGCGAAGCGGCGGATCGCCGGGAGCTTGTCGTACAGGTGCTGGCCCGGGCAGGCGGTGGACCCGGCGTCGCGGTGCCCGTTGATGGCCTGGAAGGTGCTGCCGCTGACGTTCTGCGACCGGTCCATCGGGTCGATGCCCGCCATGCCGAGCTTCCAGGCGAACAGCGCGCCGTAGGCCCGCAGCATCGCCTCCGAGGGGCGCGCGGTCTCGAAGTTGCCGATCGCCGACATCGCGAACGAGTCGTCGTTGTAGCCGAGGGTGTGGGCGCCGATGACCGGGCGCGCGACCCCGCCGTAGCGGCCCTCCCAGATCCGGCCGAACTTGTCGACCAGGAAGTTGTAGCCGATGTCGCTCCAGCCCTGGGACTGGGTGTGGTACGCGTAGATGCTGCGCAGCATGCCCGGGACGTCGTCGCGCGAGTAGTCGTTGGCGTTGACCGTGTGGTGCACGAATCCGGCGCTGATCGTGCCGTAGCTCGGGCGGCCGTCGCGCATCCGCTCGTCGGCGCCCCACTGCTCGCGGGTGAAGATCGTCGGCCGCGGGGCCGACGTCGTGGCGGCCTGGAGCTCGATCGCGTCCTCGCCGGCGGCCGTCGGCTCGGCGTCGGCCACGGCCTGCTCCGCGGGGGCCGCGGGCGTCTCGGTCTCGACCTCGGTGGGCCTGCCGGGCGAGACGACGGCCAGGGACATGCCCTCCGGCAGCCCGTCCTCGGCGACCGCGCGCAGCTGCACCCGGTCGACCTCGCCGACGAACACCGGGTCGGTGCCGGGCCGGGTGCCGGCGCTCTCCGAGGTCTCGGGTCGGGGGCGTGCTCGTCGTGGTACTCCAGCTCGCTCCACCCGGTCCACGCGCCACCGGTGGCCGTCCGGACCTGCAGCAGGATCTGGTCGTCGGCGACCTGCTGGTCGTGGGACCAGGTGACGCCGACCGCGCCGTAGCCGGTCACCTTCTGCGGCTCGCTCAGCACGCTCGTACGGGTGGACTCCTCGCTCCGGGCCGGACCCGGCGGGGGGCGGTCGGGCGCCGCGGGCGGGTCGGCCGGTCGGGTCCTCGTCGGGGGTCAGCGGGACCTCGTGGACGACCGGCTCCACCGGGGCGACCGGGACCGTCGCCGGGTGGGAGGTCCGGGCGTCTGCGTGCCGGGCTCGGAGGCCGGCCGCGGCTGGCCCGGAGCCGGCGCCTGGGCCCGGGGGGCCCCGGCCGACGACCCGGGCGTGTGGACCACGTCGAGGGACACGACGGAGGCCGCCGGGGTGAGGACGGCGAGCACGGCACCGAGCGCCAACAGCTGCTGGCAGGAGGTGACGAAGTGGGCCTTGCAGGGGCGCATAACGGGCTACTCCAGTGCGGGGGAAGATTCACACGGGTAGCAAGTTTCACACCAGTCACACGCCTCGGCGCAACCAATCTGAGTAACTACAATCCTGTAATTTCCACTCGACACGCCGACGGTCGCGCGAAAATTCGTGGACGGTGCGGCGCCACCTCGGGATCCGGCCGCTGGTAGCCTGCGGCTCGCAGGCGGCGGAGTCGCCGCCGGGCGTGGGCCCAGGACCCGCCCGCCACCCGGTCCCCCGGCTCGAGCGAGGAGACAGATGGCACCGCACTGGATCACCCGGTTGCGCCGTCGTGGCCGTCAGCCGCGGATCTACCTCCACATCGGCGCCATGAAGACCGGGACGACCTACCTCCAGGCCCTGATGAGCGCCAACCGTGCGGAGCTCGCGGCCGCGGGTTACCTGTTCCCCGGCCGACGGTGGTCGGACCAGAGCAGCGCCGTCCGCGACATCCTGTTCCAGCACACGGACGACCCCCGTCTGCAGGCCCGGACCCGCGGGAAGTGGGACGCGCTGTGCCAGGAGGCGCGCGCCCACCAGGGCACGGCGTCGATCGTGTCCATGGAGTTCCTGAGCTTCGCCGACGACGAGCGCGCGGCGACCGTCGTCGAGTCGCTGGCCGGCCTCGACGTCCACGTGGTCCTCACGGTGCGGGACGCCCAGACGGCGATCCCCGCGCAGTGGCAGACCAGCTGCCGCAACGGCGGGCGGGTGCCCTACCACAAGTTCGTGCGCGGGGCCCGCTACGTCCTCAACGGCCAGCACGCGCCGCGGGGGCGCGCCTCGCACCTCTTCCAGCGCACCCAGGGCATCCCGCGCATGCTGGACACCTGGGTGCCGCTGGTGGGCGCCGACCACGTCCACGTCATCACCGTTCCCCCGCGCGGCTCCGACCCGAGCCTGCTGTGGCGACGGTTCGCCCAGGTCATCGGCGTCAGGGCGGACGTGCTCACCACCCGCGAGGTGGCGGACAACCCGTCCCTGGGCCACGCCTCCAGCGAGCTGCTCCGCCAGGTCAACGGACGGCTCGGCAAGGTCTCCGCGGTCGACTACTGGAAGATCGTCAAGGGCCAGCTCGCGCGCACCATCCTCGGCCAGCGCACCGCGGACGAGGACCCCGTCCGGCTCAACGCCCGCGGCCTCCGGCTCGCCCGCCGGTGGAACCGGACCGTACGCCGCTCGATCCTGGAGCACGAGGTCCGGGTCGTCGGCTCGCTGGGGGACCTGCCGGTCGGTCCCCCCGACCAGGACGCACCCGACCAGCTGCCCCGGCCCGGACCCGAGGCGCTGCTGGCCGCCGCGGACACGGGATTCCAGGGGCTGCTCGACCTGCGCGCCCGCCTCGTTCGGCGCACCTCGAGCGTGCCCGACGTCGAGACTCCGGCCCCCCCTCCAGCGGACTGGCGCGGGGCCGATGACCCCGTGGCGGCCGCCGTCGAGACCCTGACGACCTCGTCCGGGAGTGCATCGAGCTCCACCAGCGCCTGGTCAGGATCGACCCGTCCGCCGTGATCGCCGACCCGGCTGCCGAGGACCAGACCGAGCTGACCCCGGGAAGCTGCCGACCGTCAGCCCCTGAGAGCGTCCACGAAGCCGGCGACGCTGCGCCGCGCCTGCTCCTCGTCCATCGCCAGGTGCTCGAGGATCGTGTAGCGGTCGGGCCGCGTGGCCGGCGCGGCCAGCACCGCCTGCGACGAACTGCTCGTCCGAGTAGGCCGAGGTCGGCCGGGGTCGCGCGGCAGCCCGTGCCGCTCCAGGCACGCCGCGAGCGAGCCGGAACAGCGTCGCTCGTCGCCGCGCAGGAAGGTGCGAACAGCGCGCCGAGGCCGGCCTGCTCGCCGTGGCGGACGACGCCGGGGAACAGCGGGTCGATGGCGTGCATGATCTCGTGGCAGCGCGCCGCTGCAGGGGCGCGAGGTCCCGCAGACCGCCATCGCCATGCCCCGGAGGATCAGCGCCTCGGCGAGCGATGGTGAGGAAGCGCGTCGTCGTCGATGCGCGTCCGGGGTGGTTGAGCAGCGCCTCGGCGCCGGTCCGGGCGAACGCGACGGCGAGGCCGTCGACCGGCTCGCCGCGCTCTCGGTGCGCCAGCTCCCAGTCGGCGATGGCGCTGATGTTGCTGATCGCGTCGCCGATGCCGGCGCGGCACGAGCCGTGGCCGGGCCGCGCTCGACGAAGTCGAGGTCGACGACCACCGCGATCGGGATGTGCACGCCGTAGGAGCCCTTGCCGTTCGTGTCGAGGATGGCCACCGGCGAGCCGATGCCGTCGTGGGCGAGGTTGGTCGCCACGGCGACCATCGGCAGCGCCGCCCGGGTGGCGGCGTACTTGGCCACGTCGATGGTCTTGCCGCCGCCGATGCCGACCACCGCGTCGTAGCTGCGCTCGCCGCAGCGTCGCCGCAGCTCGGTCGGCCGTGTCGAGGGTGCCGCCGGCGACCTCGAACACGTCGGCGTCGGGCAGCGACGGCCGCGATCCGCTCGCCGATCTCGCTCGCCCTGGCCGGGCCCGACGCGACCGCACGCGTCCCGCCGGCGGAGATGGGCGCTCGTGCAGCAGGGCGCGAGGTCCGGCGACCGCGCCGCGCCGGACGTCGACGCCAGCGGGGTGGTCAGCATCCGGGCTAGTAGCGGCATGCGATCTCCCGGGCCCGGGCCAGGTCGTCGTGGTTGTCGACCTCGACCCAGCGACGTCGCCGATCGGGGCCGCGCGCACCGTGCGCCAGCCGCGGTCGGCGAGCTCCTGGTAGCCGTCCTCGTAGTAGAGGTTCGGGTCGCGCTGCGAAGGTGGCCTTCAGCGCGTCGGCCAGCGCGCGGCGGCCGCGCGGCTCGATCAGCGTGGCGCCGATGTACTCGCCGTAGCGCGTCGGCCGGGTCCATCAGCTTGGTGATCCGGCGTCAGCCGGCCGTCGGCGTCGAAGATGACCTTCATCTCCTCGTCGGCGAGCGTCTTCACGTTGTCGAGCGGCGAGCAGGACGTCCGGGCCCGCGGTCGGCCAGCAGGGTCTTCTCGACGGAGACCGGGTGCACGGTGTCGCCGTTGACCAGCAGCACGCCCTCGGCGAAGTGCGTCGCGGGCCAGCCACAGGGAGTAGGCGTTGTTCCACTCCTCGGCCTTGTCGTTGTGCACGAGGGTGAGCCGTACGCCGTACTTCTGCTCCAGGGCGGCCTGGCGCTCCTCGACGGCCTCGGCGGCGTAGCCCGACGACGATCGCGACCTCGGGAGCCCGACCTCGGCGAGGTTGCGCAGGGCGATGTCGAGGATCGTGGTCTCGCCGTCGACCGGCACCAGCGCCTTGGGCAGCGTGTCGGTGTAGGGGCGCAGCCGGCGTCCGGCGCCGGCGGCCAGCACCAGGCCGATCACGTGTCATCACCTTTCGTCGGGGGGTCGAGCGCGCGCTCGCTCGGCGTCGTACCGCGGCCGGTCGGGCCGGGGCGTGCTAAGGGTAGAGCTGCTCGGCCTCGAGGACCTTGGCCCGGTGCATCCGTCGCGCGGCGACGCGGAAGTCGTGGCCTCCGGAAGGCGAGGGCACCTCGTCGTCGTGTGCGCTGGACAGCGACCATCCCGGTCCCGGCCTCGATGAGGGAGGCGTGCTTGGCCTTGTAGTAGTCGTCGTCGATCTCCAGCGCGACGCCGGCCGCACCGCTCGCCGCCGCGAGCAGGTGGAGGTGGAACCGGGACGTGAGCCAGACCTGTCGGGGTCGGGCGGGGAAGGGCTCGGACCAGAGGCGGACGAACGGCACGAAGTTGTCGGCCGGGATCAGGTCGCTCAGGCGTTCGAACGCGCTGTGGTCGCCTCCGGGAATCGCTTCGAGGTAGCGCACGGTGCGACCCTCCACCAAGCCGCTGGTGAGGATCGTGCGCACCGCCTCCACGTTCGCCTCGAAGGCGCCCTCGCTGGCCAGGTCGCGCTGCAGGCAGACCCAGACGTCACCCTGCTCCCCCGGGGTCGACGCGGTCGGCCGAGCGTCGAACGCGGGCAGGCTGGGCAGCCCCAGGAACGCGTCGTCGGGCGCCACGGGGACACCGGAGAAGTCGCCGGTGCCCTGGTCACGCACGCTGGCATGGCCGAACTGGCCGAGCATGTCGCGGACGAACCGGGGCTCCGGGGACGGAACCATGCCCAGTCCGGTGGCGGCGACGGTTGCGTCACCAGCTCTCCGAGCGTCAGGGCCGCCCGCAACAGCTGGACGTGGCGGGCCAGTGACTCTGATGTGGCCACCACCGATGGCGTGGACCCGGGTGGCACGCCGGATCGCCAGCAGCCCGAAGTCGTAGAGCGGGGAACCCAGGTTGCGGATCAGGCCATCGATGCGTGCCGCGGCCTCGTCCACCGGCAGGTCCACGGTCTCCCAGACCATCCGCCACAGCACGTCCGTGGTGTGCAGCTTCGGGTGGAGTCCAGCAGTCGCGTGGCCGGCCCGGCTTCCGACACGCCAGAGCCACGGGCACGTCGGGGTGGCGCTGGGCCAGGAACCTGGCCACGTCAGCGACACAACTCGTCCCCGAAGTTGGGATGACCGCTGGTCCCCACCAGGTAGAGAGCTCCGGACGCGACGATGAGGAGGTCTGCGGCACGGCGGCAACCCTAGCAGCCGTGGTTCGTCCTCCCGGCGCCGCCAGGAGCCCAGCGAGGCCGTCCGCGGCAGGGCTCGGAGCGCGGTCAGCAGATGTTCTGGTGGCGCTGGAAGCAGCCGCGTCCGAACAACGTGTACCCCGCGACCAGGGGACGGTGGTCGGAGCCCAGCCCGAAGATGATCCGGTGGTCGTCGGACCTCACGGAGCGGCGTTCCAGGTTGAGCACGTAGTCGATCAGGCGCTTGCTGTAGCCGTTGGCGAGGACGTGCGTCCCCTCCTTCGGCACCGAGACGTTCTGGAAGCTGCTCCGACCCCGATCGCGCCGAGGGCGTGGTAGGGGAAGATGGTCGCCTGCTTGACGCTGTCGTTGCGGTAGTTGACGTTGAAGTCACCCGTGACGAAGACCGTTCCGCCCGTGGCCTTCCTGACGCGATCGATGATGCCGACGAGCCCCGCCATGTGCTTGCGGTAGATCTCGACCCGCTTGCGCTGGCCGTTGGGCCGCCGTCGCCGGCCTGCACCGTCGGCACGAAGTGGTTGTTGAGCACGTACACCTGGCGCTGGGTGGCGTTGTCGCGCAGCCGGACCCAGTTGACCACTTGGCACGGATCGTGCTGGGCCCCGCACCTCGCTCGCCGACACGGGTGTCCTCGGTGACCTTCTCGCTCCCCTTCTCCAGGAGCGTGTACCTGTCGGAGCGGTAGAGGATCGGGGTGCCGCCCGGAACCGCCGGCCCCGGGACGTGCGCGTCGTAGGCGCAGGTGTCGCAGTCGACGAAGGCCTTTCGCACTGCCTGGCGCCGCTTCCAGCTCGCCATTTCCTGGAGCGAGATGACGTCGGGAGAGTCCTTCACGATCTCGCGGAGGTCGCGCACCGTGCGCGCGACCGGAAGCCCGGCAGAGACGTTGTAGGTCGCGATCCGCAAGGACGAGGAGACCGGCTCGGCCGCGCGCCGAGCGGTGGCGGCGCCCGCCGCCGTGCCCGTCGCCGGGGTCAGGGCCAACAGGCACAGTGCGAGCGCGAGGGTGGCCGCACGGATCGAACGGCGCGGGGTGGATGCCATGGGTCAGGTCTCCTGTCGAGCCATCGGCGTGTCGTGATCGCCGTCGGGGGTTGGCCTGCGATGCTGGGGGGTTCCGCGACAGGGACTGTACTCAATCCTTCACCACCTGTCACCGGAATCCCAGAGACCGCACGAGGCAACTCCCGTCCCACACGCCCCGGAGCTCCGGGAGGCGGATGTCAGCCCCGACGGCCGGCCACGGACCGGAGGCGGTCGTGGACCCGGCGTACCCGCATCAGCCAGGGCCGCTTCTCCGCGGCGCGGCCGGGCGCGAACCGCAGCGGCCGCTCCCGGGCGGCGCGGGCCAGGTCTGCGGCGTTCCGTTCGGCGGCCATCCGGCGCGACATGATCACGAGGAGGTCGGCCAGGGCTCCGACGCTCTCCTGGAGCAGGTCCTCCGACGAGCGCGGGGCGTACGCCTCCTCGGCGGTCGGAGCGCTCCGGCGCGGCGTCGGGCACCAGCTCGGTCAGGTCGCCGACGACGTCGAAGCCGAGGGCCTCCAGCCGGTCCACGATGGCGAGCGACTCCTCGCCGGCGAAGGCGACGTCGTCGGCGGCGAGCACAGCCGGGGCCCGGGCGCTCGGCGAGCACCCGGTGGGCCAGGACGTTCTTGACGACCGCCGGGTAGGGGCCGGGGAGGGGGAGCCGGTCGCCCAGCTCGACGTTGACGCGACGCAGCAGCTCGGCCTGCTGACGCCGAGCGAGGAGTTGGACCGCCCGAGGTCGGGGTCGAACACGGACGGGGTCAGGCCGAGCAACGTCGCGAACCGGTCCCACAGCACCGAGGACGCGGTGCCCGAGGGCGGCACGGTCACGACGTGCACCCGCTCGGGCGGCAGATCGCCCGCCAGCGCTCGAGGACCGAGGGAAGTACTGGACCTGCCAGAACCAGCTGTCCCGGTCGGTGTCGGCGCGCAGGTCGTGGACGAACTCCTCGAAGGATGTCGACGAGCGGTGCTTGACGTGCTCCTGCCACTCCGCCGTGATCTGACGCACGAGGTCGCGCGCGGTGATGACCACGTGGACCTCGCCCCGGCGCCGAACGAGGCCACGGCCCGCCGGGCCTGCTCGGCGGTGGCGGCCGCGAAGAGCTCGTGGGAGATCAGGACGGCCGTCGAACTCCGTGACTCTCGACCATCCGGTGCCACATGCCCACGGCCTGCGGCGGGTGGTGGGGCCGGCCGGCAGATCCCCGCACGTCGAGGGAGGCCAGGTAGTGGTCGGGGAACCGGTCCTGCGGGAGCAGCAGCCCCTGCTCGCGGGCGAGCGAGCGCTGCTTCCACAGCACGTTCTGCAGGAAGGTGGTCCCGGTCTTGGGGCTGCCGACGTGCAGGAAGATCTTCGGGCTCATGTTCCCCTCCTGTACCGGAGCCGCCGCCATCGCGACCTGAGCCGGGTCCCGAGCGATCGCGGCGCGGGGGACGCCTGGGCGGCCGCCGCGGCCTTCCGTGCCCGGGACGGCACCCGGCCTCGAGCAGGGCGGCGACGGCGGCGACGGCCGCGTCGCGCGCGCGTCCGGGGCGACCTCGTCGGGGTCGCGCCCCTCCCCGTCCCCGGGTGCCGGAACCAGCTCCTCCAGGTCGCCGTGGACGCGGTAGCCGCGATGCCCGATCCCTGCCTCCTGCTTCCGGGCCCGCTCACGGAGCTCCCGAGAGCTCGGGGGAGCACCGGACGGCTCGGAGCGCTGCCCGGCCAGCACCCGCTGCGCGAACATGCGCTTGACGAACGGGCGTAGTCCGGCTGCTCGATCCGGCCGTCCAGCGATGCTCGACCCGCCGCAGCAGCCGCACCTGCGTCACCCCCAGCGTCTGGTTGGGCGCCGCCCTGCGTCGGGCGGGATCAGCTCCGCGTCGAAGCCGACCGCGACGGCGAACGGCGCCACAGCACCTCGGGCTCCGTCCCCGACAGGCGCCACGACCACGTGGACGCGGTCGGGCGGGACCTGGAGCCCCCAGCGACCGAGCACGTCGAGGACGTTCTGGTCGCGCCAGAAGAGGGTCGGTCGGTCCGGAGCGGCCATCACCTCGGGCGCCCGCTGGAAGGTCTCGAACGGCGCCGTCCTGCCGTTCTTGACGTTCTCCTGCCACTCCGAGACGCTGGCGGGAGAGCTCGCGAGCGGTGTAGACGACGTGCACCTCGAGCCCGGAGAGGTGGGCCAGCGCCTCCCCGGCACGGTCGGGCGTGGCGGCCGCGAGCAGCTCGTGACTCATGACCATCGTGCCGGGGAACCCGCGCCTGGGCGCACAGCCGCGGCCAGGTGCCGCCGACCTGGGCGGGCTCCAGCTGCCAGAACTTCCCGACCCCACGCACCTCGATGGCCGCGTGGAACATCTCCCGGGCTCGTCGCCGACCGGCCCGACACCCACCGCGCGAGCTCCTCCCGTCTCTCCCAGAGCGGCCGCTGCAGGTACGTCGTACCGCTCTTGGGGGCGCCGACGTGGAGCACCACCGGCGCCCGGCGCGCCGCCGGACAGGTCACGCTCATCCGGCCTCTGGTCATCGCTCAGCGGTACGTAGGGAAGCCGGCGCGAGTGGTTGCGGATCGTGTTCCAGTTGCGCATGTACTGGCGGTAGGCGGGCGCGGCGGCGATGTTCAGCGTGGTCTCGTCACCGCGCGACAGCGAGCCGGCGACCCAGTTCTGCGAGCCGGTCATGACCACGTGAGGCCCGGCGGTCCGCGCCGAACGTGCCCTTGACCAGGACGTACTTGGCGTGGGTGCGGATCTCGTTGTAGCCGTCGTTGTTGAAGTCCCAGCGGCTGTCGTAGAGGTTGATCGGCGGTTGCGTGCGGCCGTGCGCAGCCGCTTGGCGATGTCGACCGACGGGGCGCCGTAGATGATCGAGACCTGGCAGCCGTTGCGGGCCAGGTCGAGCAGCTGGTCGGCGAGGTAGTCGCCGCGCGGGCCCTTCCAGTAGAACATCGAGACGTGGATCTTGGTGCGTCCGAGGGCGCTGCGGCAGCCGATCTTGTTGAGGTCCTGCAGGGTCGGGTCGTTCCGCTTGCCGGCGTTGCGCATCGGGAAGAAGCGGCTGGTGTAGGGCCCGTCGTTGATCTCGACCTTGCCGTCGCCGGCCCGCTTGTCCTCGGTCATCTCGCGGTGGATCCGGCGTAGCCGTCGTAGCTCTTCGGCCGGTTCTTCATGACGTACATGTCGTTCCAGCCCAGCAGGGCGCCGCCGCGGTTGAGGTTGGAGGAGCTGACCATGACGACGTTCCTGGCCTTCGCCGGTGGTGGAGAACACGTAGAACTTGCTGTGCATGTTGCCGCCGCCGCCGCGGCAGCTGCCCGTTGCAGCGCTTGACGTAGCTCCCGTCCTTGCCCCAGGTGACCGAGTCCGCCATCTCGGCGTCGACGCTGCGCCGCGCGGCCTCCACGGAGATGCCGGGCGCGCGGTAGCGATCCTCGAAGTACGGCTTGCCGGCGGGCGACGTGCCGCCTGGGCGGGCCTCCCCCGGCGTCGCTGGAGCCGGGAGCCGCCATCGACAAGGGCGCGGCTGTTGCGCAGCTCGCGGTTGCAGGGCCCGGCATTAGGCGGTCGCGCGGGCCCCGGACGTTGTCGGCGTTGAGCGCCTTGATCAGACGACGGGAGTTCCGGTTCTGGATGTCCTCGTCGAGGATGACGCGGACCCGCACCCCACGACGGCAGGCGCGCACCATGGCAGAGACGCTCTGGGAGCGGTCCAGCAGGAAGGTGGAGACGTTGATCACGGGCCTGCGGACCTGGCGCGTGGGCCGGGTCCGGTTGATGGCCCGCTCGACCGTGCGCACGATCTTGAAGCGCTCGGCGTCGGAGCCCCACGGCCGCGGGGTGTTGAAGGTAGGCCCGACGGCGGCGCGTAGGCGGACGCGGAGAGCCCGGAGACGACCACCAGGATCGTCGTGACCGTCACCATGACGATGCGACTCGTGCGCGTCATAAGGATGCCCCCAGGAATTAGCAACGTGACTGGACCGCGGTCACCATACCTCGCGCAGGGCGCCATCCCGCTCTCCCGGGCGGACTTCGGACGTCGCCCGTCCATCTGTCCCACTCCGCCTCCGCGCGGCCTCGCACCCGGTATCCTGCGCGGGATCGCGTCTATCACCGAGCTGACGAGAGTCGCGCACGCGACGGGCCGAGGAAGGACACCGAGTGGCCAAGCACCTGCCCGAACGAGGTCGCACGACGTGGCTCCGGCTCGGAGCGGTCGTCCTCCTCCTCGTGCTGGTTGGCGGAGCAGCCATGGCCGGCCCCAGCCTGCTCGACCGCCCACGGGTGGCCACCGTCGTGACCGAGCCGGACCCCTCGCCGGCCCCCGACTCCCCCTCGGCAGCACCCCCTTCCGACGAGCGCGGGGCGCCGGTGCTTCCCCGCACCACCTTCAGCCCTGCGCCCGAACCCGAGCCGGAGCCGGAGCCGGAGCCGGAGCCGAAGCCAAACAAGAAGGGCGAGCCGCGGCAGAAGCCTCTCGATTGGCTGCGGGCGGCCGGCGAGGCCGAGCTCACCCCGCTGCTCACCTTCCGGATGGCGAGCTTCAACGTCCTCGGCTCCAGCCACAGCAGCCGCGGTGGCAACAAGCCCGGCTACGCGGAGGGCCCGGTCCGGATCGGATGGATCGCGGACATGCTGCGCAACTCCGGGGTGAGCGTCGTCGGGTTCCAGGAGTACGAGCCCAACCAGCACCACGCCTTCGTCCGGCGAACGGGAGGCTCCTAGGCGTGTTCCCCGGCCTGTCGATGGGCAACCGGGGTGTCCGCAACTCCGTGGCGTGGAACTCGGCCGACTGGGAGCTCATCGAGTCCCACACCAGCACGATCCCCTACTTCCGGGGCAACCCGGTGCCGATGCCGTACGTGCTGCTCGAGCACCGGGAGACCGGGCAGCGGGCCTGGTTCATCACCATCCACAACCCCACGAGCAACCCAAAGCGCGGCAACAACCAGCGCTGGCGCAACGTCGCCACCCAGCGCGAGCGCCAGCTGCTGGTCGAACTTCACTCGACTGGCACCCCGGTCTTCCTCACCGGCGACTTCAACGAGCGCGGGGAGGCGTTCTGCCGGATCACGTCGGGCGGCGTCGCCCAAGGCGGCCAACGGCGGCTCGGGCGGGCCTCCGTGCCAGCTTCCGGGCGCGATGGGGATCGACTGGATCTTCGGGACCCCCGAGATCACCTTCAGCGGCTACCTGCGACGTCAGGACGCTGCGGTGCAGCGTGCCAGCGACCACCCGATGATCCTCACCACGGCGACCCTGCCGGGAGAGAGCGACCGCCGGGGGCAGGGTCGTCCCCGGCTAGATGTCGGCGCCCAGGTCGTCCTCGGCCTCTTCCTCGTCAGGGTCCTGGGCGTCGTAGTTGAGGTAGGTGATGCCTTCGTCCACGTCGCCGTCGAAGCCGACCTTGCCGTTCTCCAGGACGATCACGCGGTCGCACATCTTGCGCACCGACCCCGGGGCGTGGCTCACGTAGAAGATCGTCGAGCCCTCCTCGCGGATCTCCTGCATCTTCGCCACGCACTTGCGCTTGAAGGGCCGGTCGCCGACGGCCAGCACCTCGTCCGCCAGGAAGATGTCGGCATCGACGTGGACCGCCACGGAGAAGCCCAACCGGGCGAACTGGCCCGAGGAGTAGTTGCCGACGGGGGTCTCCAGGTTCGGCCCAGGTCAGCGAAGTCGATGATCTCGTCGAGCTTGCGAGCGGTCTCCGCCTCGCTCATCCCGAGGATGGCGGCCTTGAGCCAGATGTTCTCCAGCCCCGTCAGCTGGGGGTGCAGGCCCGCGCCGGTGGCGATCAGGCCGGCGATCCGCCCTCGCGTCAGGATCCGCCCGCTGTCGGGCTTCATCACCCCGTTGATCAGCCGCAGCAGTGTGGACTTGCCGGAGCCGTTGAGCCCCATCAGCCCGATCGACTCCCCCTGGTCGACGCGGAAGAGACGTCGTCCACCGCCCGGAAGGTGGTGCTGATCTCGTGACCGCGCGCCTTCGCCACCGTCACCTGCTTGAAGGTGCGGTGGTAGCGCAGGGTGAATCCCTTGCGACGTTCTCGACCACGATCGAGGTCGACGCCGGGTAGCTCTGGGCGGAGGGCGCGCCGTTCACAGGCGCTCCGGGAGCTTGTCGTTGAACTTGCTGAAGAAGATCTGGGCGAGCACCAGCGCCACCAGGGACGCCGCCAGCGCACCGAGCCCGTAGGCGAACAGGTCGTCGGGGATGTGCTCGGCCATCGTCAGCTCCGGGTCGGGTCGACCCCACCCAGAAGGCGCGCTGGACCAGCAGCACCGCGTCCGCGATCGGGTTGAGGAGGTAGAACTGCGCGAGGGACCCAACCGCTCCTCGACCAACGAGTAAGGGTAGATCATCGGGACGCCGAACCGGACCAGGTTGGTCAGGATGTTGACCACGTTGCTGAAGTCACGGAAGAAGACGTTGGCGGCGCTGAAGACGAGGGCCAGGGCTGTGCCGAGGGTCATGATGATGGCCAGGGCGAGCACCAGGGCGGCGGCCCCCGCCGGGTCGGGAGTCCAGCCGTAGGCCACGCACGCCACGAGCAGGATGACCAGCTGCGGCAGGACGTGGTAGGCCGAGACCAGCATCGACGCCACCGGGAACATCTCGCGGGGCAACGCCATCCGGCGCACCAGCGACTTGTTGCGCACGATGGAGCGGGTCCCGGCGTTGAACGTCTCGTTGAAGAAGTGGACGATGATGATCCCGCAGAACATGTGGATCGCGAAGTTGGGCACGTCCTCGTGCAGACCCAGCAGCAGCCCGATCACGACGTAGTAGATGAGGAACTGCGAGAGCGGGTTGACGTAGGACCACAACAGGCCGAGCGCCGATCCCTGGTAGCGGGCACTGATCTCACGACGAACGAGCAGCCTGAGCAGGTACCGCTGGCGCACGACGTCGACGAGTCCCCCGTGCGAGGTCGGAGCCTCCAACGGTGCGTCGACGCGCCGACGGTCCCGGACCGCCCCAGGACCGTGGTCGGTGGTGCTCACTCGTCGGTCGCGCCCTCGAAGGAGGACTTCCACTTCTCAGGCGAGGTCAGGTCGGGGAGCGCCTCGCGGTAACGGGCGGAGAGGCTGGGCCACTCGCGGTAGAGCTGGGCGTGCAGCCGGCTGGACCGGAGGAGCTGGTCGCGGAACTGCTTCTGGTCGCGCCGGTACCACGAGGCGTTGAGCCCGTCCGCGGAGGAGACGACGGCCGAGTCGAAGTGGGCCAGCCGGAACCAGCGCTGGTCGACGTGCGGCACGATCGCCTCGGGGTGCTCGCCCGCGAGCTCCTTGACCGGCAGTGCCTGCTGGGCGAGGCCGGTCAGCGCCATCTTCAGCTTGCCCACCCTGCTGGTGGGGATGCCGACGCCCTTGCCGCGCCGCGGGGGCTTCTTCAGGCGCGGGGCCGGGAAGTCGTCGAGGGACTTGTTCGACTTGCCGTCGTCGTGGCGGGACCGGAGCTCGCGGATCTCGGGCAGGCGGTGGACGAGGTCGTGGTGCATCCGCTCCGGCCCCTCGAGCACGTCCTGCAGGGCCAGCAGGATCGTCTCACCGGTGCCGTACTGCATGGACATCAACCGCTTGACGTGGTTCTCGAGGCTCTCGCGAACCAGCTTCCCGCCGCGCTCGTAGGGCGAGTGCAGCAAGGCCGACACCAGCCGGTTGCGCTGGTGGAAGTACGCCTGCCAGTCGAGGGTGTCGTCCTTCTCGGTCCACGGCACGTGCCAGACGGCGACGCCGGGCAGCGTCACGGTCCGGTAGCCCGCCGCACCGGCGCGCAGCCCGAACTCGGCGTCGTCCCACTTGATGAACATCGGCAGCGACAGGCCGATCTCCTTGATCACCTGGGTCGGGATCAGGCACATCCACCAGCCGTTGTAGTCGACGTCGACCCTGCGGTGCAGCCACGGCGTGGACCGCAGCGACTTGCGCGCGAAGTCGTGGCCGTGGGTGGTGCCGGGGGCCGGGCCCCAGAACCAGCGGTAGCGGGCGATCGACTCGCCGTAGGCGTGCATCACGGAACGGTCGTAGAGGCTGAACATCTGGCCACCGACCAGGGTGGGCTGCTTGGCGAGGTCGGCGAAGGCGACGGCCCGGCGCACGCCCTCGAGCTCGCAGACGACGTCGTCGTCGAGCAGCAGGACGTAGTCGGAGGCACCGAGGGAGACCGCTTCGTTCATGGCGCGCGAGAAGCCGCCGGAACCACCGAGGTTGGGCTGCTCGATGACCCGCAGCTGGGGGCCGAGCGCCGTGGCTGCGCGCTCGTAGTCGGGGTGGTCGGCGACCTTCTGGTTGCCCTGGTCGACGACGATCACCTCGTCGAGGAACTCCCGCAGGGACTCGTCCTCGGAGATCCGCAGCAGCTGGTCGAGGCAGAAGTCGGGGCGGTTGAAGGTCGTGATGCCGATCGTCACGTGACCCGGGGCTGTGTGGTCGGTGTCGAAGCCCCAGACCGCGTCCTCGAGCTCGAGCCCGTCGCGGCCGGCCTCGAGGTCGAACCAGTACCAGCCGCCGTCGATGAACGGGCTCAGCGGCAGGTCGATCGAGAACGTCTCGCCGTCCGTGGAGTCGACGGCGCGCGACTCGGCGCGCAGCACGTGGCCCTTGGAGGTGGAGCGGTAGACGACCAGCGTCCCCTGGCCCCGCAGGGTCACGACCAGGCGCACCTGCTCGAAGATGGTCCAGCGACGCCAGTAGCTGGCGGGGAAGGCGTTGAAGTAGGTGCCGAAGGTGAGCCGCCGGTGGGGTTCGACGAGCACCTTGCCCTGCGCGTCGACGCTGCCGAAACCGCTCATCCCGGCGACGGAGTCGCTCGTACGGTCCGAGTCGTCGTCGCCGCCGTCGTGCTCGCCACCGGACTGGCGCGACCCGCCGTCGCCACCGGCCACGCCCGAGACGCCGCCGACGTAGAGGGAGGCCACGTCGAGCTCCTGGTCGGGCCGGACGACGGTCCGGTGCACGACCCGGAAACCCTCTCCGAACACACCGGAACTCGTCTCGACCGCGCTGCCAGCCACTCGGCACTCCTTCGCTCTTCGGTAGGTCGGTGCAAGCGTCGCTCGCAACCCATCCACGATAACAGCGGGCCTCGTCCATCCGGCATCGGGCGCGTCCGCCGCGGGCAGCCCGGCGTAGTAGCGTGTCGCCGCCCGGTGCAGCACGACTCGACGCGAGAAGGTGACCACGTATGAAGGAACGGCTGGCAGCCGCGCGCCGGCGCCTGACCGCGTCCGGAGGCGGTGCGCCTCACCAGGTCCAGCTCAAGCGCCTGCGGCGGCGCGTCACCGAGCTCGAGAAGGAGGTCCAGGAGAACCGCCGTCTCGGCCGGCGTGTGGCCGAGCTCCTGGACATCGTGGAGGAGCTGCTGGTCCCCCTCGCCCAGCGCGACGAGGAGCGGGTCCGCGCCTACCTGCAGGAGCACTCGACCGACGGCCCGACGGCATGACCCACGCGCACGTTTCCCGGCGCGGTGCCGCCGCGCCGGACCGGCAGGGCTGAGGCGGATGGCACGCCGGGTCTTCCTCCACGTCGGTCTGCCCAAGACGGGCACGACCTACCTGCAGACGATGATGTGGCACAACCGGTCCCGGCTCAGGGACCAGGGATTCCTCTACCCTGGCTCGATCCGGATGGACCACTACCGCGCCTGGCAGGACGTACGGCTCGGGCCGCGGACCGGCCGAGCGACCGGAGCTTGGGAGCGGCTGCGGGAGGAGATCGACGCGTGGGACGGCGACGCGTTGCTGTCGCACGAGTTCTTCTCCATGGCCACGCCCGCCCAGGCCGCGCGCGTCATCGAGGAGCTGCGCCCGGGCGCGGGTCCTGGTCACCGTCCGGGCCTACGAGCTGCAGCTGCCGGCGGTGTGGCAGGAGGCCCTCAAGAGGGCTCCCGACGCTCGTTCGGCGAGTTCCTGGACGCCATGCTCGCCGAGGACCGGGCGGCGGCAGCCTGCACGGCGCTGGAGCTGGGCGTCGCAGGACGTCCCCGACGTGCTTGAGCGCTGGTCGAGCGCGGTGTCGCCCTCGCAGATCACCGTGGTCACGGTGCCCGCGCCGGCGGGCCCGGACACCCGTTGTGGGACCGATGGTGTGCAGCCGTCGACATCGACGACCGTGCCCTCGACCGCGGCCCCCTTCTCCAACGAGTCCCTGGGGCGAGCCAGGCCGCGCTCCTGCTCCGGGTGATCCCCCACCTCTCCGGCCCGCTGACATCGAGGGCGCATCCGGCACCGGTGGGTCAGGCAGTACTTCGGCCACGAGGTCCTCGGTCCGCAAAAGGGCCCCCGCTTCGCTCCGCGCCCCGAGCAGGTCGCGCAGCTCCGCGACCTCGCGCAGGACGCCGTGGCCGCAATCGCCGAGGGGGCTACCGGGTCGTGGGCGACGAGCGACCTGCTGCCACGCGTCCCGTCGACGCCATCCCGACGACGTCTCCGACGCCGAGATGGTCGAGGTGGCCGCGCCGGGCCATCGAGCAGATGATCCGCGACGTCAAGGAGCTCACCGAGGAGCGGGCCGAGCTGCGGGCCCGCAACCGCGGCGCATCCAGTCGCGACTGCGCCGCCTGCGCCGGGCCCGGGCCGGAGACCTCGCCCGGGCGGTGGCCCGCACGGGTGCGGACCGCCACACCGCAGCCCCGGGCAGGAGGGTGACCGGTGACCGGCACCGCAGCGGCGCACCGGACGACCTTCCGCCGGGAGGCTGACGGTCCGCGACCAGCACCTCCAGCTCCCGAGGGCATCGACCCCGACGCCACGTACGACGTGCTCCTGAACGACGGCCACATGTCGGCGCTCCAGCCCGGGCGCGGCGCCTGGCGGCGTGGCCAGGCGGGGAAGGGCACGCTATCGGGGGAGTGGGGGAACGTTGGGGGTGCTGCAGGGAGCACGCTGGGGGGTACGACGCGACGTCGCCGTGTGGACGCCGGAACGCGCTGATCTCGACAAGTACAACGCTCACCGCCGCTCGCCGCGAGGCAGGACACCATCGACCACCTGATGGACAGGTGGACAGCTGCTCGCACGCTCCGGACCGGGCGGGTGCCGGCGTTCGTGCCTACGGCACCCTCCTGGGTGCCGTGCGCAACGGCCGGCTGATCGGGCACGACAACGACATCGACCTGAGCTACGTCGGTCGCGAGACGACGCCGGTCGACGTCCTGCGGAAGGCCTACCGGGTCGAGCGGGCGCTGAAGGCGGACGGGTGGATCGTGCGCCGGGGCTCCGGCGCCAGGCTCAACGTCCGGCTGCGGCAGCAGGACGGTTCCATGCGGTTCGTCGACGTGTTCACGGCCCACTGGGTCGACGGCATCTTATACAGCCGAAGGACACCGGCTTCGAGCACCCGCGCGAGACATTGGCTCACGAGTATCTGGACGGGTGGCGCGGCGACTACGAGACGCTGCTGGGCGACGTACGGGCCGCTGGGGACGCGACTGTTAAGTACGAGACCGCTGGTGGCGCGCATCGCCGGCTGGTTCGGCGGGCGCGGCGCACCGCAAGCAGTGGGACGAGTTCTACAACCGCGGGGCCGCAGCTGACGACGGAGCCGTCGCCGTTCGCCACCTGGGTCCAGGAGCGTGACCCGAGCACCCGGCCGCTGCTCGACGTGGGCGCCGGCAACTGCGCGACGCGCTGCACTTCGCCGCCAGGGGCGCCCGGTGACGGCCCTCGACTCCAGCCTCGGGATCCTCGACCGCGTCGTGCGCGGGCTGGGGGACGACGACCCCACCGTGCAGACCGTGGGGATCAACCTCTACGACACGCGTGAGGTGCTCGCCCTCGGCACCACGCTGGCGTGGGCGGACGACGCCACCGACGTCTACTGCAGGTTCACCCTCGACGCCATCGAGGAGGTCGGCCGTGACAACGTGCTGCGCCTGGCCTCGATGGCGCTGCGCCGCGGCGGGCACCTCTACCTGGAGTTCCGCACGCTCCGGGACCGCCGACGGCCACACCACTTCGAGCACCCGCGCAACTTCCTGGACCCCCGCGCGGTCGTGCGGGCGATCGAGGAGCGGGGCGGCACGGTGGTCGAGCGCACCAGCGGCACCGGCCTCGCCCCGTTCGAGGACGAGGACCCGCACGTGTGCCGCATCGTCGCGAGCTGGGCCCGCTGATCGACTACTCCTCCGCGACTCCTCCGCTGGTCAGCTCGGCGCCCTCGGTGAAGTGCGGCTTGAGCTTGTTGTCGTACATGGAGAGGGCGGAGCCGATCGCCATGTGCATGTCGAGGTACTTGTAGGTGCCGAGCCGGCCGCCGAAGAGCACCATCGGCTCCTTCTTGGCCAGGTCGCGGTACTTCAGCAGCTTCTCGCGGTCCTCGGCGGTGTTGATCGGGTAGTACGGCTCGTCGTCGTCCTCGGCGAACCGGCTGTACTCGTGCACGATCACGGTCTTGCCCGGGAGGTGGGTCTTCACCCGCTCGGGGTGGAAGTGCTTGAACTCGATGATCCGGGTGAACGGGACTTCCTGGTCGTTGTAGTTGACGACGCCGGTGCCCTGGAAGTCGTCGACCTCCTCGACGGACTCCTCGAGGTCGACGGTGCGCCAGGAGAGCCGGCCCTCGGAGTTGCCGAAGTACTCGTCGACGGGGCCGGTGTAGACGATCGGGACCGTGCCCTTGAACTCGTCGGCGACGTCGAAGAAGTCGGTCTCGAGCCGGACCTCGATGTTGGGGTGGTCGGCCATCCTGGTCAGCCACGCGGTGTAGCCGTCGACCGGCAGCCCCTCGTAGGTGTCGTTGAACCACCGGTTCTCGAAGGTGTAGCGGACCGGGAGCCGGGTGATGATGTCGGCGCTCAGCTTGGTCGGGTCGGTCTGCCACTGCTTGGCGGTGTAGCCCTTGATGAACGCCTCGTAGAGCGGGCGGCCGATCAGGCTGATCGCCTTCTCCTCGAGGTTGGAGGCGTCCTCGGTGGCGATCTCGCTCGCCTGCTCCTTGATCAGCGCGCGCGCCTCGTCGGGCGTGTGGGACTTCCCGAAGAACTGGTTGATCAGGCCGAGGTTCATCGGCAGCGAGTAGACCTGCCCCTGGTACTTGCCGAAGACCCGGTGCTTGTAGTCGGTGAACGACGTGAACCGGTTGACGTACTCCCAGACCCGCTCGTTGGAGGTGTGGAAGAGGTGCGCGCCGTACTTGTGCACCTCGACCCCGGTGGTCGGCTCCTTCTCGGAGTAGGCGTTGCCGCCGAGGTGGTGCCGACGCTCGAGCACCAGCACCTTGAGGTCGAGCTCGCTCGCGCAGCGCTCGGCGATCGTGAGCCCGAAGAAGCCGGAGCCGACGACGACCAGGTCAGGACTGGACAAGGGTGAGTCTCCTCTGTGTGGACGCGATGGATCAGTCTACGGAAGCCCCCGGCAGCTTCCGCATTCCCCGCGCGGCGCGTAGGGCGCGGATCACGTTGCGGGCCTCGGCCCGGCCGCCGCGGAGCGGGCTGAGCGCCACGACCCCGGCCGTGATCAGCCACGGCTTGAGCCGGACCGGCGAGGTTGCTGCCGTAGCGCAGGTGGACGACGAAGAGGTTGCGGTACATGTAGTACCCCTTCCACGAGCCCAGGTCGTGCTGCTGGTCGAAGTCGAGCTGCCGCACCAGCACGGCGTCGCGCACCGCCCAGATCCGGTAGCCCGCCCGCCGCGCGCGGACCGCGTAGTCGACGTCGTCGTAGAAGATGAAGTACGTCGGGTCGGGCAGCCCGATCCGCTCGACCACGTCGCGGCGGACCAGGAACCCCTCGAACGCGACGTTCTCGATCTCCACCCGCTCCGGCATCGCCTCGCGGGTGCCGTACGTCGGTCTCGACCATGCCGGTCTTGGGCTTGATCGCCAGCGGGTTGTCGAGGTCGAACCGGGTGGCGGCCTTCTCGACCAGCCGGCCGGCGGTGTCCTCGCGCACCGCCATCAGGCAGCGCCTCGTCGTGGGCCAGCAGCACCGCGAGGCAGTCGGGCGCGGGGACCACGTCGTCGTCCATCAGCCAGATCCGGTCGAAGCCGTCGCCGTACGCCTGCCGCAGGCCGAGGTGGAAGCCGCCCGCGCCGCCGAGGTTGTCGGGGCTGTGGGTCACCCGCAGCGGCAGGTCGCCGCCGTGCCAGCGGTCCAGCACCTCGCGGGTGTGGTCGCTGCTGGCGTTGTCGACGATGTAGACCGCGTCGGGCCGGTGCGTCTGCGCGGCGAGGCCGTCGAGCATCCGCGCCAGCAGGTCGGCGCGGTTGAAGGTCACGACGACGACCGCGACCGGTGCGCGCTCACCGCAGGAACCTCTCGTGGCCGGTGAAGTCGCCGCGGAGCGCGGCGACGAAGCCCCGCGCGCTCAGCAGCAGCCGGCGCGGGCTGCGGCCGGGTGACCGTGTAGAACCACACCGTCTTCACCCAGAACATCAGCACGTGCGGCCAGCCGCGGTACTCCCGCAGGTTGAGCGGTGTTGTTGCGGGCCATGCAGTAGTGCTTGAGGTCGCTCGGGCTGTGGTTGTACGTCGTCCGCCCGCGCATCATCGGCGTGCCCAGCTCGCCGACCGAGGGGTGCCGGACCCGGGCGGCCGCGACGGTGGCGATCCGCGCCCCGGCCCGCTCGGCCCGCAGCCGGTACTCGTGGTCGTCGCCCCAGATGAAGAACTCCTCGCGGGGGTAGCCGATCTCGCGGCGCCAGCTCGCGGGTGACCAGCACGCCGTTGAACGGGATGACGACGTCGCGCAGCAGCCCGTCGGTCGCCGCCCGCTCGACGGAGGCGATGTCGTGGACGACCCGGGTGCCGCCGGGCAGCCGGATCGGGAAGACCAGCCGGTCGGGGTCGGCCTCGTCGACGACGACCGGGCCCCAGAAGTCGAGCTCGCCCGCGTGGGCCAGCAGCAGGTCGAGGCAGTCGGGGTCGGGCAGGCCGTCGTCGTCCATCAGCCACACCAGGTCGGCGCCGCACTCCTCGACGGCCTGCCGCATCCCCTCGTGGAAGCCCCCGCGCCGCCGCGGTTGCGGTCGAGGGTGACGGCGTTCAGCCGGCCCTCGGCCACCTGCGTGCGCAGCCACTCCCCCGTGCCGTCGGTGGAGGCGTTGTCGACCACCACGACCTCGTCGAGGCGGCGGACCTCCCCCAGCCGCGCGACCAGCCGCTGCAGGAGGTCGAGCCGGTTGAAGGTGACCACGGCCGCGACGACGCGGGGTCCGTGCTCCTCCGACTCCGTCACGGCCCACACCCTACGGGCGGGGCGCGGGCTGGCGCGGCGGCCTGTCGACCCATGTAACGCCGGGTTAGCTGCTGTTCCCACCCGGTTACGACCGGGTGGGTAGAGGCGATAACCCGGCTTACAAGCGACGTCACGAGCCGCCACCCACCGCGTCCGCGATCAGCAGGAGGTGCCGAGGTCGGCGGACTCGTTGGCGGCGTACCCCTCGGACATGCTGCCGATCGACCCGCCCGTCACGGCGGGCGGCTGCTGCGGCTTCCGCTTCTTCGCCGGTGGTGCTGCCGGTCGGCGCGGGCGCCTCGCCCTCGGCCCGGTCGATCGTCTCGGCGACCTTGTCGTGGACCAGGTCCATGTCGGGGTCCGCGGTGTTGATCATCGGCGGCACCAGCGACAGCGTGGAGATCTTCTGGTCCTTGGCGAGCAGGGCGAGCTGGACGAAGCGGTCGACCTCGCTGCGCGGGATCGAGGTCGAGACCATCTCGGAGCTGGCGCGGGCGATGCGGGAGAAGTTCTGCAGCGCGACCTGCGGGCTGACCTGCTGCAGCATCGCGTTCATGACGCACTTCTGGCGGGCCATCCGCGAGTAGTCGTCGGAGCCGTAGCGGGCGCGGGCGAACCACAGCGTCTCCAGCCCGTCGAGCTGCTGGGTGCCGGGCTCGATGTAGCGGAAGTAGTCGTCGGTCGGCAGGCCCACCGGGATCCGGTCGCGGACGTTGAGGGTGACCCCGCCGAAGGCGTCGACGAGGTCCTTGAAGCCCTCGAGGTTGACCATCGCCCAGTAGCTGATGTCGAGGTCGGTGATCCCCTCGACGGCCGACACGGTGGCGTCGACGCCCGGCTGGTCGGTGTGCTTGAACAGGTCGGTGTGGTCGCCGGCCCAGGTGCTGACGCCGTTGAGGTAGCAGCCGTCGCAGTCGAAGCCGTCCGGGAACTGCTCGTCCATCACCGAGCCCTCGCGGAACGGGAAGTTCGCCATGTTGCGCGGCAGCGAGATCAGCACCGTCTTGCCGGTGGTCGCGTCGATGCTGGCCACGGTCAGCGAGTCGGGCCGCAGCCCCCAGCGGCCGGCGCCGGCGTCGCCGCCCAGCAGCAGCACGTTGAAGCGCCCGTCGGAGGCGCCCGCGGCGTCGCCGTCGCCGAACATCGTGGTGATGAAGTCGCGCTGCACGCCGACGACGTGGGCACCGAAGAGCAGCGTCCCCGCGACCGAGAAGCACAGCAGCCCGTTGACGCCGACGACCGCCCGGCGGTGCGGCATCGAGAGCGAGAGCGGCTGCCCCAGCCGCCAGGCGTCGACGAACAGGAAGGCCCAGCCGATGGCGAGCACCATCAGCGCCAGCCGTACGACCCCGAGCAGCGCGGTGTTGGAGGCGGCCCAGAAGGCGAACGGGTGCCAGAGCAGCGAGGCGCCGACGCACGCGGTCGCCGGCCACGACGAGACCCAGCCAGATCCGCATCGCCACCCGGCCCACCTCGCGGTTGCCGGCGACCAGCTGCGCCGAGCCCGGGACCACCAGGGTCATCACCATCAGCGCGACGGCGCGACGGAAGCGGACGCGGGCGGCCCGCTCGTCGGCGGGGCGGCGGACGGACGCGGACGGACGCGGGCCCGGACGTGCGCGGGGCGTCGGGCTGCTGGCCCGGTGTGCGGCGGGGCATACGGGGAAGTGCCTCTCGGTGCTCGGGGAAGGAAGCAACGTGCCGCCAAGTATCACCAGTCACACCCGTCACAACCGTGACGACGCGCCGGTCAGGATCGGGTGCGGCCCTGCTGGATCTCCGCCTTCCGGGCCAGCCGGTGGGCGCGCCGGATCTCGGCCTCGCGCATCCGGCGCACCTCGTCGGGGGTCTCGGCCTGCAGCGCCGGCACGGCGCGGGGCCGGCCGTGGTCGTCGATCGCCACGAAGACGAAGTACGCCGACGCGACGTGGAGCGGCTCGTCGGCGGCACTCCCCCACGGCTGCGCCTCCACCCGGACCCCGATCTCCATCGACGAACGCCCCGCCCAGTTGACCTGCGCGAGGGTGCGGACGATGTCGCCGACCCGGACCGGCTCGAGGAACACCATCTCGTCCATGGCCGCGGTGACGGCCGGCCCGCCGCTGTGGCGGTGGGCGACGGCGCCCGCCGTGGAGTCGGCGAGCTTCATGATCTCGCCGCCGTGCACGTTCCCGAGCAGGTTGGCCTCGCTGGCGTGGGTCATCATCGCGAGCGACACGCGCGAGTGGCTCGACGGCAGGCTGGCCTGCGGCTCGGTCATGCGGGCACGGTAGTTTCTCCGCCATGGCAGATCGTCCGCAGGGGGGTGGACCCCAGGACGGGTCCCCCGACTACCACTGGCTCTACGGCAAGAAGGGTGGCCAGCCGAGCGGTGACGAGACCCGGGCGATCCCCCAGCAGCCGCGCGACGACGAGACCCGCGTGATGCCGACGGCGGCCCGCCAGTCGCGGGGGCGGCAGGGCTCTCCCCCGCCGGCCGCCCCGCCGCAGAAGCCGGTGAAGCCCCCCAAGCCCGCCAAGCCCTCCCGTGGCCGGCCGCGGTTCCGGCTGAAGTGGCTGTGGGCGCTGCTGGTGCTGTGGCTGGTCTTCCTGGTCGCGATCCCGCTGTGGGCCTGGAGCAAGGTCGACAAGGTCGACGCGTTCCCGGAGGCCGGCCGCCCCGACGACCAGCCGGGCACGACGTACCTGATGGTCGGCTCGGACTCCCGCGGCGACCTGACGGCCGAGGAGCGCAAGGAGCTCGGCACCGGCAACCCCTCGGGCAACCGCACCGACACGATCATGCTGCTCCACACCGGTGACGGGCCCAACCTGCTGATGTCGATCCCGCGCGACTCGCTGGTGGAGATCCCGGGCTACGGCGGCGGCCAGAAGATCAACGCGGCGTACGCGTACGGCGGCGCGAAGCTGCTCGTCCGCACCATCGAGGGCGAGACCGGCATCAAGGTCGACCACTTCGTCGAGGTCGGGTTCGGCGGCTTCGTCGACCTCGTCGACGCGGTGGGCGGCATCGAGGTGTGCCCGCCGTTCCCCATGGACGACCCGCAGGCCAACATCAAGCTGGAGAAGGGCTGCCAGGAGGTCGACGGCCCCGACGCGCTCGGCTACGCCCGCTCGCGCAAGACCGACGAGCAGTTCGGCGACCTCGGCCGCGCGCAGCGGCAGCGCGAGGTGGTCTCGGCGATCGGCAGCGAGGCGGTCTCGCCGTGGTCGGTGATCAACCCGGTGCGCTACTACAGCCTCAACATGGCCGGCGCCCGTGCCGTCCGCGTCAGCGAGGGCACCTCGCCGTTCGCGATGGTGCAGTGGGCGATCGCCATGACCCGGGTCGACGGCGACAACGGGCTCACCTGCGGCGTCCCCGTCGCCGACTTCGCCGTCAACTGGGACGAGGAGCGCTCCGAGCAGATGTTCGGCTTCATCCGCGAGGACGACACCGAGAGCATCCCGCAGAGCCTCTGCACGCCGACGGGCTTCCCGAAGCAGTGACGCTCAGCGCTGGTCGCTGATCCGCCTGGCCTTGCCGAGCGACCGCTCCAGCGACCCCGGCGGCAGCACCTCGACCCGGGCGGTGACCCCGATCCGGTTCTTGACCCGCTCGGCGAGGCGGCGGCCGAGCTCCTGCGCCGACGCCGCTCGTCGGGGGCGGCCGCCGCCTCGACCCGTACGGTCAGCTCGTCGAGGTTGCCCGGCCGGGTCAGCACGCAGACGTAGTGCGGCGAGAGCCCCTCGACCGTGAGGATCTGCTCCTCGACCTGGCTGGGGAACACGTTGACCCCGCGCACGATCATCAGGTCGTCGGTGCGTCCGGTGACCTTGGCCATCCGCCGGAACGACGGGTGGGCGGTGCCGGGCAGCAGCCGGGTGAGGTCGCGGGTGCGGTAGCGGATCACCGGCATCGCCTGCTTGGTGAGGCTGGTGAAGACCAGCTCGCCCTCCTCGCCGTCGGGCAGCACCTCGAGCGTGACCGGGTCGACCACCTCGGGCAGGAAGTGGTCCTCCCAGACGTGGAGCCCGTCCTGGGTCTCCCCCGACTCCTGGCTGACGCCCGGCCCCATCACCTCGGAGAGGCCGTAGATGTCGACGGCACGGATGCCGGCGCGCTCCTCGACCGTACGACGCATCTCGTCGGTCCACGGCTCGGCCCCGAAGATGCCGATCTCCAGGCTGGTCGCGCGCGGGTCGACCCCCTGCGCCTCCATCTCGTCGAGCATCGCGAGGAAGTACGACGGCGTCACCATGATCACGCGCGGCCGGAAGTCCACGATCAGCTGGACCTGCCGCTCGGTCATGCCGCCGCTGATCGGCACCACGGTGCAGCCGAGCCGCTCGGCGCCGTAGTGGGCGCCGAGGCCACCGGTGAACAGGCCGTAGCCGTACGCCACGTGCACCAGGTCGCCGGGTCGGCCGCCGGCCGCGCGGATCGAACGCGCCATCACCTCGGCCCAGGTGTCGACGTCCTCCCGGGTGTAGCCGACGACGGTGGGCTTGCCGGTCGTGCCGCTGGAGGCGTGGATCCGGGCCACCTGCTCGCGGGGCACGGCGAACATGCCGAACGGGTAGTTGGCCCGCAGGTCGGCCTTGGCCGTGAACGGGAACCGGGCCAGGTCGGCCAGCGAGGTGAGGTCGTCGGGACCGACGCCGGCCTCCCGGAACGCGGCGGCGTAGTGGGGCACCGTCGCCGCCCGGGCGACGGTCTCGCGCAGCCGCTCCAGCTGCAGCGCCTCGAGCTGGTCGCGGGTGAGGTCGGGCACCCGGCCCGCGTCGGTGCCGGTCACGGCTGCTCCTCGTCCGGCGACTCCCAGAAGGCGCCCCCGATCTCCTTGGACCGGCCGGTGAACACGGCGACGACGGTCTCGCCGGCCGTCACGGTCACGTCGTAGACCCCGTCGCGACCCTCACGGCTGCGCTCCACCGCGGTCGCGACCAGCGCGTCGCCGAGCCGGGTCGGCGCGCGGAACCTGATCTCGGCACCCGCCGCCACCGTGGTGCGGTTGTAGGAGTTGCAGGCGAAGGCGAAGGCGCTGTCGGCCAGGGCGAAGGTCAGCCCGCCGTGGCCGATGGCGTGGCCGTTGACCATGTCCTCGCGGACCGTCATCGCCAGCACCGCGCGGCCCGGGCCGACCTCGCGCAGCTCCATCCCCAGCGCCTGGCTGGCCCGGTCGTCGGCCCACATCGCCGCCGCGCTCCGCGTCGCGATCTCGTCGGGGGTCACGCCCCCGATCATGCCGCACCCCCACCTCGCCGAGTCGTGCCTCACGCGGGGGGTCAGCGACCGACGGCCCGCTCCAGCTCGTCCTTGGTCATCCGGGAGCGACCGGCGACGTTCTTCTGCTTCGCCTCGGCGTAGAGCTGGGCCCTGGTCCGGCCCCCGCTGCCGGAGCCGGAGCGCAGTCCGCCTCGACGTCCCGAGGAGATGTCGTCGGTGGACGTCCGGCTGCTCTGCTCGGACTCACCGGCGCGGGCACGCTCCTTGTTCACCGTACGGGCGGCGATCTCCTCGGCCGTGTCCTCGGAGCGCCCCCGGTCCTCGAGCCCCTCCTTGATGTGCTCGTACTGGCGCTCACGCTTCTTGCTCCAGGCCTGCTGCGGCACGTGGTCCGCCTCCTTCTCCTCCGCCCGCCGGTTCAGGCGGCGCCCTGCAGCTCCCCACGGAGCCGGTCGAACAGCCCCGAGAGCAGCCGCGAGACCTGCATCTGGGTCACGCCGATCTCGTGCCCGATCTCGGCCTGGGTACGCCCCTCGTGGAACCGCAGCCGCAGGATCCGCCGCTCCCGCTCGCTGAGGTCGCGCAGCAGCGGACGCAGCGACACCCGGGCGTCCACCCGGGCGTAGCCGGGTTCGCTGGCCGCCAGCCGGTCGGCCGCGGGGACGCCGTCCTCGGGCGCGGCGTCGAGCGAGGAGGGCACGAAGCAGCCCTCGGCCCCCATCGCCTCACGGACGGCAGCCGGATCGACGTCCAGCTCGTCGGCGATCTCGTCGGGCCGGGGGTCACGCCCCAGCCGCTGCCACAGCTCGTTGCGCGCCCGCGTGACCCGTGGCTGCAGCTCCTGGATCGAGCGGGGCGGGCGGACCGTCCAGCCGTGGTCGCGGAAGTGGCGCCGCAGCTCGCCGCGGATGGTGGGAACGGCGTACCCGAGGAAGTCGGTGGCCTTGGCGGGGTCGTAGCCCCGCACCGCCTTGACCAGGCCCACGCAGGCGACCTGGTCCAGGTCCTCGGCGGGGATCCCCCGGCCGTGGTAGCGCCGCGCGACGTCGTGGGCGACGGCGACGTTGTGGGCGATCAGCTCGTCCTCGAGCTGACGCCGCTCCGGCCCGGACACGGTCTCGAGCCGGGCGAGCAGGTCGGCGGTGACGGCTCGCCGGCGCTCTCGCGCTGCATGGTCCTCGTGGGGGCGGGACACGGGTGAGCACCTCCCGGAGGGGTCGCTCCTCGTGGCAGCTTCTGAACCACGTGACCTCAGCCAAGCACGGGGCGGCAGCGTCGACAACCACTCGACCGGGTGAGGGCGGGCGTTCCGCTCCGTCGGCCACGACGTCCCCGGCTGGCGCATCCATCGCGCCCTCGGCATGGGCGGTGACCGGCTGGTGGCGCACGTGGCCGGGCAGGAGGTGGAGGAGCCGGCCGGCGACGGCGTGCCGGCCGTCGCACTCAGTGGCGGGGTGGGCGAGGCGGAGCTGCGCCGCGTGGGTCTTCCGGGACGTGGCCGAGCTGCGGGAGCGGCTGGACACGGTCCTCACGCCGGCGGGCTGAGACGGCATGATCCCGGACCCGAGGGGTACGGGCGTGGCCATGAGCCCGCCGTCCGCCGTCCCACGACGACCCGTCCGCGTCACCCTCGCCGAGGAGTGCGAGCTGGTGACCCGCGGCGTGACCGAGATGCTCGCGAGCCACGCCTCCCGCGTCGAGCTGGTGCCGCCGTACCCCGACGGCACGCCCGCCGTCGACGTCGACATCACCCTCCACGACTCGCTCGCGGACCTCGCGTCCGGCCCGGTGGACCGGGCCCCCTTCCCCTCGTCGTACGGCGGGGCGCTGGTCGCCTGGACCTGGAACCCCCGGCCCCGGCTCGTCGAGCTGGCGCTCGCCCACGGCGCCCGGGGCTGCCTCGCCAAGAGCCTGCCGGGGCCGGCCCTCGTGGCCGCGCTGGAGGCGGTGCACCGCGGCGACGTCGTCGTGGAGTACGGCCTGCGGGGCCGGCGCCCCGCCGAACCGCCGACAGGGACGGTGCTGACTCCGCGGGAGGCCGAGGTGGTCGGGCTGATCACGCAGGGATTCGACAACTTCAGCATCGCCCGCGAGACCTCGCTCAGCATCAACTCGGTGAAGACCTACATCCGGTCGGCCTACCAGAAGATGGGTGTCGGATCCCGCTCCCAGGCGGTGCTGTGGGGGGTGCGCCACGGCTACCTCGACGAGCCGCAAGCGGGAGTCCTGGACGGCGACAGGGGAGCGCACCGGGTGACCGCGTGACGGACGACGCGCTGGCGGCGGCGTGGCGCGAGCAGCGCGAGGAGCTGGAGCGGGCGTTCGCCCGCATCTCCGAGCTGGACGGGCCCGCCCGCGAGGACCTGTTCCTGCGTGCCCGTCGGCTGCTGGCGGTGCACGTGACCCTGCAGCGGATGCTGCCGGCCGCCGGTCCGCGACCCGCACCGTCGCTCGAGGCGGAGGTGGCGGAGGCCGAGGAGCTCGACCACGGGTCGCCCGCGTTCGCCCGGGCCGCCGCCCGGATCGCGGCTGCCCACAGCGGATCGCTGCCGCCGGAGCCGGACCTCGGGGACCGGGTCGACCTGCTTCCCGAGCTCGATCGCGCCCGCGTCGCCGCGGCGCTACGGCTCGCCGAGGGCGAGGGCGACGGCTACCTCGGCAACACGTACGCCGAGATGCTGGCGGCCGCCGAGGAGCAGCTCTCGGACCCCGATCCGGCCCCGCGGGCCGACTGAGGCTCCCGCCGGTCGGCCGGTGGCCTCACTGCGGCAGGGTGCGGGTGTCGATGAGCCGCTGCGCGACCACGTGCAGCTTGAGGTTGTTGTCCTGCGAGTAGCGGCGAAGCACCGCGAACGCCTGGTCCGCGTCGATCCCGAAGCGCTCCATCAGCATCCCCTGCGCCTGGCCCACCAGGTTGCGGGCGTCGATCGCCTTCCACAGGTGCTCGTTGTCGCGCGCGGTGTCCATCGCCACGGCGGCGTGCCGCGCCAGCATGTGTGCCACGTCGACGTCCTCGGGGCCGAACCGGTCGGGCTCGGTGTCGTAGAAGTTGAGGCTGCCGATGGTGGTACGGCTGGTGTAGAGGCGGGTGCCGAGCATGCTGCGGACGCCGGCCGCGTCGACCGCGCGCGCCCAGGAGGGCCACCTCTGCTCGGTGCGTACGTCGGGGACCAGCACGCCGTGCCGGTCGGCGATCACCTCGAGGTCCGGGCCCTCCCCCGACTCGAGCTGGATCCGGTCGAGGTCGGCCACCACCGGGTGCGTGGCCGCCACCGTCTCGACCCGCGCCTTCTCGTGCACGAGGATCACGCCGGCGTAGGAGCAGCTGAGGGCCTTGACCGCGAACTCGAGCACGCGCTCCACGGTCTCCTCCAACGAGGAGCCCTCGTGCAGGCTGAGCGCGAGCTCGGCGAACTCGTCGGCGTCGGGTGCGGGCATGACGGGCTGCGGCCTCCTCTGACGGGTGG
Organism: uncultured Actinomycetota bacterium; assembly: GCA_963723945.1. Classification (GTDB taxonomy): domain Bacteria; phylum Actinomycetota; class Actinomycetes; order Propionibacteriales; family Nocardioidaceae; genus Nocardioides. The sequence goes on from CAVRSW010000028.1 coordinate 134,502, forward strand.
TCGGCTCGCGTCTGAACCAGGAGCGACATCCTCCCACGTCGGGCGCACCTGGGCGTCCCGAGTCCGCGTACCCCGTGTAGTCCGACCGAAGGTGGGCACGGATGAGTGGGCCGGCCACGCGCCGGCCCGGGACCGGGGGGTTCAGCAGCGAGCTCCCCGGTCCCCCCACCCGGACACGAGATGGGGAGCCCGAGATGGACGAGCTGAACGTCTACCTGCAGAACCACTGGGCGGCCGCCGCCGGCGGCGAGGACCTCGCCCGTCGGGTCGCCCGCACCCACCACGGCACCGACGTCGGACCGGACCTGGCGCTCGTCGCGCGCGAGGTCGTCGAGGACCGCGAGGCGCTGGGGACCTTGATGCGGCTGCTCGGGCTCGATCCCGGAGCTGTGTTCCCGGCCGTCGTCCGGGTCGCCGAGCGGGTCGGCCGGCTGAAGCCGAACGGCCACGTCGTCCGTCGCTCGCCGGCCTCCGACGTGCTCGAGCTGGAGGCGCTGCGCGGTGCGGTCGCGGCGAAGCGGGCCGGCTGGGAGGCGTTGCTCGCGCTCGCCGACGACCTGGCCCGGGTGGCCGCGCCCGAGCTCGAGCGGCTGCTCGGCCGAGCGGACGGCCAGCTCGCCCGGCTGTCCGAGGCGCATGCGGCGCTCGCCCGGCGCAGCCTCGCCCGCGCCGTCTGACCGAGGACTGAGCCGAGGCCCGCCCTCGCCGCACGCCGGGTCCCGCGCCGATCGCGCCGGTGGGTGCGTACGCTCCGCGGGGAGCAGCGAGGGGGCGAGGCGTGGACGAGCGACAGGCGGCCCTGCAGCGCCGCACCCTGACGGTCGTCGTCGGGTCCCAGATCTTCGGTGGAGCGGGTCTGGCGGCGGGCGTCACCGTGGGCGCCCTGCTCGCCGAGGACATGCTCGGTGGCACCAGCCTGTCCGGCCTGCCTGCGGGCCTGTTCACCCTCGGCTCCGCCCTGGCCGCCTACCTCGTCGGCCGGCTCTCGCAGCGCTCCGGTCGCCGCACCGGTCTGACCGCCGGCTTCCTGGCCGGCGCCGCCGGGGCGATCGGCATCGTCGCGGCCACGGTCGTGGCGAACCCGGTGCTGCTCTTCGTCTCCCTGTTCGTCTACGGCGCGGGCACCGCCACCAACCTGCAGGCGCGCTACGCCGGCACCGACCTCGCCCGCCCGGAACGCCGTGGCACGGCCGTGAGCACCGCGCTGGTGGCGACCACCTTCGGAGCCGTCGCGGGACCGAACCTGGTGGGCGTGACGGGCCGGTTCGCGGCGGATCTCGGGCTGCCGCCCCTGACCGGCCCGTTCCTGCTGGCCGCCCTCGCCTTCACCCTCGCCGCCCTGGTGCTCTTCGTGCTGCTGCGGCCGGACCCCCTGCTGACGGCCCGCTCCATGGCCGCAGCCCGGGCGGCGGTCTCCGCCACGACGTCGGCGTCCGGGACCCCCGTGTGGCCGCGGGGGGTCGTCGCCGGCGCCACGGTCATGACACTCACCCAGGTGGCGATGGTCGCGATCATGACGATGACGCCCGTCCACATGCAGCAGCACGGCCACGGGCTCGACGCCGTCGGGTTCGTGATCGGCCTCCACGTCGCGGCGATGTTCCTGCCGTCCCTGGTGACCGGGCCGCTGGTCGACCGCGTGGGTCGGGCACCGATGGTGGTCGCAGCCGGGGTCACCCTGCTGGTGGCAGGAGTCGTCGCGGCGACGGCGCCGGACGACTCGCTCTCCGCCCTCACGCTCGCCCTCGTGCTGCTCGGGCTGGGGTGGAACTTCGGCCTGATCTCCGGGACCGCGCTGCTGGTGGACGGCACCTCGCTCGAGGACCGGGCCCGGACCCAGGGCACGGTCGACGTCCTCATCGCGCTCAGCGGCGCGACCGGCGGCATCGCCTCCGGCTGGGTGATGGCCAGCAGCAGCTACGCGGTGCTCGCCCTGCTCGGCGGCTGCCTCAGCCTGCTGCTGCTCCCGGTGGTCGTCTGGGCCGGACTCCCCCGGCGTACCGCACCCGCGGTCTGACGGTGCGGCGTCCCTCAGGCGTCGAGGACGACGTCGTCGGTGGGGGTGGAGCAGCAGAGCAGGATCTGGCCGCGCTCGATCTCGCGGGGCCGGATGCCGCCGGCGGGGCTCATGTCGACCGTCCCCGACAGCATGCCGGTCTTGCAGGTCCCGCACACCCCCTCCTGGCACGACGAGGGAAGCGACACCCCGTCCCGCAGGGCGGCCTCCAGGATGGTCAGACCCGGCCCGCACACGAGGGTGCGCCCGCTGCGCCGCAGCTCCACGGCGTGGCTCCCGGGCGCCCCCGCCGTCCCGGGAGCCGACGCCGGGGGCGGCGCCGTCGTCGCGCCCAGCTCGTAGCTCTCCTCGTGCACCCGCGCAGGATCGGCGCCGGCGCCGGCGAGCAGCCCTCGGGCGGCCTCACGGTAGGGCGGCGGCCCGCAGACGAAGACCTCCCGTCCGGCGACGTCGGGAGCCACCTCCTCCAGCAGCGCGCCGGAGATCCGGCCGCGCCGTCCCGTCCACCGCTCGTCCGGTGCGTCCTCCTCGCAGACGACCGCCACCCGGATGCCGGGGTGCGCCGCGTGCAGCCGCTCCAGCTCGTCGCGGAAGACGATGTCGGCGGGCGTCCGGGCGTGGTGGACGAACACGAGGTCCGCCACCTCGCCGCGGTCGACGATCGTGCGGGCCATCGACATCAGCGGCGTGATCCCGCTGCCGGCCGAGAGGTAGAGCTGCCGCGGCGACGGGTGCCCGGCGCGGGTGAAGCTGCCCAGGGGTCCCGACACCTCGATCGCGCCGCCCGGCACCAGGTGATCGTGCAGCCAGTTCGAGACCGGGCCGCCGGGGACCCGCTTCACCGTGATCGTGAGCAGGTCCGGCCGCGTCGCCGGGGACGCGATCGAGTAGCACCGCGAGAGCCGCTGCCCGGCGACGTCGACGGTGACGGTGAGGTACTGGCCGGGGTCGAACCGCACGCCGCCGGGGCGTGGCGGCTCGAGCACGAAGCTCGTGACGTCGTGGGTGACCGGCACGACCGCCCGGCACACGCAGACCCCGTCGACCTCCTCCTCCAGGCCCAGGAGGGGCGGGGGTGCGGTCGTGGTCATCGGGCGGTGTGCTCCCTCATCCGGTCGACGTACCAGGTGACGAACGCGTCGACCTGGTACTCGCTGGGGGCGTACGGTCCCGGCTCGTAGCCCGGGGTCGCGACACCCTGCTGGGCGCGTGCGCAGAACTCCGCGTCCTGCTCGTTGGTCTCGCGCCACACGTGGGTGAGCGTCCCGACGTCGTAGTCGGTGCCCTCCACGGCGTCCTCGTGCACCAGCCACGTCGTCCGGACCAGGGTCCGGTCGACGGCCAACGGCAGCACGGAGAAGGTCACCGCGTGGTCGGCGCAGGCGTGCATCCAGGAGTTCGGCTGGGTGTGCACCGACACCCGGCCGAGTCGCGGCGTGTCGAGCCCGCCCAGCAGCCGCCGGGACGCGGCGCTGCCGTCCATCGTGTACGACTCCCCCGCCCCGTCCAGGGCCTCCCGCTGGACCCGGAACGCCGAGACCCGGTCGTCGAGCTCCTCGATCGGCGCATACGGCAGGCCACGCGTCGAGCAGGCCACCTGCAGCGCGGCCTCCGCCTGCAGGTAGCGGTCGTGGGCGGGCTGCAGCCGCGCGGGGATCTGGTCCGGCTGGTAGCCATAGGTGGGGAAGAAGGTCCGGATCAGCTCCGGGTGCCCACCCTCGCAGTGGTAGCACTCCCGGTTGTTCTCCAGCACCAGCTTCCAGTTGGCCTCCTCGACCAGGTCGACCTGCGCGGCCACCTTGGTGTGCGCGAGGTCGTGGGGCGCGACGTACGGCGTGATCCGCGCCAGGACGTCGTCGAAGTCGCCGGGCGGCTCGGGCGCCAGGCACAGGAACACCAGTCCCGCGGCGACCCGGACGTGGACCTGCTTGAGCCCGAAGCCGCCCTTGTCGAAGTCCGGCGGCTGGTCCCCGGCGTGCAGCAGGCTGCCGTCGGGCGCGTAGGTCCAGCGGTGGTAGCCGCACACGATGTTGCCCACCGAGCCGCAGCGCTCGGTGAGGATCCGCGCGCCCCGGTGGCGGCACACGTTGAGCAGCGCCCGGACCTCCTCGTCGTCGTCGCGCACGACCACCACCGAGTGGGGACCGACGTCCACGGTCACGAAGTCGCCCGGCTCGCGCACCTCGGCCTCGGTGGCGACGAAGAGCCAGGTGCGCGCCCACACGGCGGCGAGATCGAGGTCGAAGATCGCGGGATCGGTGTAGAAGGGGCCCTCGAGCGGCCGGCCCGGCACGCGACGGGCGAGCAGCGCGGGGACGTCCACAGCGGGACCCCTGGCTGCCCCCACGGCCGGGGACACCGGTGGGGTGGTGGTGATCGTCATGTCCCTCCTCGGGCTGGTCGTTCAGATGGCGAGGCAGAGCCGCAGCGCGTCGTAGATCGCGGCATGGATGTTGCGGCTGGCGACGGCGTCGCCGATCCGGAACAGCTGGAACTCCCCGTCCGGGTGGCTGACCAGCTGCTGCTCCCGTACGCCGAGGAGCGCACCGTGGTCGACGGCGCCGCCGTTGGTCGCGTACGGCACCAGGTCGAGGTAGAGGTCGTCGACCGGCAGCGTGCCGTGCTCGACGACGACGTGGTCGACCAGCCGCTCGACCTCGAGGTCGGCGTACTCGCTGCGCAGGGTGGCCACGAGCCCGCGGCCGTCACCACGGCGGACCCCGGTGAGCCGGTGGCCGAGGGTCACGGTGACGCCGTGCTCGGCGAACGCGCGCAGGTAGGCCGGCGAGTTCATGCTGCCGACCAGCGGACCGAGCATCCGCTCGGGCGTGACCAGCTCGACCTCGGCGCCGCGGGAGGCCAGCAGCTCCGCGGCGTCCAGCGCCTGCTCCGCCCCGTTGTCGTCGTAGACGACGACCCGCCCCTGCGTGCGCAGCTCCCCGCCCATGACGTCCCAGGTGTCCGCGACCAGCGCGGCGCCGGAGCGGAGGAAGTCGCGGTTGGGCACGCCGCCGGTCGCCACGACGACCACGTCGGGGTGCTCGGCGCGCACCAGGTCGGCGTCGGCGAGCACGCCGTAGCGGAACTCCACCCCGGAGTGCTTCGCCTCCGACACCCGCCAGTCGACGATCCCGATCAGGTCGCGCCGGCGGGCCGCCGCGGCCGCCAGCCGGACCTGGCCGCCGGGGAGGTCCGCGGCTTCGACCACGACCACGTGGTGACCGCGCTCGCCGAGCACGCGCGCCGCCTCCAGCCCGGCCGGACCGGCCCCGACGACGACCGCCTTCCGGCGCCGGGGCGCCGGGCCGATGACGTGGACGAGCGTCTGCTCCCGCCCCGTCGCGGGGTTGTGGATGCACTTGGCGTCGCCCGACTGGTAGATCGCGTCCAGGCAGTAGTTGGCGCCCACGCAGGGCCGGATCCGGTCCTCGTCACCCGAGGCGAACTTGGCCACCAGGTGCGGGTCGGCGATCTGGGCGCGGGTCATGCCGACCAGGTCCACCAGGCCCTCCCGGACCGCGTGCCGCGCGGTGGCGACGTCGGAGATCCGCGACGCGTGCATCACCGGGATGTCCAGCTCCCGGCGGATCTCGCCCGCGAAGGCGAGGTGCGGCGCCGACGGGGTCCCCATCGACGGGATCACCTCCGCCAGGTGGGCGTCGCTCTCGATCGTGCCCCGGATGACGCTGAGGAAGTCGATGCCGTCGTCGGTGAACCGCCGCATCGCCTCGAGGGCGTCCGCGCGGGTGAGCCCCTCGGGGTCGCGCTCGTCCATCGACATCCGGATGCCGACCACGAAGTCCGGCCCGACGGCCTCCCGGATCGCGCGGAGCACCCGCCGCGGGAAAGTGAGGCGTGCCTCGAGGCTCCCGCCGAGCTCGTCGTCGCGCCGGTTGGTGGCGGGCGAGATGAAGCCGTCGAAGAAGTGGCCGTACGACTGCACCTCGATGCCGTCGAGGCCGGCCGCCGCGCACCGCTGGGCCGCCGCCACGTAGTCGGCCAGGATCCGCTCCAGGTCCCACGCCTCGGCCGCCTTCGGGAAGCTGCGGTGGGCCGGCTCGCGCAGCGGGGACGGGTACACCAGCGGCAGCCAGTCGTCGGTGTAGCTGCTCGTCCGCCGCCCGAGGTGGGTCACCTGGCACATCACGGCCGCGCCGGCCTCGTGCACGTCGTCGACCAGGCGGCGCAGCCACGGGACGATCTCGTCGCGGTAGAGCAGCAGGTTGCCGAACGAGGGCGGGCTGTCCGGCGCGATCACCGCGGAGCCGCCGATCATGGTCAGCCCGACCCCGCCGCGGGCCTTCTCCAGGTGATAGAGCCGGTAGCGGTCCTTCGGCATCCCGTCCTCGGCGTACGCCGGCTCGTGCGAGGTGCTCACCACGCGGTTGCGCAGCGTCAGGCCCTTGAGCTCGAAGGGCTCCAGCAGCGGGTCGAACGTGCGCACACCGCCAGTCTCCGGGCCGTTCGCGGCCGAGGACCAGCGCCGGATCCTGCACGACTTCGTGCACAATCGCTGCATGATCGACCGGCGGCTCCACGTGCTGCGGACGGTGGCCGAGTGCGGCACCGTGACCGGGGCCGCGGAGCAACTGCACTACACGCCGTCCGCGGTCTCGCAACAGCTGCGGACGCTGGCCAAGGACCTCGACGTGGAGCTGGTGGTGCAGGACGGTCGCCGGCTCCGGCTGACGGCCGCCGCGCGCACCCTGCTCGCCCACACCGACGAGCTGTTCGCCACCTGGGAGCGGGTCCGGGCTGAGGTCGCGGCCAGCGCCGGGGACCAGGGCGGGGAGCTGCGCCTGTGCGGCTTCTCGACGGCGGCCGCCGCGCTGCTGCCACCGGTGGTCGCCCACGTCACGGCGCTGCGTCCGGACTGCCGGGTGCAGATCATCGAGGCGGACCCCGAGGAGTGCTTCGACCTGCTGCTCGCCGACCACGCCGACGTGGCCGTGGTCGTCTCCACGCCCGGTCTGCCGTCGGGCGCCGACCCCCGGTTCGAGCAGCGGTTCCTCGTCGAGGACCCGCTCGACCTGCTGGTGCCCGACAGCCACCCGCTGGCCGCCCGGCCGAGCGTCGCACTGGCCGAGCTGGTCCACGAGCCCTGGATCATGGACCGCCCCGGCCGGCCCTACCACCAGCTGCTGCAGACGGCCTGCGCGTCCGCCGGCTTCACCCCTGTCGTGGCGCACCAGGCGGCCGAGTGGGACACCGGGGCCGCGCTGGTCGCCGCCGGGCTCGGGATCGCGCTGATCCCCCGGCTCGCGCACCTGCCGATGGGCTACCCCGTGACGCGGATCCCGCTCGGCGGCAGCCCGACCCCCACGCGTCACCTGCTCACCGGGATCCGGCGCGGCAGCGCCGACCACCCGGTCGTCGCGCTGGCGCTGGAGGCGCTCGACGCCATCGTCGCTGCGGCCGGGGGGTCCACCGCCGGGTCGGGGCCGTGACCCGGGTCAGAGCTCGGACTGGATCCCGGCGAGCAGCTGGCGGG
>CAVRSW010000029.1:0-27544 GCA_963723945.1 uncultured Actinomycetota bacterium
GCCGGGGAGCGGCAGCGCCGCCTGGCCGGCCTCGCGGCCGAGGAGCGGACCCTGGTCTTCTTCGAGTCCCCCCACCGCACGCAGGCGACCCTGGCCGCGATGGCCGACGCCTTCGGTGCGGACCGCGCAGCGGCGGTGTGCCGGGAGCTGACCAAGACCCACGAGGAGGTACGCCGCGGGCCGCTGGTCGAGCTGGCCGGTTGGGCCGCCGACGGCGTACGGGGGGAGGTGACGCTGGTCGTCGCGGGCGCCACCCCGGAGGCCGCGCCCGCCGACCCTGCCGCCTGGCGCGAGGCCGTCGCCGCCCTCACCGATCGCGGGGCGACCCGCAAGGACGCGATCGCGCAGGTGGCCCGCTCGGCGGGCGTCCCCAAGCGCGAGGTCTACGACGCCGTCCACCGGGAGGAGGCGCCGTGACCGACCGTCCGACGCGCAGCCGTGCGGCGACCGAGGAGGGCTCCGGGGCCCGCCGCGACCGCGAACGACCGCCCGCGCCCGAGCCGCTGCCCCACTCGGTGGTCGACAACCACTGCCACCTCGACATCGCCGACGGGGAGTGGCTGGCCACCGAGGAGGCGATCGCGGCGGCTGCTGCGGTCGGCGTGCCCCGGATCGTGCAGATCGGCTGCGACCTGCCGGGTGCCCGGTGGGCCGTCGAGGCGGCCGCCACCCACGCCGCCCTGGTCGCCGGGGTCGCACTCCACCCCAACGAGGCACCGCGGCTCGCGGCCGCCGGCGAGCTGGACGACGCGATGGCCGAGATCGAGCGGCTGGCCCGGGCCCACGACAAGGTGCGCGCCGTGGGCGAGACGGGGCTCGATCACTACCGCACCGGCGAGGACGGGCGGGCCGCGCAGGTCGAGAGCTTCCGGCGCCACGTCGACCTGGCCAAGCGGCTCGGCAAGACGCTGGTCATCCACGACCGCGACGCCCACGCCGAGGTGCTGGAGGTGATCGACAGCGAGGGTGCCCCCGAGCGGTGGGTGATGCACTGCTTCTCCGGCGATGCCGAGGTCGCGCGCGCCTGCCTCGACCGCGGCGCCTACCTCAGCTTCGCCGGCCCGGTCACCTTCAAGAACGCCGCCCCGCTGCGCAACGCGCTGGTCGTCGCGCCGCTGGACCGGCTGCTGGTCGAGACCGACGCGCCGTACCTCACCCCTATGCCCTACCGGGGCCGCCCCAACGCGTCCTACCTGGTCCCGCTCACCGTCCGGGCCATGGCAGGCGTACGCGGGGAGGACCTGGAGACCCTGTGCCGTGCCCTCGACGCCAACACCGAGCAGGCCTTCGGCGGCCCCTGGTGAGGGTCCTGCCCGCCTCGTGAGGGTGTGCCACGTCACAAGGTGCGGACGAGGGTTTGGCATGACCCCGAACCCCCGTTATCGTTTCGTGATTGTTGGCCGGGATCGGGACAGATTTCGGGTCGGCGCCAGGGTGAGCCCCCCAAGACCTCACCCGCGAGAACCCCCGCTCGCAGACTCCCACCACCGTGGTGTGTCTCGCGTCCGGGATGCGCTGGCTCCCGAGGACCGGAAAGTTCTACGTTCGGAGAATCGTGCAGACGCGCAGCACCCTTGCACGGCTGATCAACAGCAAAGCCACCTTCCTCGGTCTCTCGACCGCCGCGGTCCTCGCCGTGGCAGGCACCACCTTCGGCTACAGCGCCATGAGCCACGACGTGACCGTCTCCGTGGACGGGCAGCAGCGTGAGGTGTCCGCCATGGGCGGCACCGTCGGAGACGTGCTCGAGTCCGAGGGGATCGAGGTCGACGACCGCGACGTCGTCGCACCCGGTCTCGACGAGGAGGTCACCGACGGCAGCGCGATCAGCGTTCGCTACGCGCGACCGCTCGAGCTGACTGTTGACGGCGACACCACCACCCACTGGGTGACCGCCACCGACGTGGCCGGCGCCCTGTCCCAGCTCGGCAGCCGCTTCGCCGGCGCCGACCTGTCGGTCAGCCGAGGCGGCAGCATCGACCGCGAGGGCATGAGCCTCAAGGTCGTCACCGAGAAGACCCTCGACGTCAAGGTCGCCGACGACAAGGTCGTCACCCGCAAGATCCCCGCCCTCACCGCGCGCGACGCGCTCAAGGAGATGGGCGTCAAGGTCGACCGGCACGACGAGATCACCCCGGGCCCCGACAAGGAGCTCGACGACGGTGACAAGGTCGTCTTCACCGACATCGACGTGAAGACCAAGCGGGTCAAGGACGAGGCCATCGACTTCTCGACCGTCGAGCGCGAGGACTCCTCGATGCTCGAGGGCAAGACCGACACGGTCCGCTCCGGCAAGGCCGGGGTCCGCGACGTGACCTACCGGCAGACCTTCCGCAACGGCGAGCTCGTGACCACCAAGGTGCTCCGCCAGGAGGTGCTCCGCGAGCCGGTCGACGCGATCGTCGCGGTCGGCACCAAGGAGCCTGCCCCGGAGCCTGCCCCGGAGCCGGTCGCCACGAGCAGCAACTACGCCTCGGGCAGCACCGTCTGGGACCAGCTCGCGCAGTGCGAGTCCGGCGGCAACTGGGCCATCAACACCGGCAACGGCTACTACGGCGGGCTGCAGTTCAACCTCGGCACGTGGCAGTCGTACGGCGGCTCCGGCTACCCGCACGAGGCGAGCCGCGAGACCCAGATCATGATCGCCGAGCGGGTTCTTGCCGCGACCGGTGGCTACGGCTCCTGGCCGGCGTGCTCCTCGTCGCTGGGCCTGCCCCAGTAGCGCACCCCGCGCGCGACTAGCCTTGCGCGCATGACTCCGTCCGCCGGTCCGAGACTCCTCGGGCCGGCGGACGTACGTCTGCTGGCGGCCGAGCTGGACCTCCGGCCCACCAAGCAACGGGGCCAGAACTTCGTCATCGACGCCAACACCGTCCGCCGGATCGTCCGCGAGTCCGGCATCGGACCCGACGACGTCGTCGTCGAGGTCGGACCCGGACTCGGCTCGCTGACGCTCGCGCTGCTCGAGGTGGCCCGCCGGGTCGTGGCGATCGAGATCGACCCACTGCTGGCCGGCCGGCTGCCGGAGACGGTGGCCGAGCTCGCGCCGGGGCAGGCCGACCGGGTCGAGGTGGTCGCCGCCGACGCGATGCGGGTGACCGAGGTCCCCGGTCCACCCCCCACGGCGCTGGTCGCCAACCTCCCGTACAACGTCTCGGTGCCGGTGCTGCTCCACCTGCTGGCGCTGCTGCCGAGCCTCGAGCGGGGACTGGTGATGGTGCAGGCCGAGGTCGCCGACCGGCTGGCGGCCGGCCCGGGCTCCAAGGTCTACGGGGTCCCGTCGGTGAAGGCCGCGTGGTTCGCGGACGTACGCCGGGCCGGCTCGGTCGGCCGGACCGTCTTCTGGCCCGCGCCCAACGTCGACTCCGGGCTGGTGGCGTGGACCCGTCGGCCGCCGCCGTCGACGCCGGTGCCGCGGGAGCGGGTGTTCGCCGTCGTGGACGCCGCCTTCGCCCATCGCCGCAAGGCGCTGCGCGGAGCGCTGCGCGACCTCGCCGGCTCTGCCGGGGCCGCCGAGCGGGCGCTGGCCGCCGCCGGCATCGACCCGCTCACGCGGGGCGAGTCGCTGAGGATCGCCGACTTCGTCCGCATCGCCGAGGCGCTCGAGGAGGGCACCCCGTGACCGCGGTGACGGTGAGCGTGCCCGCCAAGATCAACCTGCACCTCGGTGTCGGCGCACCGGGTGACGACGGCTTCCACCCGCTGATGACCGTCTTCCACGCGATCGACCTGCACGACGAGGTGACCGTCTCCCGTGCCGACACCTGGGCGGTCGAGGTGGCCGGTGACGGCACCGTCGACGCCTCGGGCGTCCCCGTCGACGGCACCAACCTCGCGGTCCGGGCCGGCCGGGCCCTCGCCGCCCACCACGGCCTCCCTGCCGCCGCGCGGATCCGGATCCGCAAGGGGATCCCGGTGGCCGGGGGGATGGCCGGCGGCTCGGCCGACGCCGCGGCCACCCTGGTGGCGCTGGACCGGCTCTGGGGGCTGGAGAGCGGCGACCGGGTGCTCTTCGAGCTGGCCGCCGGACTCGGCAGCGACGTGCCGTTCGGGCTGGTCGGCCGCAACGCCCTCGGCACCGGTCGCGGCGAGCAGGTCGAGCAGCTCCCGGGGGTCGAGGTCGCCCGGTGGTGGGTCGTCGTCCCGGCGGAGGGGGAGGGCCTCGCCACCCCCGCCGTCTACTGCCGCCACGACGAGCTGCGTCCCGAGGCGCCGCCGGCGCCGCCCGCGCCGCACCGACTGGTGGCGTTCCTGGGCGACCCCGCCGACGTCCTCGCCCCGCTGCTCCACAACGACCTGCAGCCGGCGGCCCTCGACCTGCGCCCCGGGCTGGTGGACCTGCTCGCGGAGGGCGAGGCGGCCGGGGCGCTGCGGGGCATCGTCAGCGGCTCCGGTCCGACCTGTGTCTTCCTGTGCGGCGACGAGGGCTCGGCCCTGGAGGTGGCGGCCGCGCTGCGTTCGACGCAGCCGCTGGTGCTGGTCGCCTCCGGCCCGGTCCCGGGAGCGCTGGGCCGATGAGTCACCCCATGCGCATGCTCACGTCGTTCCGCTTCGAACGGGGACCCCGAAGATGAGCACCCCCAACCTGCTCAACCTCGAACGCGTCTCCAAGGCGTACGGCGTCCGCCCGCTGCTGAGCGAGGTCTCGCTCGGGGTCGCGGCCGGGCAGCGGATCGGGGTCGTCGGCCGCAACGGCGACGGCAAGACCACGCTGCTGCGCGTGATGACCGGGCTGGAGCAGCCCGACGCCGGTCGGGTGTCGCGGGTCCGGGGCCTGCTCGTCGGACACCTCCACCAGGAGGACCGGCTCTCCGACACCCACACCGTGCGGGAGGCCGTACTGGGCGGGCTGGCCGACCACGAGTGGGCCGCCGACCCGCGCACCCGTGAGGTCGTGGAGGTGCTGCTGGCCGGCGTGACCCTCGACCGCGCCGTCGTCGGGCTCTCGGGCGGAGAGCGGCGCCGGTGCTCGCTCGCCGCTCTCCTGCTGGGCGACCACGACCTGGTCGTGCTCGACGAGCCCACCAACCACCTCGACGTCGAGGCGGTCAGCTGGCTCGCCGCCCACCTGGCGCAGCGCGCGTCGGCCCTGGTGGTGGTCACCCACGACCGCTGGTTCCTGGACGCGGTCTGCCAGTGGACCTGGGAGGTCCACGACGGCCAGGTCGACGCGTACGAGGGCGGCTACGCGGCGTTCGTGCTCGCCAAGGCCGAGCGGCAGCGGCAGGCCGCCGCCTCGGAGGTACGCCGCCAGAACCTGGTCCGCAAGGAGCTCGCCTGGCTGCGCCGCGGCCCACCGGCCCGGACCGCGAAGCCGAAGTTCCGCATCGACGCGGCGACCGAGCTGATCGCCGACGAACCGCCGCCCCGCGACCTGCTCGAGCTGCAGCGCTTCGCGACCCAGCGGCTCGGCAAGGACGTCATCGACGTCGAGGACGCCGACCTCGCGCGTGGCGAGCGCCGGCTGCTCACGCACGCGACCTGGCGGCTCGGCCCGGGTGACCGGGTCGGCATCGTCGGCGTCAACGGCGCCGGCAAGTCCTCGGTCCTCGGGCTGCTCTCCGGCGAGCTGGCGCCGTCCGCCGGCCGGGTCCGGCACGGCCGGACGGTCGCGCTGCAGCACCTCACCCAGCAGGTCGACGAGGTCGACCCCGAGGCGCGGGTGCTCGCGACGATCGAGTCGATGCAGCGCGTGACCCGTACCGCCGACGGCTCCGACGTGACCGCGAGCGCGCTGCTGGAGCGGTTCGGCTTCACCGGCGACAAGCTCACCGCCCGGCTGGGCGACCTGTCCGGAGGGGAGCGGCGCAGGTTCCAGCTGCTGCGGCTGCTGCTGACCGAGCCCAACGTGCTGCTGCTCGACGAGCCCACCAACGACCTCGACATCGAGACCCTCAACGTCCTCGAGGACTTCCTCGACCGCTGGCCCGGCACCCTCGTCGTCGTCTCCCACGACCGCTACTTCCTCGAACGGGTCACCGACTCGATCTGGGCGCTGCTCGGCGACGGCCAGATCTCCATGCTCCCCCGCGGCGTCGACGACTACCTCGAGCGCCGTGCGGCCCAACCCGCTGACCGGGCAGTTGTGGACCCAACAATCCCGTCGACCGGGCACTTCGAGGCCCACGGATCGGCTCGAGCGGGCAGTGCCGAGGAGCGGGCCGCCCGCAAGACCATGGCGCGGATCGACAAGCAGCTCGAGCGGGTCGCGGCACGGCAGGCGGAGCTGGACGCCCAGATGGCCGCCCACCTCACCGACTACGAGATGCTCGGTGAGCTCGGCAGGCAGTCCGCGGAGCTGGCCGCCGAGCGCGAGTCGCTGGAGCTGGAGTGGCTGGAGGCCGCCGAGCTCGTCGAGTGACCCCGCGTACGACCCGGAACTGCCCGGTCAGCAGGTCGCGTGGGCACGGAACTGCCCGGTCAGCGGGTTGGGTGGGCACGGAACTGCCCGGTCAGCGGTAGCGGGTGAGCAGGGTCCGCAGCAGGTCGGCGAGCCGCTCGCGGTCGGCGTCGGGGAGGTCGGCCATCAGGGTCGCCTCGGCGGCCAGCAGCTCCTCGAACGCCGCGTCGACCGTCTCGAGTCCCGCGGGCGTGAGCCGCACGATGACGCCGCGGCGGTCCGAGGGGTCGGGGGAGCGGACGACCAGGCCGCGCGCGGCCAGCCGGTCGACCCGGTTGGTCATGGTCCCGCTGGTCACCAGCGTCTCGCGCAGCAGCCGCCCCGGCGAGAGCTCGTACGGCACCCCCGCGCGCCGGAGCGCGGCCAGCACGTCGAACTCCCACGACTCGATCCGGTGGTGGGTGAACGCCGCGCGGCGGGCCAGGTCGAGGTGGCGCGCCAGCCGGCTGATCCGGCTGAACACCGCGACGGGGGCGAGGTCGAGGTCGGGACGCTCCCGCGCCCACGCCTCGGACAGCTCGTCGACCTCGTCCTGCACGCGACCATGGTACGGGTTGTCAAGAATCTTGACGTCAAGATATCGTGGGAGCATGGTTTTCCCCTCCTCGCACCGCTGGGACCCCGACCGCTACCTGGCCTACGCAGACGAGCGCGGCCGACCGTTCCTCGACCTGCTCGCCCGCGTCGCCGCCGCGGCGCCGGCCGTCGTCGTCGACCTGGGCTGCGGGCCCGGCAACCTGACCCGGCTGCTGGCCGGACGCTGGCCGGACGCCCGGGTCCGGGGGCTCGACTCCAGCCCCGAGATGGTGGCGGCGGCCAGGCGCGACGTGCCGGAGGTCGACTTCGAGGTCGCCGACCTCCGGGCGTGGGCGGCGTCCGGGGAGGAGGCCGACGTCGTGGTCAGCAACGCCACGCTGCAGTGGCTGCCCGACCACCTCGACCTGGTCCCGGCGCTCGCCGACCGGGTGCGCCCGGGTGGCTGGCTGGCGTTCCAGGTGCCCGGCAACTTCGACCAGCCCAGTCACACGATCCGGACCGAGCTCGCCTCCCGGCCGCCGTACGACGCCCACACCCGTGACGTCGCGGTGCCAGCCAGCCACGAGCCGGAGGACTACCTCGCGGTGCTGGCCGGCTGCGGGCTCGACGCCGACGTGTGGGAGACGACGTACCTCCACGTGCTCACCGGCGAGGACCCGGTCTTCCGGTGGGTCTCCGGCACCGGCGCCCGGCCGACGCTGCAGGCGCTGCCGACGGACCTGCGGACCGGCTTCGAGGAGGAGTTCCGCGCGCGGCTGCGCGCGGCCTACCCGGACCGCGGCCACGGCGTGGTGCTGCCCTTCCGCCGGATCTTCGCCGTCGGCCGGCGGGGGACCGGCCGATGAGGCTCCACCACGTCCAGCTCGCGATCCCGGCCGGAGGGGAGCCCGAGAGCCGCCGGTTCTGGGTGGAGGGGGTCGGCCTGCCGGAGGTCGACAAGCCGGAACCCCTGCGCGGCCGTGGCGGGCTGTGGTTGCGCTCGGCAGCGGTCGAGATCCACCTCGGCGTCGAGGAGCCGTTCCGCCCGGCCCGCAAGGCCCACCCCGCACTGCTGCTCGACGACGTGGCGACGCTCGACGCCACCTCGGCACGCCTCGAGGCCCTCGGCTACGACGTCGACCATCGCGAGCGCGACACCTTCCCCGGCCACGTCCGGGTCCACGTGCACGACGGCCACGGCAACCGCGTGGAGCTGCTCTCCCCGGCGACGTGACGCCCGGGAACACTCGTGGGCGGGTCGGTGTTGCGCACCCATGACGACGATCGACCTCGGCCGCGACACCTTCGAGTCCGCGATCGACGAGCACGACGTCCTGCTCGTGGACTGGTGGGCCAGCTGGTGCGGACCCTGCCGGCAGTTCGCCCCGATCTACGAGGCCGCCTCGGAGAAGCACGAGGACGTCACCTTCGCCTCGATCAGCACCGAGACCGAGCAGGAGCTCGCCGGCGCCGCCGGGATCCGGTCGATCCCGACCCTGATGGCCTTCCGGGAGGGCGTCCTGGTGTTCTCGCAGGCCGGCGCGCTACCCGCCCCCGCCCTCGAGGAGCTGATCACCGCGGTCAAGGGCCTGGACATGGAGGAGGTCCACCGCAAGGTGGCCGCCCAGCAGGGCCAACCGAAGCAGGCGTGACGCCGACCACGGCGCGATCGGTTACCGACCGGTAATCTCGCGCCATGCCGTCCGTGCTCTCCCTCTGGAAACTGTCTGCCCGACTGCCGCGGGGGGAGCGGCTGTTCTCGTACGCGTTCGCACGCAAGGCGCCGTACTTCCGGACGGTGCGGCCGCGGTTCGCCGTCCTCGAGCCGCACCGGGCCGAGCTGGTGCTGCCGAAGCGGCGGGCCGTCCACAACCACCTCGGCACCGTCCACGCGATCGCGGTCTGCAACGGCCTGGAGGCGGCGATGGGCGCGCTCGCGGAGGCCACCATCCCGGCCGACAAGCGGTGGATCCCGAAGGGGATGACGGTGGCGTACACCGCCAAGGCCACCTCGGACGTCACCTGCGTCGCCGAGACCGACCCGGAGCAGTGGACCGACGACGCCCTGCCCGACGAGGGCGGCGACGTCGCGGTCCGGGTGCGGGCCGCCCGCGACGACGGCGCGGTCGTGGTCGAGGGCGAGATCCGGCTGTGGGTCACGCCTCGCAGGTGAGGGTCACAGGCCGCGACCGGTGTCGAGGTCGCTGACCATCGACACCTCGAGCGGGTTCTTCTCCCCGACGAACCGCTTCTGCACCCACGTGGCCAGCCAGGTGAGCAGCAGGTTGACGACGATGTAGAACGTGGCGAGCACGATCGCGGTCGGGACGTGGTTCAGGAACTGCTTGTAGATCTGCTGGCCGACGTAGGTCAGGCCGGGGGCCGCGACGACGTAGCCGAGGCTGGTGTCCTTGAGCG
The DNA here is from genome assembly GCA_963723945.1 of uncultured Actinomycetota bacterium. GTDB lineage: Bacteria > Actinomycetota > Actinomycetes > Propionibacteriales > Nocardioidaceae > Nocardioides. Next base: position 9,335 of record CAVRSW010000029.1, read on the forward strand.
CCACCACCATCTGGCTGATGATCGCCGGCAGCATGATCTTCACCGCCTGTGGCAGCAGCACGATGTTCATCACCTGGGTCTTGCGCATGCCGATGGCGTACGCCGCCTCCGCCTGCCCGGCCGGGACCGCCAGGATGCCGGCGCGGAACACCTCGGCCAGCACGGCGCCGTTGTAGAGCATCAGCGCGATCACGACCGTCCAGTAGCTGCCGATGTCGTCGTGGTAGATGCCGTACCAGCTGAAGATCAGGATCATCAGCAGCAGCACCGGCACGGCCCGGAAGAACTCCACGACCGCCCAGCACGGACCGCAGCCAAGCCTTGTCCGAGAGCTTGCCGACGCCGAAGACCAGTCCGAAGACCACGGCGAGCAGCACCGCGGTCACCGCCATCTGCAATCGACCCCGAGGTCGGCCACGAGCAGCTTGGCGATCTCGACGTCGAAGCCGGTGGGGCTGTCCGAGGCGGCGTCCTTGGACCCCAGGCCGGGCTGGTCGAACTTGACGCCGACCGTGACCTCGCCCGCCTCGGCGAGCTCCGCCATCCTGGTGCCGGCCTCGAACTTGCCCTCCTCGACGTCCTCGGCCTCGACGTCGCTGCTGCTGCTGCCGTCGCTTCCCGCGTCACCGCACGCCGCGAGGCTCAGGGCGAGGCCCACACCTGCCACGGCTGCCTTGGTCCTGATGAACCGCTTCTTCTCTCCGTTGTCCCGAGCCGGGTTCCCGGCCCCCGATATGGGTGCTGCTGGATGAGTCAGTGCTTGAGGATCTTGCCGAGGAAGTCCCGGGCACGTTCGCTCTGCGGGTTGGTGAAGAACTCCTCGGGGGTGTTCTCCTCGACGACGGCGCCGTCGGACATGAAGAGCACGCGGTGGGCGGCCGTCCGGGCGAAGCCCATCTCGTGGGTGACGACGATCATCGTCATCCCCTGCCGCGCGAGGTCGACCATGACGTCGAGGACCTCCTTGATCATCTCGGGGTCCAGCGCGGAGGTGGGCTCGTCGAAGAGCATCACCTTGGGCTGCATCGCCAGCGCCCGCGCGATGGCGACCCGCTGCTGCTGGCCGCCCGAGAGCTGGGCGGGGTACTTCGCCGCCTGGTGGCCCACCCCGACCCGGTCGAGCAGCTGCCGGGCCCGCTCCTCGGCGTCCGACTGCTTCTCGCCGCGGACCTTGATCGGGCCGAGGGTGACGTTCTCGAGGATCGTCTTGTGGGCGAAGAGGTTGAAGCTCTGGAAGACCATGCCGACCTCGGCCCGCAGCGCCGCGAGCTCCTTGCCCTCCTCGGGCAGCGGCTGGCCGTCGAGGGTGATCGAGCCCTGCTGGATCGTCTCCAGCCGGTTGATCGCGCGGCACAGGGTCGACTTCCCGGAGCCGGACGGCCCGATCACCACGACCACCTCGCCGCGGTGGATGGTCTGGTTGATGTCCTGCAGCACGTGGAGGTCGCCGAACCACTTGTTGACGCCCTCGAGCACCACCAGCGGCTCGCCCTGCCGGGCGGTCGTGGGGGCCTGGACCTGGCCGCGCTGCTGCTCGGTCATGGCGGGAACCTAGCGGCTCCTCACCCTTTCGGGCCATGCGCGGGGGTGCCGTTCGCGCGGTGGTGACGCTTCTGTGACGTACGGCGACGCCCGCCGGAATGCGAGGAGGCCGATGCCCCGCCGTCTCCCACCGGGTCGCGGAGCCCACGCCGCGGGCCAGGGGTGAGCGTGCGGGGTCCGACGTCGCCCCGGCGGATTCCCGAGAGCCCCGGGCGCGGCCGTACCCTTGACGACTGTCATGACCACTGAGCAGCGCACGTACGAGGTCCGCACCTACGGGTGCCAGATGAACGTCCACGACTCCGAACGCCTCACCGGGCTGCTGGAGGAGGCGGGCTACGCGCCCGCACCGGCCGACGAGCAGGCCGACGTCGTCGTGTTCAACACCTGCGCCGTGCGCGAGAACGCCGACAACCGGCTCTACGGCAACCTCGGTCACCTGGCTCCGGTCAAGGCGAAGAAGCCCGGCATGCAGATCGCCGTGGGCGGCTGCCTGGCGCAGAAGGACCGGTCGACGATCGTCGAGAAGGCGCCGTGGGTCGACGTCGTGTTCGGCACCCACAACATCGGCTCGCTGCCCGCCCTGCTCGACCGCGCCCGCGTGCAGGAGGAGGCGCAGGTCGAGATCCTGGAGTCGCTGGACGTGTTCCCCTCGACGCTGCCGACCAAGCGGGAGTCGGCGTACGCCGCGTGGGTCTCGATCTCGGTCGGCTGCAACAACACGTGCACGTTCTGCATCGTCCCCTCGCTGCGCGGCAAGGAGCAGGACCGGCGGCCCGGCGACGTCCTCGCCGAGGTCCGCGCGCTGGTGGCCGAGGGGGTCAGCGAGGTGACCCTGCTCGGCCAGAACGTCAACGCCTACGGCGTGGAGTTCGGCGACCGGCAGGCGTTCTCCAAGCTGCTGCGGGCGTGCGGCGAGATCGAGGGGCTGGAGCGGGTCCGGTTCACCTCCCCCCACCCGGCGGAGTTCACCGACGACGTCATCGAGGCGATGGCCCAGACGCCGAACGCCATGCCCCAGCTCCACATGCCGCTGCAGTCCGGCTCCGACCGGGTGCTCAAGGCGATGCGGCGGTCCTACCGGCAGGCGAGGTACCTCGGCATCATCGAGCGGGTCCGGGCCGCGATGCCGGACGCGGCGATCACCACCGACATCATCGTCGGCTTCCCCGGCGAGACCGAGGAGGACTTCGAGGCGACGCTCGAGGTCGTACGGCGGGCGCGGTTCTCCGGCGCGTTCACCTTCATCTACTCCCCACGGCCCGGCACCCCCGCCGCGACGATGGGGGAGCAGGTGCCGCGCGACGTCGTGCAGCGGCGCTACGACCGGCTGGCCGCCCTCGTCAACGACATCGCCTGGGAGGAGAACCAGCGGCTGGTCGGGCGCCGGGTCGAGCTGCTGGTCGCCGAGGGGGAGGGGCGCAAGGACGCCGCCACCCACCGGCTCTCCGGCCGCGGCCCGGACAACCGGCTGGTCCACTTCACCCCGCCGGCCGACACCGAGGTGCGACCCGGCGACATGGTCACCGTCGAGGTCACGTACGCCGCCCCGCACCACCTGGTGGCCGACGGTCCGGTCCTGGACGTACGCCGCACCCGCTCCGGCGACGCCTGGCAGGCCCGCACCGCCGCCCCCACCCCACCCTCGGTCGGCCTCGGCATGCCGACGGTCGGTGTCCCCGCCCCGCTCCCGGACGCCCCTGCCTGCTCCTAGTCGATAGTCCGCCGCCCGATGCGCCTCGCCGGGCGCGCTGGCGGCGCATCCGGCGGCGGACCATCCGGAACGGGTTAGCTGACGGGGGCCGGCTCCGCCTCGCGCGGCACGGCGGCGAACGGGGAGAGCCGGAACCACCCCGGGAAGCCGCGCCGGAGCTCGGCGGGACCATCCACCGCCACGTCGCCGGCCCGCACCGCGTCGGTCCAGGAGCGGTCACCGAGCCACACCGCGACCATCGCCCGCAGGCTGGCGTCGACCCGCACGCTGACCTCGAGGCCCGGGTCGGTGTCGCAGACGTCGGTCTCGTCCGAGCGGATCAGCAGCCACCAGTCGCGACGGCCGCGCTCCGCGTCCGGGAAGTAGAAGCCGACCACCGTGCGGCCGTCCGGCACCGCATCGGACACCAGGTTGCGGTGCATGTCCCACAGCAGCAGCTTGGGGTCGAGGTCCCGGTCGCCGAGCTCACCCACCCAGCGGACTCCCCACGCGCCGACGGCCTCGATCACCGGGCGCAGCTCCAGACCGGCCCGGGTGAGCCGGTAGCGCGATGCGCCACCCTCGACCTGCCGCTCCAACAGCCCGGCGTGCTCGAGCTGGGTGAGCCGTCGCGAGAGCAGCGACGGTGACATCCGGGGCAGCCCGCGCCGGAGCTGGTTGAACTGCTCGCTGCCGCTGATCAGCTCGCGGACCACCAGCAGGGTCCAGCGCTCGTCGAGCAGCTCCATCGCCTTGGCGACGGGGCAGAACTGGTGGTACGGCGAGCCCACGTGCCGAGGCTAGACCTCCCCTGGGCCGGTGGTACAGATCTCGTACTGGAGGGGGCTCCCCGCCCGGACCTAGCGTCGGAGCGTCACAGCAACACCTGGGGGAGGAGCCCGCACCATGACCACATCCACCGAGTCCGACATCGCCGCCGACCGGGCGCTGAAGGAGAAGCACCGCGCACTCTGGGCGCTCGGTGACTACGCAACCGTCGCCGCCGAGGTGATCGCCGACACCGGCCCGGCCCTCGTCGACGCCGTCGGCGTCGAGGCGGGCGACCGGGTGCTCGACGTCGCCGCCGGGTCCGGCAACGCGTCCGTGCCCGCGGCGAGGGCCGGCGGCCGGGTCGTCGCGAGCGACCTGACCCCAGAGCTGTTCGACGCCGGCCGGGCGTTGGCGGCCGAGGCCGGCGTCGAGATCGCCTTCGAGCAGGGGGACGCCGAGGCGCTGCCCTACGACGACGCGTCGTACGACGTCGTCGTCTCGTGCGTGGGCGTGATGTTCGCGCCGCACCACGAGCGGACGGCGGCCGAGCTGCTCCGGGTGACGCGGCCGGGCGGCCGGATCGGCCTGCTGAGCTGGACCCCCGCCGGGTTCATCGGCCGGATGTTCGCGACCATGAAGCCGTACGCACCCCCGCCTCCGCCCGGTGCGCAACCGCCGCCGCTGTGGGGGGACGAGGCGCACGTGCGCGGGCTGCTGGGCGACGGGGTCACCGACCTGCGGGCACGGACCGGCCGGGCGCGGGTCGACCGGTTCGCCGACGCCGAGGAGTTCCTGACCTTCTTCAAGGAGTGCTACGGCCCGACGATCGCCGTCTACCGCTTCATCGCCGACCAGCCGGAGCGGGTCGCCGAGCTCGACGCCGCGCTGATCGGCCTCGCGGAGGAGCACCTCGACGGCGGCGTCATGGAGTGGGAGTACCTGATCGTCACCGCCCGACGCTCCTGAGCGGGACCGACTCCGGCCAGGCCACCAGAGGTGCGCCCGGCCGGCGGTCCCGCGGCTGGCTAGGAGCCGGAGCGCGGGTCGCGCGAGGAGTAGCCCGCCTTCGGCGGGATGCCCTCGGGGTTGGTCTCGACCGCTCCGGGGCGCTGCTCGGGCGGGACGTCGTCGCCGGGCTCGGCGTCGGGGTCGCGCTCGGAGGGCGTGACGTCGCGGACACCGTCGGTGCCCTCCTGGCCGGGGCCTGTCTGTCCCTCCCGCTCGCTGCTGACGCCCATGTCACCGGAGGCGTCGTGGTGGGAGTCGCGGATGTGGCGTGGCTTCTCGTTCATTTTCGGGGTCCCCGTTCGAAGCGGAACGATGTGAGCATTCGGATGGGGTGAATCATGCCGGATCCTCCTTCTCGGGCTCGCTCGCGCCGTCGCCCTCGTTCTCCTGCTGCTTGTCCTCGGGCTGCCCGACCGCCTCGGGGATCCGGTCCTCGACGCCCGGGTTGTCGTCGGGGTGGAGGTCGTGTCCGAGCACGGCCGGCTCGTCGCCCGAGAACGGCGGGTCGTCGTTGATGGCGTCCGCGCCCCCGGGGTTGTCCTCGGGCGGCTCGATCACCGGGTCGGGCATGGGTCCGAGCTTGTCGTCCATCGTCACTGCTCCCTCCGGCCGGGGGTGCCCCCGAAGCCGTACGTCTCGTAGCGGACACCCGAGCCCAACGATGCCAGTGCCAGCCCCTCGTGCGGCACCACCCCCTCGGGCACGTCGCCGAGCGGCCACCACCGCAGGGCGGCGCACTTGTGCGGCTCGATGATCCGCGGCTCGCCCTGCCAGCTGCGGGCGGTGAAGAAGAAGTCGACCCGCTCGTCGATCGGGTCCGCGCCCTGGGTCCGCTGCATGGTCAGCTCGAAGACCAGGTCGAGGTCGTCGATCCCGAGCTCCTCGAGCGCCTCGCGGCGGGCCGCGTCGTAGGCCGTCTCGCCCCGCTCGACGTGTCCGGCAGCCGCGGCCGCCCAGCGCCCGTCCATGTAGCCGGTGTTCTGCCGGAGCTGGAGCAGCACCTCGGTGCCGAGCCCCCCCTCGCGCAGCAGGTAGACGTACGCGGCCGGGACGACGACGAAGCGGTCCGTCACTCCGCGCCGTCGGAGGGCTGGTCGAGGGCGGTCTCGGCGTTCTCCTCCTGCGCGTCGGGGTCGGCGTCGTCGGCCTCGTCCGGCAGCTCGTCGCTGTGCTGGTCGGCGGGAGGCTCGGTGAGGTGGAGCGCCTCGTTGCTCTCCTCCGGCACTGGCTGCGTCACCGCGCGGTGCCCCCGGACGTGCCGCCGGTCGTGTCGCCGTCGCGCCTGTCGTCGAGCTTGTCGAGCGCCTCCTTGGCCTTGGAGGTGCCGGTCCCGATGTGGCGGGAGTACTTGCCCTTGGTCTTCTTGTCGGCGGCTGCTGCGGCCTGGTCGATGCCGCGCGAGATCTTGTCGCCGTGCTCGTCGACGGCCTTCGCGGCCTTGCCCCTGAGGTTGTCGAGGAATCCCATGGAGGTCCTTCCTGTCCGTTGTTGACAGACTAGTCACATGCCGGAAGTCCCGATCGTGGCCGTCGTGGGCCCCACCGCTGCCGGCAAGACCGGGTTGTCGCTGGACCTCGCGGAGCGGCTCGGGGGCGAGGTGGTCAACACCGATGCGATGCAGGTCTACCGCGGGATGGACGTCGGCACCGCCAAGCTGCCGCCGGACGCGCGTCGCGGCATCGCCCACCACCTGCTCGACACCCACGACCCGTCCGAGGCGGTCAGCGTCGCCGAGTTCCAGGGCGAGGCGCGGGCCGTGGTCACCGCGCTCCGGGCCCGCGGGGTGGTGCCGGTCCTGGTGGGTGGCTCGGCGCTCTACACGCGTGCCGTGCTCGACCGGTTCGAGTTCCCCGGCACCGACGCCGGACTGCGGCGGGAGCTCGAGGAGCAGCTCGCCGAGGTCGGCGTCGCCGCGATGCACGCCCGGCTGGCGGAGGTCGATCCCGACGCGGCGGCCCGGATCCTGCCCGACAACGCGCGCCGGATCGTCCGCGCGCTCGAGGTGGGGCAGCTGACCGGGCGGTCGTTCACGGCCTCCCTGCCGCGGCTCGAGTACGTCGACCCGGACACCGTGCAGGTCGGGGTGGCCATCGACCGCCCCACGCTGGACGCGCTGATCGCCGAACGGGTCCGCCGGATGTACGACAACGGCCTGGTCGAGGAGGTGGCGTGGCTGCTCGAGCGGTGGGGCGCGCTCGGGCCGACGGCGGCCACCGCGATCGGCTACCGCGAGGCCGCCGCCCACCTCGCCGGCGAGCTCACCGTCGCGGAGGCCGTCGAGCGGACGACGGTGGCCACCCGCCGGTTCGCCCGGCGGCAGGAGTCGTGGTGGCGCAAGGACCCGCGGATCACCTGGGTCGACCACGACGACCCGGACCGGGCCGGGCACGCGGCCGCGGTTGTGGAGAAATTGCGGTAGTCCAGTGACGAATGACCCCCTACTCGCCGGTCCGAGGGGGCACTTGTCACTGGACTACCGCAATAACGGTCGGGCGCGGCGGGTCCCGAGCGGAGCAGGATGGTCCCCATGACCGAACACGCCGGACGCGACCGGCTCCGCGAGCTGCTCGACGCGGTGCTCGACGACGGGCACCGCACGCTCGGCGACATGGCGGGCGGGGCCTACTCCTCGCCCTACCACTTCGCGCGGCGGCTCTCCCGCGACGCCGGCGAGCCCCCGGTCGCGATGAAGCGCCGGGTGATGCTCGAGCGCGCGGCCTGGCAGCTGCGGCAGGGCGCGCCGGTGACCGGTGCCGCCTTCGACGCGGGCTACGAGTCGGTCGAGGGCTTCAGCCGGGCGTTCACCCGCGCGTACGGCCACCTGCCCAGCGAGGACGCCGGGGACCGCAGCAGCTGGCTTCCCGCGCCCAACGGCATCCACTTCCACCCGCCCACGTCGCTATGGGTCCACACCGGGGAGCGCACCATGAGCGGACCGCTCGACCACCTCGTCCACCACGACCTCGACGACTCCCTCGCCCTGCTCGACGCGGCCAAGCAGCTGCCCGACGACGCCTACCGCGCAGCGGTCCGGCCGGGGCAGGTGGTGCTGTCCTTCGACGGACCGGACGAGTCGGTGGCGCAGCTGCTGCTGCACCAGGTGTTCACCAAGGAGGTCTGGCTGGCGGCGATCCTCGGTGAGGACTTCCCCGCCGCCGGCGGCGACGACCCGGCCGCCCTGGTCGCCCGGCAGGAGGCCGTCGCCGGGCGCTGGCTCGCGATGCTCCGCGACATGGAGCGGCGCGACGCCTGGGACGACCGGATCGTCGACGCGCTGTGCGATCCGCCGGAGAGCTTCGTGCTCGGCTCGATCGTCGCGCACGTCCTCACCTTCGGCGCCCACCGCCGGCAGCTGGTACGCGCGATGCTGCGCGAGCACGGCGTCGACCCCGGGAGCGGCGACCCGATCGACTGGCTCGCCCGGCGCCACCAGGAGCAGTCGGCATGAGCACCGTCTACTACACAGCCACCACGCTCGACGGCTACCTCGCCGACGAGGAGGACTCGCTGCACTGGCTGTTCAAGCAGGACCAGGACGAGGACGGCGCGCTCTCGTACGCGGACTTCATCGCGCGGGTCGGGGCGGTCTGCATGGGGTCGACCACGTACGAATGGGTCCTGCCGCACCTCACCGACGGCTGGCCGTACGAGCAGCCGTCGTGGGTGTTCACCACGCGCGACCTGCCGACCGTCCGGGGCGATGTCCGGTTCGTGCGGGGCGACGTCCGGCCCGTCCACGAGGAGATGGTCGCCGCCGCCGACGGCAAGGACGTCTGGATCGTCGGGGGCGGGGACCTCGCCGCGCAGTTCGCCGAGGCCGGCCTGCTGGACCGGATGCTGCTGAGCGTCGCTCCCGTGACCCTCGGCGCCGGCCGGCCGCTGCTGCCCCGGCCGTTCGACCTGCGGCTCGTCGAGCTCGCCCGCAACGGCGCCTTCGCCTGCCTGACGTACGACGTGGTCGGCCCGCTGCAGCGGGGACCGGAGAACCCGGGCAACCTCTGAGGAGCATCTAGGCTGGGGGCCGTGACCACTGTGTCTGAGCGGCCCGACCGCGCCACCGCGTGGACCGAGATCGCCACGGTCGACGAGCTCGTCGACCTGCTCGGCGAGCCGGGGGAGCGGGCGGCGACCAAGGCCCGGCCCGCACTGCTGGACGTCGACCGGGCCTGGCTGGCGGCGACGCCGTTCTGCGTGATGGCGACCGCCGGAGCCGACGGCAGCTGCGACGCCTCGCCGAAGGGCGACCCCGCCGGTCAGCTGGTGCACGTCATCGACGACCGGACGATCGCGCTCGCCGAGCGACCGGGCAACCGCCGCGCCGACGGCTACCGCAACATCCTCGCCAACCCCCACGTCGGGCTCGAGTTCCTGATCCCCGGTCGCGGCGACACGCTGCGCATCAACGGTCGCGCCCGGCTGGTCAGCGATGCGCCGTTCTTCGACGAGATGGTGGTCAAGGGCCACCGGCCGCTGCTCGCGGTCGTCGTCGACATCGAGGAGCTGTTCTTCCACTGCGCCAAGGCGTTCCTGCGCTCGGGGCTGTGGAAGCCCGAGACCTGGGACCCGGAGGCGATCGTGCCACGCCGTGCGGTGGTCGCCGCCGAGGTCGAGCCGGCCGGGATGACCGTCGACCAGCTCGACGACTACTACAGGCCCGAGAACTATGCGCGGGGCCTCTATGGGTGACTACCGCTTCGTCAAGGGCCACGGCACCGAGAACGACTTCGTGATCGTGCCCGCCGACGTCGACCTGACGCCCGAGCGGGTCCGAGCGCTGTGCGACCGGCGCGCCGGCATCGGCGGGGACGGGGTGATCCGTGCCGTACGCGAGGACGGACCCGAGGGCGGTCGCTGGTTCATGGACTACCGCAACTCCGACGGCTCGGTCAGCGAGATGTGCGGCAACGGGATCCGGCTCTTCGGCCGCTACCTGCACGACCGGGAGGGTGAGCCGTTCCCGATGGAGGTCGGCACCCGCGACGGGGTCAAGACGCTCACCGAGGACCACGAGGGGATGGTCACGGTCGACCTCGGGTCGCCGCGGCTGCTGGGGGAGACCAAGGTGGGCGTCGACGGTCGCTCGTGGCCGGCCACCCACGTCGACATGGGCAACCCCCACGCCGTCGCGTTCCTCGACGACCTCGCCGACGCCGGGCCGCTGCTCGACCCGCCCGAACACGACCCGGCGGTCTATCCCGAGGGCGTCAACGTGGAGTTCGTCGTACGCCGTGGCGACGCCCACGTCGCGATGCGGGTCCACGAGCGCGGCTCGGGCGAGACCCGGTCGTGCGGCACCGGCGCCTGCGCGGTGATGGTGGCCGCGGCGACGGCCGACGGCCGTGGCCCCGGGTCGGCCTACCGGGTCGACGTCCCGGGCGGGGCGCTCACGATCACCTGGACCGACCAGGGTCGGGTGCTGCTCACCGGCCCGGCTGTCATCGTCGCCGAGGGCACCACGTCCCTCTGATGCCGCGTGTGCCTCAGAGTGCGCTCGGGCGCACTGTCAGGCACACGCGACCCATCTCATAGGGTCGCGCCATGGACATCAGCGGAGCAGCAGCGATCGTCACGGGCGGCGCCTCGGGCATCGGCGCGGCCGTCGCCCGACGCCTCGCCGAGCGGGGTGCTCGGGTGGTCGTCGCCGACCTGCAGGCCGACAAGGGGGTGGCGCTGGCCTCCGAGATCGGTGGCGAGTTCGTCGCGGTCGACGTCACCGACACCACCCAGGTCGCTGCGGCGGTCGACCGGGCCTCCGAGCTCGGACCGTTGCGGGTCCTGGTCAACTCCGCCGGCATCGGCTGGGCGCAGCGCACGATCGGCCGGGACGGCGAGTACGCGTCGGCCCACGACCTCGATGCCTTCCGCCGTGTCGTCTCGATCAACCTGATCGGGTCCTTCGACATGATCCGGCACGCGGCGTCACAGATGTCGCGGCTCGACCCGACCGAGTCGGGCGACCGCGGCGCGATCGTCAACATCGCCTCCGTCGCGGCCTTCGACGGCCAGATCGGCCAGGCGGCGTACGCCGCGTCGAAGGGCGGCCTGGTCGGGCTCACGCTGCCGGTCGCCCGTGACCTCTCGGCCGCGGCGATCCGGCTCAACACCGTGGCGCCCGGACTGATCGAGACGCCCATCTACGACTTCGCCCCCGACCCGGAGGCGTTCAAGGTGCAGCTCGGCCAGTCGGTGCTGCACCCCAAGCGGCTCGGCACCGCCGAGGAGCTCGCCTCGATGGTCATGGAGTGCCTCACCAACTCCTACATGAACGCCGCGACGGTCCGGGTCGACGGCGGGATCCGGATGCCTCCGCGGTAGGTGCAGGGTTTCGCCCGTCCGGCGCAACCCACGTGACGCGGGTGAGGGCGCCGCACTGGCGGGAGGAGTCAGCCGCGGCCGGCGTCGAGGACCTGGCCGACCAGCTCGTCCGGGGTCGCCCACGAGACGCCGGTCATCGGGACCCGGGCGGCGAGCGTGACGATGTCGTCGAGCGCGGACTGGGCGCCGGACGGGAACGGGGTCTCGAGCAGCCGGGCGGCGTGCGCCACCGCGACGGCGGGACGCAGCGGACCGGTCTGGTCCGCGGGGACCGAGAGCAGCCAGCCGGCGATCGGGTGCCGGCCGGACGGCAGCCGGTCCTCGGGGACGGACGGGCCGAGGGCGGCCAGCTCGTCGGCCGTGGCCGTGACGTCGACGACCGGCTCGGGCACCTCCACCGTGCCGTCCTCGGGGTGCAGCACGGGGCGCGGCACGTCGCCGAAGGTGAAGCCCTCGGGGACCAGCAGCCGGTCGACCGACCCGGTCATGCCCGGGACGTCGGCCGGCACCAGCAGCAGGCCGCGGGGCGTCATCACCGGGGCGGCGTTGACCAGCAGCCCGTCGAGCGGCTCGAGGAGCGGGCTGATGTGCCGGGCGACACCGCCCAGCAGCCGCCCGAGGTCACGCGTGCCGAGGACCGGCCGGCCGCCGAAGTAGAGCAGGTGCAGCGGGGCCGCCTTGCGACGTCCGGCCTTGCCGAGGCGTACGGAGTAGGCCGCCGACGCACCGGCGTGGTCGCGCACCCGGTCGCGGAGCGCCGCCGCCACGTGGGCCTGGACGCCCTCGTCGTTGAAGCGGACGCCGAGGTGGAGGTCGTCGTGCAGGTGCACCGCCACGGTGCCCGTCCAGGCGATGTCGTCGAACTCGCTGCCACACGTCGACGGCGCACCCAGGAACTGCCGCTGGTCCACCTGCTCGGTCATCTCGCCCCCTGCGGGCCGTCCCCTGCGGCCCGATCAGGCCCGATGGTCGCACACCGGCGACCCTGCGCGCCGCTGCTTCCCGAGACCGAGCGCCGGGGCGAGAAGCGCCGTGGCGGCTCCACGGTCCCGACTACTGTGTGCGCGTGAGCGCCCTGTTCGTGCCGTACGCCGCCGCGGCCGTGCTGCTGCTCGTCGCGGGCGTGCCCAAGCTGCTGGACCCCGGGCCGACCAGCCGGGTCGCCGAGCAGGCCGGGCTGCCCTCGTCGGCTGCCACCGTCCGAATGCTCGGCCTCGCGGAGGTCCTGGTCGGTGCCGCCGCGCTGCTGGTGGGCGGCGCGCTGGCGGCGGGGGCCGTCGCGATCGCCTACCTCGGCTTCGCCGCGGTGGTCACCCGCGGACTGGTCCGGGGCGACATGGAGTCCTGCGGCTGCTTCAACGGCGACGACTCGCCGCCCTCGGTGCTCCACGTCGCCCTCGACCTCGCCCTCGCCGGCTCCGCTGTCGCCGTGGCGCTCGCTCCTCCGGCCGCGTGGCCCGGGCTGGTGGCCGACGACCCGGCCGGGTCCCTCGTCGCCGGCCTGCTGGCGCTCACCGTCGCCGGGCTGGTCTACCTGGTCATGGCCCGGCTGCCGCGGGTGGCGGCCCCCGTCGCCAGGCAGGTCGCGTCGTGACCGCGCTGGAGGTGGGCCTGGTCGTGGCGGTCGCGCTCCTTGCCGTGGTCGTGGCCGCGCAGGGCCGAGCCCTCGGCTCCGCTGCCCGACGGCTGGAGCTGCTGGAGCGCAAGGTCGGCCGGCAGCAACGGCACGGCGAGGGACGACCGCCAATCTCCCCGGAGCCCGCGGTGACGCCGGTCGCCTCCGCGACCTCCCCCGTCGAGGCCCCAGGACCCACCCCCGGATCCGCCGCCGGGCCGACCACCGTGCCGACCACCGGCCCGGCCACGGCGCCGGAGGGCGACGCCGTCGACGTCCGCGGAGCCGACCCCGAGGGCGAGCCGACCACCGTCCCGCTCGAGGCGACCGCACAGCCCACCCTGCTCGCCTTCTTCTCCACCACCTGCGGCATCTGCGTCGGCCTGTGGGAACGATTGCTGGCCGGGGAGCTGGACTCCCTGGCTCCCGGGGTGGTCCCGGTCGTGGTCACCAAGGACGCCGGGCTCGAGGACGTCGACCGGATCCGCCAGCTGGCCTCGGCGGAGCTGCCCGTCGTGCTCTCCAGCGAGGCGTGGGACGACTACGAGGTGCCGGGCTCGCCGTACGTCATGGTCGTCTCGGCCGCGCCCGGCTCGGTCGCCACCGAGGGCAGCGTCGCGACCTGGGACGACCTGGTGCGGCTGGCCCGGTCGGTCACCGCTCCGGGCCGGGCCTGAGCGGTCTCAGCCCTCGTCGACGAGGCGGCGGAGCAGGTCCGGGACCTCGCCGGAGCCGATCGCGATCGGCTCCAGCACGGTGCGGTCGGCGTCGACGAGGTAGGCGACCGGGGTGCCGAGCCCGGTGAAGAAGTCGGGCGCCCGGTCGACGTGCACGACCGGGAGGTCGAGGCCGCCGGTCTGGGCCGCCAGCGACGCCTCGTCGCCGGTCGTCACCAGCACCAGCTCGGTGCCGGCGCCGCGCAGCCGGGGGCCGAGCGCGGCGAGGTCCGGCACGATGCTGGTGCAGAAGCCGCAGCGGGTGCCCCAGTTGACGATCAGGGTCGGGCGGGCGGCGAGGTCGGGCCAGCCCTCCCAGCCGCTCACGTCGGCGCCCACCGGGACGCCCTCGGCGGAACGCCGCTCGTGGTCGTGCCCGGCATGGGGGTCGCGGGCGACGCCCTCCAGCAGGCCCTGCGCGCCGAGGGTCTGCCCCAGCGCGACCACGTCGGCCTCGACCTGCCCGCGATCGAGCTCCAGCACGTCGGCGATGTCGAAGGCGATCTCGCCCAGCGTCGACGTCCCGTCGAGGAACCGCGTGACCAGCGAGGCCGGCTGGTCGAGCAGGTGGCTGGCGCCCGTGGCCGGGTCGAGCAGCACCCCCTCGTCGTCGAGGAAGGTCGCGCCCACCCCGGCCCGCAGCCGTGGAGCCAGGCCGAGGCCCACCTCGCCAGCCGGGATCTCGTCGCGGTCCGCGGGTTGCAGGTCCAGCTCGTCCATCTCGTCCCCCCTCGTCGCGGCCGGCACCGGGTCCGCACGCAGGAGCACAGGCTAGTCCGTCGGGGCGTACGCCGGGGAGGAGTCGCCGGGACCCGCTCCGGTCCGGGTGTGGTGGCGGGCGCAGGGTCGCCCGGTTGGGTAGGTTCGGCCCCGGGAGGAGGGCCATGGAGGTACGACGGCTCGTCCTCGGGCTGGCCGCCCACGGGTTGCCGTCCGCGGGCCTCGAGCTGCCCGACCGCCCGCTGCCGGACGAGGACTGGAAGCGGCTGCGCAACGAGGTCCGTCACCAGCGGCTCACCGGCCAGGCGACGGCCGCGGCCGACCACGGCGCGCTGGTGCTCACCGCCGAGCAGCGCGAGGAGCTCGAGCGGGAGCACGTCGCCGCCATGGCGCAGGTGCTGCGGCTGGAGCGGGCGCTGCTCCGGGTCCACGACGTCCTCTCCGGGGCGGACGTGCCGTTCGTGGTGCTCAAGGGCACCGCGGTGGGCCACCTCGACTACCCCGACCCCGGGGCCCGGGCCTTCGGAGACAACGACATCCTGCTCCCGACCCACCGCTACGCCGAGGGCATGGCGGCGCTGCTCGACCAGGGCTACACCCGCCCCGCTGCCGAGATCGGACCCGGCTTCGACGTCCGGTTCGGCAAGGGGGCCACCCTGATCGGCCCCGACCAGTCCGAGCTCGACGTCCACCGCACCCTCGCGATGGGTCCCTACGGCCTGCTGGTCCGGCTCGACGACCTGTGGGACCGGCCCGCACGGTTCGTGATCGGGGGGCGGGAGCTGCTGGCCCTCGGCACCGAGCAGCGCTACCTCCACGCCTGCTTCCACGCCGTGATCGGCAACGCCACCCGCCGCGTGGTGCCCCACCGCGACGTCGCCGAGATGCTGCTCTACGGCGAGCACGACCCGGCCCGGCTGCGCGAGCTCGCCGCCCACTGGTCGGCCGAGGTGGTGCTGGCGCGGGCGATCACGGACACCTGGGCGCTGCTCGGGATCACCGCGTCGGGTCCGCTGGTCGACTGGGCCCACCAGCGGATCCCCACCCGGCGCGACCAACGGCTGACGGGCGTCTACGGCCCCGGCACCTCGTACGCCGCCAAGGCCTTCGCCGGGCTGACCGTGCTGCCCCGGTGGCGCGACCGTCTCGACTATGTCCGGCTGCTGGCGCTGCCCGGCGACCAGTCGCTCGCGTTCCGGGGACGGTCCCGGATCGGCTGGCTGGTGCGCGGCGGCCGCCGGCTGGTGCAGGACCGGCGCCGGTCCCGGGCTCCGGACAGGTAGCCGGTGGGTCGAGCAGCGCAGGGGCCGGGGAATCGCCACGGCCGCGCCGCTGTTGGTCCCGATAAGCGGTCGCGCAGGGCGGTCGCGCTGCCTACCCTGAGAGGCCCATGACCAACGCACACGACTTCAGCCTCGACGCCGCACTCGACGAGACCGCCGACTGGGACGACGACGACTTCGTCAGCGGCTACGCCGACGAGGCGGACCCCGAGGCTCCCGAGGACCTCACGACCGGTGAGCAGGACCTGGCCGAGCGCCACCAGCTCCGCCGGGTGGCCGGCCTCCGCACCGAGCTCGAGGACATCACCGAGGTCGAGTACCGGCAGCTCCGCCTGGAGCGGGTCGTGCTCGTCGGGGTCTGGACCGAGGGCAGCGTCGAGGACGCCGAGAACTCCATGGCCGAGCTCGCGCTGCTCGCCGAGACCGCCGGCTCCGAAGTGCTCGACAACGTCTTCCAGCGGCGCGGCAAGCCCGACCCCGCGACGTACGTCGGACGCGGCAAGGTCGACGGCATCCGCGAGATCGTGCAGGCCACCGGCGCCGACACCGTGATCTGCGACGGCGAGCTCGCGCCGAGCCAGCTGCGCAACCTGGAGGACCAGCTCAAGGTCAAGGTCGTCGACCGGACCGCGCTGATCCTCGACATCTTCGCCCAGCACGCGAAGTCCAAGGAGGGCCAGGCGCAGGTCGAGCTGGCCCAGCTCAGCTACATGAAGCAGCGGCTGCGCGGCTGGGGCGGCAACCTGTCCCGCCAGGCCGGCGGGCGCGCCGCGGGCGGCGAGGGCATCGGCGGCCGTGGTCCCGGTGAGACCAAGATCGAGACCGACCGGCGCAGGATCAACACCAAGATCGCCAAGCTCCGCCGCGAGCTGAAGGAGATGAAGGGCACCCGCGACACCAAGCGCGCCGCCCGCCGGCGCAACCACATCCCCAGCGTCTCGATCGCCGGCTACACCAACGCCGGCAAGTCGAGCCTGCTCAACCGGCTGACCGACGCGGGGGTGCTGGTCGAGGACTCGCTGTTCGCGACGCTCGACCCGACGACCCGGCGCACGACCACCGCCGACGGGCGGGTCTACACGATGAGCGACACCGTCGGGTTCGTCCGCCACCTGCCCCACCAGCTCATCGAGGCGTTCCGCTCGACGCTGGAGGAGGTCGCGGACGCCGACCTGGTGCTCCACGTCGTCGACGGCTCGCACCCCGACCCCGAGGGCCAGCTCTCGGCGGTACGCGAGGTCTTCGCCGAGATCGGCGCCGGCGACGTGCCCGAGCTGGTCGTCATCAACAAGGCCGACGTGGCCGACCCGATGGTGCTCGCCCGGCTCCAGGCCCGCGAGCCCCACAGCGTCGTGGTCAGCGCTCGCACCGGCGAGGGCGTCGCCGCGGCGCTCGCCGCGGTCGAGGCCGAGCTGCCCCGGCCCGACGTGGAGTTCGCGGCCCTGCTGCCCTACGAGCGGGGTGACCTGATCGACCGGCTGCACCGGCACGGCGAGATCGAGTCGATGGAGCACACCGCCGACGGCACCCGCGTCTCGGGACGCGCCAACGCCGACCTCGCCGGCGAGCTCGCGGCGTACGCCCTCTGACTGCGGGTCAGCGGGCGGCGGCGACGCTCTCGTCGGTTCCGGCCAGCTTCTGGGCCAGCCAGATCGGCAGGATCGAGAGCACGATCAGGGCGGCGGCCACGACGTTGACGACCGGCGCCTGGTTGGGGCGGAACAGGTTCTGGTAGATCCAGATCGGCAGCGTCTGCAGGCCCGAGCCGGCGGTGAACGTGGTCACGATGATCTCGTCGAAGCTCAGCGCGAACGACAGCAGCGCCCCGGCCAGCAGCGCGGAGCGCATCATCGGCAACGTCACCAGGCGGAACGTGGTGAACGTGCCGGCACCGAGGTCCATCGACGCCTCCTCGAGGTTGGAGCCGAGCCGCCGCAGCCGGGCGATGGCGTTGTTGAAGACGGTGACGATGCAGAACGTCGCGTGCGAGACGACGAGGGTGAAGAACCCGAGCTGGATGCCGAACATGGTGAGGAAGGCGTTGGCGAGCGCGATCCCGGTGACCACGCCGGGCAGCGCGATGGGCAGGATGATGAGCAGCGACACGGTGTCGCGCCCGAAGAACCGGAAGCGCTGCAGCGCCAGCGCCGCCATCGTGCCGAGCACCAGGGCGACCGCGGTCGCGATGAGCGCCGCCTCCACCGAGACCAGCACCGCCGACCGGGCACCTGCGGACTCCCACGCGGCCGACCACCAGCGGGTCGTGAAGCCGGGCGGCGGCCAGGCGAAGGTGCGCGAGGTGTTGAACGAGTTCACCACCACGAGGGCGAGCGGGGCGTAGATGAACAGCAGCGCGGCCACGGTGAACAGGGCCAGCAGCCTGCGCGTCAGCGTCGAGAGGGTCACAGGTTCTCCAGCGCTCCGGTGCGACGCACGGCCCCGAGGTAACCCAGCATGATCACGACGGGGATGGTCGACACCGCGGCCGCGAACGGCAGGTTGTTGCCGGTCAGAAAGCTGTCGTAGACGACGTTGCCCAGCATCTGG
>CAVRSW010000030.1:0-9451 GCA_963723945.1 uncultured Actinomycetota bacterium
CCGGCCCGGGCCGAACGGGCTGTCCCAGGCAGGTTCGCCCGGCCGCTCGGACCGCCACAGGATGCAGTCGAGCGGGTCCTTCTTGCCGGCGCGTTCGGGGTCACCGCCGCGGTCGCCGAAGACCGCCAGCATCTGCTCCCGGGTCCAGCCCGACAGCTCGCCGAAGGCTTCGTCGGCGGTCACCGAGAAGTAGAGGTCGTCGTCGACGCGGTAGACCGAGCCGGTGCGCTCCAGCTCCCGGACCAGGTCGACGACCAGCGGGATCGACTCGACCGCACCGACGTAGTGGTCGGGAGGGACGACGCGGAGCGCCTCCATGTCCTCGCTGAACAGCGCGGTCTCGCGCTCGGCCAGCTCGCGCCAGTCGCCGCCGACCTTGTCGGCGCGCTCGAGCAGCGGGTCGTCGACGTCGGTGACGTTCTGGACGTACGTCACGTCGTGCCCGGCGTTGCGCCACGCCCGCAGCAGCAGGTCGAAGCCGATGTAGGTCGCCGCGTGGCCGAGGTGGGTGGCGTCGTAGGGGGTGATCCCGCAGACGTAGAGCCGGGCCGGTCCGGCGTCCGGAGTGACGTCGACGAGGGCGCCGGACGCGGTGTCCTGGAGGCGCACGGTCGGACCGACCACGGCGAGGTCGGGGAGCTCGGGGGCGGGCCAGGCACGCATGCGGGAAGGGTAGCCGGGGCCCTCAGAACGGCGGCCACGGGATGGCCGGCCAGTCACCCCGCGGGACCGGGAAGACCGCGGTGCCCCGCAGCCGCTCGCCGCGGTGTCGCAGCCGCATCAGCTCCACGTCGTCCAGCAGCTCCGCGAGCTCCTCGCCGACGGGGCCGCCGAGCGCCGCCAGCAGCCGGTCGACGCCGCCGAGCTCGTCGTCGGCCAGCGGCTCGCCCGCCCAGCCCCAGAGCACCGTGCGCAGCTTGGGGTCGGAGTGGAAGCAGACGCCGTGGTCGACGCCGTACCGGTGGCCGTCGGGCATCTCCAGGACGTGCCCGCCCTTGCGGTCGGCGTTGTTGACCAGCACGTCGAAGACCGCCATCCGGCGCAGCGGCACCGAGTCCTCGTGGACCAGGGCGATCGGCTGGTCGTGCTGGTCGAGGCCGTCGAAGACGTGGCGGTAGCCGGGCGGGTCCGCCCCCTCGGGGACCACCGTGACCGCCTCCTGCTGGGGGTCGGGCTCACGCCAGAGCTGCACCATGCCGCGGCCGTGGGGCCCCTCCCTCAGGATCGTCGGCGGCACGACGTCCCAGCCGAGCGCCTGGGAGACGACGTACGCCGCCCGCTCGCGGAGCGCCAGCGTGCCGTCGGGGAAGTCCCAGAGGGGCCGCTCCCCCGCCACCGGCTTGTAGACCACGCGTACGCCGTCGACCTCCGCCACGAAGGTCGCGTTGGAGGCGGGCATGATCCGGCCGTGGAGGACCAGCTCGCCGTCCTCCGGCACCCGCTCGGTCACGGGTCGCGGCGACGGAATCCGTTGGCACGGACGCAGAGATGGCCCTCGGGGTCGATCGGGTTGCCGCAGAAGGGACAGCTCGGCCGCCCCGCCTCGACGACCTGCTCGGCGCGCTTGACGAAGGAGCGTGCCGCCGCGGCGCCGAGCCGGACCAGCAGCAGCTCGTCGGGCTCCGGCTCCTCGAAGTCCTCGTCGACCTGGTCGGGGGCGACCACGGCCGCCTCCGAGTAGGGGAAGACCTCGATCACGACCCGCTCCGCGTCGGGGTCCCACGAGAGGGTCATGGTGCCGGCCCGGAACTCCTCCTCGATCGGCGCGTCCAGCGGCTCGGTGTCGTCGAGGTCGAGCGGCGCGACCGCCGGGACCACGCCCCGGGTGTCGGACCCCATCAGCTCGTCGAGCAGCTGGTCCATCCGCTCGGCGAGCGCGACGACCTGCTGCTTCTCGAGGGCCACGCTGACCACCCGCCGGCCCTCGCGGGCCTGCAGGAAGAAGGTGCGCTCCCCGGGCGTGCCGACGGTGCCCGCGACGAAGCGCTCGGGCGGGTCGAAGGAGTGGACGACAGGCACGGGCCCAACCCTAGTCAGCCGGTCCAGCGGGCCCCGCGCCACCACCGACGACCCCGGTGCGGGGCGCCCGGCGCCGTCCCTTCGGCGCCAGCCACGCCAGGTCGCCGTCGTGGGTGTTGGTCTGCAGCACGTACGTCCCCTCGGCGGTCAGCCGCACCACGGACACCGAGGCGGGGTCGACGTGGAGCCGCTGGAACAGGTCCAGGTGCAGCCCGAGCGCGTCGGCGAGCACCGCCTTCAGCGGGTCGCCGTGGGTGACGGCGGCCCACACCGCGTGCGGGTCCGTGCTCGGCCTCGACGCGGGCGTCGTGGCGGCGTACGGCCTCGACCACGCGGGAGGCCATCGCGGCCATCGACTCGCCGTCGGGGAACGTGACGCCCGCCGGGTGGCGCTGCACGGCCTTCCAGAGCTTCTCGCGGGCGAGGTCCTTGAGGGCCCGGCCCTGCCAGGCGCCGTAGTCGCACTCGACGAGGCCCTTGTCGCTCCCCACCCGGCGTGGCTCGGCCTGCGCCCGGGCGATCGCCGTGGCGGTCTCGCGGCACCGCTCCAGCGGGCTGGTGACCACGGCGGCCAGCGGGACCGCGGCCAGACGACGACCCACCCGCTCGACCTGCTCACGGCCCACGTCGTCGAGGTGGACCCCCTTCTGCCGGCCCGTGAGCACGCCACTGACGTTGGCCGTCGAACGGCCGTGCCGGACCAGCACCACGGTTGCCATGTCGGGGACTGTACTGGCGCTAGCGTGGGGTCGTGATCGTCGACAGCGCCCTCTACCGGAAGGGCACCCGGGTCCCGGTCGACTGCGAGGTGGCCGACCTGGCGACGATGCGCGAGCGCTGCGAGCCCGGTGACTTCGTGTGGGTCGGCCTGCACGAGCCGGACCTCCACGAGCTGGCCAAGGTCGCCAACGCGTTCCACCTGCACCCCCTGGCCGTCGAGGACGCCGTCAACGCCCACCAGCGCCCCAAGCTGGAGCGCTACGACGACACGATCTTCCTCACCGTCAAGACGCTCTGGTACGTCGACGAGGAGGACGCCGTCGAGACCGGCGAGATCAACCTGTTCGTCGGCACCGACTTCGTCGTCAGCGTCCGCCACGGCACGGGCGGCGCGCTGCGCCAGGCCCGGGTCGACCTCGAGGCCCGCGAGGCGGTGCTGGCCCACGGGCCGACCGCGGTCGTCTACGCGGTGTGCGACCAGGTGGTGGACGGCTACGAGGCCGTGGTCGACGAGCTGGTGGACGACGTCGACGAGGTCGAGCTGTCGGTGTTCTCCGAGCAGCGCACCAACGACTCCGCCCGGATCTACGTGCTCAAGCGCGAGCTCGCCGAGGTCCGCCGCGCGGTGATGCCGCTGCGGGAGCCGATCGGCCGCTTCGCCAACGGCACCGTCCGCGGCATCGACCCGGAGGCCGGGGCGTACTTCCGCGACGTGGGCGACCACCTCGCCCGGACCGCCGAGACCGTGGACGAGCTCGACGGCCTGCTCTCGACCGCCTTCGACGCGCACCTGGCGCGGATCTCGGTGCAGCAGAACAACGACATGCGCAAGATCTCGGCCGGCGCCGCCCTCGTCGTGGTCCCGACCCTGATCGCCGGCGTCTACGGCATGAACTTCGACCACATGCCCGAGCTGCACTGGCAGTTCGGCTACCTCTGGTCGCTGGTGCTGATGGTCGGCAGCTCCGCCGGCCTGCTCTGGTTCTTCAAGCGTTCCGGCTGGCTCTGACGTCGAGTCGCCACCCCGGCGGATCGAGTCGCCACCTCGGTGGACCGAGTCGCCTCCCGCGTTCGCCGGCCAGGCAACTCGACGCGCCGGAGTGGCAACTCGACGTGTTGCGTGGAGTTATACAAGAGGTCTTGTACGTCGGGGTGGAGGCGGCCTAGCGTCCTCGGCATGCCCCGCCGTACCGCAGACCAGCGCCACGCCGACAGCGCCCCGACCGCGCCGCTGACCCAGCAGAGCCCACCCGCGACGACGCTCGCCGCGCTCCACCACCCGGTACGGGCCGCGCTCCACCGGCTCCTCGAGCTGGACGGTCCGGCGCCGGTGGGCGTGCTGGCCGCGCGCCGCGGCCTCGCCGCGGGCAGCGCCAGCCACCACCTCAAGGTGCTGCACCGCGCCGGGCTGGTCGAGCCGGCGCCGGAGCTGGCCCGCGACACCCGCGAGAGCTGGTGGCGCGGCGTCCCGGTGCGGATGACCTGGAGCACCGAGGACTTCGCCCGTGGCTCCGCCGACCACGCCCAGGCGGTCACCGCGGAGCGGGCGGTCTACGCCGAGCAGGTCGCCGCACTCGACGCCTGGCAGCGGCGCCGCCACGGTGCCGGAGACCCGTGGGCACGGGCCGGCCGGGCCAGCGAGACCTCGGTCATGGCCACCCGCGAGCAGCTGCAGGACCTGGGGCAGCGGCTCACCGACGTGCTGGTCGCCTGGTCCGACGAGTGCCAGGCGGACCGCGAGGCCCGTCCCGACGCCGTACGCCGCCCGGTGCTGGCCTTCGCCCACAGCTTCCCCGACGTCCGGATCGAGTCGTGACCGCGACCGTCACGGAGGTGCGCACGGCGCCGCCGGTCGCGCGCGACCGGGTGGCGATGGGCTGGGTGGCGGCCGTGGCGGCCTCCGCCTTCGGCGACACCGCCTGGCTGGTGGCCCTGGCGTGGACGGCGGTGCAGGTCCTCGACCCGGCCGCCGCCGGGCTCGTGGTCGGCGTCGGCACCCTGCCGCAGGCCGCCCTGATGCTCACCGGGGGCGTGCTCGCCGACCGGCACGACCCGCGCCGCGTCGTCGCGCTCGGGGAGGCCGGCCGGGCAGCGGTGCTGGTCGCCGGGGCGCTCGCCTGGTGGTCGGGGGCACCCCCCGTGGTCGTGCTGCCCGGCGTGGCGCTCGCCCTGGGCGCGGTCGCCGGGCTCACCCAGCCCGCGCTGCAGACGATGACGCGGCTGCTGGTGCGGCCCGACGACCTGCCGACGGTGATGGGGTGGTCGCAGATCGCCCAGCGCCTCGCTCGGCTCGCCGGCGCCCCCGTCGGCGCCTGGCTCGTGGTGTCCGCCGGACCGCCCGTGACGATGCTCCTCGACGCCGCGACCTTCGCCGTGGTCGGCGTGGTGGCGGCGACCGTACGGCCGCGGTTCGCCCTGCCCCGGACCACCGCCCCCGGCCTGGTGGCGCTCCGCGAGGCGATGCACCACCTCTGGACGACGCCCCGGACCCGCGCCCTGGTGCTGGGGATCTGCGGCCTCAACGTGTTCACCGCACCGGCCCTCACGCTGGGCGTCCCGCTGCGGGTCAGCGAGGCCGGCTGGTCGGCGGGGTGGCTCGGGGCGGCCGAGGCGGTCTTCGCCTGCGGCGCGATCGCCGGCAGCGTCGCCGCGCTGCGCTGGCGGCCGCGGCGGCTCGCGGCCGGAGGCTTCGCCGCCCTGGTCGTCCAGGGCGCCGCGATCGCGATGATCGGCGTCCCGAGCAAGCCCGTGCTGCTCGTGGCCACCAGCCTGCTGGGCGTGACGGCGGGGCTGGCGTCGGTGTGGCTCTCGGCGGCGTTCATCGCCACCGTCGACGCGGGCCACCTCGGACGGATCTCCTCGGTCACCACGCTGGGCGACCTGCTGGTGCTGCCCGCCGCCATCCCGCTGTTCGGGGCGTTGGCCGGCTGGGCCGGCATGGCGATCGCGACGGTCACCTTCGGCATCGGCATGGCCGTGCTCTGTGCGACCCTCGCGACCCGACCGGTGCTGCGGCGGATCTAGGGGCTGAGCACGCCTGCCGTCAGCAGCAGCAGGGTCGCACTGCCGAGCACGACCCGGTAGATGACGAACGGCAGGTAGCTGTGCGTCGAGACGTAGCGCAGCAGCCAGGCGATGGCGGCGTACCCGACCAGGAACGACACCACGGTCGCCACGACCGTCGGCCCCCAGCCGTACGCGTTGTCGCCGCCCGGGATCTCCTGCAGCTCGAACAGCCCTGCCCCGATCACCGCGGGGATCGCGAGCAGGAAGGCGTAGCGGGTGGCCGCCTCGCGCTCGTAGCCGAGGAACCGTCCCATCGTGATCGTCGCGCCGGAGCGGGACACGCCCGGCAGCAGCGCGCAGGCCTGGGCGAGCCCCATCAGGATGGCGTCGCGGAGCGTGATCTGGCGGATCTGCCGGTCGTTGGAGCTGACCCGGTCGGCGATGCCGAGGAGGACGCCGAGCACGATCAGGGCGGTCCCGATCACCCAGAGGTTGCGGAAGTCGCGCTCGATCACGTCCTTGAAGATCACGCCCAGCACCACGATCGGCAGCGACCCGATGATGATGAACCAGCCCATCCGCGAGTCGAGGTGACCGCGCAGCTCCGGCCGCCAGAGCGACCTCAGCCAGGTCGACCCGATGCGCCAGATGTCCTTGCGGAAGTACAGCAGCACCGCGAGCTCGGTGCCGATCTGGATGACCGCCGTGAAGGCCGCGCCCGGATCGCCCCAGCCGAACAGCTCGGGGAAGATCCGCAGGTGAGCGCTGCTCGAGATCGGGAGGAACTCGGTCAGCCCCTGGAGGGTGCCGAGGGCGACGGCCTTGAGGAGGTCCCACACGGCGGGCAAGCCTACGGATAGCCTCTGCGCCATGCTGCAACGCGCCCTGGGCCACACCGGTCTGAAGGTCTCCCGGCTCGGCCTCGGCACCCTCACCTGGGGACGCGACACCGACGAGCACGAGGCCCGCGACCAGCTGATCTCGTTCGCCGAGGCCGGCGGGACCCTGGTCGACACCGCCGCCGGCTACGGCGACGGTGCCTCCGAGGAGCTGATCGCGTCGCTGATCGGCGACGTCGTCGCCCGTGACGAGGTGGTGATCGCCACCAAGGCCGGCATCAGCCGGCGTACCGGACGCCGGGTCACCGACGTGTCGCGCGGCCAGCTGCTCAGGACGCTCGATGCGTCGCTGAAGCGGCTCGGGGTCGACCACGTCGACCTGTGGCAGGTCCACACCTGGGTCGACGACTGCCCGCTCGAGGAGACGCTCTCGGCACTCGACCTGGCCGTCTCCACCGGCCGGGCGTCGTACGTCGGGGTCTCCAACTACTCCGGCTGGCAGACCGCCCAGGCAGCGACCTGGCAGCGCGCCGTGCCCGGCCGGGCGACGCTGGCCTCGACCCAGGTCGAGTACTCGCTGCTCAACCGCGACGTCGAGGCGGAGGTGCTGCCCGCTGCCCACGCGCTCGGGCTCGGCGTGCTCCCCTGGTCCCCGCTCGGCCGGGGCGTGCTCACCGGCAAGTACCGCCACGGCACGCCCAGCGACTCCCGCGCCGCGTCCCCCCACTTCTCCGGCTTCGTGGAGGGCTACCTCGCCGAGCGGCCGGCCGGCGTCGTCGAGGCGGTCTGCCGGGCGGCCGACGGCCTCGGCTGGACACCGCTGCAGGTGGCCCTGGTGTGGGTGCGCGACCGTCCGGGGGTGACTGCTCCCGTGGTGGGGGCCCGCACCTCGGCCCAGCTGCAGGCCGCACTGGCCACCGAGGAGCTGACCCTGCCTGCCGAGATCATCGCCGCCCTCGACGACGTGTCCGGGGAGTGACCATGCCCACCCGACCGACCCAGCGCCCGCTCCGCCGCGGCGTGGAGTGGGAGTTCGACAAGCTGGTGATCTCCCGCGAGCTCTCTCGCAGCGTCGTCACCCGGCTGCTGGTCGACCGCGCCGAGCACGGCGGCTGGGAGCTCGACCGGGTGCAGATCAAGGCCGACGGCACCCGCCGGGTGGTGCTGCGCCGCAAGATCATCCGGCAGCGGGCCCTGGTCTGACCGGCTCGGCCGACTCGGCGGTGGGTCCTCCATCGTTGCGGGCGTGGATCCGGTGGACCAGCCACGGCCGGTCCACGTGTCCAGCAGGGCTCGCCGCACCAGCGGTGGGTCCTCCACCCGTCCGTCGCGCGCAGCCGAGTGGAGCAGCCACCGCCGCCGGCCGACCCCCGGGCTCAGACCTCGTCGAGGAACCGGTCGAAGACCCGCGCCCCGAACTCCAGCGCGTCGACCGGCACCCGCTCGTCGACGCCGTGGAACAGCGCCGTGAAATCGAGGTCGGCCGGCAGCCGCAGCGGCGTGAAGCCGTAGGAGCGCATGCCGAGCTTGCGGAAGTGCTTGGCGTCGGTGCCGCCGCTCATCAGGAACGGCGCCACGAGGGCGTCGGGGTCCTCGGCCAGCAGCGAGCGGTGCATCGCGTCCACCAGCTCCCCGTCGTACGGCGTCTCCCAGGGGTTCTGGTTGGACAGGTAGTCGACCTCGACCCCCTCGCCGACGAGCTCGGCGACCGTCGCGAAGAACTCGTCCTCGAAGCCCGGGAGGAACCGGCCGTCGACCTGCGCCGTCGCCTCGGTCGGGATGACGTTGGCCTTGTAGCCGGCGCTCAGGACGGTGGGGTTGGTGGTGTTGCGGATGACCGCCCCCAGCATCCGGGCGGCGCTGCCGAACTCCTCGACCAGCGACTCGGCGTTCTCCGGGGTCGCGTCGGTGCCGGCGAGATCGGCCACGGTGGCGAGCAGCACCTCCATCGCCGGCGTCAGCCGCACCGGCCACTCGTGGGAGCCGAGCCGGGCGACCGCCTGGGAGATCCGGGTGACGGCGTTGTCGGGGTTGATCATCGAGCCGTGGCCCGCGCGGCCACGTGCCGTCAGCTTCATCCAGGCCATGCCCTTCTCGGCGGCCTCGACGAGGTAGATCCGCTGCCCACGCACGGTGGCGCTGAAGCCGCCGACCTCGCCGACCGCCTCGGTCACGCCGTCGAAGTGGTCGGCGTGCTCCTCGACCATGATCTGCGCGCCGTGGTGGCCCCCCGCCTCCTCGTCGGCGGTGAACGCCAGCACGATCGGCCGCTCCGGCACCGCGCCGGCGCGGGTGCGCGCCCGGACGACCGAGAGCAGCATCGCGTCGAAGTCCTTCATGTCCACCGCGCCGCGGCCCCACACGAAGCCGTCCTCGATCTCGCCGGAGAACGGGTGGACCTGCCAGTCCTCGGCCGCCGCGGGCACCACGTCGAGGTGGGCGTGGAGCAGCAGCGCGTCCTCGCGCGATCCTGACCCGCCCCAGTGGGCGATCAGGCTGGTCCGGCCCGGCGTCCGCTCGACGACCGTCGACTCGATCCCGACCTCGTCGAGCAGGGTGGCGACGTGCTCGGCCGCCTTGCGCTCCCCCGGCCCGGTGTCGTCGCCGTAGTTGGAGGTGTCGATCCGGATCAGGTCGCGGCACAGCTCGACGACCTCGGTCGTGGGGTCGTACGACGGGCGGTCGGCGTCGGTGGTCATCCCCCCATCTTGCACGCCTTCTGCAGTCGCGTCCCGATGCGGGATCCGACACCTTCCTTTGCTAATGTTCCCGACGCACTCGTCCGGGTGGCGGAATTGGCAGACGCGCTAGCTTGAGGTGCTAGTGCCCGTATTAGGGCGTGGGGGTTCAAGTCCCCCCTCGGACAC
>CAVRSW010000031.1:0-128794 GCA_963723945.1 uncultured Actinomycetota bacterium
ACCGCCCCCACCACCGAGGTCAGCCGGCCGCGCGCCTGGGCGACGTCGAGGCAGACCTGCCGCCGGTCGCTCATGGTCGGGGTCCCCGTCCGGGGCGGAGCGCAGAGAGCATGCGATGGGGGTGGATCATCCGGTCACCCTGGTCGTGCCTCTAGTCCCCGGCCTCGGCGAAGGCCTCCGGCGGTGGACAGGCGCAGACCAGGTTGCGGTCGCCGTACGCCTGGTCGACGCGGGCGACCGGCGGCCAGTACTTGTCGGGGTCGAGCCCCGCCGGGAAGGCGCCGAGCTCGCGCGGGTACGCCCGGTCCCACTCGCCGACGAGGGCGCGGGTCGTGTGGGGTGCGTGCCGCAACGGCGACTCCTCGGCGCTCCACTCCCCCGCGCCGACCCGGTCGATCTCCTCGCGGATCGCGATCATGGCGTCGGCGAACCGGTCGAGCTCCGCGAGGTCCTCGGACTCGGTCGGCTCGACCATCAGCGTGCCGGCCACCGGGAACGACATCGTGGGCGCGTGGAACCCGTGGTCGATCAGCCGCTTGGCGACGTCGTCGACCGTGACGCCGGTCTGCTTGGTGAGCGGTCGCAGGTCGAGGATGCACTCGTGGGCGACCAGCCCGTTGTGCCCGCGGTAGAGCACCGGGAAGTGCTCGCGCAACCGGTGGGCGAGGTAGTTGGCGCTCAGCACCGCCACCGAGGTCGCGATCCCGAGCCCGTCGGCCCCCATCAGCCGGACGTAGGCCCACGAGATCGGCAGCACGCCCGTCGAGCCGTAGGGCGCCGCGCTGATCGGGCCGATGCCCTCGCGCTTCTCCGGCTCGGGGTGGGCGGGGTGGGACGGCAGGTGGGGAGCCAGGTGCTCGCGCACCGCCACCGGGCCGACGCCCGGACCACCACCGCCGTGCGGGATGCAGAAGGTCTTGTGGAGGTTGAGGTGGGAGACGTCGCCGCCGAACTCGCCCGGCCGGGCGTGGCCCAGCAGCGCGTTGAGGTTGGCGCCGTCGATGTAGACCTGACCCCCGTGCTCGTGGACCACCTCGCACAGCGTGGTGATGCCGTCCTCGTACGCGCCGTGGGTCGAGGGGTAGGTGACCATGATCGCCGCCAGGTCGGCGGCGTGCGCCTCGCACTGCGCGCGCAGGTCGTCGAGGTCGACGGTGCCGTCGTCGGCGGCCTTGACCACCACGACCTTCATCCCGGCCATCACGGCCGAGGCCGCGTTGGTGCCGTGGGCCGAGGACGGGATCAGGCAGACCGTGCGCTGCCCCTCCCCCCGCGCCCGGTGGTAGCCGCGGATCGCCAGCAGCCCGGCGAGCTCGCCCTGCGAGCCGGCGTTGGGCTGGATCGAGACCCGGTCGTAGCCGGTGACGGTCGCCAGCCAGCCCTCCAGGTCGTCGACCAGGCGGCGGTATCCCAGCGCGTCCTCGGCCGGCGCGAACGGGTGCAGGTCGGCGAACCCGGGCAGCGAGACCGGCTCCATCTCGGTGGTCGCGTTGAGCTTCATCGTGCAGGAGCCGAGCGGGATCATGCCGCGGTCGAGGGCGTAGTCGCGGTCGGAGAGCCGACGCAGGTAGCGCAGCATCGCGGTCTCGCTGTGGTGGCTCCCGAACACCTCGTGGGTCAGGTAGGGGGTGGACCGACGCAGCTCCTCGGGCAGCGCGTCGCCGGTGGCCTGGTCGAGCCCGTCGACGTCGACGTCGGGGACGCCGAACGCGGCCAGCACCTGCTCCAGGGTGGCCCGCGTGGTGCGCTCGGACGTGCTGACCCCGACCCGGTCGTCGTCCACGAGCCGCAGGTGGATCCCGCGATCGCGCGCGTCCGAGACCACCGCGGCCGCACGGCCGGCGACCCGGATCGTCAGGGTGTCGAAGAAAGCCGTCGTCTCGACCTCGACGCCGGCCTGGGCCAGCGCCTCGGCCAGCACGGCCGCGTAGCGGTGGGTGCGGGTCGCGATCGTCCGGAGCCCCTCGGGGCCGTGGTAGACGGCGTACATCGAGGCCACCACGGCCAGCAGCACCTGGGCGGTGCAGATGTTGGACGTCGCCTTGTCGCGACGGATGTGCTGCTCGCGGGTCTGCAGCGCCAGCCGGTAGGCGGGACGGCCCTCCGCGTCGACGGAGACACCCACCAGGCGTCCCGGCAGGTGCCGCTCGAGCCCGGCGGCGACGGCCATGAACCCGGCATGCGGACCGCCGTAGAACAACGGGACCCCGAAGCGCTGCGACGAACCGACGACCACGTCGGCGCCGAGCTCGCCCGGAGCCTCCAGCAACGTGAGCGCCAGCAGGTCGGCGGCGACGACCGCCAGCGCGCCCCGCTCGTGGGCGGCGGCGATGACCGCGCGGGGGTCGCGGACCTGGCCGGACGCGCCGGGGTACTGGGCCAGGACGCCGCACAGCTCACCGTCGGGCAGCCCGTCGGTCAGGTCGGCGACGACCACGTCGATGCCCATCGCGACCGCGCGGGTGCGGACGACCTCGATGGACTGCGGCAGCGCGTCGGCGTCGACCACGAACGGTCCCGAGGCCTTCTTGTTCGCCCGGCGTACGAGCGTCATCGCCTCGGCGGCGGCGGTGCCCTCGTCGAGCAGCGAGGCCCCGGCCGTGGGCAGCCCGGTCAGGTCGGCGACGACGGTCTGGAAGTTGAGCAGCGCCTCGAGTCGACCCTGCGAGATCTCCGGCTGGTACGGCGTGTACGCGGTGTACCAGCTGGGGTCCTCGAGCACGTTGCGCCGGATCACCGCCGGCGTCGTGGTGCCGTGGTAGCCCAGCCCGATCATCGACTCGGCGGGGCGATTGCGGCCGGCCAGCTCCCGGAGCTCGCGGGCGACCGTCTCCTCGTCGGCCGCCGGGGGCAGCTCGAGCTCCGCGGCGGAGCGGATCCCCTCGGGCACGGCCGCGGCCATGAGCGCGTCGAGGGACTCGAAACCGAGCGCGGCCAGCATCGTGGAGACCTGGTGCGGCCGGGGGCCGACATGGCGCTCCAGAAAGGGGGCGGCGACGTCGAGATCGGCAAGGCTGGGGTGGTCGGACACGGAGGGCTCCTCAGATCGGTCGCGATCGGCTCGATCGAACAAGCCTCCCCCTCTGTCGGCCCGGGTTCGCCGGTCCTCCAGAGTTGCCTGCTCCGCGCGGTCCTGCTGGCCTGAGAGGTTCCGGGGAGGAGTTGCCCCTTCGGCGCTCCGTCGCCGGGCGATCGTCTCCGACCGCCCGGACGAAGTCTCTCCCGCGCGGGATCGACAGCGCTTCCAACCTATCACCGGGCATGCCGACGGGCACCGCTCAGGAGCGGTGCCCGCGGGTCGTACGGGGTGGGTGAGCCGGCCGGAGTCAGCCGATCTGGCGAGCGGCGCGGCGGGCGGCCAGCTCGTCGCCGGCGGAGGGCTCGGTGGGCTCCTCGGCCGTACGCTCGCTCGGCAGCTCGGCCAGGGTGCCTTCGATCTCGCGCCACACGCCGCCGATGGCGATGCCGAACACGCCCTGCCCGCCCTGGAGCAGGTCGATCACCTCGTCGTTGCTGGTGCACTCGTAGACCGAGACGCCGTCGCTCATCAAGGTGACGCGGGTGAGGTCGTCGGTGCCGCGCTGGCGCAGATGCTGGACGGCGGTGCGGATCTGCTGGAGCGAGATGCCGGCGTCGAGCAGACGCTTGATCACCTTGAGGATCAGGATGTCGCGGAAGGAGTAGAGGCGCTGGGTGCCCGAGCCGCTGGCGCCGCGGACGGTCGGCTCGACCAGGCCGGTGCGGGCCCAGTAGTCGAGCTGGCGGTAGGTGATGCCGGCGGCATTGCACGCGGTGGGACCGCGGTAGCCGGTGTCGCTGGGCAGGGGCGAGACGTCATCGGTGAAGAGCAGCCCCTGCTCCTCTGCCGACTGTGCGGCCTCGTCGGTCGCACCCGACGCGTCGGTCGCGGTTCCCTGCTCGAACTCGTCGCGGGCCACGTGGTCCTCCTGCTGCTACTCCGTTGTGCGTAACTCCCGGGGGAAGGACCGGACCGTGGGCCTCGCGCAGCGGAGGAACAACGGTGGAGTTACAACAGAGACAGTTCACCGTACGGCCGCTCCCCCGGGTGGTCAACGAGGCGAGCGGCGTGTCGCAACCCTCAACCTCAACATGAGGGTCAGGCTTCAGCGTGACTCGAAGTCGTCCGGGGAGACCTGGTCGAGGAACTCGCGGAACTTCTCGACCTCGTCCTCCTGCTCGGCGGGCACCGCCAGCCCGGCCGTGTCGAGCACCTCCTCGCTGCACACGATGCGGGAGCCGGTGCGCAGCGCCAGGGCGATGCTGTCGGAGGGTCGGGCACTCACCTCGGCGCCGGAGCTGAAGACGAGGGACGCGAAGAACACGCCGTCCTTGACCTCGGTGATCCGCACCTCGGAAAGCTCGGTGCCGGTCGCGGCCAGCACGTCCTTGAGCAGATCGTGGGTGAGCGGCCGGGGTGGGACGACCCCCTGCTGGGCGAAGGCGATCGCCGTCGCCTCGACCGCGCCGATCCAGATCGGCAGGTAACGCTCCCCCGAGACCTCGCGCAGCAGCACGATCGGCTGGTTGGAGGGCATCTCGACACGCACACCCATCACGTCGACTTCGCGCACACCAGCACCCTACTCCGCGACCGTGCGCGGCCCACCCGACCGGGGCCGGGGTCAGGAGGAGCGCAGCCCGGTCTTCACGAGGGTGGCGTGGAGCCGCACCGAGAGTGCCGCGATCTCGCTCACCGTCTCCTCGGCCCGGGCCTTCGCGCCCGCGTCGCGGCCGCGCTTGTGGGGCGCCACGACCTGCTCGACCAGCCCGACCTCCCGGTCCGCGGCGGTCTTGAACGCCCGCAGGTGCCGTGGTTCGAAGCCGAACGCCGAGAGCTCGCGCGCGGTCTGCGCGATCACCAGCGCGTCGGTGTCGTAGTGGCGGGTGCCGGGCCGGCGGCGGATCAGGCCGTACTGCTCGAGCTCGTCGAGCAGCGTCTCGTCGACCTCGGCGATCTTGAGCAGCTCCTGGCGGGAGAGCCGCAGGTGGTCGTGGCGGGTGAACGACGCGGGGCTCGGCAGGCCGTCGGCGGACAGCGCGACCCGCGGCACCGTCGGCACCACCGACTCCACCGGCGGCGGCTCCAGACCGCGGTCGATGGCGTCGAGGTGCTCGCCGATCACCCGCAGCGGCAGGTAGTGGTCGCGCTGCATGGTGAGGATGTAGCGCAGCCGCTCGACGTCGTCGGAGGTGAACTTGCGGTAGCCGGAGGGGGTGCGCTCGGGCTTGATCAGTCCCTCGGACTCCAGGAACCGGATCTTGGGGATCGTGACGCCCGGGAAGTCGGGGCGCAGCCGGTCGAGGACCTGGCCGATGTTCATGCGGCTCGACCGTCCGGTGGAGCCAGCCGACGCAGCGGACTCGGACATCAGCTGTCCGCGTGCCCCACGGTGTGTCCTGCGAAGAAGACGAGGCGGTACTTGCCGATCTGCACCTCGTCGCCATCGGTGAGCAGGACCCGGTCGATCCGGTCGCGGTTGACGTAGGTGCCGTTCAGACTGCCGGCGTCGCCGACGGTGAAGGACTCGCCCTCGCGGCGGAACTCGGCGTGACGCCGCGACACGGTCACGTCGTCGAGGAAGATCTCGCTGTCGGGGTGGCGACCGGCGTTGACCAGGTCGGCGTCGAGCAGGAACCGGCTGCCCGCTCCCGGACCGCGCTGCACCACCAGCAGGGCGTGGCCCGGCGGCAGCGCGTCGACCGCGGCCGCGTCGACCGGGCTCAGCGCCCGGTCGGAGGTGTCGGTCTTGTCGCGCGCCATCCCGATGTTGATGGTCGCGGTCGACTCACCCGTGGCCTCGCCCGGAGCAGGGGCGCCGACCAGCTTGGTCCCGCACTGCGAGCAGAAGCGGGCGTCGTCCGGGTTCTCCCGGCCGCAGGCGGTGCAGAACGGCATCGACCTCGTCCCTCCTCGGGCAGTCAGACCGTGACGCAACCCTCACCTGAGGGTTGAGGTTGACGGTTGGTCCGAACCTATCACCCGGCGCACGCGGCGCCACCGGGTTCGGACGATCAGGAGTCGAGGCTCTCCTGGTAGGCAGCGGCGTCCATCAGCCCGTCGGTGGCACCGGCCTCCGCGGGCGCGATCTCGAACAGCCAGCCGGCGCCGTACGGGTCGCTGTTGACCAGCTCCGGCGTCGCGTCCAGGCCGTCGTTGCGCGCGACCACCTCACCCGTGACTGGCGCGTAGATGTCGCTCACCGACTTGGTCGACTCCAGCTCGCCGCAGGTCTCGCCGCCGGTCACGGTGTCGCCCACCTCGGGCAACGACACGTAGACGATGTCGCCGAGCGCGTCCTGGGCGTAGTGGGTGATGCCGACGCGTACCGACCCCTCGGCGTCGCCCGGGCTGCGGACCCACTCGTGCTCGGCGGTGTAGGACAGGTCGTCGGGGTACACGGGGTCTCCTCGGTCGCGGGGCGGCTCGGGCGGTGGTGCTGCCCGGCAGGCTACCGCTCCGGGCTACTGGTTGTCGGGCTGGGAGAACTCGAGCCGCTGCGGGTCGGTCGTCGACTCGATGTCGAGCGAGTCGAGCTCCTCGACCTCCACCTGCGCCCCGTCGAGCTCGAGCTGGTCGATCGGGCCCTCGGGGAAGGTCAGCCCGCCGTGGAGCGTGTGGGGGTCGCCGATCACGTCGAGGACGTACGGGGGCTCGAGCAGCGTGCCGTCGACGTAGATGCCGCCCGGACCGTCTTCGAAGGAGGTCTGCGCGACCACCCGGACCTGGCCGTTGAACTGCATGGCCTCGGCGAAGGCCGTCCGCATCTCCTGCACGGTGTCGAGCATCGAGTCGATGTCGACCTGACCGGTGTCCTCGGTGATCGTGACCCGGATGCCGGGGCCGGTGACGGGCACGACGCCCGAGAGGATCTCCAGGCTCTCGGTCTCGCGGCGGGCCTCCTCGAGCGCGGCCTGCTCGGCGCTGCTGTCGTTGCGCAGGTCCTCGCGGGTCTCCTCGAGCCGGGCGATCTCGGCCTCGGCACGCTGGGTCGTGCCGGACAGTCCGTCGAGCACGTCGATCAGCGCCTGCTGGCGGTAGCCCGAGTAGGTGTCGTCGACGCCGAAGGAGCTCACCTGGGTGACGAACGCGAAGCCGAAGACGGCCATCAGCACCCCGACCACGACCTGCCGACGGGTGGGCTTGCGCAGCGCGTCGAGCAGCCGCTGCCGGCCGCGCAGGCGGCCTGCGGGCCCGGAGGTGCGCTCGGGCTCAGGCATGGAACAGGTGGCGCCGGATGGCGGCGACGTTGGAGAAGATGCGGATGCCGAGGACGACGATCACCCCGGTCTGGAGCTGCCCGCCGACCCCGAGCTGGTCGCCGAGGAAGACGATCGCCGCGGCGATGACGACGTTGCTGAGGAACGAGACCACGAACACCTTGTCGTCGAAGATCCCGTCCAGGTACGCGCGCAGGCCGCCGAAGACCGCGTCCAGCGCGGCGACGACGGCGATGGGCAGGTAGGGCTCGACCCCCAGCGGGACGTCGGGCTGGAAGAACAGCCCGAGCAGGATCCCCGCGAGCAGCCCCAGGACCGCGATCAACCTGACCCCTCCTCGATGCCGGGCGTCCCCGAGCCCGGACTTTCCTGCCGGACCTGGCGCAGCGGTCGCTGGCGGGCGGCCGGGAGCGACAGCTGGTCCACATTCTGCATGGTGTAGACGAAGCCCAGCTGGTCGGCCAGCGAGAAGAAGTCGCTGCCGTGGGTCGTCTCCAGCAGCTGCGCCTGCAGGGTGCGGGTGTCGCCGATCGCCCGGACGACGTACGGCTCGGTCAGCGGGCGGGTGTTGACGTGGATGGCGGCCCCCGTGTTGCGGATCGAGCCCAGGTTGTTGAGCCGCTGGTCGTTGATGGCGATGGCCTCGGCACCGGCCTCGAACAACCCGTCGACGAGCAGGGCGAGGTCGGCGTCGCGGACCTGCTGGCTGGGGTCACCGACCGGGTTGCCCTCGACGGTGACCCGGACCCCCTCCCCCGTGACGGGCCAGAAGCCGGCTCCCGCCTGGAGCCGGCGCATCTCCGCCTGGGCTCCCTGTCGGGCGGCGTTCCGGTCCTCGACCTCGTCCGAGAGCGAGGCGTTGTCGCGGGTCAGGTCGGCCAGCTGGTCCTCGCGTGCCTGCAGTGTCGCTCGCTGCTCCTCGATCCGGTTGATCAGGGTCGCCCGGCCGGCGTCCTCGACCGCCTCGTTGCGGGAGTTCTGCACCGCGGCGATGCCGACCAGGAGCCCGAACGCCGCGATCACCGCGGCACCGGCCCAGCGGCTACGGGGCGGCTCGGGGGGCTCCACCCCGGCGGCGCGGCGCTCGGCCACGTGGCGGTAGTCCTCCTCGAGCGCCTGCTCGGTCACCAACGTCAGCAGCGGGGTGGTGACGTGGGACGGGAGCGTCCGCGTGGCTCCCCCGGCCTGCGGGTCCCGGGTCTCAGCCATCGGGTGCCACCACCCGCCGCGGCGTCGTCTGGAGCAGCCGGTGGACCTGCCAGGCGTACAGCACGCCCGCCCACCAGTAGAGGCCGATCCCCCACACCGCGAACGCCCACCCGAACACGTCGGCGAGCGTGGCCAGCGTGCCCTCGCCGTCACCCAGCAGCAGCAGCGGGAAGGCGTAGAGCAGGTTGAAGGTCGCGGCCTTGCCGAGGAAGTGCACCGGGAGGGCGCTGTAGCCACGGGTGCGCAGGAAGGGCACCAGGCCCCAGAGCAACGCATCGCGCAGCGGCAGGATCAGCACCACCCACCAGGGGATGATGTCGCGCAGCCCGAGACCGACGACCACCGCCAGGATGTAGAGCCGGTCGGCCACCGGGTCGAGCACCTGCCCGAGCCGCGTGAACTGGTCGAGCCGGCGCGCGAGGTAGCCGTCGAGCCAGTCAGTGACGCCCGCGACCATCAGCAGCGCCAGTGCCCAGGCGTCCTCCTCGGGACCGAGCACGAGCCACAGGAACACCGGCACGCCCGCCAGCCGGAGCATGCTGAGCAGGTTGGGCAGCGTCCACACGCGGTCGGTACGGGGTCGGTCGTCCGCCAACGTCGATGCCTGCAATTCCTGTGGGTGTTCGATGCCCACTCACCCTATCCGCCGGGCCTCGGGGATCAGGCAGGCTCGTCGTGGTGCGCGGCGTCACGGATCTCGCCGACCAGCTCCTCGATGACGTCCTCGAGGGTCGCGATCCCGAGGACCGACCCGTCGGCCTCGACCACCCGTGCCATGTGGGCGCCGCGGTGCTGCAGCCGTTCGAGGGCGTCGTGGAGCAGGTCGGTGACCTGGACCGGCGCGAACGGCCGGATCCACTTGTCGTCGACCACCCGGTCGCGCAGCGACTCGTCGGTCTCGAGCACGTCCTTGATGTGGAGGTAGCCGAGCAGCTCCTCCTGCTCGGAGAGCACCGGGAACCGGCTGTAGCCGGTGGACGCGCACAGGGCCTCCACGTCCGCGACGGTCGACCCCCGGCGTACGGTCTCGAGCTCCGCCGAGGGCATCAGCACCGTCGCCACGGTCTTCTCGGTGAAGCCGAGCGCGCCGGCGAGGCGGTCGTACTCCTCGTCGCGCAGCAGGCCCTCCCCGCGGGACTCCTCCACCATCGCCGCGACCTCCTCGCGGGTGTACGCCGAGCTGACCTCGTCCCGGGGCTCCACGCGCAGCAGCCGCAGCGTGGCGTTGGCGAGGGCGTTGAGCAGCACCACGACGGGGCGGAGCACGGTGACGACGCCCATCATCGGGGGGCCGAGCACCAGCGCGGCCTGCTCGGGTCCGGCGATCGCGATGTTCTTGGGCACCATCTCGCCCAGCACGACGTGGAGGTAGACCACGACCGCCAGTGCGATCGCGAACGCCACCGGGTGGAGCAGTGCGTCGGGCATGCCGAGGTCGTGGAAGAGCGGCTCGAGCAGGTGGGCGACGGCAGGCTCGCCGACGGCACCCAGGCCGAGCGAGCACATGGTGATGCCGAGCTGGGCGCCGGCCATCACCAGCGAGACGTTCTCCATGGCGTGCAGCGTCGTCCTCGCGAGCCGGGAGCCCTCCTGGGCCCGCGGCTCGATCTGGCTGCGGCGGGCCGAGATCAGGGCGAACTCGGCTCCCACGAAGAAGGCGTTGGCCGCGAGCAGCACGACGGCCAGGAGCAGGGCACTGGTGACGCTCATGGTCGGGGTCCCCGTTCGAGGCGGGACGCGGGGAGCATCCGGAGGAGGTGGGTCATCGCCGCTCCTCCAGCTCGTCGGGACCGTCGAGCAGCCGCAGCACCAGCCGGTCGACCCGGAGGCCGTCCATGTGGAGGACGGCGAGCGTCGCGAGCCGCTCGCGCACCTCCTCGGTGTCGGAGCGGTCGGGGACCGGGACCTCGGCGACGTCGCCGCTCTCGGGGATCCGGCCCAGGGTGCGCACCACCAGTCCCGCGACCGTGTCGTAGTCCTCGTTCTCGGGGAGCTCGATCCCGGTGAGGTCCTCGACCTCGTCGGGTCGCAGCAGCCCCGAGAGCAGCCAGCTGCCGTCGCGCCGCTGCCGGGCGCGGGCGCCGAGCCGGTCGTGCTCGTCGGCGATGTCGCCGACGATCTCCTCGATCACGTCCTCGAGGGTGACGATGCCGGCGTGGCCGCCGTACTCGTCCAGCACGACGGCCATCTGGAAGCCGTCCTGCCGCAGCAGCGCGAGCAGCGGGTCGAGGCGCATCGTGTCGGGCACGACGATGGGCTTGGCCATGATGTGCTTGATCCGGGTGGTGCTGCGCTCGGGCA
The DNA here is from genome assembly GCA_963723945.1 of uncultured Actinomycetota bacterium. Classification (GTDB taxonomy): domain Bacteria; phylum Actinomycetota; class Actinomycetes; order Propionibacteriales; family Nocardioidaceae; genus Nocardioides. Next base: position 10,750 of record CAVRSW010000031.1, read on the forward strand.
CCGGCAGCGCCACCGCGTGCTTGACGTGGACGGTGCCGACCACGGTGTCGTCGGCGTCGAGCACCGGGAACCGCGAGTGTCCGCTCTGCCGGGCCAGCTCGATGACCGCGGCGGCCCGGTCGCCCGCCTCGACGCTGATGGTGCGCACCCGCGGCGTCATGATCTCGCTGGCGGTACGGGTGCCGAACTCGACCGAACGCTCCATCAGGTCGGCGGTCTCGTGGTCGAGCGTCCCCTGGTCTGCGGACCGCTGGATCAGCGAGGCGAGCTCGGTGGAGCTGCGCGCCGAGCGGAGCTCCTCCTGCGGCTCGATGCCGAGCCGGCGCACGATCGCGTTGGCCGACCCGTTGAGCAGCCGGATCGGCAGCTTGTTGACCGCGGTGAACCCCCGCTGGAAGGACTGGGTCGCCCGCGCGGTCGCCATCGGCCGGGCGATCGCGAGGTTCTTGGGGACCAGCTCGCCGAAGAGCATGGTCAGGAAGGTGCTCAGCGCCAGCGCCAGCCCGATGGAGACCGGTCGTACGCCGCCCGCGGGGACGCCCATCGCCTCCAGCGGCCCGTCGACCAGCTGCGCGATCGCGGGCTCCGCGAGGTAGCCGATGGCCAGGTTGGTGACGGTGATGCCGACCTGGGCGCCGGAGAGCTGGGTGGAGAGCGAGCGCAGCGCCGCCTGCACGCCGGCGGCCCCGGCGTCACCGCCGGCAGCCTCCTGCTCGACCTGGCTGCGGTCGACGGTGACGAACGCGAACTCGGCCGCGACGAACATGCCGCACGCCAGCACCAGCACCAGCGACACGGCGAGCAGGATCCACTCGGTCATCGGGCCCACCTCCCGGAACGGGGAGGAGCGTCAGGCGGCAGGGTGGAGTGGCGACTTTGAGGGCCGTCCATGGGTGAGCGTCGGGTCCTTCGCATCGGTGGCCGGAGCGCTCCGTACTCTACCGACGCCACCCACCCGGGTCATATCCGTAGTCCCTCCGGGTGGTTGTGCGAGGAACTCGCTCCCCCCTGCGGACAGGGCGCCTAGCGTTCCCATCGCCACGGCGAGCCCCCCGGCCGTGGCGCCAGGGAGAACAACGATGACGGTCGCACCCCCCACCGGCCAGGTGTCGGCACGGCGATCCGTGATCGGTGCTGCCGGTGCCGCCGCGGCCGTCGCCGTCGGGGCACCGGCAGCCCCCGCGCCCGCCGCGCGCGGCTACCTGCCCGCCCGGCACCGCGGCGCCCCCCTGCTCAAGCCTGCCGGCCGGCTGCTGGTGGGCCGCTTCTCCTACGGCGTCACGCCCGCCCTCGCACGTCAGGTGCGGCAGCGCGGTGGTCCCCGCGCCTGGTTCGAGTGGCAGCTCGCGCCGGGCGACATCCCCGACGCCGCGGCCGACGACCTGGTCGGCTGGTGGCCGGGGCTGGCGTTCGAGGGTGCGGCCTCCTGGGATCGGCAGGTCCGCGAGGTCGAGTTCGGCTGGCAGCTGATGTTCAACTACCAGCGGTGGCTGCTCCAGCGCCGGATGGTGACCAGGCGCCAGGTGCACGAGGTGATGTCGGAGTTCTGGGAGCACCACCTCCACGTCCCCGCGATCGGCGACTCCCAGTTCGTCTACCGCAAGCGCTACGGCGACACGATCCGCAGCCACGCCCTGGGCCGCTTCGACGACATGCTGCAGGCCGCGATCACCGAGCCCGCCATGCTGCTCTTCCTCGACCAGGCCGTCTCGACCAGGGCGGCGCCCAACGAGAACCTCGCCCGCGAGCTGCTGGAGCTGCACACGGTCGGCCGCGGCAACCACTCCGAGGACGACGTCAAGGACGTCGCGCGAGTGCTGACCGGGTGGAAGGTCGACCGCTGGCGCACCTGGGCCCACGGCTACGCCCCGGAGTGGCACGCGACCGGACGGGTCGACGTGCTCGGCTGGACGCACGCCAACGCCTCCCCGGACGGCCGCGAGGCGACGTACTCGCTGCTGCGCTACCTGGCCCACCACCCCGCCACGGCCGCGCGGATCGCCCGCAAGCTGGCCGTGAAGTTCGTCTCCGACGACCCGCCGCAGGCGCTCGTCGACCGGCTGGCGCGGGCCTACCTCGAGCACGACACCGCCATCAAGCCGGTGCTGCGGGTGCTCGTGGACTCCCCTGAGTTCCTGGCCAGCGACGGCCAGAAGGTCCGCGACCCCAACGAGGACGTCGTCGCGGCCTGCAGGCTGCTGGGGGTCACGGTAACCCGTCCCACCAGCGACCATGGCGCGGCCAACGCCCTGCTCTGGGTGGCGTCCTCGCTCGGCACGCTGCCGATGGGCTGGCCGCGTCCGGACGGCCAGCCCCAGACGTCGCGCGCCTGGTCCTCGCCCTCCCGGCTGCTCGGGTCGATGCGGGCGCACTGGTCGCTCTGTGGCGGGTGGTGGCCCTCGCAGGACGTCCGCTACCGCCCGGACGCGTCGTGGGTGCCGCGCTTCCCGATGCGCTTCGACCTGCTCGTCGACCACCTCTCGCAGGTGCTGCTCCACCGTCCCTCGACGTCCGCCCTGCTGCAGGCCTGCTGCGAGGCCACCGACATCAGGCCGCGGGAGACGATCACGCGCGACCACCCGCTGCTCGGCTGGAAGATGAACCGCGCGCTCTCGACGGTCCTCGACTCCCCCGCCTTCTACCTGCGATGAGGACCATGGACCCCGCCCCCGACCCCTGCTGCGCGGACTACGCCGCGGTCTCCCGACGCGGGCTGTTCGCCGGCGCCGCGGCGCTCCTCGGCACGACCACGGCGTTCGGCTCCGCGGTCCTCACCACCTCCCCCGGGTACGCCACCACCCCCGCGAGGTCCGTCATGGTCGTGGTCTCGCTGCGTGGCGCGGCCGACGGCATGTCGCTCGTCGTGCCCCACGGCGACCCGGTCTACTACCGCGCCCGGCCACGGATCGCCGTCCCGCACGAACGACTGCTCGTCCCCGACGGCTTCTTCGGCCTTCACCCCGAGCTGGCCCCGCTCCTCCCCTGGTGGAACGCCGGCAACCTGGCCGCGATCCACGCCACCGGACTCCCGGTGCCCAACCGCTCCCACTTCTCGGCGATGGAGGAGGTCGAGGACGCCGACCCCGGCTCTGACGCCCGGGTGGGCTGGCTCAACCGCCTGGTCGGCGCCGACCTGATCGACTCCCCGCTCCAGGCCTTCGGCGTGGGGGGCGGAGCACCTCCGGGCTCGCTGGTCGGACCGGCCCCCTTCCTCACGGGCGAGTCCGTCGACGACGTCAGGGTGGCCGGCGCAGAGGGCGACAGCGCCGCGCCGCGGATGCGGTCGCTGCACACCCTGTGGGACGGCTCCGGCAACCCGATGGCGGGGGCGATGCGGGCGGTGTTCGCCGCCGACGCCGACTTCGGACCGGTCCGCCGTACGCCCGAGCAGCCCGCCCACGGGGCCGACTACGACGACAACGACCTGGGCCGGGCCCTCGCCGCGGCGGTGAGGGTGATCCGCGGCGACGTCGGCACCCACGTGCTGACGGTCGACCACGGCGACTGGGACCACCACACCGACCTCGGCACCCTGGGCTGGGGCCGCATGGTCCGGCAGGCACGCTCGCTCTCGACCAACCTCGCCGCCTTCATGACCGACCTCGGGACGTTGACCACGAAGGTGACCGTGGTCGTGCTGAGCGAGTTCGGCCGCCGGGTGAAGGAGAACGCCAACTACGGCCTGGACCACGGTTACGGCAACGTCATGTTCGTGCTCGGTGCGGGGGTCTCGGGCGGCTACTACGGTCGCTGGCCCGACCTCGCCGACCAGGTCGACTCCGACCTGACGGTGACGACCGACTACCGGTCGGTGCTGTGGGACGTCGTCTCCTCGAGGTTCGACACGGGGCCGGCAACCGTGTTCCCCCGGTTCACCCCGCAGCCGTCGCTCGGCTTCATGAGCGCCACCTGAATCGTCACCCGACAGGGTGAGCCGGGCGTGTGACCCTCGTCGCACACTCGATTCACGGGGGTCCGCGGAGTCGATGATGCGCCTCATCGGAGCCGCTGGCCCCCGACCACGCTCCTCGGGCCCTGCCCGTTTCCCGGGCCGTCCGCCGCCCTGGCGGACGGCCGTTGCCGCGCTCGGGGACGATGGGCGCATGAGCGCCTACTGGATCAACTTCTTCCTCGAGGTCCGCGACCCGCAGAAGGTGGCGGCGTACGCCGAGCTGGCCACGCCGGCCATCGCCGAGGCCGGCGGCCGGTTCCTCGCCCGCGGGATGCCGGCGGCGGTGTTCGAGCAGGGCCGGGAGACCCGCACCGTGGTCATCGAGTTCCCCTCGGTGGAGGCGGCCCGGGCGTGCTACGACAGCCCTGCCTACCGGAGGTCGCTGGACGCCCTCGGCGACGGCGCGGTCCGCGATATCCGGATCGTCCCCGGCGTCGACTGAACCGGCGTCAGCCGGCGCGTCCGGTCGGGGAGGGATCCGTGCCGGGCTCGGGGGTCGGCGTGGGGATCGACTCCGGGTCGCCGCTCGGGACGACGTCGGGGTCGGGCTCGCCGGGTGTCGTGGTCATGCGCCGGCCGTACCCGTGGCCGCTCCCGACATGCGCGAGCGGCCGCACCCTGGGGGCGCGGCCGCTCGGCGACGAGCCTCAGACGTCGAAGCGGTCCTGCTCCATGACCTTCGCCCACGCCCGCACGAAGTCGTGGACGAACTTCTCGCCGGCGTCGTCGCTGGCGTAGACCTCTGACAGGGCGCGCAGCTGGGAGTTCGAACCGAACACCAGGTCCACCGGGGTCGCGGTCCAGCGCACGTCCCCGCTCGACGCGTCACGGATCTCGTAGACGTTCTCCTCCTCCGCCGACGTCTTCCACTGCATCCCCGGGGAGAGCAGGTTGACGAAGAAGTCGTTGGTGAGCAGCCCCGGCCGGTCGGTCAGGACGCCGTGCGAGGTGTCACCCGCGCCCAGCATCCGCATCCCGCCGACCAGCACGGTCATCTCCGGCGCCGACAGGCCGAGCAGGTAGGCCCGGTCGAGCAGCAGCGTCTCCGGCTGCAGCTTCTCCCCCGCGCGCACGTAGTTGCGGAACCCGTCCGCGCGCGGCTCGAGGTAGGCGACGGACTCGACGTCGGTCTGGTCCTGCGAGGCGTCGGTGCGTCCGGGCGTGAACGGGACGGTCACGTCGACGCCGGCCTCCCGAGCCGCCTGCTCCACCGCGGCGCAGCCGCCCAGGACGATCAGGTCGGCCAGCGAGACGCGCTTGCCGCCGGCCTGGGCAGCGTTGAACTCCTGCTGGACCTGCTGGATGGCGTTGAGCGCGGCGCCGAGCTCGTCGGGCCGGTTGACCTCCCAGCTGCGCTGCGGCTCCAGCCTGATCCGGGCGCCGTTGGCGCCACCGCGCTTGTCGGTACGACGGAACGTCGCGGCCGAGGCCCATGCGGTGGTGACCAGCTCGGAGACCGGGAGACCGCAGTCGAGGAGCCGGGCCTTCAGCGCGGCGACGTCCTGCTCGTCGACCAGCTCGTGGTCGACCGCGGGGACCGGGTCCTGCCACAGCTGGGGCTCGGGCACCCATGGCCCGAGCAGGTGCGGGCCGACCGGGCCCATGTCGCGGTGGAGCAGCTTGAACCAGGCGCGCCCGAACGCGTCGGCGAACTCGTCGGGGTTGGCGAGGAACCGACGGCCGATCGCGTCGTACACCGGGTCCTCGCGCAGCGCCAGGTCGGTCGTCAGCATGGTGGGTCGGTGCTTCTTCTCCGGGTCGTGGGCATCCGGGATGATCGCCTCGGCATCCTTCGCGACCCATTGCTTGGCGCCGGCGGGGCTCTCGGTGAGCTCCCACTCGTGGCCGTAGAGGATCTCCAGGAAGCGGTTGCTCCACTGGGTGGGCCGGTCGGTCCAGGTGACCTCCAGCCCGGAGGTGATGGTGTCCCCGCCCTTGCCGGTGCCGTAGGTGCTCAGCCAGCCCAGGCCCTGGGCCTCCAGCGGTGCGCCCTCCGGCTCGGGACCGACGTGGGCGTCGGCGTCACCGGCACCATGGGTCTTGCCGAAGGTGTGCCCACCCGCGATCAGCGCGAACGTCTCCTCGTCGTTCATGGCCATCCGCTTGAAGGTCTCGCGGATGAACACCGCGGCCTTCCGCGGGTCCGGGTTGCCGGCAGGACCCTCGGGGTTGACGTAGATCAGCCCCATCTCGGTGGCGCCCACGTCCTCGAGCATCTCGGCCTCGCTGGTGTAGCGGTCCTCGCCCAGCCAGGTGTCCTCGGGACCCCAGAAGATCTCCTCGGGCTCCCAGACGTCCTCCCGGCCGAAGGCGAAGCCGAAGGTCCGGAAGCCCATCGACTCCAGTGCGACGTTGCCCGCGAGCACCAGCAGGTCGGCCCACGAGAGCTGCTGGCCGTACTTCTGCTTGATCGGCCACAGCAGGCGGCGCGCCTTGTCGAGGTTGGCGTTGTCGGGCCAGCTGTTCAGGGGGGCGAACCGCTGGCTGCCCTCGCCGGCGCCGCCGCGACCGTCGTGCACCCGGTAGGTGCCGGCGGCGTGCCAGCTCAGCCGGATCATCAGCCCGCCGTAGTGCCCGAAGTCAGCGGGCCACCAGTCCTGCGGCGTGGTCAGCACGCCCGCGACGTCGCGCTTGAGGGCCTCCACGTCGAGACCGGCGAACGCGTCCCGGTAGCGGTAGTCGCTCCCGAGCGGGTTCCCGGCCGGGTGGTGCGGGTGGAGCACCGAGAGGTCGAGCTGGTTGGGCCACCAGTCCTTGTTGGTCCTCGGCCGGGGGGTCACCGGTGTCGGCGCGTCGATCGCGGGGTTCTCGCTCTCGCTGCCCTGCGCGGTCACGCCGTCGTGGGCGACGGGGCATCCGTCCGTGTCCTGGCTGTCTGTCATCGTGCTTCCTCCCGGGGTGGGTCGCTGTCAGGGGCGTGCGGTGGAGCAGGCGGGGCAGGTGCCCCAGTAGACGACCTCGGCCTCGTCGATCGCGAAGCCGTGGTCGGTGTGTGCGGTCAGGCACGGGGTCTCGCCGACGGCGCAGTCGACGTCGGCGATCGCGCCGCAGCTGCGGCAGACCACGTGGTGGTGGTTGTCGCCGACGCGGGACTCGTAGCGCGCCACCGACCCCGAGGGCTGGATCCGGCGTACGAGCCCGGCGCCCGTGAGGGCGCGGAGCACGTCGTAGACCGCCTGGTGCGACACCTCCCCCAGCCGTGTGCGGGACGCGGCGATGATGGTGTCGGTGTCGGCGTGCGGGTGGTCGTGCACGGCCTCGAGCACCGCGAGCCGGGGCCGCGTCACGCGCAGGGTGGCCCCGCGCAGCAGCTGCTCGAGCTCGTGGGTGGTCGGCACGTGTTCACCCTTGCGAGTTTTCTTGATCAAGTCAAGAACAGGTCGCCTCTTGCACCAACCCTGCCGCGGCCCCACCCTGAATCAAGACGTCAGTCACTCCGCAGGGGGTCAACGTGAGCATCGGGGACGAGACGGTCGGGCGGGCTCTCGGGTCGCCGGTGCAGGCCGGGGAGGACGATCCCGAACCGGAGCACGGGACGGCGCTGTGCCTCTCCGGGGGCGGCTACCGGGCGATGCTGTTCCACGCCGGGGTGCTGTGGCGACTCAACGACGCGGGGATGCTCCGCAGCCTCCGCCGGATCTCCAGCGTGTCGGGCGGGTCGATCACCGCGGGCGTCCTGGGCCGCAACTGGCGAGACCTCGACTTCTCGGATGACGTGGCCACGGGGTTGCGGAGCGCGCTGGTGGATCCGGTACGCACCCTGGCCGGTACGGACATCGACGTCGCAGGGGTCCTGGGCGGTGCGCTGTCGCCGTGGACCTCGATCGCCGAACGCGTGGAGAAGGTCTACGACCGCACCCTGTTCCGGGGCGCCACGCTGCAGGACCTCCCGGACCAGCCGAGGTTCGTCTTCAACGCCACGAACCTGGAGTCGGGCGTGCTGATGCGGATCGGGAAGTCCTACCTCGCGGACTACCGGGTGGGCCGGGTCGACAACCCCACGCTCCCGCTGGCCCTCGCCGTCACCGCCTCCTCGGCGTTCCCCCCGTTCCTCTCCCCCTGCCGGATCGACCTCCGGGGAGCCGACTGGGTCACCGAGCCGGGCAACGACCTGGCGGACCGCAGCGGCTTCCGCGACGACATCTCGCTCAGCGACGGGGGCGTCTACGACAACCTCGGGATCGAGTCCGCCTGGAAGCGCTACGACACGCTGCTCGTGAGCGACGCGGGCGGGACGATGGGCGGGGACCCGGACGTGCCGAGCGACTGGGGCCGCGGCCTGCTGCGCGTGCTGATGGTGATCGACAACCAGGTGCGGTCGCTGCGCAAGAAGCAGGTCGTCGGGGCGCTGCGCACCGGCGAGCGGAAGGGCATGTACGTCGGGATCCGCAGCAGCCTCGAGAGCTACCCCGTCACGGACCCGCTGCCCGCGGACCCGAGGGTGACGCACCAGCTCGCGGGGCTCCCCACCCGGCTGGACGCCGTCCCCGAGGAGCTGCAGGAGCAGCTCATCAACTGGGGTTACGTCGCCACCGACGCCGGCCTCCGCTCCCACGTCGACTCCTCGGTGGGCCGGGGCGTGCTCCCCTATCCAGACCGTCCCCTCACCGGCGGCCGGTGATGGCCCTCCCGGCCGGCGGCCGTACTCCCGCGACGGCGCCGCCGTGGTGGCCGCCCACCCTGTCCGGCGCGGTGCGGAGCGCTGCGGCGCTGGCGCGCGGCTGGCAGTACGTCGTCGTCGAGGAGGTGGTCGGGGCGACGGTGGAGATGCTGCGCTGGCCGTGGCCGCACGCCGACCCGCTCGGGCGGCTGTTCTGGGCGGACGACGCGGCCGACCTGGTGATGACGGCGGCGGTGCCGCAGCGGCTGCTCCGCCTGCAGCTCTACCGGCCCAACGACCTCGTGCGCCGGCCACGGGCCGGTGACACCTTCGCTGCGAAGATCTCCCGCGCGGCCGAGGGCTGGGACCGCGCCACGGCGGTCGACGACCTGGCCGAGCTCTTCCCCGGCCCGGTCTACGACGTGAGCGCCGACTCCCGCGAGGCAGCCAAGCTCGCCTACCAGAGCGCCACGTCCGCGGTCTTCGACGGCAGCCGGGACGTCGAGATGCTCGCGGAGGCCCACCGGAACCGGGAGAAGCGACCCCGGGCGAGACGGCTGACGGTGGTCCCGCTCGACCAGGTCATCGACGACGAGGGGGACGTGCCGTGAACGAGGTGGTGATCCGCCCGGTCGAGCCCGAGACACTGGCGCCGGCCACGGCAGGATCCGGGGCACTCGTGGAGGCGATCCTCGAGGACCCGGGCGCCCTGGTCTACTTCCTGCTGAACGTCGGCGACGGCGACACCCAGCTGCTGCTGCTCCCCCCGGACAGCAACGACGGGGCCCGGCGGCTCGTGATCGTCGACGTCGCCACCACCCGCAAGCTGCCCGACCTGATCGAGAAGCTGCACTCCGTCCAGGTCCCTGCCGCCGCGGGGGATCGGCCGCTGATCCAGGAGCCGGGCTCCCCGGGACAGATCCGGCTGCTCGTGGCGACGCACCCGCACTTCGACCACATCGGCGGCATGGCGGAGCTGCTCTCCCGGTACAACAGGCTGCCCCGCCGCCCGGCGACGGCCGCGGGCACGGACGCTGCTGCTGCGGGCACAGGCCGCACGACGCCGTACCTCTCGGACTCGTGCATCGACCAGTTCTGGGAGCCCGGCTACTACTTCCCCGGGCCCAGCTTCCACAAGGTCATGACCGAGCTGGAGACCAGTCCGTGGATCCGGCGGCTCCAGCCCACGAGCGGGACCACCACGTTCCTGGACGCCGTCAAGGTCACGGTCATGGGGCCGGGCGTGGGCCTCCGCACCCGGTTCGACACCTACGGGATCGAGGTCAACAACTCCTCGCTCACCCTGATGTTCGAGTACCCGGCCCACCGCATCTACACCGAGCCCGACCCCGAGGACGACCGGATGAACCGCCGGTCCGTGCGCAAGCGGAGCCGGCGGATCCTGCTCGGAGGGGACGCGCAGTTCGCCTCGTGGGCCCAGACGACCGTCGACTTCCCGGACCTGCACACCGAGCAGAACCCCGTCCTCGCCCGGGAGCTGCTGGCCGCCCGCGGCCGCGACTACCTGGCCAGCGACATCTTCAAGATGTCCCACCACGCGTCCAAGCACGGGATCAACCTCGAGCTGATGGAGCGCGTCAACGCGAGCATGGTGCTGGTCTCCTCGACCGGCGGTGGCGGACGCTACGGCTTCCCGCACGCCCTCGCCATGGACGCGGCCCGCGAGGCCCGGCAGGCGACGACCACCTCCGGAGCCGCCAGGCTGACCGACCACGCCCTCGGCATCCACGTCACCGGCGCGGTGCTCGACGACGCCGCCCACACCGTCCTCGGCTCCCTGGCGGTGGTGGTCTCCGGCCAGCCCACTCGCGCGATCCGGCTGTTCCGGCTGATGGACGACGACAAGGAGCTGGTCGAACTCGCGGCGGCGAGGGAGGTCCTGGCGTGATCCACGCGCTGGCCGTGGCCGAGTGGGTCGAGGCGTACGAGGCGCTCTGGCGGGCGCCCGGCACCGACCTGCTGGCGGACGTCTTCGCCCCCGACGTCGTCTACCTGCCCTCGCCCTGGGCCCGTCCGCTGCACGGGCTCGAGGCGCTCGCCGCCTTCTGGGAGGCCGAGCGGGACGGTCCCGACGAGGCGTTCACGCTGACCAGCCGGGTGCTGGCCGTCGACGGCGACACCGCAGTGGTGCGGGTCGACGTGGACTACGGCACCGGCAACCGCTGGCGCGACCTGTGGGTGCTGACCTTCGACGCCGAGGGACGGTGCGCCTCCTTCGAGGAGTGGCCGTTCGCACCTCGCCAGTCCGACGGGCACGACTAGCTCGGCGCCGCCCCGATCGGCCCGGGTCAGGGCTGTTTCGCCCTGCGCGACCCGTTGGGAGCGGCGTACTGCGTCACCGGGAGCTCGCCGTACGGCACGACCCGGCGCGACCCCGGCTAGGAGACGGTCGTGGGACCGGACTGCACCGTCGCGGTCCCGTTCGGGGCGGGCCGCCGGCCGTAGCGCGCCTGCAGACGCTGGGCGACCGCGATCGTGGCTTCCAGCAGACCGCGCAGTGCCTCGTCGGGGTCGTCCCGGTGACCGTCGACGAGTCCGTGGACGGCGCTGCGTGCGATGGCGGGTGCGACGCGGACCCGCAGGACCCGTTCGGTGACGGCGCTGCCGTCGCTGAGGCGTCGGGCGAACCGGGCCTCGTGGGGGACGTCGGCCAGCGCGGCGTCGATGCCCTCGGTCCCGGGCACGTCGACGAGGCCGCGGGCTTCGACGACACGCTGCACCGTGAACAGGCCGGCGGCCAGCGCGCGCTGGGAGGGCCGCGGCACCCGCGTCACGGCGTACGCCGCCATGGTGGCGGTCAGGCCCGCCGACCAGCGCACGTCCTCGTCCTCGGCCGAGTTCAGCCCCACCACGGACGGCACCCGGACGGCGAGCTCGGAACGGTGCCGGTCCGAGGAGCTGTCGTTGACCAGCCGGGCGAGCTCGCCGAGCACCGGATGCGTGCACCCCGGGTGGTCGCTCCACCGCTCCCCCGCCAGCGCCGACGCCATCTCCATGAAGCAGGCGCCCTGCTTCGGCGTGCGGTGCCGGCCCCGGGAGAGGACCGGGAGGAAGTCAGGAGCCCGGTCGTTGCCGAGGCCGGCCCCGGTTCCGGTGTGACCCCGTCGTGCCCAGGACATCCTGCCTCCCGTCGGTCTTCGCTGCGGCCTGCCAGCGGGCCGTTACCGGTCGCTGAGCCGCGTCGCGAGCGCCCAGATCACGGCCATGTTGACCGCCATGATCGTGAGAGCCCAGAACGGTGCCCAGGGGAGGAACAGGAACTGCATGAGCAACGACAGCGTCGCCATCAGGATGCCCACGAACATCGCCCAGGACTGGCCCAGGAGCACCGCGATCCCCACACCGACGGCGACGATGCCGACGATGAGGTGCAACCAGCCCCAGGCGGTGAGGTCGAACTGGTAGACGTAGTTCGGGGTCCGCACGTAGAGGTCGTCGTTGAGCACGGCGGAGAGGCCCTCGAAGAACTGGAAGAGGCCGACGGTGGCGAGCACGGTGCCCCCGAAGATGGACCCTGAGCTCTCGTCGTCGTACTCCGTGGCGCCGGCGCGGTAGGCGCCGGGAGTGGTGGTGGCTGACATGGTGATCTCCTCCACTGCGTGGCATGGGACGTCGAGTGACTGACCGGTCCAGAACGTAGGCCCTCGACCGGTCCGCGGGGTCACCCGTATCAGGCCAAGGTCCGGGTCCGCTCCCGGCTGCGCTCCGCCCCGGCTCGGCGCCGTTCTCACGCACTCCGGGTGAGCACCCGGGCCGCGAGGGCGGGCAGGGTGGCAGGCACCCAGGAACCGAGCACCGGAGGTGGCCATGCCCGACTGGGTCTCGTGGTCTGCCGTGATCGGCGGGCTGCTGGTGCTCGCGCAGGTGACCGTCTACGTGGTGGCGCTCGGTGTGATCCCCGGCGGTCGTAAGCCTTCGACCGGGATGGCGTGGCTGATCCTGATTCTCGCCGTGCCGTTCCTCGGGTTCCTCGCCTTCCTGCTGATCGGCAGCACCCACGTGGAGCGGAAGCGTCACTGCGCACAGGTCGCGGCCAACCAGCGGATCCAGCAGCGGACGGCCGAGGTCGCCGACCTCGAGGCGGCGACCCCGGAGCTGGGCTCGGTGGCCACGGTCGCGGTCCTGAACCGACGGCTGGGGGCCCTGCCCGCAGTGCCGGGCAACACCGTCCACCTGTTCTCCGGCTACACCGAGTCCATCGCGGCGATGACCGCTGCGGTGGAGGAGGCCCGCTCCTACGTGCACGTGGAGTTCTACATCACGGCCTGGGATGACGTGACCGACCCGTTCTTCGCCGCCCTGGTCCGTGCCACCGAGCGGGGCGTTCCGGTCCGGCTGCTCTACGACCACCTCGGCTCCCGGGGCATCCCGGTGTACCAGGACATGCTGCGCAAGCTGGAGCAGACCTCGATCCAGTGGCGACCGATGATGCCGATCCAGCTGCTGCACGGGAAGTTCCGGCGCCCGGACCTCCGCAACCACCGCAAGATCCTCGTCGTCGACGGCACGTGCGCCTTCGGGGGCTCCCAGAACCTGATCGAGCCGTCGTACGACAAGCCGAAGAACCGGGCGGTGGGCCGCGCCTGGGTCGAGCTGACCGCACGTCTGACGGGGCCCGCGGTCGCCGAGATGAACGCGGTCTTCGTCACCGACTGGTACTCCGAGACCGGTGAGGTGCTGGACGAGACCGTCAGGACCGTCTTCGACGCGGGCTCCGAGGGCGGGACGACGGTGCAGGTCGTGCCCAGCGGTCCCGGCTTCGCCACGGAGAACAACCTGCGGATGTTCACGACCCTGATCTACTCCGCGCAGCGGCGTATCTCCATCACCAGTCCGTACTTCGTGCCCGACGAGTCGCTCCTGTACGCCGTCACGACCGCGGCCCAGCGCGGCGTCGAGGTGGAGCTCTTCGTCGGCGAGGAGGGTGACCAGTTCATGGTCCACCACGCCCAGTGCTCCTACTACCAGCCGCTGCTCTCGGCCGGGGTGCGGATCTTCCTCTACCCACCGCCGTGGGTGCTGCACGCCAAGCACTTCACGATCGACGACCAGGTCGCGGTGCTGGGCTCCAGCAACATGGACCTGCGCTCGTTCGCCCTCAACTACGAGGTGAGCCTGATGCTGCTCGGCGGGGACGTGGTCGCGCGGATGCGGGAGGTCGAGGACGGCTACCGCGCCCTGTCCCGCGAGCTCACCCAGGAGGAGTGGTCGGAGCGGAGCAAGGGTGCTCGGTACGTCGACAACGTGATGCGGCTGACCTCGGCGCTGCAGTGAGCGACCCCGACCACGACCGTGGGGGGCCGACCCGCACTCGGGTCAGGAGCGCGAAGGTGGGGATGAGGGGGGCTCGACGGCTGGGTCGTGGCCCGACGGGCCTGGCGTCCCGGTTGCGGGGGCCACGGGCGGCACCGTGTGCACGGAGGACGCGGCTGCCGCCATGACGTCCTCCATCGTTCCGCGCCCCTGTCCCGGCCGGATCCGGACGATGAAGACGGCGGCCATGACCACGCCGACGAGGCTGAAGGCAGCCATCACCCAGGACGCCGCGCCCAGGCCCGAGGACAGGGCGTCCGCGGCGGACGCCCCGTCGGCCTGCTGGCGCGCCGTCACCTGGGCGTAGATCGTGGCTGCCAGCGCGGTGGCGACCGCGGCGCCGACGTACCGGGCCATGTTGGACACCCCGGAGGCCTCCCCCACCTGGGCGGTGGGCACCGCGGCCGTCGCTGCGGACGACGACGGCCCGTTGGATAGCCCCATGCCGACCGCGATGGCGATCAGGGGCAGCAGGAAGGCGACGTAGCGCCAGGACGCCTCGGTGAATCCCACCGCCACGAACCCGGCGGTCGTGATCGCGAACCCGAGCGCGATGGTCGGCCGGGCGCCGATGCGCACGGCGAGACGGGGCACGAGAGGCGCCACGGCCACGAGGCCCACGGTGGCCGGCAGCGTCGCCAGGCCGGCTTCCAGGGGCGAGAACCCCAGCGTGGCGGGGTCCTGGAAGTACAGGCTGAGCAGGTACATCAGCCCGTTGATCGTCCCCGCGCCGATCAGGATCGCGATGGTCGAGCCGATCAGCACCCGGTTGCGTAGCAGCCGAAGATCCAGGAGCGGGACACTGACCCGTCGCTCCACATGGACGAACGCGTACCCGGCCAGGAGGGTGATCACGAAGCAGGACAGGGTCGCCGGGGAGAGCCAGCCCCACTCGCCGCTCTGGCTGACGCCGAGGATCAGCGGCATCAGGGTCAGTGCGACCAGCACCGTGCCGGCGTAGTCGATCGAGCTCGGGCGTTCCGGGTCGCGCGACTCCGCGACCGTCAGCACAGTCAGGGCCATGCAGAGCACGGCCACCCCGGCGTCGATCCAGAACAGCCCCTGCCAGCCCGTCACGTCTACCAGCACGCCCCCGACGAGGGGGCCCGCCGCCGCGCCGACGGCCGCAGCGGCACCCCACAACGAGACGGCACGCAGCTGTGCGTCGCCACGGGTGCCGACCGACAGCAGGCTCAGCCCGCACGCCAGGATCGTCGCGCCGGCCGCACCCTGGATCAGCCTCCCCGCGATCACCATCTCGCCGCTCCCGGCCAACGCGATGAGCACGCAGGAGACCACGAACAGCAGCAGCCCACCCAGGAAGATCCGCCGCCGGCCGAAGACGTCGCCCAAGGAGCCGCTGGTGATGATGACGGCCGCCCCCACCAAGGAGTAGCCGGTCACCGCCCACTGCAGGGTCTCCACCGACGTCCCGGTGTCCTCGCTGATGGCGGGGAGCAGGATGCTCACGGCCGACGTGTTCGCGTTCACCACCAGGGTGGAGATGCACGTGGCCGCGAGCACGCCACCCGCGCTTCCCACCCGCTGTGCGTTCTGGCTCATCGGGCTCCCTCCGGCCTGCGGACGGCCGAGACGGCAGTACCGCCGACGAGGCTAGGTGTGCTGCACCGGACGACCGTCACCCGATCCGGGCGGGGTCATCTCACAGGATGTGGTGCGACCGGGCGATGGCCAGCGCGTCGCTGCGACGGGAGACGCCCAGCTTGGAGTACAGGCTGGAGACGTGCGTCTTCACGGTGTTCGGGGAGAGGAACAGCGTGCTGCCGATGTCGGCGTACGTCGCGCCCCGGGCCAGCTCGCCGAGCACCTCCCTCTCCCGTGGGCTGAGCGAGGGACCCACCAGCGGGTCGTCAGCGTCACGCTGCTCGAGCCGCAACGGCGTCGAGGACTCCAGGCTCGAGATCACGTCCGACCTCCCGGCAGCAAGCTCCGCCAGCTCGTGCACCCACGGGGTGCCGCCGCGCGCGTCGAGGCGCCGCAGCAGCCCCTCCATCGGACTTCCCTGTCGCGACCACCCCAGGAAGGCGACACCGTTGCGGCGGACCTGGGTCTGGGCTGCGGCCTCGGCCAGTCGGTCCAGCGCCCGCTCGGCCTCGCCGATGCCGTCGAGCAGCTGGGCGGCGCAGGCGAGGCCAAGGGTCCGGACGGGCGGCTGCGGGCAGGTTGCCGTCTCCGCCGCGTCACCGAAGGCCTCGAGTGCTGCCTTCCGGTCGCCCTGGCCGTCCGCCCGCAGGCCGGAGACGAACCGCGCCTCGCCCACCGCGCCCATGGACCTCAGCTCGGACTCGAGGTGCTCGAGAGCCGTGGGGTCCGCCGCGACGGCAGCGAGCAGCGACTCCCCGACCAGCAGGGCGATCCGGAGGTGGCGCGGCAACGCGTCGTCCCGCAGCCGCGGGTCGCCAACCGGCGCCGCGAGGACGGCGAGCGCTGCGGCCACCGAGCCCGACCAGGTCGCGAGGATGGCGTCCCGCGCCCGGGACCAGAACCTGGCGGTCAGGTCGCTGCTGTGCGTCCGTCGCCAGCTCGCGCCCAGAGGCGGTGCTGCTGGCGTCGCGCTCCACGGCAGTGCCACCGTGCTGCTCAGGAAGAGCGCCAGTCCGGCGCGCGAGGGTGAGAACCTCAGTCGCCACACGCCCCCCTCCCCCAGCATGTTGAACGCCTCGGTGGCGACCTCCGCCGCGGCCCGGTCGTGGCCGGCCATGAACTCGGACATGGCCAGGTGCGTCATGGCCGCCGCAGACAGTGCCGAGAGTCCCTGGCTCCGACACAGCACCATCGCGGTCGCGAAATTGGTCGTGGCCGCGTCGAGGGCGCCGCTCCAGCCCTGCGCGGCGCCGAGCTCCATGAGCAGCAACGGGAACGCCTGGGCGTCCGCACCGGTGATCTCGTCCTGCTCCGCCAGGTCCGCGACGACCTGCTGGGCGCGCCCGATGGTCAGCTCCAGCGGCTCCAGGCCGAGCTTGCCGCGCCACAGGTGTGAGCACGCCACCTGGGCCGGGCTGGGCCACCCGGTGGAGCCGAGCGCGTCCTTCCCGTTCTCCTCGAGGTCCTCGGCCGCCGCCCGCGCCACGATCCGGCCAGTCCAGTGCTGGATCCCCTCGGGGTCGTCGGACAGCCAGCGGTCCAGGGCCACGGCGAACCACGTCGACGGGTGACCGTCGACCAGCTCGGGATGATCGCGCACCACCGCAGCGACCTCGTCGCCGCGACCGGGACCGAGCATCATGTGGACACCGTCTCGCGCCAGCACCTCGGCCGCCTCGTCGAAGGCGTACAGCCTCACCAGCCGCTGCAGGGAGCGCGGGGCGCGACCGTTCGCCAGGTCGATCCGTACGGCGCGCGTCACCGTGGCCCGCGCCCGGACCACGTCGTCGCTGTCCTCGGCCAGTCGGCGGCGGACCACTTCCTGCAGCAGCGGATGGATGAGGAACCGGGCACCGGACTCGGTCGTGTCATAGTCCGGGGGGAAGGTCCCGACGTCGCTGTGGTCGGTGAGCGCGGGGACGCGGGTGACCAGAAGGCCGGTCGTCTCCAGCTCCTCGAGGATCTGTGCGGCGTGTCGGTCGTCGGACAGGTGCGCTGCCAGCCTGGCCCCGAACGGATCCTCGCCGCTCAGGCACAGCAGCAGGTGACGCTGCGGCGCGGACAGGGTGGCGAACACCTCGCTGGCCACCTGGTCCGCAACGGGCGCGGCTCCCTCGGCGAGTCTACGGACTGCCGCGGCCGGCTCCGGTGCCCGGCCCACGGCGTGCGCCGCGAGGACGAGCACGGCGGACCAGCCGTGCGCGAACTCGACGACCGCCCGGACGATGTCCGGATCCGGCTTCCCCAGGTGGAACGCGACCAGCGTCGCGGCTTCGTCGTCGGTCATCCGCAGCAGGTCTCCGCGCAGGACCGTCAGGTGTCCCAGCAGCTCCGGGACGAGTCGCGTCAGGGGGAGGTCCCACCGACTGATCAGCAGGAGGCGCATCGAGTCCGGGGCGGTCCGCAACAGTTCGTCGATGACACGCACGCTCGCCGTAGGGAGGGCCTGGGCGTCGTCGATGACCATCAGGCGCGGTCCGGCGTGCGCATCGGGACTCGCGCCTTCTCCCTGCGAGGCGCGGGCGAGGGCGGCGCGCAGCCGACGCGGGGTCAGGGCGGCGTCGGCGTGCACCCAGATTGCGTCGTGCCGGTCGTGTCCGCGGGCTCGCACCCACCCGGCGATGCCCAGAGTCTTGCCCGTCCCCATGGGACCGGTGACGACGGTGACGCCCATCCGGGTGGACTGGTCGAGGCACTGCCACAGGCGGGGGCGCGGCACGAAGTGGCGCGGAGGGATGGGCATCGTCCCGCCGCGGTGGCCCGGGACGAGGGACGGAGTGAACCGCGGCGCCTGGGCGTCGTCGACCTCGTCGTGACCGTCACCCGCCGCCACTGGGGCGGTGGAGTCACCGTCCTTCATGCCTACCTCCTGCGCCATCCGGCCGCAGGCCCCCGTACACGGACGCTGTCAGATCGTCACTCCGAAGGCCTGAGGGGCGACGACACCGGTCGTACGACAGCTGGCCGAAGTGGACGTCCCGAGGTCACGAGCGTACCGCCACGGCCGGTTCCGGACGACCGAAAGGCCGGTCCGGGCGCGCGGACGTGAGCCGGGTCGGTGGACCCACAGCGGCACGGCCGGACGCAGATCACCTGCACGAGACGCCACTCTGCCCTTCCCCCGGTTCGGGTGGGTCACCCGATTCGGGCGAGCCTCAACCGCGGCGCCCCACCCCACCTGGGGGCGGACGTCCGGCTTCAGCGAGGCCAGTGACGCGAGGTGCCCCGGACACGCGGGCCGGACACAGCGCCCGGGATGATCGGGACGTCCTCAGGGTGTCTCCTTCCGGGGTCGATCGGCACGAGGGGAAGGAGCTTCCGGAGGAGCGGCCGGCTCGTCGGAAGTCGGCGGGTCGGCGTCGAACGACGGCATCGTGTCCAGCAGCTCGCGCAGCGTGTCGGGGGCGTCGTCGCGCAGCACGGCATGCATCAGCGTGACGTCACCCCGGCTGCGACCCCGCTCGAGGAAGGGCCTGATCGCGTCGAGGTCGGCGTTCTCGGACAGCACGAGCAGGGCCGACGTGCCGGGGGTCAGCCGCTGCTTGATCTCCTCGAGGAACGCGTCGTCGATACCCGCGTGCCGCAGCCGGCCGGCCAGGGCACCGGCGCCCGCACCGGCCGCCGCCCCGGCGATGGGAGCGAGCACCAGCGCTCCCGCGAAGGCGCCCAGCACGGCACCCCGGCGGGCCCCCGTCCCCGTCCTCGAGTGCAGCCGCCCCACGCGCGGGTGGGGGGTGTGCGGCATCCACACGACGGTGATCGCGTCGATGACCGTGAGTGCGCCGCGCTCCTCCAGGGTGCGCAGCCGCAGCTCCCCGGCGGCGGCCCCCATGGCCGAGTCGTAGTGCCAGACGGTGAGCGTGGTCGCGACGTCGACCTTGCCGCCCCCGGCGGTGCCGGGGGCGGACTCTCGCCGTCGCGACGTGGTCACTCTTCCTCGAACACGCTCCGCAGGGCCGACTCCTGCTCCGCGGAGAGGTTGGTGTAGATCAGCTCCGACGGTTCGTGGGCGGCGAAGCCGGGCTTGATGCGATCGATGACGGCGCCCGTCGTCATCAGGAACAGGGCAGAGGTGCCCGGGGTGACCTCCGCGCGCACCCGATTGATGAAGTCGTCGTCGATGCCGACGTCGGCGAGCGAACCCGTGAGCGCTCCCGTGGCTGCACCCACCGCGGCACCCAACAGCGGGACGAAGAAGATCAGGCCGAACAGCATGCCCCAGAAGGCACCGCCCAGGGCACCGGCCGAGGTGGTCGGTGAGCCCTGCTTCGTCGTCGGCTTCTTCTTGCCCTCCTCCCACGAGACCGTCGCGAAGTCGAGGATCGTGAGCAGGTCCTGCTTCTGCATGTCCTCCAGGGTGCGGACCGCATCCCGGGCGCCCTCAGGGTTGGCGAACTTCCACACGGTGAGCGTGGACTGTGGCATGGCTTTGCTCCTTGGGTCGATGAACCGTTTTCGTCAGGCTCGGGCAGCGCGCCGGCATCGTCCTCCCCCGTTCCCGGTGAACGGAGCGGTCATGGCATCCCGCACCCACGGCGACTCCGCCACTGGGTGTCGGCCACCCGAATACGGCGATGCCCCCACCCCACCGAACTCCTAGATTCCGGACAGGTCGAGCCACCTGCCTACCGGCCAGACGAAAGGGACGGCTGCCATGCCCAGCATGCTGATCCAGGTCGATGCAAATCTCTCCGACGAGTTCACCGGCGCCTTCCCGCACCTGGCGGCCCGGCACAGTTCGGCCTCGACCACGCTGATCGGCAAGGTCGCCGACCAGCAGGAGCTGCTGGGCGTGATGAACCTGCTGGTGTCCATGGGGATCGACATCCTGGTCGTGCTCAGGATCCCCGATGCGTGAGCACGACGAGAGCGTGGACGCTCGGTCGTGCGCCGTGCAGGCAGGCTGAGCCGATGCCGGCCCTCGTGGGCGCACGGTGACCCCGGAGCCCGACCACGACGTGGTCGTCACGGTCGCCGAGGAGCCGGTGTCCGGGGTCGACGTGGGTCTCGCACTGCTGGTGGCGGTGGTCGACGGACCGATCTCCGGCACCATCACCCTTACCCGCGGTGCCGTCAACCGCCTGGCGGGACTGACGCAGCCGCTGGTCGACGTCCTGGTGCTCCACCCTCCCCTGGTGCCATCGCGGCTGCAGCCCGGCAGCGCGCTCGCCCGGCTCTCCCGGCGCGGACGTCGCGAGCGGGCGGCGCTGCTTCTCCAGCTCAACACCTTGCTCGACACCCTGGTCCCGCGCCTGTCCGACGAGCTGGTACGGCGACTGGACCTGGACGCACTCGTGACCCGCATGGACGTGGCCCAGCTCGCCCAGCGGGTGATCGCCGAGGTCGACCTTCCCGAGATCATCCGCGAGTCGACCGGCGCGGTGTCCTCCGAGGCCGTGCGCGAGGTCCGCATGCGGGGCATCGCGGGTGACGACACCGTCGGACGCGCCGTCGACCGGCTGCTGCTGCGGCATCGCCGGGCCGCAGCCACAGCGGCGGCCGGAGACCCCGCCGCGGTCGTCGACTCCACCGGAATCGCCGCCCGTCGTCCCCCGACCGCTGACACCCCGCCGTGACCAGCCGACTCCCCGTCTCCCCGGTCCCGCAGGAGGCACGGGTCCATCAGGGACAGCGTGCCGGACTCGTGACCCGGACGGCCGCCGCGGTCCTCGACGTGCTGGTGCTGCTGGTGCTGCTGGCGCTCGGCTACCTCGCGGTCAATGCCGCGGTCTTCCTGCTGCGCCCCCGCACCTTCCAGCTGGTCACGGCCTCGCAACCCGTGCTCCTCGCCGTGGCGGGCGGCACCGCGGTCGTCTATCTGGCCGGGGCGTGGTGGCTGGCGGGGCGGACCTACGGCTGCGACGTCATGGGGCTCCGCATCATCGACCGCCGGGGCCGGACGCCCCGGCTCCTGGTGGCGGTGCTGCGGGCGGCAACCTACGTGGTCTTCCCGGTCGGCGTGCTCTGGTGCGCGATGACCGGTTCCCGGCGATCGCTCCAGGACCTGCTCCTGGGCACGTACGTCGTCTACGACTGGATGCCGACGTCGTGAAGCGGCCGGCGCAGATGCGACAGCGGGGCAACCACGCCCCCGCTCCTCGACGCGGACCCACGCACCTGGTGGCTCCTCCCTGGTGTCCGGCGTCCGGGAACCGCCGGACGCGACGGAGACCCCTCCGCTGGTGCCCGCCACGTCCGCGCGCGGAGGGCGACGACCAGCCGCCCGCCCGAGGTCACTGCCGGACGCTCAGTGGAGCAGGGCCTTCAACCCGATCATGAGGCCGCCGAAGGCACCGGCGACGACGATCAGCATCGTGCGTTCGAGACGCGACAGGTCGGTGTTCCGCCCCATCTCCCAGCCGGCGACGCACAGCAGCAGGGTGCTGCACACCAGGGCCGAGAACACGGCCGTGGTGATGCTGACGCCCCGCGTCATGAGCGCCGCCAGCACGATCAGCGGCAGCGCCGAGGCGGTCACGATCTCCCAGCCCTGACGCAGCTGGCGGCCCGCCTCATGCCAGGTCGGCTTCCGCCCCGCGTGGATCCGGTCGGCGACCAGCCGGGCGTAGCGCTCGGCTGCCCAGTAGACGACCAAGGTGACCGCGACCCCCGCGATCAGGGTCCGGGCCGTCTCGGCGTGGGAGGAGGCCATCACGGCCGCGCTGACGATGATGCCGTAGATCCCGGACGCCGTGGCCTCCTCGTCCTCCCGCTTGAGGCGCAGCGGCGGCCAGCGTGGGTGTCGGGAGCGGTACGCCGACATCACGGCGACCAACCCGGACGGCCGCGGACCTGCATCAGCTCTGCCCGATCCGGCCCGGCGCCAGGGAAGCCCGCGCGTCAGGCACGAGGAGACCGAGGCGCAGTGCCTCCCGGATCGCGGCGTTGCGGCGACTGACGCCCAGCTTGGTCAGGATGTTGCGCACGTGGGTGCGCACGGTGTTGACGGAGACGAAGAGCTTCTCGGCGATCTCCTCGGTCGTCAGCCACTCGCTCATCGCGGTCAGCACTTCCACCTCGCGCGGGGTCAGCTGCTCGACGACCCGACCATCCGACCCGATCATCCACGGCGATGCTCCCGGCTGACTGGGCACCAGTCCCACCTCCACACTCGGCAACACCTCCTCGGTCACGACGGGGACGACCCCCCGCGGCGCCGTCCGCTCCTGCCTGACCCACTCGGCCGCCCACGGTCCGGCCAGCTCCGCGATGTCCGCCGCCACCTCGAGTCGCGTCCCGGCCTGCTCCTCCCTTCCCCCGGAACGCTCCACCACCGCCGTCGCGACGGCACGTACGACTTTCCACAGGGGCTCCGGCGGGGCGCACGTCTCCGCAAGGTGCGCCTGTGCACCCACCAGGTCGCCGCCCGCGAGCGCGGCGTACGCACGGGACAGGTGCGCGGTGGTGGCCAGCGTCGTCGTCGGGGCGCCGTCGCGAGCGGCCGCGACGGCCGCTTCCGCCTCCGTGGTCGCGAGCGACACGGCACCTGTCCTGGCGTGCAGGAGCGCCGCGTGAGCCAGGCACACACACCGGTAGGCGGTCGACCACGCCGCCGTCGGGCTGTCGACGCAGCTCTCGAGCAGCCGGTCCGCGCGTTCCTCTGCGCCGAGCCGCAGCGCGGCCCGGGCTCGGGCCAGCTGCAGGACTGCCCGCGCGTCCTCGGTCCCGGGATCGGCGGGCCGGCGGAGCGACGCGAGCGCTTCCTCAGCCCGCACGGCGAGCTTCTCGGTGCCCGCGGCATCGCTCGCCGCGCCGGCCAGTGCGGCCTCGAGCACGGCCATGGTCACGGCGGCACGCCCGGACAGCGTCCCCAGGGACCGTACGATGGCCAGCTGGGCGGAGCATCCCTCGTGGTCGCCGTCCGCCAGGGCCGTGGCGGCACGGAGCAGGTGGCCGTTCGCCCCGGTCACGGCCGGGGGCGGCGTGGTGGACACCAGCCGGCGCAGCGGGTCGCCCCTGCGCTCGCACAGCACGCGCCCCACGAGCAGGTGGTCCACCAGGAGCGCCCCCCAGTCCGGCGGTTCCCCCGCCTCGCCCAGGTGAGCGACGGCACGGTCCCACTGGCCGCTCGTGGCGTACCAGGCGGCCACGGAGCGATGTAGCTGCCGCAGCCGCTCCGGCGCTTCGTACGCGAGCTGGGCCAGCACCAGGCTCCGGAAGAAGGGCACGTAGCGCAGGCACGACTCGTCGCCAGGCAGGCTCTCCAGGAACACGTTGGCCCGCATCAACCGCAGCGTGGTCGGGGCCGCGGGTTCCCCGGTCAGCTCCTCCAGCAGGCCGGGAGTCAGTGCATCCGGCACGCTGGTGGTGAGGATCAGCTCGCGCAGGGCCGGTGGCTGCGCGTCGAGCACCTCCTCGACGAGGTAGGCGTTGATGTTGCCGTTGTAGGTCACCGCACTCGACACCAACTCGCGCGGGGCAGGGTGTCCGGCCAGAATGGGGAGCGCGAAACGGAGCCCGGCTGCCCACCCCGCCAGCCGAGCGTTGAGGGCGTGCAGGTCGTCGGGGCCGAGCCCGACGCCGCCCGCCTGCAGCAACGCACCCGCCTCCGCGTCGGTGAACGCCAGGCCGGCGGCGCGCACCTCCAGCAGGGCACCGGCCAGGCGGTAGCGGTGCAGCGGCAGGACGGGGTCCGCCCGAGTCGTCAGCACCACCTGCAGCGCGTCGCCGGCGTACGTGAGCAGAAGATCCAGCTCCTCGGCGGCCTCGGTGGAGCGCAGGTCGTAGCCGTCGAGGAACACTGTCCACGGTGCGGGCGAACGACCGATCGCCTCGACGACCTGCTCCACCCGCTCGTGGACTCCGGTGGGACGCCGAAGCTGGCTGCCGGAGAGCAGGCCGGCCACGTCGGTGCCCCCGGCCCTCCGGACCACGTCGTCCCACGGGTCCACCTCGACACTGTGACAGCTGACCCACACCACCTCGCGGGTGTCACCGAGCCGGTGCGCCCACTCGACCGCGAGGGCGGTCTTGCCCGATCCGGCAGGGGCGCTGAGCAGCGCCAGCGGTGCGGTGCTCGACGCCAGCAGTTCCGACAACCGCTCGCGGCGCAGGTGGTACGGCGAGGCGTGCGGCACCTGGGACCGGGATCGGGCCATCAGCTCCGAGCCGGTCCTCGGCAGCGGCCAGGATCGAGCTTCGACAGCAGTCATGTCCACCTCGCAGGCGAGGAGTCGTCGGTCTCCCCTGAGCGTCAGGGTGCCGTCGCCTCGACGGGTCCGACCCCACCCGGAACGGGTGGCCCCTCCCCCAGCCCGCGGCGCTCACCCGCGCCGCCGGCCCGGTCCGCCGCGGCCGGACTCCTCACGCCTAGGGACGTGGAGCACAGCCCATCCGGCGGGGTTCATCCGCATCAGCTGTCGCTCTGGGAGACGACGTTCTCGTGGACCTTGTGCGGCTGCTGGGCCGAACACACCAGGTAGCGACCTGTCCTTGCGGGCCCTTCGCTGCGACCCGGCGGCCCGCTCGGCGGAGGGGCGCGCGCGTCCAGCACGCCGTAGCCGCCGACGCGGTACGACAGGCGGGTGAGCGACCCCTGGGTACTCGAAGGAGAGGCCGTCCAGAGCCGAGGCCATCGGTTGGATGGTGCCCCAGTACTCTGCGGACAAGACGGTAGGCGGCCCCCCGGCGTGGTCGCCGGGCGTGCCGGTCACCGGACTCCCTCGGGTGCCGGCGGGTCGTCCCCGGCGGCGGTGGAGACGCTTCGCACCTCGACCACCTCGAGGCCGAGGGACTCGAGGCGGTGGAGGAAGCCGTGCAGCTCGGCCTGGTCCACGAACGTGCCGCTCAGCACGGTCCGGAGCTCTTGCTCGGCGACGTCGACGTTCCTGACCTGTGCGAGCAGGTAGTCGGTGGGGACCAAGCCGTCGAGGCGGATCTCGAAGGTACGCGCTGACATCACTCACCTCTCTCAGGCCGGGTGAGGCACCCGCCCAGCAGACCGCAGTCGTGGCTCGTGCGCCTCGTCCCGCGCGGATGAAGGGCCAACCCGGCACCGTGGCGTCACCGGCGCGTACGCACCACACTCACCCGTTGCGCGTGACGTGACGGGTCTCGCCGGGATGTGAGGCTGACGAGGCTCGGGTCCGACGCCAGCGATGGGGGTGCACCGATGAACGACGCAGCCGAGGTAGCGCGGCTCCGGGCGCGCGTCGCGGAGCTGGAGGGTCAGCTCGCCACGACGCCGGGCACCGAGCCGGGCCCGCCCGAACCGGCCCGCGGGTCGGCGTGGCGGGTGACGGTGTCGGCGCTGTGCATCGTCCTGGGCTGTGTGTTGGCACCGGTCTCGGTCGCCTCGGTCTGGGTGCACAACATCCTCGCGGACACCGAGACCTACGTCGAGACCGTCGCGCCGATCGCGGAGGAGCCGGCGGTGCAGGCCGCCCTCGCGGACGCCGTGACGACGGCCGTCCTGGACAACCTCGACATCGATAAGCTCACCACGGACGCGCTCACGACCGTGAGCGAGCTCGAGGACATGCCGCCGCGCGTCGCATCCGCGCTGCCCGCGCTGGCCGTCCCGCTCTCGAGCGGCATCGAGAGCTTCACCCGTGACCAGGTGGACAAGGCGCTCGCGAGTGATCGCTTCGCCGAGATCTGGGCGCACGTCAACCGGCTCGCCCACGAGCAGGTGCTGCGGCTCCTCCGGGGGGATCAGGGCGGTGCGGTCTCGGCCCAGGGCGACACGATCACGATCAACCTGGGACCGATCGTCGAGGACGTGAGCAACCAACTGGTGGACGCCGGCTTCTCCCTGGCCGGCAACATCCCGACCGTCGACCGTGAGTTCACCCTCGTCCAGTCCGACGCGGTGACGAAGTCGCAGTCGGCGTACCGGCTCCTGGACGCGCTCGGCACCTGGCTGCCGTTCGTCAGCCTGGCCCTGATCGCGGCCGGCGTCCTGCTGGCGCGGGACCGGTGGCGGGCGCTGCTGCGGGGGGCCCTGGGCGTCACCGTGGCGATGGTCCTGCTCGGGGTCGGCCTGGCGATCGCCCGCACGGCGTACGTCAACACCACGCCCGCGGACATCCTCACCCCAACGGCGGCCGGCGACGTCTTCGACATCCTCGTCCGGTTCCTGCGAACGGCGCTGCGCGCCGTGGCCGTGCTCGGCCTCGTCGTGGCGGTCGCCGCCTTCCTCAGCGGCCACTCGCCCGCCGCCGTCCGCGCGCGCGGCAGTCTCGATCGAGGGGTCTCCCGGTTGCGACGTCGAGGCGAGCAGGCGACCGGCCGGGACACCGGCCGCTTCGGCGCCTGGCTCTCGGCCCACCTGCGCATCCTGCGGGTCGCCGTGGTGAGCCTGGGGGCGCTCGTGCTCATGCTGTGGTCGTCTCCCACGGCGTGGGTGGTGTTGTGGACCGGCGTGGCCGTCGTGGTCGCGCTAGGGATCCTCCAGCTGCTGTCCGCGGCCGATCACACCGACGACGCGGGGCCGTCCCCGCTCCCGCCCACGCCCTGACCTGCGCGCGACCGGCCCCCGGCGTCAGTCCCCGGCGCTGCGCCGCCAGTTGACCTGGACGGCTCCCACCACGACCCGGGCGATCACGCCCACCAAGGTCAGCCCCGCCATCATCTGGACGGTGGTCACCGCCCGCGCTGCCTGGGTCACGGCCGTGATGTCACCGAAGCCGACCGTGACGAAGACCGTCACGGTGAAGTAGAGCGCGTCCAGCTTGGTGAGCGGCTCGCTCCATTGCGCCGGGTCGGAGGCGCCCATCAGGTAGTAGATGCTGGCGAAGACGACCAGGAAGAGCGGCACGGTCACCACCAGGGCGGACACGGCCCGGACCGCGGGGTAGGGCCCGAAGAGGATCATCCGGATGTGCCAGGCCAGCACGACGACGACGGTCGCGAGGCCTCCGACCAGGGCCAGCAGCCCGTTGAGCGCGAACTCCAAGCGGAGCGGCAACAGGAAGAAGGCGACCACGATGACGACGGCGACCACCGACGACCGCAGCAGCGTCCGCAGCGCGTAGCGTCGCCGGTCTCGATCGTGTGGCTGCGCTTCGACGGACAACGGCCCCACGCCTTCAGACGAGTGCCTTCTCCTTGAGCCGGTCGAACTCGGGCTGGGTGATCAACCCGGCGTCGAGCATCTCGCGGGCGTGCGCGATCTCCTCCGCGGGGCTGCGGTGGGATCCGGCCACGTCGCGGATGTAGGCGTCCTGTTCCTTGCGCGCCCTCGATACGCCCTCCACGTCGCGCTGCACCATGTCCCGGCCCCGCACGATCAGGTAGACCAACGAGGTGATCAGCGGCACCAGGATGAGCGCCACGATCCAGACCGCCTTCACGATCCCTGAGGTGTCCGGGTCGCGGAACAGGTCGGTCAAGATCCGGAACAGCACCATCAGGTAGGCCACGAAGGCGAAGGTGACGAAGCAGAACCACATCACGTCCCAGAACGAGTCCATCTCACTCAGCGCCTCTCCATTGCACGATTGGGCCCAGTGTGGGTCCGACGAGCCGGTCGTGCCTCGTCCGCCGCGGGTGACTGGTCACCCGCGGCGTGGACCGATGCACCGTCCATACACGGACCGGCAGCGCGAATCATCCGCAACGGACGACGTGTCGTACCGGGCCGGGAGTGACAGTGGAGCGACGACGACGTGGCCCGGCACCGGGCCCGGCCGCCGATGTCGACGTGAGGAGATCCCGTGTCCGAGGCAACGAGCGCAGCGCAGGCGGTGGCCCACGGCCCCGTGGACTTCCTGCTCCTCGAGTTCCCCGCCGACCGGCTCACCGGCGCGGTCGCTCCTGAGCTGATCGCCCTGGTCGAGAGCGGCACCATCCGGCTCTACGACCTCATGGTGATCCACAAGGCCGACGACGGCGCCGTGCAGGCGCTGGAGCTGAGGGACTCGCCCCTGGCCCAGGACTTCCAGTACTTCGCCGGCGCCAGCTCCGGGCTGCTCGACGACGAGGACATGCGGCAGGCTGCCGATGCCATGACCCCGGGGACCGTCGCGGCGCTGCTGGTCTACGAGAACACCTGGGCCGTGCCGTTCGTCGCCGCTGCCCGGGAGTCCGGCGGCGAAGTGATCGCCAGCGCCCGCATCCCCGCCGACGTCGTCATGGAGGCGCTCGACGCCCTCGAGGGCGCCGGATCGAACACCTGACCCATCAAAAGGAGAACCACCATGCCCGGTCTGCTCCGAGGCGTCGCCCGCACGGCCGTAGTCGCCGGAACCGCCTCGGCCGTCAGCGGACGCGTCCAGCGCCGCCAGGCCGAGAAGTTCGCGAGTCGTGACGCACAGATCATCTCCCAGCGCGCGGGGGCCTACGAGGAGGGCGCGGAGGCGGTGTACGCCCCTCCCCCGCCTCCGGCTCCCGACCCGATCGCGCAGCTGAAAGACCTGGCCGAGCTGCATGCGAGCGGCGTCCTCACCGACGAGGAGTTCGCGGCGCAGAAGGCGAAGATCCTCGGCTCCTGACGTCGGAGGCATGGCGTGGATCCGAGCGAGCTGAGCCTGACGTGGCTCGGCCACTCGACGGTCGTGATCGACCTGGCCGGTCACCGGCTGCTGACGGATCCGCTGCTGCGCCGCCACAACGGGCCGCTGCGCAGGCGTGGCCCACCGCCCCACCCCTCGCAGTGGGCGGGGGTGGACGCCGTGCTGCTGTCCCACCTGCACCACGACCATGCCGAGCTCCGGTCACTGCGCCTGGTCCCCGACGCCGAGGTGCTGACCAGCGAGCGCAACGGGCGCTGGTTGCGCACGAAGGGCCTCCGCGCCCAGGGCGCCGAGGGCTGGACCGACGTCGGTGCCCTCCAGGTACGACTCGTCCGGGCCGTGCACCACGGTCGCCCCATGCCGCACCGCCCCAACGACGCCCACGGCCACCTCGTGCGGTCGGGGTCGACCACCCTGTGGGTGGCCGGTGACACGAGCCTGTACGCCGAGATGGGGCAGCTCCCCCACGAGGCCGGCGTCGAGCGGTTGGACGTCGCGCTCGTCCCGATCGGCGGCTGGGGACCGCGGCTCTCGGCCAACCACATGGGACCGGCCCAGGCCGCGGAGGCGTGCGCGCTGACCCGGGCCCGCTACGCGCTGCCCGTGCACTGGGGCACGCTGCACGCGCCGTTCATGACGTGGATGAGCGACTGGTTCGAGCGCCCGCTCGACGCGTTCGAGGCCGACGTGGCTGCTGCGGCGCCGGACTGCCGGGTGATCCGGCTCCCGCTCGGTGAGACCTGGTCACGTCCCGCCGACGGGAGTCGTTGACCCTGTGCGCTGGCCCGACTGCTGCAGGAACCCACGCACACCTGGTGCAGCTAGCCAGCAGGCCGCCCACGTCGGCGACCGTGAGCCGACGCCCTCGCGTGCGCGCCCCGGCTTGTCGTCGTTGACGATGGCGACTCTGCCGTCATCCGCGGTGGATGACTACTGCCCGGTCCAGGACCACTCACCTGAGCAGGGGGATGCCGGGGACTCCTGCGCGCGGTTGCATGGACCCAAGCGCAGCAGCACGGTTCGCAATGCACGACGTGAGCAGAGGGAGCGGGGCCTGGGGTGTCTGGTCCGTTTCGCAGGAAGTTCGGCCACTCGTCGGGGAGGGGCGGGCTGCTGACGGTATTCCACGCCGTGTCCATCGCGGTTGGGCTGGCGGGTGCCTGGATGACCCTCGGGCCGGGCTGCCTCTACAGCATTGCCTCGATCAGCGTCGTCGGCCTGCTCATGGTGCACGTGCTGCGGAGTGCGGGCGGAGCGACCGTCAGCTATCAGACCGGGCTGCTCTCGGGGGTGCTGGCGATGAGCTGGCTGGGCCTGGCCCTCGCCTTCGATTCCCTGGGGGTGCTGTGGTGCTGCGTCTTGATCGCAACGACCGCGCCGGTGCGCACGTGGGGGGGCCACGTCCGCCAGCTGATCGCGCGACCGTCGCCTGACACCGAGGCCGCGCACGGTGGCCGGCGAGGGTCGAGGGCTCCGGCCCCCGCTGCCGACGTCGGATCGGTGTCGGCGGGCATCCGGCGCGCCGTGCTCGTGCTGCCCGACCTCGACGTGGACGCCCTGTGCGTGGCGTGGCGGC
This sequence comes from uncultured Actinomycetota bacterium, assembly GCA_963723945.1. Classification (GTDB taxonomy): domain Bacteria; phylum Actinomycetota; class Actinomycetes; order Propionibacteriales; family Nocardioidaceae; genus Nocardioides. The sequence goes on from CAVRSW010000031.1 coordinate 41,271, forward strand.
GCAGCTACTTCCAGCTCCTCGACACCCGCTCGACACCGGTCACGGCGGCCGTCGTGGGATACCGGCAGCGCATCCTGGACGAGATGGACCTGCGCGACCCGGGCGGTCTGAGCCTCTGGCTGGACTCGCTGCCACGCGCTTCCGGCAACCCGCTTCCCTACCTGCAGGCCGGCACCGCTCCCGGCGACGACCCGGACGGGCCGGGCACCCAGCGGCCCGATCCGGGGCGGCGCCAGGAGAACGACGGCACCTCCTGACCGGCGGCGTCACAGGAGAGGAACGTCCGCGGGTCGTGCGCCCCGGGAGGATCGCTGGCCCGTCGGATCACCCGAAGCCGGTGAGCCCGCGCCGGTTCCAGGCACCGAGTGTGGTGTCGAGGAGGTCTCATGGACGACGACGTCGGCTCCAGCACGGCCGCTGGCGGCGCGCCGCTCGAGACCGCGTCACCGACCCTGCGGATGGCACCGCACTGGGGGGTCGTGCTCGCGGGCGGTGTCACGGCCCTCCTCCTGGGCGCAGCCCTGGCGGCCTGGCCCGGTGAGACGGTCAAGGTGCTGGCCTTCCTGCTGGCAGTACAGCTGATCTTCGCCGGGGCGGCCCAGATGTTCCTGGCCGTCGCGACGCTCCACGGAGCGATCCGCTGGGCGGTCGTCCTCGCGGGCGCCCTCTCGCTCGTGATCGGCGCGCTGCTCCTCTTCGACCCCCTCCAGACCCTGACCTTCGTCGGCTGGGCGGTCGGCCTGTGCGTGGTGGCCGTCGGGGTGGCCGACATCGTCGGGGCGCTGTCGACACATGCTCCACGGCACCGCGTGTGGCAGGCGCTGCGCGGCCTGCTCGGGGTGGTCATCGGCCTGTTCCTGGTCGTCAACCCCGACTGGTCGCTGGCCGCGATGGTCGTCATCACGTACGTGTGGCTGATCGCCTACGGCTTCATCACGATCGTTGCCGCCCTCGCACTGCGGTCGGAGCAGCGCCGCAGCGCCTGAGGGCGCCACGCCGTCGACGCCCCGGGACCCCACGCGCCCCCCCGGCCCAGTCCCTACTGGCGGGCCATCGCCACCCGGAGTCGCTCCTCGGGGTCGATGAAGTGGTCGTGGTCGTCCTGGCCGAGGTCGATCTGGACCCAGTGGATCCTGCCGGTGAACCGGCTGGTCGCCGGCGTGTAGTCGGGGGTGACCGTGGTGCCGGACTCGTAGCCGATGTCCGTGGTCTCGTCGGCGGAGAAGATCATGGCCTGGGTGGCCTCGACCCGCCCTGCGCCCACCGCGTCGCCGTCGTGGAACAGGGTCACGCCGCCCCCCTTTCCGAGGCCACCACCGTCGTACGCGAACTCCACGCGGACCTGGTGCCGGCCCGCCGGGATCGGCAGGTCCGCCGCGGTCGCGAACTCGTGGATGCCGAGGACGTTGTAGACGAACCTGGCCCTGCTGTCCTTCACGTAGAACGCCCACCCGCCGAAGCGGCCGCCCTGGGCGATGATCACGCCCTCGGCTCCTCCCTCCGGGACCTCGACGTCGGCGGTGACCGAGAACGACTTGTTCTTGATGCTGACGACACTGTTCTCCGACAGACGTCCCATGCCGGTGAAGAACTGCTGGGAGGTGCCGTGGATCAGCGTCGGCCGTCCCGCCATGTCCGCGTTCACCCGCTCGGCCGTGCGGTCGTCCAGGGGCAGCACGTCGTACTTCGTCGCCTCGATGAGCCAGAGCCGTTGCAGCTCGTGGAGCTTGTCGGGCATCTCGGCGACGAGGTCGCGCGCCTGGCTGTAGTCGGTGGTTCCGTCGTACAGCTCCCAGACGTCGGCATCGAAGGCCGGAAGGTCACCGCCCACCATCACCCACGGCGTGCGGTGCTTGGTGACCGCGCTCCAGCCCTGGTGGTAGATGCCGCGGTTGCCGAACATCTCGAAGTACTGCAGGTCGTGGCGCTCCGGGGTCTCCGCGTCGTGGAAGCTGTAGACCATGCTGGTGCCCTCCATGGGGGACTGCAGCACCCCGTTGACCATGGCGGGCTCCGGCAGGCCCGCCGCCTCCAGGATCGTCGGGGCCACGTCGATCACGTGGGTGAACTGCGAGCGCAGCCCACCGGCGTCCTCGATCCCGTTCGGCCAGTGCACGAGGGTCCCGTTGCGGGTCCCACCCCAGTGCGACGCGACCTGCTTGGTCCACTGGAACGGCGTGCACATCGCCCACGCCCACCCGACCGAGTAGTGGTTGTAGGACGTCGGCGACCCGAGCTCGTCCATCTTGCTGACCATGAACTCGGTCGTCTCCATCGCGGCCATGCCGTTGAAGTTGGCCATCTCGTTGAAGGCCCCGTTCATCGTTCCCTCGGCCGACGCCCCGTTGTCGCCCACGATGTAGTAGACGAGCGTGTCGTCGAGGACGCCCAGGTCGTCGAGGGCGTCGATCAGCCGGCCGACATGGTGGTCGGTGTGCTCCAGGAACCCGGCGTAGATCTCCATCTGTCGGGCCAGGACCGGCTTCAGGTCCTCGGGCATGTCGTCCCAAGCGGCGATCTCCTCGTGACGCACGGTCAGCTCGGCGTCCGCCGGGATCACCCCCAGCTCCTTCTGGCGCGCGAACGTCCGCTCCCGCTGCACGTCCCAGCCGTCGTCGAACTCGCCGGCGTACCTGTCCGCCCACTCCCGGGGCACGTGGTGCGGGGCGTGTGTCGCCCCGGGGGCGAAGTAGACGAAGAACGGCTTGTCCGGCATCAGTGCCTTCTGCTGGCGCATCCAGCTGCAGGCCCGGTCGGCCAGGTCCTCGGTCAGGTGGTAGCCCTCCTCCGCGGTGCTGGGCGGCTCGACCGGTGTCGTCCCGTCGTAGAGCGCGGGGTCCCACTGGTTGTTCTCACCGCCGATGAACCCGTAGAACGTCTCGAACCCGCCACCACCGGACGGCCAGGCGTCGAACGGCCCCATGGGAGAGGACTGCCAGACGGGCACCTCGTGGCACTTGCCGAACTGCGCGGTCGAGTACCCGTTGAGCTTCAGCGTCGTCGCCAGCGGCGCCTTGGTGTTCGGCCGCAGGGAGCTGTTGCCCGGGGCTGAGGTCGCGGTCTCGGTGATGCTGCCCATCCCGACCGAGTGGTGGTTCCGGCCGGTGAGCAGCGCCTGGCGCGTCGGCGCGCACAGCGCCGTGGTGTGGAATCGGTTGTAGCGCAGGCCGCCGGCGGCGAGCCGGTCCGCGGTCGGCGTCCGGCATGGCCCTCCGAACGTCGAGGCGGCGCCGAAGCCCACGTCGTCGAGCAGCACGACCAGCACGTTCGGGGCGCCCGTGGGCGGCAGCAGGGGCTCGATCGGCGCAAAGGCGGTGGCCGGATCCTTCGCGTCGTACGTCGTCAGCCCCGGCGCCCGTCGGTCGGGGATCGGCAACATGCTCCGTGCGTGGCGGTCGGGTGCGTGGGTCACGAGGATTCACCGTTCGATGTCGGGAGAGCGGTTACCACGACCATGGACGCCTCCGGCGCGAGGATCCTCACCCGGTCCGCGTGATTCGCGTCGGAGACAACCCGCGGGCCACGACGTGCTCGCACAATCACCCGTGATGGAGGAGGCGCCGACGACGACCACGCGTCACAGTCGGTGGACCATTTCCGGAGACGTGAGGACTGAGATGTCTCAGTACGCTGACTCGCCGCCCGCAGGCCCGCCCTCCCAATACCCCAGGTCATCGCCGTGGGTGGGCTGGATCGGCTTCGCCGGGATCATGATGGTGCTCCTGGGCTGCCTGCACATCTTCCAGGGCCTGGTGGCCCTGTTCAACGACGACTACTTCCTCGTCGCCTCCAGCGGACTGGTGGTGAACGTCGACTTCACGGCGTGGGGCTGGACCTACCTCATCGGCGGGATCATCGTGCTCCTCGGAGGGTTCGGCGTCCTGGCCGGGCAGATGTGGGCCCGCATCCTCGGGGTGCTCATGGCGCTCGTCAGTGCCATCGTCAACGTGGCGTTCCTCGCGGCCTACCCACTGTGGTCGCTGACCATGATCGTGATCGCCGTCGTCGTCATCATGGCGCTCACGGTCCACGGGTCGGACGTCAAGGCCGACTGAGGAGCAGCACCGCCATCTCCCTGGTGTGGCGCCCTTGCTGTACCCATCGGTCGGTCGCGCGCAGGACGGGCTTCATCCGCACCGAGTGATGCCAGCCCGACCCGCGCTCTGGTGGGTTGGCGGTGCAGCGTCTTCCGGTGCGAGGGGGTCAGAGCCGCGTGAACGTCCTGGTCGGCATCGGGATCGCGCTGGCCGTCACCGCCGTCGCCATCGCCTCGATGCTCGTGGTGCGCCGGGGAGCACCGGACGGCAGCTACTTCGCCGACGGCGACCGCGCCTCCGGTGTCTTCGGCGTGTTGGCCACCGGCTTCTCGGTCCTCCTGGGGTTCATCATCTTCCTGGCCTTCTCCTCGTACGACGCGTCGCGCTCCGGCGCCGAGACCGAGGCGGTCATCGTCGCGCAGCAGGTGCAGACGGCGCAGTTCCTGCCCCGCGACGCGCCCGAGGAGCTCACCGGCGAGCTGACCTGCTACGCGCGATCGGTGACCGGGATCGAGTGGGACGCACTGGACGACGGCACCCTGGGAGACCAGATCAACCCCTGGGGTGCGGAGATGTTCCGGACGATCTCGCAGGTCGACCCACAGACGGCGACCGAGCAGTCCGCCTACGACCGGTGGATGAGTCAGACCGCCGACCGGGAGCAGGCGCGGATCGACCGCGTGCACGGTGCGGAGGGCATCATCCCGTCGCCCCTGTGGCTGGTCCTCGTCATGATCTGTGCCGTCATCTTCGCGTACATGCTGTTCTTCGCCGACCGGGCGGAGCGTGCGGTCACGCAGGGCATGCTCATGGGAAGCGTGACGATCGTCTTCGCGCTCCTCATGCAGCTGCTGGTGTTCTTCGACCATCCGCACGGCGGGGGCGTGGGCAGGCTGCAGCCGACGGCGATGGAGCGGACCCTCCGCCTGATCGACACCCAGGTCGAGGTGGCGGGTATCGACGTCACCCCGCCGTGTGACGAGCGCGGCGGATGATGGCTAGCGAGGCGGACGAGGGTCGGACCTGGCAGGAGGTGCTGGTGACCGTCCTGCTGGTGGTCGCCGCACTGGGCACCTCGTGGAGCAGCTACCAGGCCACCCGCTGGAACGGCGAGCAGGCGGCGGCCGCGGGCCGCACCAACGCGATCCGGATCGAGGCGGCGCGGGCACAAGGGCTGGGCGAGGCGCAGACACAGGTCGACGTGGCGACGTTCATCGCCTGGGGAGAGGCGGCCCGCCAACGGGATGACGAGGTCGCCCACTTCTTCGTGCAGCGGTTCCGCGACGAGTTCCGGCCGGCGTTCGACGCGTGGCAGGCGACCCACCCGTTCACCGCCACCGACGCGCCGCCGACGCCGTTCGCGATGGACGAGTACCAGGTCGAGTCACGCAACGACGCCCGGAGCCTCGACGCAGCCGCGGAGGCGTCCGCTGCCGAGGTGCGCCTGGACATCCAGCGGTCCGGCAACTACGTGCTGAGCGTCGTGCGCCGTCGTGCTGTTCTTCGCCGGCATGAGCACCAAGCTCCAGAGCCGTCGCCTGCGCTGGGTCATGACCCTGGTCGGCTGTGGCGTCCTGCTCGCCACGATCGGCTGGATCGCCACCTTCCCCGTGAGCGTCGCCGTGTGACCACCTGCCCTGCCTCCACACCGGACGGGCCTCGAGTCCCGCCCTCCTGTGGGCTGCGTACGACAGGGTGGCCCGCCGGATCGGGTTCGCTCCATGGCTGACACGGCGCGTGTGGCGCGGCGTCGCGAATCAGGCCAGCATGGCCGCATGCAGGCGTTGGCCGCCGGGTCCCACTGGGCGCACCGCAGGGTGCGGACGTCCGAGTGGGTGCGCGACGGGTTCTGGTTCATCCCCCTGCTGCTGGTCGTGGGAGGCGTGCTCGTCGCCGTCGTCGTCGCGCACCCCCAGGTCGTCGGACTGCCGGCCGACTGGGGTCTCGGGCGCACGATCAGGACCTCCACCGCCGACACCATGCTGGGGGTCATGGCCTCGTCGATGCTGACCTTCGTCGGCGTCGTCTTCGCGATCACCCTCGTGGGTCTGCAGCTGGCCAGCTCGCAGCTCTCACCCCGGGTGATCCGCACGTTCGTACGGTCCGGCGTCACCAAGGTCGCGTTCGGCTTCTTCCTGGCCACCTTTGCCTTCGCCGTGGCCGGGCTGGCCATGGACGAGGTCGTGGATCCCTCGGCCGCGGCCCGGACGGTCATCGTCTCGATGGTCGTCCTGGCGGGGGCCGTGGTCATCTTCGTCGTCTACGTCACCGCGACCATGCGGCTGCTGGAGGTCGGGTGGGTGATCACCGCCGTGGCCCACGAGGCGCGAGCCGCGATCCGGCGGAACTACCCCCGCGCCGAGGCGTACGTCGAGGCGGCTCCGCCGGCGTTGGTCCCCCAGCCGCAGGTCGTCCACCTGAGCTCGCGGGACACCCGCACCTACCGGGGCGTGCTCGGCACGGTGCTCGGGGTCGATCGGCCCCGGCTGGTACGCCTGGCGGCCGAGTACGACTGCGTCATCGAGATCCTGCCCCGCGTCGGGGAGTACGTCGCGACCGGCGGGGCGGTGCTGGCCGTCCACGGCGATCGAGCGCCGCCTGACTCGGACCTGCTCAGCTGCATCGACCTCGGCCGGGCCCGGACCCTCTACCAGGACCCGACGTTCGGCATCCGGCAGCTGGTCGACGTCGCGACCCAGTCGCTGTCCCCCGCGATCAACCAGCCGACGACGGCGGTCCTGGTGATCGACCGGCTGCACGACCTCCTGCTCCGCATAGCCCGGCTCCCCACCCCGACGGGGCTCCACGTCGACCAGACGGGGACGGTCCGGCTGATGGAGCCGACGTACTCGTGGAGCTCCGTGTTGCACCTCGCGTTCGTCGAGATCACTGCCCTGGGGATCTCGTCACCCCACGTCACCAGGCGTCTGGCTGCCGCACTCCGGGACCTGCAGCGCGACGTGCCCAGCGAATCGGCCCCAGAGGTGGCGCGAGTGCAGGCGGCTCTCGACGCGATGCTCCAGACGCACGTCACGGTCGGGTTCGATGGACTCGCCAGCACCCCTGACCGCCTCGGACTGGGCTGACAGGACACGCCATGGACCTCCTGACCGGTCTCGAGACGCTGTTCGTCGTGGCCGCGGTGTCGGCGGCAGCGCCGATCATCGCCGTGCTCCTGCCCGGCCAGCGGATCCCCCAGCTCATCCTGCTGATCCTGGGCGGGGTCATCGTCGGCCCGCAGGTCCTGGGGCTGGCGGTCAGCCCCGAGATCGAGCTGATCGCCCACGTCGGCCTGGGCCTGGTGTTCCTCCTCGCCGGGTTCGAGATCGACCCTGCGATGCTGTTCGACCGGCCCGGACGCCTCGCCGTGGTCGCCTGGCTGGTGTCGGCCGTCGTCGCGGCGGCGGTGGTGGGCGGCCTGACCGCGGTGGGGTACGTCACCGCGTTCACAGCCGTCGGCCTCGCCCTGACCACGACGGCACTCGGGACGGTCCTCCCCATCCTGCGGGAGAAGGGCATGCTCGGTGGTGCGCTGGCGAGGTACTTCCTCGCCTCGGGGGCCATCGGCGAGCTCATCCCGATCCTGGCCATCGCGATCTTCCTCAGCGTCAACAGCAGGTTCTCGGCACTGATCTCGCTGGCCGTGGTCGCCCTGGTGGCGGTGGGGTTGTCGGCCTTTCCACGGTTCGTGCACGGCGGCCGGTTGGCGCGCATCGCCCAAGAGGGAGCGGACGCAACCAGTCAGACCACCCTGCGGCTGACGATCCTCCTGCTCCTGGGTCTGCTCGTCCTCGCCGGCGTGTTCGGCCTCGACGTCGTCCTGGGGGCCTTCCTCGCCGGCGCCGTGCTCCGCCGGTGGGCTCCGGGCGACGTGCATGCGCTGGAGGCGAAGCTCGACGCGATCGGGTACGGATTCTTCATCCCGGTCTTCTTCGTCACCGCAGGCATGCGCATCGACGTCCAGTCGATCCGGGAGTCGCCCGACCGGCTCGTCGTCTTCCTCCTCCTGCTGCTGGCCGTCCGGGGCCTGCCCGTCCTGGTGGTCTACCGCCGCGCGCTGCCCCCGCGCGAGCGGGTGCAGCTGATGCTGCTCACGGCCACCACCCTGCCGCTCGTGGTCGCGTTGACCGAGATCGGCCTGTCCACCGGGACGATGCTGCCCGAGAACGCGGCGGCGCTGGTCGGCGCCGGCGTGCTGTCGGTGCTCTTCTTCCCGCTGATCGCCACCGCGATCCATCGCCCCGCGCCCATTCCGGCCGAGCAGGCGCAGTCCCCGTCGGGACCCTCGCCGCAGGATCCGCTTCCCTGAGGGCAGCACCTCACCGCTCATCCGTGGGGGACGAGGAACCCGCCACTCCGCAGTGCGAGTCTGGTCGGACGAGACCGGCCGCTGCAGAACCACTGGGAGCGGCGATCTCACGTGCCCGATCGACCGGAGGTCTCCTGATGGCATTCGACACGCTCGTGGTGTACGCCGGCGTCTACCCCGACCTGGAGTCCGCCGAGGCGGACTACGACCTGGTGAAGGAGCTCCACACCCGGGAGGGGCTGATGGATGCCTACGACGCGGCCGTCATCCACCGCCGTGAGGACGGCAAGGTGAAGATCACGCGCAAGCACGAGACCCCCACCCGGGTGGGCGGTGTGCTCGGCGGCGGTGCGGGTCTGGCCACCGGACTCGTCGTGGCGCTGTTCCCGTTCGCGGCAGTCGGCGGTGGACTGCTCGCGGCCACCTCTGCCGGCGGGGCGATCCTGGGGGCGGTGGCAGGTCATGCGGCCGCTGGCATGAGCCGGGACGACCTGAAGGAGCTCGGAGAGTCGCTCGACACCGGCCAGGCCGGCCTCGTCGTCGTCGGCGTGACCGACATGGGGGCGAGGATCGAGGAGTCCATGCGCCGTGCGGAGAAGCTGCAGAAGAAGCAGCTCAAGGCCGACATGAAGGCTCTCGAGCGCGACGCCCAGGACGCCTCCGGACAGTAGCGACGCCGCCCGGGCGCGATCAGGGAACTCAACGTCTCTTGATGAAGCGTCGGTGGTAGCAGTCCGGCGTCGCCCGTCCATCCGAGGGGTCGGGTCGATTCACACACTCTGCACGATGCGATGGCCCCCGGGGGTCGGCTGGGATCGGACCGGGCTCACCCGGAGCACCCTCCGACCGAGAGGAACAGCCATGACGGAGTCGACCACGGAGACGCCGGTCCTCGATCTGCTCGCGAGCATGACGGCGGACTCGCTCGAGGTGTCCAGCCTGGACCCGGTGTCGCTGGCGCTCGTCCGCATCGCGGCGCTGGTCGCGGTGGATGCCTCACCGGCCTCCTACCTCCTGAACCTCGGTATGGCGAGCGAGGTCGGTGTGGACGCCGAACAGGTGCGCGGGGTGCTCGCCGCGGTAGCGCCGATCGTCGGTACGGCGCGGGTGGCCTCGGCCACCGGAAGCATCGCCGCCGCGCTGGGGGTGGCGATCGAGGTCGCGGAGCTCGAGGCGCAAGCCGACCATTAGGGCCGCCAGGAGATCCCATGGGCAACACCGAGGTACCCGTCGACCGAGGGGACGGCGCGCCGTCCGCGAGCACGCGGGTGGCAGGCGACCTGACCCGGGAGAGCTGGCGACGCCCGTGGTTGTCCCGCGTCATCGCCTACTGCGCAGCCGTGGTGGTGACGGTCCCGGCCATCTGGATCTGCGACTGGGCACTCTCGGACTTCCACGCCGAGTGGCCCGGCGGCCCCGTTGCGTTCGCGGCGCTCCTGGGGCTCGTCGCGGTCGCGGTCCAACCGCTCCTGGTCGGCGCGGCTGTCCGACTGGGCTGGCTGGGTGTGCTCGTCCTCGCGTTCGTCGGGCAGGCCCTGATCGTGTTCATCACCGCCTGGGTGCTGCCGAACGTGACCGTCGACAGCTACTGGGCGGCGATCGCCGTCGCCGTTGCTGTCGGACTGGTCAGCACCGTGCTCACGTGGTTCGGCAGCGCCGGAACTTCTCAGGTGCTCGTCGGAAAGCTTGTCGCGTCGAGCCGGCGCCGCCCGGTCGAGGTTGCCGATCCGGACGTGGACGGGGTGCTGTTCGTCCAGCTCGACGGCGTCCCCTTTCCCGTGCTCCAGATGGCGATCACCGCCGGCACCGTCCCGACCCTGTCCCGGTGGATCCGCTCCGGCACGCACACGGTCCGGGAGTGGACACCCAAGCTCCCAGCGACCACTCCAGCCAGCCAGATGGGGATCCTGCACGGCGTGATCGACGGGATCCCGGCCTTCCGTTGGTACGACCGTGCCCGGGACCGGGTGATGGTGGCGAACAGGCCGGCCGACGCCGCCGTGATCGAGTCCGACCTCACCACCGGGGCGGGACTGCTGGCTGATGACGGCGTGAGCATCAGCAACCTCTTCACCGGGGACGCACCCACGGCGGTGCTGACCATGAGCAGGCGGGTGCGGGGAGGGGAGATCGCCCAGCGGGCGGTCGCCGACTTCGTGCTCAACCCGTCCGGGCTGGTCCGGGCGCTGTCACGCTCGGTGTCCGAGCTGACCCGCGACCGCTTCCAGGCCCGGCGCGCCGTCCGCCGGGACGTGCAGCCGCGCTGCCGTCGCTCCTGGGAGACCGCGCTGCTGCGCTCCGTCACGAACGGCGCCCTGCGCGACCTCAACACCATCCTCGTCGCGCAGCACCTGCTGCGCGGCACCAGGTCGATCTACGTCGACTACGTGGACTACGACGAGATCGCCCATCACGCGGGCATCCTCCGGCCCGAGAGCCTCGATGCGCTGGAAGCCGTCGACGCTGTGCTGCACCAGCTGGAGCAGGTGGCGACGGCGGCGCCCCGGCGCTACCACATCGTCGTCCTCTCCGACCACGGCCAGGCGCAGGGAACACCCTTCGCCGACCGGTACGGCGAGGACCTGTCGGCACTGGTGGCTCGGCTCGCGAAGTCCGACGTCGCGGCCTCCGAGGAGGACGTCGAGGGGTGGGGCAGGACCCACGCGCTGGTTGACGAGCTGGCGAGCAGCGGCGGACTCGGCGGGCGCACCATGAAGGGCGCCTCCGAGGCGATGGACAAGCGGGCTCGCAACCAGCCGGGCGCGGTCACCCCGGCCCCGCGCGACGGCAGCGAGTCGGCCCCCGCGACCGGTGGCCGGGCAGCGACCGGGGAGGAGGCCTTCCACGTCTTCGGCTCGGGCAACCTCGGTCTCGTCTACGTGCGCGGGGAGAAGGAAGCCCTCGATCGCGCAACCCTGGACGAGCGCTACCCCTCTCTCGTGGAGGGACTGGCACGTCACCCCGGGATCGGCTTCGTCGTGGTTCGCGACCACGACGGCCCGATCGTCCTCGGCAACCATGGATCGCGCCGGATCGCTGACGGCCACGTCGAGGGCAGTGACCCCCTCGCCCCCTTCGGTCCGTACGCCCCGGACTTCGTGGAGCGGGTCGCGTACCGGCCGGAGGCGCCCGACATCTACGTCAACAGCGCGGTGGACCCGGGCACGGAGGAGGTCGCGGCGTTCGAGGACCTGGTGGGCTGCCACGGCGGACTGGGCGGTTGGCAGGACCGGGCAAGTGTCGTCGTACCCGTGGACGTGCCGTTCCCCGCAGAGCGTGTCGTCGGGGCGGATGCCATGCACGTGGCGCTGCGGTCGATCCTGCGGCACTGCGGCCACCGGAGGGACATCGAGGAACCGGAGCACCCTGCCGGGCGAGGAATCGTCCCGGCGCAGCACGTTGCCGACGAGGAACTGGACGATGGCTGACCCGCACGCCTCCGACTTCGGCGACCGGTTCGAGGTCCCGGTCGGCGAGGATCCCGGGAGTGCGGTCCCGCTGAGCTGGCTTCCGCAGCTGGGGATCTGGGCCTGGAGCTTCGTGGGCCTCGTCCTCGCCCTGACGATCGTGGCCTACGCGCTGGCCGCAGTGAACGAGATCGTGCTTCCCATGACATTCGCCGCCGTGCTGGCGGTGATCTTCAGGCCCGCCGCACGTGACCTGGCCCGTCGTGGCATCAGGCCGTCCCTCGCCGCGGGCATCGTGGTGCTCGGTCTGCTGACCCTGATGATCGTCGTCCTGGTCGCGACGGCGCGTGGGGTGACGGACCAGGTCGGGGAGATCGGTGACTCGGTCGACGCCGCGCTCACGGAGGCGGTCGCGACGCTCGAGCTCGACCCGGAGTCACTGGGCGCATTGCGAGCCGCGGCCGAGGAGGGAGCTCCTGCCCTCGGTACCGGCTTCCTCACCGAGCTGGTCGCGGGCCTCGACACGCTGCTCGGCCTGGCCAGCGGCTTCGTGCTGGGCGCGCTGATCATGTACTACCTGCTCAAGGACGGGTCGCGACTTCGGCGATCCCTCGTCGCGCAGCTCGACCCCGCGGGCAAGCACGACTTCGACGCCTTCATCGGCAGCACCTGCACGTCGCTCAGGGACTACGGCCGTGGCCGCACCATCATGTCCGCGATCGTGGCCGTGGTGATCGGCCTGACGAGCCTGATCCTGGGCCTGCCCCTCGTGTTCACCATCGTGGTGGCGAACTTCATCGGCGGCTACATCCCGTACATCGGAGCCTTCCTCGGCGGCGGCCTTGCGGTCATGGTCGCCCTTGGAGAGGCAGGTCTGCCCAGCGCGGCGATCATGTTGGCGGTGGTGGTGGCCGCCAACCTGCTGCTCGAGAACGTGGTCGAACCCAAGGTCATGGGGCGCAGCCTCGACGTGCATCCCCTCGTGGTGCTCGTCACCACGGCTCTGGGCGGTCTCCTAGGAGGCATCGTTGGCCTGATTCTCGCCGTGCCGTTCTACGTGATCGCGCGCGACGGTCTCTCTCGGCTGCGGTCCGGCGGGTTCTTCACGGCCGTCGCCTCCCGCGCCGAACCGACCGTTCGCGCCATCCTGCGTTGACGGTGGCGTCGGAACCGTGGCAACCGACGCGCCAGGGGCACGGCCTGAGGCTGGGCCTCGGCGATCAACGGTTCCCACCTGCGATGCGTGCCGAGAGGCGGCGTCACCCGCTTGAGTCCGGGGCTCCTGACCGGGACACTGACAACCTGGAGGGTCTGCTGCGGGCGCGATCGTCTGCCCGTTCGCCGCACAGCTCGCTGACGGGACCATGGGGCGTCACGTTGGTGGGGGCGCGGCACCGGTGACGGCAGAGCTCATGGTCGGAAACGATGTGATCCATGCCCGATGCCACCGCACTCACCGGTCAGAGGATCGCGCGCATCGCGCCGGGCATCGCGAGCATGCAGTCGTACAAGCCCGGGTGGCTGCGCCAGGATCTCGTGGCCGGGTTGGTCCTGACCGCACTGCTCGTGCCGCAGGGGATGGCCTACGCGGAGCTGGCGGGCCTGCCGCCCATCACCGGGCTGTACACGACCATCCTGTGTCTCGTCGGGTACGCCGTCTTCGGGCCGTCACGGGTCCTGGTGCTTGGCCCCGACTCGGCGCTGGGACCGATGATCGCGGCGACTGTCATCCCACTGGCTGCGGCCGAGGGGGACCCCGATCGCGCTGTGGCCTACGCCTCGCTGTTGGCGTTGATGGTGGGCGCCATCACCGTGCTCGCCGGAGTTCTCCGGCTCGGGTTCGTGGCCGAGCTGTTGTCCAAGCCGACGCAGGTCGGGTACATGAACGGATTGGCGCTGACCATCGTGGTGGGCCAGCTGCCCAAGCTCTTCGGCTTCTCGGTCGACGCTGACAGCCTGATCGATGAGGCGTCCGGGTTCGTCCAGGGACTTGCCGACGGTGAGACGACGGGGGCAGCTCTGGCGGTCGGCACAGCGAGCCTGGTCCTGATCCTGGGCTTCCAGCGCGCACTCCCTCGGGTCCCCGGGGTCCTCACCGCCGTGGTGCTCGCGATTGCGGCGGTGAACCTGTTCGACCTGGATGACCGCGGCGTGACGGTGGTCGGCCCGATGCCGGAGGGCGTTCCACCGTTCACTCTTCCTACCGTTCCGCTCGACGACCTCTGGCTGCTGGTCGCCGGCGCGCTGGGAATCGCGCTGGTGTCGTTGACCGACACGATCTCGACGGCGTCGGTGTTCTCCGCCCGCTCGGGGGCCGAGGTCGATGGCGACCGCGAGATGGTCGGTGTCGGGGCTGCGAACGTCGCAGCGGGCTTGTTCCAGGGGTTCCCGGTCAGCACCAGCGGATCGCGCACGGCGGTGGCTGCACAGAACGGCGCGAAGAGCCAGGTGACCGGCCTGGTGGGCGCAGTGGCCATCCTCCTCCTCCTGATCTTCGCACCCGGACTGTTGCGGGACCTGCCCCAGCCCACGCTTGCCGCCGTGGTCATCGCGGCCTCCATGTCCTTGGCCGACATCGGGGGGCTGCGCCGGCTGTGGCGACAGCGGAGGTCGGACTTCCATCTGGCCCTGGCAGCCTTCCTCGGGGTTGCCTTCCTCGGCGTCCTGCCGGGAATCGGGATCGCTGTCGGGCTCTCGATCCTCAACGTCTTCAGGCGAGCCTGGCGGCCGCACCAGGCGGTGCTGGGACGCGTCGAAGGCACGGCCGGGTATCACGACTCCCAGTTCACCCCCACCACCCACCACCTGCCGGGCCTGGTCATCTACCGGTTCGACGCCCCCCTGTTCTTTGCGAACGCGCGAACCTTCCGCGACCAGGTCCGGCATCTGGCGCGGAACGAGCCTCCCCCACAGTGGATCGTCGTGGCAGCCGAGCCGATCACCGATGTCGACACCACGGCGGCCGACATCCTGCAGGATCTCGACCTCGAGCTCAACGCCGACGGGATCAGCCTGGTGTTCGCCGAGCTCAAGACCCCCGTACGCCAGAAGATGGAGCGCTACGAGCTCACCGACACCATCAACCCGGACCACTTCTTCGAGACCATCACCGAGGCGGTCGAGGCCTTCGGCGAGCAGACCGGCGCACGATGGACCGAAGGCCCAGGCCCCTTCGCACTGCGGTGAGCACGCGCGGCGGTCTCCTCGACGCTCTTCATGGCCTCGGCGGCCGCGTCCGGGGGGCAAACGAGCAACCCCGAGGTCGAGGCGGCCCGCGATCGCAGCGGTCCCTCGGCGCGTCACCCGAATGAGGGGAACTCGGGTTCGTGCCGGTGCGGCAACGTTGAGACGTGGAGACCGATCCTGCCGCGCTGCGCAACCAGGTGCGGGCCGTGCTTCCGTCGGTGCGCTCCGATCTGGAGTCCCTGGTCAGGATTCCCAGCGTCAGCCTGCTGCCCGAGCATGCCGCAGATGTACGTCGCTCCGCGATCGCTGTTGCCGACCTGTTCGCCGGGGAGGGGTTCGCCGTCGATCTGGTGGCGATCGGGGACGCCGCCCCGGCCGTCCTCGCCCGCAAGCCTGCCCCTGCCGGCCGCCCGACCGTGCTGCTCTACGCCCACCACGACGTGCAGCCGGCCGGGGCCGAGGCCGACTGGGAGAGCCCACCGTTCATCCCCACCGAACGCGGCGAGCGGCTCTACGGTCGTGGTGCCGCCGACGACAAGGCAGGCATTGCTGCCCACCTGGCCGCTGTGCGCGCCCACGGCGACCGGCTCCCGGTCGGAGTGACGGTCTTCGTCGAAGGGGAGGAGGAGTCGGGGTCCGAGACGCTCGCGCAGCTTCTCGAGCGCCATCACGACGACCTGATCGCCGATGTCATCGTGATCGCCGACAGCAGCAACTGGGCCATCGGCGCGCCGGCGCTGACCACGTCGTTACGGGGCGTGTTCGACTTCTACGTCGACGTCCGGACCCTCGATCATGCGCTGCACTCGGGCATGTGGGGTGGCGTCGTACCCGACGCGTTGATGGTGCTGACACGCCTTCTGACCACCCTGCACGACGAGCGCGGCAACGTCGCGGTCGAAGGGCTGGTCTCCGGACCCGGCCCGGACCTGGTGTACGAGGAGACCCGGCTACGTACGGATTGCGGGGTCCTCGACGGGGTCGAGCTGATCGGCGACGGTTCGATGGTCGGGCGGCTCTGGACGCGGCCCTCCCTGACCGTGATCGGGCTGGATGCAGTGCGCACGGCCGAGGCCAGCAACACCCTCGCTCCGTGTGCCAAGGCGATGATCTCGGTGCGGCTGGCGCCCGGCGACGACCCGGAGCGGGCGTTCGCTGCCGTCCGCGACCACCTGGAGCGGAACGTCCCCTGGGGTGCGCAGCTGACCATGACACCGGGGTACCCGCCGGGCCGACCGGTGCAGATCGACGCGGTCGGGCCCGCCTTCGACGCCGCCCGGACGGCGTTCACCGAAGCATGGGACGGCGCGGACCTGCTGCAGGTGGGCACCGGCGGCTCCATCCCCATCGTCGACGACTTCGCCCGGGCGTTCCCCGACGCCGCCATCCTCGTCACCGGTGTGGAAGACCCTGACACCCGGGCCCACAGCCCCAACGAAGGACTGCACCTCGCCGAGTGGGAACGCGCCTGCCACGCCGAGGCACTGCTGCTGCACCATCTCGGACGTCAAGCAGAGGAGAACCGCCCGGGAGCGAGCACGATGGGGACATGAACGGACACGACCTGATGGCTGACCCGAAGTGACCACCGTGCAGCCACGGCAGTGGTCCTCTCCGGACGCCGATGTCCTGCTGTCCGACGGAACGATCGCGGTGATCCGTTCGCTCGGTCCCGGGGACCGTGAGCAGCTGTTGGCACTGCATGAAGGTGTTTCCGAGGACACGCTCCGGCTGCGCTTCTTCTCGCCGAGCCCGGCCGCAGGATCGGCATACGTGGCGCGCCTGTTCGACGAGTCCAACCACATGTCCGTTGCGTTGGTTGCCGTGGTGCGCGGCCGGATCGCCGCCTTGGCGACCGCGGAGCTGCTGTCGAAGGACCGCGCGGAGGTCGCCTTCCTGGTCTCCGACGAGGATCGGGGCCGTGGGCTCGGCAGCCTTCTCCTCGAGCACCTCGCGGCCCTGTGCCGCGAGCACGGCGTCACCCGCTTCGAGGCAGAGGTGCTCGCGGACAACTACGGGATGCTGGGCGTCTTTCGAGCCGCGGGCTTCGCGGTGGGGCGCCGGACCCTGGCCGGCGAGGTCTCGGTCGAGCTGCGCACCGAGGCGTCCCCCGCCGCCGTCGACGCCGCGGACCACCGGGAGTGGCGCTCCGAGGCACGCTCGCTCCGCCCGCTGCTCCACCCCGAGAGCGTTGCGCTGGTCGGCGTACGCCGCACCGCGAGCGGCCTGGGCAACGGCGTGCTCGAGGCGATCCGCGACGGGGGCTTCGCCGGCCGGCTGTACGTCGTGCACCCCGAGGCCGATTCCGTGGCCGGCATGCCCGCCTACCGCAGCCTGGCCGCGATCGGGGAGACGCTCGACCTCGTGGTGGTCGCGGTTCCCGCCCCCGAGGTCCTGCCCGTCATCGCAGACGCGGCCGCCGCGGGAGCGCGCGCGGCGATCGTCGTGTCGTCCGGCTTCGCCGGTCCTGACGGGCTCGGTGTGGCTGCCGAGCGGGAGCTGCTGCGCACCGCCCGGGCCCACAGCGTCCGCCTGGTGGGTCCCGACTCGCAGGGGGTGCTGTCGCAGGGACCGGCGATACGCCTCAACGCCACGTTCGCGAGGGCCCTGCCGGGGCAGGGTGGGCTGGCGATCGCATCGCAGTCGGGCGGGGTCGGCATCACGTTGCTGGACATGGCCCGCGACCTGGGCGTGGGTGTGCACTCGTTCGTGTCGCTCGGCGCCAAGCTCGATGTCTCCAGCAACGACCTGTTGGCCGCATGGATGGACGACGAGCAGGTCGCTGCCGCAGCCCTCCACATGGAGTCGTTCGGCAACGCCCTCAAGTTCGCCCGGACCGCGCGCCGGTTCGCGGAGCGCAAGCCCCTGATGGGCGTGCTCGGTGGTCGTTCGACCGGTTCGGCGATCGGGGTCGACGCCCTCTTCGCCCAGGCGGGCGTGATCGCCTGCCGGAGCGTCACCGAGGTGGCCGAGACCGCGGCGCTGCTGCAGGGGCAGCCGATGCCGGCCGGCTACCGGGTCGGCGTGGTCACGAATGCGGGCGGCATGGGCATGTTGTCGGCCGATCTCGCAGATGCCGAAGGCCTCTCGGTGCCGGAGCTGTCGGGCCAGGCACAGGCCGGCGTACGCCGGGCGGCTCCCGGCGCGATCCGCACACGCAACCCGGTCGACCTCGGGGCGGACCTGTCCCCCAGCTCCCTCGAGGCCGGTGTTCGAGCCCTGCTGTCCGCTCCCGAGCTCGACGCGGTCATGGTGGTCCTCGTCCCCACCAGCTTGTCCGACCCCGCCGGGCTGTTCGAGGCCGTCTCCCGGGCCGCCCGGGTGGAGTCGGACCGGCCGGTCCTCCTCGTCGCCTCGAACGCGGCCCGGCACACCCACCCCGACGGAGTCACCGTCTACCGAACTGCCGAGGCGGCGGTGGGGGCGTTGGCGCGCACGATGAGGTACGCCGCGTGGCGGCAGGTCCCGGCCGAGGAGCCACCACCGCGGATGGGCGATCGGGCCGACCACTCCCGCGCCTGGGCAACCGAGCGGCTCGCCGCGCTCGGCGCCGATGCCGAGTGGCTTCCTGCCGCGGCACGCGCCGAGCTGCTCGCCCCCTACGACATCGATCATGTCGGCGTCGAGGCCGGTGATGTCGAGGAGGCCCTTCGGGCCGCGCAGGCCATCGGCTTCCCAGTCGTGGTCAAGGTGGCGGATCCCGCCATCCGGCACAAGAGTGACCGCGGGCTGGTACGGGTCGGGCTGCACACTCCGGCGGAGGTGTCGGCCGCCGTTGACGCCTTCCGCGCCGAGCTGGGCCACGACTCCGTCGACGTCCGCGTCCAGCCGGTGCTCACCGGTGTCGAGGTGGCCTGCGGGGTGATCCGGGACCCGGTTTACGGGCCGCTGGTGCGCGTCGCGGCGGGTGGCACCGCGACCGAGATCTGGAAGGACGAGGTCTACCTCCTGCCGCCGGTCAGCAGCGCCGACGTGGGCAGGGCCCTGCGCGGGCTGCGCCTGTGGCCGCTGCTCGACGGCTACCGTGGCAGCCCACCGGTCGACGTGGAGGCATTGCAGTCGGTCGTGGTGGGCGTGGCCCAGCTGTCGGTCGACGTGCCCCAGGTGTCGCACCTCGACCTCAACCCACTCCTCGTCACGCCCGACGGCGTGCACTGTGTCGACGTGAAGGTCCGGATCCAGGACTCCGAGGCGCGCGACGCCGGCATCCCACGCCGCCTGCGCTCCCCCACCTAGTCACCAGCCCGGACCAGCACCCCGGTGCCCTGCAGGGGGCACCACGACACTGGCCGCTGCCGCGGCGCACTCGGAGGACGACTAGCGGCTACGGATCACGGCCAGGGCCTGGCGTGCGATCTCCCACTCCTCGTTGGTCGGCACCACCAGGACCCGCACCCGACTGCCCTCGGTCGAGACCGTGCTCGGGCCGTGGAGCGGTCCAGCATTGCGTGCCTGGTCGATCTCGATCCCGAACAGCTGGAGCCCGGCCAGGCTGGCAGCCCGCAGCTCGGGGCTGTGCTGGCCCACCCCGCCGGTGAAGACGACCGCGTCGACGGCACCGAGCACGGCAGCGTAGGCCCCGACGTACTTGCGGATGCGGTAGGCGTAGATGTCGAACCCCAGCCGGGCGGCCTCGTCACCCTGCGCGCACCGGGCCAGCACCTCGCGGAAGTCCTGGTGACCGGTGAGCCCCTTCAGACCCGACTCCTGGTTGAGGGCGTCGTCGATGGCGTCGATGGACCAGCCGAGCCGGCGGTGAAGGTGTCCGTGCACGGCCGGGTCGAGGTCGCCGGAGCGCGTTCCCATCACCAGACCCTCGAGCGGGGTGAACCCCATCGACGTGTCGACCGACTGCCCGGCGCGAATGGCCGCAGCCGAGGCCCCGTTGCCCAGATGGAGGACGATCACGTTGGTCTTCTCCACGGGCTTGCCGAGCAGGCGCGCGGCCTCCCGGCTGACAAAGGCGTGCGAGGTCCCGTGGAACCCGTAACGGCGGATCCGGTGCTCCTCGCGCCAGTCCCGGGGCACGGCGTAGGTGTACGCGACCGGCGGCATGGTCTGGTGGAACGCGGTGTCGAAGACGGCGACCTGGGGGATCTCGGGGAACAGCGTGCGGGCGACCCGCAGCCCCTCGAGGTTGGCCGGGTTGTGCAGCGGCGCGAGGGACACCAGCTGGCGCACCTCCTCGATGAGCGCGTCCTCGACGAGAGTCGGCTCGGCGATGCGGGAGCCACCGTGGACCATGCGATGTCCGACCGCGTCCAGCTGGGCGTCGTGGAGCGACGGACCGTGGGTTGCGAACGCGTCCAGCATGCCGGCCAGCGCCCTCTCGACCGTGGGGAATCCCTGCTCGGAGGTGTGCCGGCGGTCGCCTGTCGAGTGCCGCAGCTCCCCGTCGGTCTCGCCGATCCGCTGCACGGACCCGGACGCGGGCGCCGCGCCGGTCTCGGCGTCGACGAGGCTGTACTTCAACGACGACGACCCTGCGTTGAGCACCAGCACGAGGGAGCTCACGACTGCCCCCGGGCCTGGATGGCAGTGATCGCGATGGTGTTGACGATGTCACGTACGGTCGCGCCGCGAGACAGGTCGTTCACCGGCTTGCGCAGCCCCTGGAGGATCGGGCCGACGGCGAGCGCGCCCGCAGAGCGCTGCACGGCTTTGTAGGTGTTGTTCCCCGTGTTGAGGTCGGGGAACACGAACACCGTCGCACGCCCGGCCACCTTGGAATCGGGAGCCTTCGTGCGCGCCACGGTGGCGTCGATGGCGGCGTCGTACTGGATCGGACCCTCGACCAGGAGATCCGGCGCGCGCTCGCGCACCATCGCCGTCGCCTCAGCGACCTTCTCGACGTCGCTCCCGGAGCCCGAGCTCCCGGTCGAGTAGGACAGCATCGCCACGCGTGGTTCGATGCCGAACTCCGAGGCCGTCCGGGCCGAGGCGAGCGCGATGTCCGCGAGCTGCGGCGCGGTCGGGTCAGGGTTGACCGCGCAGTCTCCGTACACCAGCACCTGGTGGCGCAGGCACATGAAGAACACCGAGGACACGACGGAGACGTCGGGGACGGTCCGCACCACCTCCAGGGCGGGCCGGATCGTGTGGGCGGTGGTATGCGCTGCGCCGGAGACCATGCCGTCGGCCAGCCCGAGCTCGACCATCATCGTCCCGAAGTAGGCGACGTCCATCAGGAGGTCTCGTGCGCGTTCGAGGTCGACCCCCTTGTGCTGGCGCCGCGCGTGGTACTCGAGCGCGAACCGCTCTCGCAGCTCACCGTCGAACGGACTGAGCAGCATCGCTCCCGCCAGGTCGACGCCGAGCAGGGCCGCGCGTGCCTGGACTGCGCGGGGGTCCCCCAGGAGGGTGAGGTCCGCGATCCTCCGGCGCAGCACGACGTCCGCAGCCTGGAGGACGCGGTCGTCCTCACCCTCGGGCAGGACGACGTGACGCCGGTCCTCCGCGGCGCGGTCGAGCAGCTGGTGCTCGAACATCAGCGGCGTGACCGCCGCGCTGCGCGCGACCTGGAGCCGGTCGAGCAGGGCGTCGCCGTCCACGTGTTCGGCGAACAGTGCGAGCGCGGTCGCGACCTTGCGCGGCGAGTCCTTGTCCAGGCGGCCCCGGAGCGAAGTGATCGAGGTCACGGTGTCCTTGGTGCCGAGATCGGTCTCGATGATCGGCATCGTGGTCCGCACGCCCTCGAGCAAGCGGCCGATCTGGGGAGCCAGGGAGATGCCACCGTTGAGGACGATCCCGGACATCTGCGGGAAGTTCGCCGACACGTGGGCGGTGAGCACGCCGAGGACCACCTCCGGGCGGTCTCCCGCGGCCACCACGACGGCACCGTCGAAGAGCCGGTCCAGCACGTTCGGCAAGGTCATCGCAGCGACGACCACTCCCGTTGCCTCCTGCGCCAGCAACCGCTCCTCGCCGCTGACCAGCTTGCCCTCGCAGGCCAGCATCATGTCCCCGACCGACGGTGCGTTCAGAAGCGGTGCCTCAGGCAGCGCGAACACTGGTGCGCCGCAAACGGCAAGAGCGGCGAGCACGTCGTCGCGGGCGGCTGGGTCCGCGCGGTTGGCCACGACCGCGAACAGCGAGCCCAGGTTGGCCTGCAGCTCCGCCACCGCCACGTCGGCCGTGGTCTGCAGCGCCTCCGGCGTCTTGGCGCTCGCGTTGAGGACGAGCATCACCGGGGTCCCGAGGTTGGCCGCGACACGGGCATTGAAGGAGAACTCCGTCGGCGCCCCGACGTCGGTGTAGTCGCTTCCCACCACGACCACGGCGTCTGCCTTCGCGACCACCTGGTGGTAGCGCTCCACGATCCTGCCGAGCGCCGCGTCAGGGTCCGTGTGCAGCTCGGAATAGGTCACGCCTGCGCACTCGTCGTAGGACAGGGCGACGGCGTCGTGCGAGACCAAGAGGTCGAGGACATAGTCGACCGCTTCTTCGCGTACGACAGGACGGAAGACCGCCACCCGCTCCACCCGCTTGGACAGCTCCTCGAGAACCCCGAGGGCCACCGTCGACTTTCCGGCGAAGCCCTCGACGGCTGCGACGTAGATGCTGCTGGCCACAGCCCGAGACTATCTGGGGACGCCGGCAGGGGGATGCCCTCCGGGCAGCCTGCGGAAGCCACTCAGGCTCGGCCCCCGGCGAGGCCGGATATCGTCCGGCGGCCCGTCCGCCGCGTCGAGGGGATATCGCGGGGCAGACGGGCTGCGAGCAGCACATTCACCCGGAGCGGGGGAACCGGCCCCTCGTCGACAGCAAAAGTATTCACTCAACAGCTCGAGCCGATGGGCGCTCTACGGCCCGCCACGCGTTGCTGAATCGAGGGAGCACGAGAAATGCGCACGATAGCGGCAATCACAGCCCTCGTCGTCGGCATCGTCATGGCGGTTGCCGGCGTCGTCACCTGGGTGGTGATCTCCACCACGCTGGCCGACCAGAAGATCACTGTCGCCGACGACGCCAACTGTGCGGCCGGCGACGGTGTGAACGGCCCCGTCTCGGCGTACTGCCAGGCAGACATCATCGACCACCACACACAGGAGATCACCGGTGGACTGACCTACGCCGAGCTCGACCAGGAGGACCCGAACCGGGCGGTGGCGATGGACTCCGCGTTCCTGCAGGCCTCGCTGTTCACCTCGGTCGTCGCCTTCGGTGTCGCCGCGATGGCGTTCGTGCTCGGAATCGTCCTGACCCTGATCGGCTTCGCGCTGCGCGCGCCGGCGCGCGCGGCGTGACCTGGCGAGCCGAAGGAGTGTCGCCGATGGCCACCGATGACGAATCCGGCGCGCCGGCCGCTGACCTGGTGGAGACGCTCGCACGACCGAGTGACGACGAGGTCGCCGTGGTGGACGCGTGGTGGCGGGCCAACAACTACCTGACCATCGGCCAGATCTACCTGCTCGCGAACCCGCTGCTGCGTGATCCCCTGTCGTCCGAGAACATCAAGCCCCGACTGCTCGGGCACTGGGGCACGAGCCCCGGCCTGTCGTTCGTGTACGCGCACGCCTCCCGGCTGATCCAGCACACCGGTCAGGAGATGATCTACCTCGCGGGTCCCGGCCATGGCGGTCCCGCGCTGGTCGCGGCGAGCTACCTGGAGGGCACCTACACGGAGACCTATCCGGAGGTGACCCAGGACCTCGAGGGCATGCGGCGATTGTTCCGGCAGTTCTCGTCGCCGGGCGGTATCCCGAGCCACGTGTCGGTTCCGACGCCGGGTTCGATCCACGAGGGCGGCGAGCTGGGGTACGTGCTGGTGCACGCGTTCGGGGCCGTGATGGACAATCCGGACCTGATCGCGCTCGCCGTTGTCGGCGACGGTGAGGCGGAGACCGGCCCGCTGGAGGGGTCATGGAAGGGCATCTCCTTCCTCAATCCCGCACGAGACGGCGCGGTGCTGCCGATCCTGCACCTCAACGGGGCGAAGATCGCGGGTCCCACCGTGCTGGGACGCAAGGATCCCGCGGAGGTGCGGTCGCTGCTGGAAGGGCACGGGTACGACGTCATCGAGGTCACCGGGGACGACCTGCCCGGGATGCACCACCGGTTCGCCGAGGCCCTGGCGCGGTCGTGGGCGGCCATCCGTGCCATCCAGGCGACGGCTCGTGGCGGCAGCTGGGACGGCGTACGGCCACACTGGCCGCTGATCGTCCTGAGGACGCCGAAGGGCTGGACAGGCCCGTCGGTGGTCGACGGCGTCCAGGTCGAGGGCACCTGGCGGGCCCACCAGGTGCCGCTGGCCGGCATCAAGGGCAACGAGGCACACCTGGCGATCCTCGAGGAGTGGCTGCGGTCCTACCGGCCGGACGAGCTGTTCGACGACGCGGGACGACCTACCGCACTGGTCCGGCGAGCCAATCCGGCGGGCGGAGCGCGGATGAGTGGTTCCCCGCACGCGAACGGCGGGCTGCTCACCGCCGACCTGGACCTTCCGGACTTCCGCGAGTACGCCCTGGACGTCCCGAGACCGGCGTACCTGCGCGCCGAGTCGACGCGCCGCCTCGGGGAGCTGATGCGCGACATCTATCGACGCAACCCCGACACCTTCCGGCTGTTCTGCCCCGACGAAACCAACAGCAACCGGCTGGGTGCCGTCTTCGAGGTCTCCGACCGCGCGTTCGCCGAGCACGTCACCGACGACGACGTGGCCCTCTCACGCGATGGCCGAGTCATGGAAGTCCTCTCCGAGCACAACTGTCACGGCTGGCTGGAGGGCTACACCCTGACCGGCCGGCACGGCTGGTTCGCCACCTACGAGGCGTTCGCCATGGTGAGCGCCTCGCAGACCATCCAGCACGGCAAGTGGCTGGAGGAGGCAGATCACCTGCCCTGGCGGGCGAAGGTGCCGAGCCTGAACATCCTCCTCACCTCGACGGCCTGGCGCAACGACCACAACGGGTTCAGCCACCAGGGACCCGGATTGATCCAGAACGTCATCACCCAGCGAGGCAATGTCGGAAGGGTATATCTGCCGCCGGACGCGAACACCTTGCTCTCCGTCGCCGACCACTGCCTGCGCTCCCGGTCCTACGTCAACCTGGTCGTCATCGACAAGCAACCCCAGCTCCAGTGGCTGTCGATCGACGACGCCATCGCCCACTGCGCGCGAGGTGCGGGCGTCTGGGAGTGGGCCGGGACCGACGACGGTACGGGCGACCCCGACATCGTCCTGGCCTGCGCAGGTGACGTGGTCACCATGGAGACCGTGGCTGCCGCCTCGATCCTCCGGGACCGGTTGCCCCAGCTGCGGACGCGCGTGGTCAACGTCGTCGACCTGATGGCGCTGATGCGGCCCAAGGACCATCCGCACGGCATGGACCCGACGCTGTTCAGCGAGCTGTTCACCGACCATGTGGACGTCGTCTTTTCCTTCCACGGCTACCCCGGCGCCATCCACCAGCTCGTGCACGGCCGTCCGGACGCCGACAGGTTCCGGGTGCGGGGCTTCATCGAGGAGGGGACGACGACCACGCCGTTCGACATGGTCGTGCGCAACAAGGCTTCCCGATTCCACCTGGTGATGGATGCCCTCAACAACGCGCGGAGGACTCCCCCCGGGGCAGCCGACCTCATGGCATGGTGCCGACAGCGCCTTGCAGAGCACGATGCCTATGTCGTCGAGCATCTCCAGGACATGCCCGAGGTGCGCGACTGGGTCCTCGGCGACTGGGCCGAGACGGGTTGAAACCCGCCGAGCGCAAGCGTTCTGACCGACAGGCGGGAGGATCGTGATGTCATCACCAGGCATCGGGCCAGTCGCTTGGGTGCGGGAGCTTCGTGAGGCGGGGCCTGGACGCCCCTGACTCGTGTGCGCCTCTCACAGCCCGGACGTCGCGGACTCGTGTGCTCCCAAGAACTTCTCCTTCCGGCCCGTTGCCGTTGGCCGCTTCGAGATGACGTCCGCGCACGCTGACCTTGACTCCGGGACCGGGAGGGCCGACGCGTGCGTGGCCTGCAACGGTCGAGATCGCTGGCGTCGAGGTGCTCCTATGATCCGAGGGTGCCGACACCGGTGCTCGCCACCAAGCTGTTCGCGCCCGTACGGCGCCCGCAGCTCGTGGCGCGCCCGCGCATCCTCGAACGGCTCGACTCCAGCCTCGGGGAGAGTCACCGGCTCACCCTGGTGTCAGCGCCGGCGGGATTCGGCAAGACCACGGTGCTCGGTGACTGGGTGGCGCACCTCGGCGGACGTCGCCCGAGCCCCCGGGTCGCCTGGCTGTCGCTCGACGAGGGCGACGACGACCCGGCCCGGTTCCTGACGCACCTGGCGGCTGCGTTCGCTGGTGTGGGCCTCGACGTCGGCTCCCTCGCTGTCGATCACCACGGCCCCGCGATCTCCGATGCGCTGACCGTGCTCGTCAACGAGGTGACCCGCGCCGCTGCCGAGGCACCGGAGACGGTGTGGGTCCAGGTGCTCGACGACTACCACACCATCGGGGCGCCCGAGGTGCACGAGGCCGTCGCCTTCCTCCTCGACCATCTTCCCGCTCAGCTGCACCTGGTGCTGGCGACTCGCGCCGACCCTCCCCTCCCCCTGGCCCGGCTGCGCACGCGTGGTCAGCTCACCGAGGTACGGGCCGCCGACCTGCGGCTGACCCGGAGCGAGGCTCGTGCGTTCCTCGACGAGGTGATGGGGCTCGACCTCACCGCCGCCGACGTGGACGCCCTCGCGGAGCGCACCGAGGGCTGGGTCGCCGGACTGCAGCTCGCCGGGCTCTCCCTGCGGGGTATCGAGGAGCGGCGGGAGGTCGCCGCCTTCATCGATGCCTTCACCGGCAGCAACCGGTTCGTCATCGACTACCTCGCCGACGAGGTCCTTGCCCGGCAGCCCGGCGAGGTGTACGACTTCCTGCTCCGCACCGCCGTCCTCGACCTGCTCACCGGTCCCCTGTGTGACACCGTGACCGGCTGCGCCGATGCTGCCCGCATGCTGGAGGACCTCGAGCGCGACAACCTCTTCGTGGTGCCGCTGGACGCTCAGCGCTGCTGGTACCGCTACCACCACCTGTTCGCCGACGTGCTGCACGCGCGCCTGCTGGCCGAACACCCCGAGGAGGTGCCGGACCTGCACCGACGGGCCAGTGCCTGGTACGCCGCCCACGCCCTGCCCATCCAGGCGGTCCGTCACGCGATGGCCGCTGAGGACGTCGGCCGCGCTGCCCACCTGATGGAAGAGGCACTTCCGGACCTGCGCCGGGCCCGGCAGGACGGCCTGCTGCTGACGTGGATGCAGTCGTTGCCCGAGTCGGTCGTGCGCCGGAGCCCCGTCCTCAGCATCTGGTCCGCCTGGTCACGGCTGATGTCCGGCGACCTCGACACCATGGAACGGTGGCTCCAGGCCGCAGAGGTTGCGCTCACCGCCGGCGCTGAGGACCCGAGCCTGGCGCGAGGGTGGGCGGACACCGAGGACTTGCGCACGGCGCCGGCGACCATCTCGATCTACCGGGCGTCGCTGGCCCAGGCGCGCGGCGACGTGGCCGGCACCGTGCGCCACGCACGCCAGGCCCTGCATCTGGCCGCCCCCGAGGATCACCTCATCCGTGGGCAGGGAGGTGCGTTCCTCGGACTCGCCGCGTGGGCAACCGGCAACATCGCGGAAGCCCTCGAAACCTTCGGTGAGGCGATCCACAGCCTGCACGCCGCAGGAAACCTGGTCGACGAGCTGGACGCCACGATCGTGCTCGCCGACATGTGGGTCGCCATGGGCCGGCCCAGTCGCGCTCGCGAGCTCTACGTGCGAGGGCTTCAACGAGCCACAGCGGACGGTGAGCCCTACCCACGGGCCACCGCCGACCTCCACGTCGGGCTGGCCGAGCTCGACCGTGAGCTGGACGAGCTCGCCGGCGCCCGGCACCACCTCGAGACGGCACAGGTGCTCGCCCACAGAGCCACCATCACCGAGAACCGACATCGGTGGTACGTCGTCATGGCGCAGGTCAAGGCCGCCGCCGGTGACCACGACGAGGCGGGACGGCTGCTCGACCAGGCCGAGGCGCTCTACCGGCGCGGCTTCTACCCCGAGATCCGCCCCATCCCTGCCATGCGTGCCCGGCTTGCTATCGCATCCGGCAACCTGGCGTCGGCGTCCGCATGGGCCCACAGCCGAGGGATGGGCATCGACGACGACCCGGACTACCTGCGCGAGTACGAGCACCTCACCCTGGTGCGGCTCCTGCTCGCCGAGGACTCCACCAGTCCCCGGAGCGACCGGCCCGGGACCGGCACACCGCCCGCGGGCGCTGCCCTGCTTCTCCTGGACCGCTTGCACGCCGCAGCGGCCGACGCCGGACGGGAAGGAAGCCTGATCGAGATCCGCATGCTTCGGGCGCTCACCCACCACGCCCAGGGCGACGAGCCGCGGGCCATGGCCACCTTGGGGCAGGTGCTGGGAGCGACGCCAGAGCCAGACAGCTACGTCCGGCTCTACGTGGATGAAGGCCCGCCGATGCTGGACCTCCTCCACCGGGCGGTCACCGAGCACGGGGTCGCGCTCCCCGAGCGGCTCGGACGACATCTGGAGGAATCCGTGGCACCCGAGGAGGGATACGTGCCGCAGCAGCCGCTGGCTCACCCGCTGAGCCATCGGGAGCTCGACGTGCTGCGACTCCTCGACAGCGAGCTCACCGGCCCCGACATCGCCCGCCAGCTCTACGTCTCGCTCAACACGCTGCGGACCCACACCAAGCGCATCTTCACCAAGCTCGACGTCAACAACCGGGCCGCCGCCGTACGGCGTGCGCACCAGCTGGGAATCCTCTGAGCCCGGGGGCGCTCTGACCTGGGCAGGGTCACATCGTCAGTCACATCATGAGGTGACGACCGGTCGCCCCCTGGCGCCCTACGTTCCAGACAACCCCGCGGGCACCCGTCCCGGACTCACCAGCATCTGGAGCAGCACATGACGATCACACCCACCACCCTCACCCGGGGCGCCGGCGCAGCAGCGGTCGGCGCCGGGCTGCTCTTCATCGGAGTGCAGCTCGGCCACCCGCACCTCGATGCCACGACCGTCGCCACGACCGAGGTTGTGGTTCGCGACTCCCTCAAGATGCTGATGGCGGTTCTGGCCCTCGTCGGGATCACCGGGATGTACCTGAGCCAGGTCCGCCGGAACGGGGTCCTCGGTCTCGTCGGTTACCTCGTGCTCGGCGTCGGCTACCTCCTCATCACGTGCATGACGTACCTAGCCGCGTTCGTGATGCCCCATCTCGTCGCGACCGATCCCGCCTACGTCGAGGACGTCATCACCCAGATCACCGGCGGCACCCCCACCGGCGACATCGGCTTGCTGGGGATCGCCCTCAAGGTCCAGGACATCTCCTTCCTGGCCGGAGGACTCATCTTCGGCATCGCGCTGTTCCGCGCCCGAGTTCTCGCACGGTGGGCCACCGTCCTCCTCGCCCTGGGTGGCGTCATCACGATCCTGCTGTCCGTCATGCCCGACGCCTTCTACCGGCTGCTGGCCCTCCCGAACGGCGTCGCCATGATCGGCCTGGGCTACTCGCTGTGGGCGACCGCTCGCGCCGTGCAGAACGACCGCACGCTCTCGCAGCCCGCCGTCAGCAGGTCAGGTGTCACTCCGGCGAGTGCCTGATGAGCGCGCAGCGCTGGGTGCCGGCCGGGCTGGTGGCGCTGGGCACCGTCCCGGTCGTCGCCGGCTCGCTCCGGCTCGTCGAGCTCTCCGGCGGCGCGGAGACCATGCCCCCGGACGCCCGCTACACCTCGTCGCCGGTGCCGGTCGTGCTCCACATCGTCTGCGCCACCGTGTTCGCGATCCTGGGCGCCTTCCAGTTCTCGGCCCCGATCCGCCGGCGCCGACCGGGCTGGCACCGACGTGCGGGGCGCGTGGTGGTGGTCGCCGGGCTGGGGGTGGCGCTGTCGGCACTGTGGCTGAACCAGTTCTACCCGAAGCTGGGCGCCAGCCGGGAGGTGCTGTATCCGCTCCGGCTGGCCTTCGGGGTCGCGATGCTGCTCACCATCACCCTCGCGTTCGCCGCGATCCGCCGGCGCGACATTCCGCGGCACCGGGCCTGGATGATGCGCAGCTACGCGATCGGCCTCGTCGCCGGCACCCAGGTGTTCACCCTGGCCATCGGTGGCGTCGTCCTCGGCCGCGCGCCCCTGACCACCGCGCTCCTGATGGGCGCAGCCTGGGCGATCAACCTCGCCGTCGCCGAGTGGGTCATCCGACGCCCCGCTGCCCGAAGGGCCCGGCGCGCTCGCACCCACGCCCGACTGGCCGTGTCGAGATGAGCCCGCAGCCCGGACCTCGCGCACCGGCCCGCTACGAGATCCACCTCGACGGCCACCTCGACCAGCGGTGGTCGACCTGGTTCGACGGCCTCGCCGTCATCCACGAGGCCGACGGCACCACCACCCTGCGTGGTGCCGTCACGGACCAGGCCGAGCTGCACGGCCTGCTCGCCAAGGTCCGCGACCTCGGTGCCACCCTCATCTCGGTCACGTCGACACCCGCGCCGCCGGCGCCCTGATCTCGGCCCTGCCCTGCCGCGCTCCGTGGAACCCGCACGGCCGAGCCGGCCCTACAGCGCCACCAGGTCGGCGCAGGCCTGCCAGAGACGCGCAGCGACGTCCTCGTCAAGGCTCACCTTCGAGGACCGCCTGACCAAGCGGTCGGCAAAGTACGTGCCGGTCACCTGTGCCAGGCGTGGGTCGGAGGCCACGTGGATCGAGGTGGCGGCACTCCTCGCGGGCGTCTTCATGAAGGGCCGCACCAGTGGGACCATGAGCCGCTGCACCAGTCCGGGGTCCTCAGCCCCGAAGCCCGTGGCCACGACGCCGGGATGGACCGCGTTCGCCGTGACCGAGGTGCCCCGTAGGCGCCGGGCCAGCTCGTAGGCGAACAGCACGTTGGCGAGCTTGGACTGGCTGTAGGCCGCTGCGCCGGAGTAGGCCTGCTCGCCCTGGAGGTCGCCGAAGTCGATCCGCCCCTGGGTGTGCGCGTTGGATGCGACGACGACGACCCGGGCCGGTCGCTGCGCGAGCCGCCCCAGGAGCAGGTTCGTGAGGAGGAAGGGCGCAAGGTGGTTGAGGGCGAAGGTCTGTTCCAGCCCGTCGGCGGTCACGTGCCGGGTGTGCCAGTAGCCCCGACGTTGTTGACCAGTACGTCGATCCGGTCGAGCCGGTCCAGCGCCTCCGCGGCCACCTGCCGGACCCGAGCCTGGGAGGACAGGTCGGCGACGAACACGTCGACCGCACCGCTGCCCGCGGCGTCGATCCCTCGGGCCGCGTCGAACGCACGGGTGCGGTCCCGTCCGATGAGGGCGACCCGGGCACCCCTGCGGGCCAGACCGACGGCGGTCGCCCTGCCGATGCCGCCGGTGCCGCCGGTGATCAGCACCGTCCGTCCGGACATCGGCCCGGTGGGGTCGTGGTGCATGGTGGCTCCTCGGATGGGTGGTCAGACGGTGATGGCGACCTTCCCCCGGACGTGCCCGGCCTCGAGGCGCCGCATCGCGTCCGGGACACGGTCGAGTGGGTAGGTGCCGTCGATGCTTGGTGTCACCTGACCGGCCTCGATGAGCGGGATGAGCCGCTCCTGGTCACGAGCTCGTTCCTTGCTGGCCAGCATGGTCATCCGTTGTCGCACGAACGGCGAGAGAAGCGGAGCCCGCAGCGATCGACCGAACCCTCCGGTCCACTTCCCCCCGTCCTCCCCGCCGACGATGACGAGGGTTCCGGTCGGCGTGAGCGCCCTTCGCAGGCGGGAGAGCGACGCGTTCCCCGCGATGTCGATGATCAGGTCGTACCTGTGGGAGCCATCGGCGAAGTCCTGACGGGTGTAGTCGATGACGTGGTCGGCGCCGAACGACCTCACCACGTCGAGCTTCGCGGTGCTGCACACCCCTGTGACCTCGGCCTCGAACGCCTTGGCAAGCTGCACGGCGAAGCTTCCGACCCCGCCGGAGGCGCCGATGACGAGCACCCGTTGGCCCGGTGCGACCTGGCCCACGTCGGTCAGGGCCTGCAGCGCGGTGCCCGCGGAGATCGGGACGACGGCGGCCTGCTCGAACGTGAGGTTCGCCGGCTTCCGGGACAGCTTGTCCTCGCGGACGGCGGCGAGCTCGGCGAAGGAACCCCGGGAGATCCCGAACACCTCGTCACCGGTCGCGAACCTGACCACCGCCGATCCGACCTCCACGACGGTTCCCGCGACGTCGAGGCCGGGCACCCGGCGCCTCGGTGCGCGAAGTCCGAATCCGAGCACACGGAGGAGGTACGGCTGACCGGCCATCATGTGCCAGGTCCCCCGGTCGAGACCGGCGGCCCGGACCTGGACGAGGACCTCGTTCGCAGCGATCTCCGGCCGCGGGACCTGCGCGAGGTGCAGGTCGTCGGCAGACCCGTACCTGTCCTGGACGACCGCGCGCATGGTCGCGCCGGTGGGTGGGTCTGTGCTCGTCATCGGTGCTTCCTCTCGGTGGATCGATGGCTGCGTCGGTACGACCGCGCAGCACGGCTACTTGACCTCGGCCCTCAGCACGAACCCGAGCCCGATCATCAAGGGGAGGAGAAGCCAGGTGACGCCTGTGACGGCGATCTGGGCCCACTGCTCACCGGTCAGGGCTTGGTCGAAGACGAAGAGTCCGCTCTGCGCGTACTGGATGTCGACCCAGGGCTGGAGGTCGAGGAACCACCGCTGGCTGGTGGCCAGCAGGCCGAAGATCGTGGGGAGCACGAACGTCAGGACGAAGTAGGCGACGATCGCGCCGGTGGAGGAGCGGATCAGCACGCCGAGCATGAACCCGGTCATCAGGCTGAGGACCATGCCGAAGACGTAGTACACGGACTGGGTGAGGGTGACGTCCCACACCAGGCCGGTGCCGGTCACGGCGGCGCTGAGCACGTTGCCGACGGCCCCCACCGCGAAGGTGAGCACCATCGCAGCGACGGCGATGATGACGGAGGAGATTGCCTTGGCCGTGAGGATCCGGCCGCGGTGCGGGACCAGGGTGAACGTCGTGAGCCCAGTGCGTTGGCTCCATTCGCTGGTGACCGCGAGGATCGCGATGAGCGGCAGGATGACCACGACGGGGAACCGGATGGCCGTCGCGAAGGTGGAGTAGGTGAGCTGGTCGTCCGGCGCCCACAGGATCACGCCGGCGGTGGCCAGCACCGCGGAGATCGCGATGCTGGCGATCAGCCAGAAGCCGGAACGGGTGTCGAGCATCTTGCGGAGCTCGACCTGGGTCACCCGCGTCAGGGGCGCCCGACACCCCACCGTGCTCCGTCGTCGTGTGTTCCCTGCCGCTATGGCGGTCATGACCCGGCTCCTTCTCGCTGGGTGGTGGAGGTGAGTTCGAGGAACATGTCCTCGAGTCCCGCCTCCGCGGATCTCAGCTCCGTGAGGGCGACACCGGCCTCCAGCGCCACCTTCCCGACCAGGGCCGGGTCCACGTCGGTGTGCAGGGCACCGTCCTCGGACAGGCAGCCGGCGATCCCGAGCTCGCCCAGGGCTCGCCGGAGGTTGCCGAGGCCCGCTGCCCGGACGACGGTGCCGGCGGCGTGCAGAAGCTCGGTCTTGGAGCCCCGGGAGACGATCCGACCGTTGCCGATCATCACGATGTCGTCTGCGATGACCTCGATCTCGTGGAGCAGGTGGGAGGACAGCAGGACGGTGCCGCCGCGGTCGGCGTAGCTGCGGAGCAGGTCGCGCATCCAGCGGATGCCGGCCGGGTCCAGGCCGTTGGCTGGTTCGTCGAGGACCAGCACCGCCGGGTCACCGATCAGGGCCGTGGCGATGCCGAGTCGTTGCCGCATCCCCAGCGAGTAGTCCCGCACCCGTCGGGACGCCTCCTCCGCAGTGAGACTGACGACCTCCAACATCTCCTCGACGCGGTGGTGTGGGAGGCCCATGTACTTCTGGGCGATGGTGAGGATCTCGCGACCCGTGCGGCCGGCGTGCTGGGCGGAGGCGTCGAGGAGTACGCCGACCTCGAGTCCCGGGTTGGGCAGATCGACGTAGTGACGCCCGGAGATGGTGACCGTGCCGGACGTGGGGCGGGTGAGACCGACCATGATCCGCATCGTGGTCGACTTCCCGGCCCCGTTGGGACCCAGGAAACCGGTGACCCGACCTGCCTCGGCGGTGAAGCTGACGTCGTCGACCGCGGTGAAGCTGCCGTACGTCCTGGTGACTCCCTCGACGGTGATCACGGCGTCGGGACGAGCTGCTGGGGCGGTGCCGTCTGGTCGTCAGGGACCTGATGTCCCTCGAACCGGAGGTTCGGAAGCAGCCGGTCGAGCCACGCCGGCAGCCACCAGTTGCGGTCGCCGAGGAGCTCCATGGTGGCCGGCACCAGCACCATGCGGACGACGGTGGCGTCGATGAGGACGGCGGCGGCCAGTCCGATGCCGAACATCTTGGCGTAGACGTCGTGGCCGAGCACGAAGGAGAGGAAGACCGTGATCATGACCGCGGCGCCGGCGGTGATCACCCGGGCGGACATGGCGAGCCCGTCGGCGACGGCAAGCGCGTTGTCGCCGGTCCGGTCGTACTCCTCCTTGATCCGGGAGAGGAGGAACACCTCGTAGTCCATCGAGAGGCCGAACAGGATCGCGAAGATCCCGATGGGCAGCAGGATCGGGACGGGGGTGGCCTGGGGGATGCCGACCAGGTCGCCGAGTGCTCCCCCGCTGACCGCGACCGTGAGGACGCCGAACGCGGCTGCGCTGGCGAGCAGGTTCATGATCACGGCCTTGAGCGGGACCACGAGGGAGCGGAACACCATCATCAACAGCACGAACGAGACCAGCAGCACGCCGCCGAAGAAGAGCGGCAGCCGTTCCGCGACACCGCGGGTGCTGTCGAGGTTGGCCGCGACCATCCCACCGACGGCGACGGTGAGGTCGGTGCCTGCGATGGCCTCCGGGATCGCCGTGTCACGCAGCGTGTCGACCAGGTCCTCCGTGGCCTCGTCCTGGGGAGAGGTGGTGGGCACCACCGTCAGCACGGCGGTGTCGCCGGCATCGTTGAGGACGGGGGCGGTGACGCGGGCGACGCCGTCGACCGCGCCGAGCTCGGTGCCCACGGCGTTGCTCGAGGCGAGCAGCCCCCGGCCGGAGGCTCCCTGGACGGTGACCAGCATCGGAGCTGCAAAGCCGGGGCCGAAGCCGTCCGCGAGCAGGTCGTAGGCCTGGTGGGTGGTGGAGGCCGGCGGGTCGTTCTGGGCGTCGGGGAATCCGAGGCGCATGCCGAGAAGGGGTGCTGCCAGCGCCAGGAGGACGGCGAGTCCCCCGATCGCGGCGAACCAGGGCCGTCGCTGGACGAACCGGCTCCATCGGTACCAACGCGTCGTGTCGTATGCGTGCCGGTTCCTGCCGACCAGGGGCACGTGCAGCCGTTCGATGTTGCGACCTGCGAAGCCGAGGAGTGCCGGCAGCAGCGTCAGGGACGCGACCATGGTGACCAGCACGAACAACGACGCGGTGAAGGCGAAGCCGGCCAGCGCCGGTTGCCCGACCAGGAGGATGCCCAGCATCGCCACGACCACGGTCAGGCCCGCGAAGACGACGGCGCGGCCGGCCGTGCCGATCGCAGTCAGGGTCGCGTGGCGAGGGTCCGTGCCCTCGGCGAGGCTGGTGCGGTAGCGCGTGACGATCAGCAGCGCGTAGTCGATGCCGACGCCGATGCCGACCATGGCGGCCGTGGCGGTCGCCCAGTCCGGGACGTCCACCACACGCCGCAGCAGCTCCCCGAGTGCGAGGGACATGCCGAGGCCGAACACCGCGGTCAGCAGCGGCAGGCCCATCGCCACCGCGGAGCCGAACGTGAACAGCAGGATCAGCGCCGCAGCGATCAGGCCGATGCCCTCCCCACCGGCCGGGGTCGTCTGGGACAGCGCCGCGACCGGGCCGCTCGCCTCGACCTGGAGGGTCTCGTCGCCGGCGGCGAGGACTGGCTCGATGAGTGCCCTGGCCCGGGCCGGGGTGTACTCGTCCGCCGTCTGGTCGAGCACGACCGCGGCGTACGCCGTCCTTCCGTCCTGCGAGACCTGGCTGGCGCCGCTCACGTCGAAGGGACCGGCGACTCCCACCACGTGCGGGTCCGTGGCGAGATCCCCGAGGACCTGCTCGGCACGGGTGCGGACGCCGGCCGAGGAGAAGCCGTCCTCGGAGTGGAAGACGACGTGGACGGTGTCGCCGGCCCGCTGCGGGAACGTGGCCTCCAGCGTCTGCGCGGCCGCCTGCGACTCGGACCCGGGCTGGAAGTAGTCCTGCCTGGTCTCGCCGCCGAACGAGCTCGCGAGGGCGAACCCAGCCGCCAACGCGGCGATCCACAGGACCACGACCATGCGGCGCTGTCGGAAGCACCAGTCAGCCAGTCGTACCAACATGTCGGTCTCCCTCAGCTCGGCCTTCCGGACACCCCGGGTCGGACGTGTCGCGTGGCTCGAGATCGACGCTACGAACCGGCGAGGCCGGCCGCGATGGGGCGGGCAGCACAGCGACGGGGCCGTACCCCACGGCGGGTGAGTGCTGGCCCCACCCCCACCGGTCGGTGGCCGCTGCGCAGGCCGAGCGGTCGCTACAGTCGACGGCATGCCGCTTCGCGTCGTCTTCGCCGACGACAACTACCTCGCCCGCGAGGGAGTGTCCGCGCTGCTGGCCGAGGGCGAGGGCATCGAGGTGGTCGGCACCGCGACCGATCCGGACTCCCTGATGCGGTCGGTCGCGGAGCACCTGCCGGACGTGGTGCTCACCGACATCCGGATGCCGCCCACCCAGACCGACGAGGGCATCGAGGCCGCCCTGCGCATCCGGGCAGAACACCCAGGAGTGGGGGTGGTCGTGCTCTCGCAGTACGTCGAGGAGGACTACGCGTTCACTCTCCTGGCCGACGGGGCCGACGGTGTGGGCTACCTGCTCAAGGAGAGAGTCGGTGACCTCGACGAGATCACGCGTGCCCTGCACGAAGTGGCGCGGGGCGGGTCTGTGCTCGACCCCCTGGTCGTCGACGCGCTCCTCGCGCGTCGGGGGTCCGACGGTCCGCTCCTCGGGCTGACCGAACGCGAACGCGCGGTCCTCCACGAGATGGCCACCGGCCGCAACAACGCGACCATCGCGCGGACGCTGTTCCTCAGTGACCGCGCCGTCGAGAAGCACATCGGGTCGGTCTTCCAGAAGCTGGGGCTCGTCGACGAGCACGAGGTCAGCAGACGGGTGATGGCCGTGCTCAGGTATCTCGAGGCCAGCAGCTCGAGTCGCTGAGGTGGCCGATCCGTCGGCACGCTACGGCTGGCCCCACCACCGGGGTGCGGCCGAGCCCCTCCCCCGACTTGCCGACGAGGCGCACACTGAACCATGAGGCCACGACGCGTGCTCCGACCACACCATGCCGGTGGGAGCAGGATCGTGGTCGTGCTCGGCCTGGCGGGGTTCGTGGTCTGGGTCTACGTGGTCGTCGTGCTCGGTGGCGGCGCCCTCCTCGGAGCCACCGACTCCCCCAGTGTGCCGTTGTCGGTCGTGGCCACCACCGTCGTCGCCCTGCTGTTCGGGCGGGTCCAGGCCGCTCTCGAACGGGCCACGGTCCGGTGGGGCCTGGGCGCGCCGACGCCGTACGACGTGCTCAGCCAGTTCTCGGACTCGGTCACCAGCGCGTACGCCACCGGAGAGCTGCCGACGCGGATGGCGATGCTGCTTGCCCAGGGAACCGGTGCGACGTGGGCGCAGGTGTGGCTCACCGTCTCCGACCGCCTGACCCTGGCCGCCACCTGGCCTGCCGGCCTGGACGCCGATCGGATGCCCCTCCCCCTACGACCCGAAGACCTCCTGGAGACGCGCGAGGGCCTGCGAGCCCTGCCGGTGCATCACGGCGGTCAGCTGCTGGGGGTGCTCAGGCTGCAGGAGCGACCTGGCCTGGCCCTCACGCTCGTCGAGCAACGGCTGTTCGCCGGGCTGGCCGCCCAGGCGGGCCTGGTGCTGGACTGGGTTCGGCTGCGGGCCGAGCTCGACGACCGTCACGCGGACCTCTTGGTCCGGTCCGACGAGATCAGGGCCTCTCGCGAGCGTCTCATCCAGACCCAGGACGCCGAGCGCAGGCGCCTCGAGCGCGACCTCCATGACGGCGCCCAGCAACACCTGGTGGCGCTGACGGTCAACCTGCGCCTCGCGCGCACGATCGTCGACCGCTCGCCGGTCCGAGCCGCCGCGGTGGTCTCCGACCAGGCGGTCGCGGCGCGAACCGCGATCGAGACGCTGGCAGCCCTGTCGCGCGGCATCTACCCCCGGAAGCTGGCCGACGAGGGCCTCGGCGCGGCCTTGCGTTCCGCTGTTCGGGGAAGCGCGATACCGGTCACCGTCGACGCGGACGGAGAGGCACGACTCCCAGCACCGGCCGAGGCCGCCCTCTACTTCTGTTGCATCGAGGCAGTGCAGAACGCCGCCAAGCACTCCGGAGCCGGCGCCGTGGCGGTGCGGGTGGACGAGGACCCGCAGCGCTGGCGGCTCACCGTCACCGACGACGGCACCGGTTTCGACCCGGCCGACGCCGCCCATGCATCCGGAGTGGGCCTGGCCAACATGCGCGACCGCCTGGACGCGGTCGGGGGCACCGTGGAGGTCGCCTCCTCCGAGCACACCGGTACCAGGGTGACGGCGGTCGTTCCCCGGCCCCAGGAGCCGGTTCCGGCGCCGGTCCTCACCTCTATCTCCCATCGGGTCGGTTGACGTGCGCGCCCGGCTCGCCTGGGGCGTGGTCGCCCTGACCATGGTCGCCGTCGTCCTGGACACCGTCTTCACGGCCGCCTACCGCCCGCTGCTGAGCGAAGCGACCTGGGCCGACCACGGGTGGCCCCTCGCTCCGCTGGCCGGGATCGGGTGCGCCCTCATGGGTGCCCTGATCGTCTCGCGCCACCCCACGCACCTGCTGGGCTGGCTGCTCTCGGTCGCCAGCCTGCTCTCGGTGACGCTCGCCGCCGACGCCTACGCCCTTTGGGTGCTCGACGGTGACGGTCCCGGCTCCACGCACTGGGCCCACGTGATCGGCTGGGCCTCCCCGCTCCTCGGCTGGCCGGCCTTCGCCGCGCTGATCATGGTCTTCCTCATCTCCCCCACCGGCCACCTGGCCTCTCCCCGATGGCGCTGGGCGCTGTGGGCCACCTTCGCCGGTCTGGCGCTGCGGACCCTTGGACAGCTGACGATGCCGCCCGGAGAGTTCGTCTACGCCGAGCAGTACGACGGATTCACGGTCTCGACCGCGCTGCTCACGGCGGGCTACCTGCTCGTCGCCGCCGGACTGATCGGGTCAGCCGTCTCCCTGGTGCTGCGTCTACGGAGAGCGCGGGACGACGAGCGGCGCCAGCTGCTGTGGATCGCGTCCTCGGCCGTCTTCCTGGCGGTCGGTGTGGTGGTCATCCTGGCGCTCCCGCGCATCCAGGGCGAGCAAGGCACCTGGGTGGCGGGGCTGCCGTTGCGCCTCGCCCAGCTGACGGTCCCGCTCTGTGTCGCGGTCGCCGTGCTGCGGCACCGGCTGCTGCAGATCGACCTGATCGTCAACCGCGCACTCATGGTGGCCTTGGCGGCCGGACTGGCGGCAGTCGGCTACGTCTCCCTGGTCGTGGTCATCGGTTCGACCCTCGGCGGAGGAGCAGGCGGATTCTGGCCGTCGTTGCTCGCGACGGCGCTGGTGGCGATGGCCTTCCAGCCGCTGCGACACTGGGTGGTGCGGCTCGCGGACCGGATGGCCTTCGGGCCTGCGGCGGCGCCGTACGAGGCCCTTGCGGACTTCAGCCGACAGCTCGGCGACCGGTCCGACCCCTCAGCCATGTTGCCGGCCGTGGCCGAGGCCGCCGCACGTGCGGTGAACGCACACCGTGCCGTGGTGTCCGTGCACGTGGGAGCCGGAGCGGACAGGGTGGCGACGTGGCCCCCCGCTGGCGCCGCGAAGACCTCCGCGCCGGCCGTCGAGGTCGCGGTCGTCGACGACGGGGAAGAGCTGGGCGTCATCGCTGTGGAGATGCAGGCGGGGCGCCCGTTGCGTCCCCGGGATCAGCGACTGCTCGCAGACCTCGCGGACCAGGCCGCGATGGCCTTCCGCATCGCCCGGCTGACCGCCGAGGTCTCCTCCGAGGTGGAGCAGCTCAGCGTGCACACCCACGAGCTCGACCAGTCGCGCGCACGGTTGATCAGCGCCGGCGACGCCGAACGCAGCCGGGTCGAAGGGGCGATCTCCCGTCGGGTGATCCCCCACCTCGCACCGCTGCCCGGGCGACTCCGCCAGCTGTCGCAGTCCGACCCGAACGGTCCACACGCGCTCGCTGCCGCGCAGCTCGAGCCGCTCCTCGGCTCCACGAACACCGCTCTCCAGTCGCTCCGCGACATCACTCGTGGGGTGTTCCCCGCCCAGCTGGTCCGCTCGGGGCTCCCCGCCGCACTCGCTTCGCTGCTCGCCCGGCCCGACTCCTCCGGACGGCTGACGGTCGAGGACTCCGGCCGGGACCGCCGCTTCGACCCGCGCATCGAGGCGGCGTCCTACTTCTGCGTGGCCGAGACGGCGCGTGCCTTCGACGGCCCGGTCGCCGTGGTCCTGTCCGTACGAGGTGGCCGGCTGCACCTGACCGTCAGTGGCACCGACGGCGGTGGCCTCTCCGTGAGCCACATGCGTGACCGGATGGAAGCGACCAGCGGGTCGGTGTCGACCACCCGCCGAGACGATCTGACGGTCGTCGAGGTCCGGGCCCCGTCTGTGCCGGCGCCGGCGACGTCCTGACGCTATCGACGCACTGACTGCCGCTGCTCAGGCCGACGCGGCCGCCCACGCCTCTCGCAGCCGGTCGGGACCGAACGTCGACTTGGTGACGTAGGCCGCGGCCCCGGACTCGACGACGAAGTGCGCGCCGGCGTCCTCGTCGTAGGTGGAGAGCAGAAGGACGACCGGTGGTGCCGGGCTCTCACGCAGCCGCTGCGCGGCCTCCACCCCGTCGATGCCCGGCAGGTTCACGTCCATCAGCACCAGGTCCGGGAGGGAGTCCGCGGCCACGAGGAGGGATTGCTCCCCCGAGCAAGCCTCTCCGACGACCTCGAACCCGTCGGTCTCGTGGACCACTGCCCGCATGGCCCGCAGGAACGGCGCCTGGTCGTCGACCAGCAGCACCCGCACGACAGTCACGCCCGGCACACCTCCCGGGACGAGTCTGCCCGCTCGCGGTGCGCACCGGGATGGGGTCAGCCGCACACCCCGGAGTGTTGAACCGGCGCGACGCCGGCCGTTCGGAGTCACCCGTCCGGGGTGATGGCAGACGACCCCGCTGTCGACAGGCTGAGCGGCCTGACGGAGGCTGACCGCGCGACTGAGGTCGCGAGCGAGGGGATGACGATGGACTCGATATCAACCGACTTCTGGGACGTTCTGCTGTGGAGCTTCTGGTTCTTCATCTGGGTCGCAGCGTTCATGGTGTGGTTCCGGTGCATCTTCGACATGTTCGGCGACCGTACGCTCAGCGGCTGGGCCAAGGCCGGGTGGGCCGTGCTGCTCATCTTCGTGCCGTGGCTCGGCGCGCTCATCTACCTGATCGCGCGGGGTCGCAGCATGACGGAACGCCAGGCGACCGCTCTCGCGGAGCGGAAGGCCGCCCAGGACCAGTACATCCAGCAGGTGGCCGGCACCGCGGCCACCCCCACCGACCAGATCGCCAACGCCAAGGCGTTGCTCGACTCCGGGGCCATCACCCAGGCGGAGTTCGATACGTTGAAGGCCAAGGCGCTGACGTAGCCGAGAGCCGCCTCGGCCTGCGTCGAGCGACGCCATCACGGTGGGAGTGCCTCACCTACGTCAGGTGACGCGGCAGGTGGCGACGGTGCCGTACCTTGGGCCGCATGTCGACGCATCAGCCGACCGAGTCGGCCACATCGAGGGGCCCCCTGGCAGGCGTCACCGCCGCGCCTCTCCCCCGTGGTCTGACGGTGATGGTCGGGGTCATCGGGGTCGTCATCCTCGGCACCGGCATCCGTGGCGCCGCAGGGATCGTCGCGCCCACGATGCTGGCGCTGGTGCTCACCATCGCGGTGCTGCCGGTGGGAGCCTGGGCGCGCGGTCACGGCTGGCCGAGCTGGCTGGCCACCCTGTTGGCGCTCGTCGCGTCGTACGCGATCCTGCTGGTGCTGGTGGTCGGCAGCATCGTCTGCCTGGTGAAGCTGGTCGAGCTGCTGCCGCAGTACTCCCAGGACGCGGAGGGACTCACCGACCAGCTTCAGGACTGGCTGTCCGGCCTCGGCCTCGGCACCGAGTCGACGAGCAACGCCCTGACGAAGGTCGACCCCGGCAAGGTCGCTGACCTCCTGGCCGGCGTCCTCTCGGGGATCCTCGGGGCGCTCGGGGAGCTGTTCTTCCTGGTGACCGTGATCTTCTTCTTCGTCGTCGCTGTGCGGGGCTTCGAGCCGCGCATCGCCTGGCTCCGGGGGTCGAAGCCTCAGCTCGCGGCGGCCCTCGCCAAGTTCGTCAACGGCACACAGAAGTACCTCGTGATGACCGCGCTGTTCGGCGCCATCGTGGGAGTGCTGGACTCCGTGGCGCTGTGGCTGATCGGGGTGCCGCTCCCGCTGGTCTGGGGCTTCTTCTCGTTCCTCACGAACTTCATCCCCAACATCGGCTTCGTGATCGGCATCATCCCGCCGAGCCTGCTCGCCCTGCTGGACTCGGGCTGGGAGGAGATGCTGCTGGTGATCCTGGTCTACAGCCTCCTCAACGTCACGATCCAGACGTTCATCCAACCGCGCTTTGTCGGCAACTCGGTGGGACTGAGCGCAGAGATGACCTACATGTCCCTCGTCATCTGGGCGTTCCTGCTCGGCCCGCTGGGTGCGCTGCTCGCCGTCCCGATGACGTTGCTGCTGCGGGCCTTCCTCATCGACGCGGACCCGCGCGCCGCCTGGGCCGCCCCGCTGATCGACGCCCAGGTCGAGTACCCCGACGCAGACCCGGAACCGGACCCGCAGGATGCCCGGGACGCAACCGGGACGACCGACAGGACCGCTGTCCCGTGAAAGCGGTGGGAGGCCAGCCGGGCCTCTCGGTCCCGACGAGCCGTTGACCACCGAAGCCACCCGGCACCTCTGGTACCGGGTGCCGTCCCTGCTCCCGCGTGGCGCCGGGATCAACCATGGCGCTAGAACGGGCGCGAGGCCCGAACGGTCGGCGTCGCGACGGTCGGGTCCGTCAGCGTGACCCGGTGACGCTCGAGGCACGTACGGTTGCTCAGCCGCTCAGCCCGACGGCGGCGACGAAGGCGCCGATCAGGATCAGCATCGAGGCACCGACCGCGGTGGAGTGTCCCGCGATCCATCCCTTCGCCCCGACGAGGCGAGGCTCCATCCGCTGTGGAAACAGGATCGTCGCGAGGATGGGTACGACGACGGTGCACGTGGCGATGGCGGTGTAGACGGTGACGAGGAGCAGGTTGTCGTCGGACTGCAGGTGGGCGCCACTGATGGCCAGGCCCGCCGCAACCGTCAGGAGGACCGCCTTCGGGCGGAGGTTCAGTGCCAGGCCGATGCCGAACACGGGCAGGGTTCCGACCGTGCCGATGCCGTCCAGCCAACCGGCCGAACCGCCGCCAACCGCACGATTCCGACGCAACAGGGTCATCACACCCAGCAGCACCATCGCCAGGCCGATCACCACCTCCAGCCTCCCCACGAGAGCCTCGTGCTGCCGCTCTCGTCCGGGGAGCGCCTGACCGGCAACAGTCGCCAGGGCGACAGTGGCGAAGGCGCCGAGGACCGTACCGGCCAGGAACGCGAGCCCGGAGCGGGTGCGGCTCTCCGCGAGCAGGATGAAGATGGTGGCGGAGATGGGGACACTGCTCAGTGCCGCCGCGATGGCCAGCGGCGCCACCTGAACCAGCGTCTGCCCCATCGCGTCCTCCTTCTCCACCTCAACCGCCCGCGCGGCGGGACGCTTCTGCGCGGCCGACCGCATTGCGGCAGTATCGCGCACGCGGTCGCTGATCAGCTCCAGCGACGCGGCCCGGCCCGGGCAACGCAGGATGCGCGCCGAACTGGTGCGGGGGTCGCCACCGGGCAACCGGTTGGACTGGGTCACGCCGCACGCGCTTCTGCAGGACGGGTGTCTCACGACATCGGTGTGGCGAGCCGGGCAAATCACCCGGTTCGGGGCAGCCGACGGTGGCGGGGGGATCCCAGACTCGACGGCAACCTGGACGAGAGAAGGGCGTTCCCCGGTGGGGCTGCGGGTGTTGGATCGGGCCATTCTGCGGCGGCGGGCCGCGCAGCTGGGCTGGCTTGCTGCGGGCCTTCTGGTGCTTTCTGTCGGACTCCTGGTCG
The DNA here is from genome assembly GCA_963723945.1 of uncultured Actinomycetota bacterium. GTDB lineage: Bacteria > Actinomycetota > Actinomycetes > Propionibacteriales > Nocardioidaceae > Nocardioides. The sequence goes on from CAVRSW010000031.1 coordinate 85,523, forward strand.
TGGCGGGCGTGCTCGCGGTGACGCGAGGGTCGGGTCCTCACCTCGAGCGGGTGCTGGTGCCGCTCAACGTGGGCCTCGGGAGTCCCGGCGCTGCCGTCCTGGCTGCAGGGGCCGTCCTGGTGGCGACGACCTTCGTCGGTCTGTGCGGGTTGGAGACGGCCGCCGCCATGCGGGTGCTGGCCCCGGATCGGCATGTCCCTCCGCCCCCGAGCAAGGCCGTGCGTCGCGCTCGCCGCGCGATCCTGGGACCCTTGGGGATGGAGCTGGAGATCGCCGAGTCGACGACGATGTTGCCGGCCGGCGCTCTTCCCACCCGCGAGGAGCTGCCCGCTGGCACGGTTCTGCGCTGCACTGTTCTCATCCCGGCGCACGACGAGGAGGCCGTCCTCGGACTCACGTTGGAGTCCTTGGCCCGACAGTCACGCCGCCCGGACCGCGTGGTCGTCGTTGCCGACAACTGTGCCGACGCCACGGTCGAGGTTGCCGTGGCCCACGGGGTCGAGGTTGTCGAGACGGAAGGGAACACCGAGAAGAAGGCCGGTGCGCTGAACCACCAGCTGGCGCGCCTCCTGCCCCACGCCGAGCACCGCGACGTGCTGATGGTGATGGACGCAGACTCCACCTTGTCCCCGAACTTCCTGGAGGCGGCGCTCGGGCTGTTGGAGGACGACCCGGACCTCGTTGCGGTCGGTGGACTGTTCTACGGCGAGGACGCCGGTCGGCTGGTCGGCCAGTTCCAACGCAACGAGTACACCCGGTACCAGCGACTCGTCGCCCGCAAGCTCGGACGCGTGTTCGTCCTGACCGGGACGGCGTCGCTCATCCGGGCATACGCGCTGCGTGCCGTCGCGGAGGCGCGCGGACCGTTGCTGCCGGGACCGGCCGGCAATGTCTACGACACGCTCGCGCTGACCGAGGACAACGAGCTCACCCTGGCGTTGAAGACCCTGGGAGCGCGGATGACGTCACCGCCAGAGTGTCGCGTGACGACCGAGATCATGACGTCCTGGCGAGACCTGTGGCGGCAGCGGCTCCGGTGGCACCGGGGGGCGCTGGAGAACATCGCCGCCTACGGCCTCACACGTGCCACCGCGATGTACTGGGGTCAACAACTCGCACTGGGCTACGGAGTGGTCGCGCTCCAGTCCTACCTGTTGCTGATGACCGTGAGCCTGCTCGCTGCCGACAGCATCCGCTGGTCGCCGTTCTGGATGACGATCGGTCTGATCTTCCTGGTGGAGCGGGTCGTCACGGTGTGGAAGGTTGGGTGGAGGGGCCGCGCGGTCGCGGCGCCGATCTTCCTCGAGCTCGGGTACGTCGCATACCTGCAGGTCTGTTTCGTGACGTCCTTCGTCCAGATCCTGCTCGGCCGCAAGGCGGGATGGAACTACGTCCCCCGACCAGGACTCCAGGGGCTGTTCCTGCCCGGTCTGGTAGGCGCCGGATTCATCACCTGCTGGGGAGTACTGCTCCCGGCCTCAGTCCTCGACAGCGACTGGTACGCGGCGCTCGCGCTCTGGGTCGGCTTCAACACCCTGATCTTCGCCTTCCTCAGTCTGCTGCACCTGCTGCCCCCGCTGCACCGTCGCACCAGGCCACAGCCCACCGTCGCGACAGTCGCCGCCGGTCACGACGTCGCGAAACCCTGAGACCAGCGACCATCTCGTCCACCCCCGCAGCGGTGATGAGCGTCAGGTCCTCGGAGCCGGCGGCAGAGAGCTGACCGGTTGCCCAGGCCCTCCAGGGTGGCGATCCACCGCCAGCTGCCGTTGGCGCCGACGCTGGCGCGACGCCGTCCATCAGTCAACGAAGTGTGGCGCGAGGACCAGACCGTCTCCCAGCTGAGCAGCGACCTGACCGCAGCTCCGTACGCAGCCACTCCTTCCACACTTCCGCCGGTACCGATCGCCAGCCGTGGGCGGCGCGAAGGCACTCGGTTCGGCCCCGGGGGGAGGGGTGTGCTCCACATTCTGCGGGCTCCTCGTGATCGTGGGCACGGCTGACCTGCGTGGGTGCAGGCGAGGATGCCCTCCGAGGGAGGATCGTCGGCACTCGACACACCGAGGATCTCGGCGGCCTCCGCAGCGGTGATGAGCGTCGGGGCATCGGTCCGCAGGTCCCCACGCCATCGACCAGAGCGACTTCGACAGTCTGAAGGGCCAGGGCACTCGGCGGAAGACTCTGAGTCCGCCCGGTGACGCCTCAGTCGCACTCGGCGTGTGGTGCGGGCGGATCCACCCGCACCGGGTGAGGACGGCAAGGTCCGGTCGTTCGACAGTGGGCAACCCCATCAGCAAGGAGCTCCTGTCATGGCAGACGAGACCAACACCCCCGACCGCGAGGTGAGCGCGGCCGCCGTGTCTGACGGCGCCTACACACTGCTCGTCGCCGACTTCAGCGACAGTGGCACGGCCTGGGAGGCGTACGAGGCCCTCAAGTCGGTCGAGGACGGCCGCACCGTCGAGATCGAGGGCGTCATCGTCGTCAACCGCTCTGCGGAGGGCAAGCTGGAAGTCCAGAAGGCGACGGACCACAGCACGAGGTCTGGGCTCAGGTGGGGCGTGGTCGGCGGCATCGCGCTCGGCGTCATATTTCCACCGTCGATCCTGGGCAGCGCCGCGGTCGTCGGCAGCGCCGGCGCCCTCGCCGGGAAGCTGCGTCAGCGCCACCACCACGGCGAGCTCGAGCAGCGGCTCGAGCACGCCATCCCACCCGGGCACTCCGGCCTGCTCGCCCTGGTTTCCGACCCGGGTGCTGTCAGGATCCGGAGGGCGCTCGAGCGGGCCGACGCCATCGTCGAGTCCGCCATCGACAAGGTCGAGGCGGACGACATCAAGGCAGCAGCCAGGGAAGCCCAGCAGGCCGACGACTGAGTGCAGAGCACCGCGCCCTCGGCGGAGGGCCGGCCGACGGTGACGCAGCCATGCCTGACTCGAGGGCACGGGTCAGCGTTCACACGCGGCGTCGGTCGCGGACGCACGCCGGCGAGGGCATGCGTGGGCAGCGGCCACCCAGGACGGCCAGGGACTCGCTCGGGCGTCGCTCCGCCCGTCAGGTGGCGGGGCTCGCGACGATGCGCTCGGACAACTCGTGTCCAGCAGCACGCTCAGCCGCGCTCGTTCAGGCGCCGTCGGCCCAGCCGCCTCAGCGGGCGTTGAGGACGACGGTCCGGGTGGCGAGGATCTGCTGGGTGGCCCAGTGCTGGAAGCGGATCCTCACGAAGAACGTGCCCGTCGTCGGCGGGTGCAGCAGCACGTCGTACCGCTCCGCGGACCCGAAGGCGATCGCGTCGGTGAGCAACCGGTCGGCGGTGTCGTGGGTCGAGGGGCTGCGGTCCGACGCGCGGGAGGTGTCGCGGAACGCGCGTCCGTCGTGGGCGATGAGCTCGGCCATGCGGACCCGGCGCCCGGCACTGTCGGAGAACACCGCCCGGCTCGGGAAGTAGTTGAGGTTCAGCATCCGCAGCAGGGTGGGGTAGCCGGCGGCCGCGGTGTTGATCGTCAGCTGGGTCGGAGAGCTGACGTCGGCGGTGGGCCGGGCACCCGAGAGCCGGCCGCCGAGGAGGTAGAAGAACCTCGGCTCGAAACGGTTGAGCCCGACGTCCTCGCCCGACAGTCCCGCGGCGTGGTCCAGCCTGTGCCAGCGCGGGTCCAGGGCGTACGGCGCGATCAGGGCCTCGGTCTCCACGTCGTACAGCGGCCCGTCGACGAACGACCGCCGTGCCCCCGCCGGGACGGGGAAGTCGGGGTGCACGACCGGGTCGACGACGAGAGCTCCTGCCATCCCCATCTGCACGTGGAGGACCGTGTTGACGTGGCAGTGGTAGAAGTACGTCCCGGCGGCTCCCCGGTTGGGGTTCCCGGGCTCCCCGGTCTCGGGCTTCCACTGGTAGGTGTAGGAGCCCGTCACCTCGAAAGACGTGTGGCCGACGCCGTCGTTGCGCGGGTCCGGCTCCATCCCGTGGTGGTGGATCGTGTGCACCCGCTTGGAGGGTTCGAGCCGGACGTGGACCACGTCGCCCTCGGTGATCCTGATCAGCGGGGCGGGGAACCTGCGTCCCGAGGTCTCGTCCTCGAAGCTCCACATCTCGTGCTCCCGGCCGTCCGGGAAGCGCAGCCGCCGGTTGTAGAACTTGCGCAGGAAGGTCTTGCTCGGCGTCTCGCGGAACTCCGTCACCGGACTGCCCGCGTGGGGCTGGTCCGCCGCGAACGCCGCCTGGCTCGGGAACGTCTCGTGCTCCTCGTGCTGGCGGGGGCCCGGTGCGGCCAGGAACCAGCCGGCGACCAGGCCGCCGGGGTACAGGCCGCCGGCCGCGGTCTGCGACGGCTCGGAGTGGCAGTGCATGGGGTACTCCCAGTCCTCGTCTCGCGCGTTCCAGACGCGGTCGAGGGTCTCGGGGGGACGGCGGATCGGCAGCACGACCTCCTTGCGGTCCTGCGGGTCGAGCTCGACGACGTCCTCCCACTGCTGGAGGAGCACGTGCCCCTCCGGGTCCACCCGGCCTCCGCGACCGCGGGAAGTCCACGCCGTTGCGGCGCAGCGTCCACACATGGTTCCCGTGGAAGTGCATCTGGTGGATCACCGCGCCCAGGTTGACCATCCGGATCATCTGGCCGGTGCCGAGCGTGCTGCCTGCTGCGACCGGGTCGAAGTTGCGGACGTCGACCTCCCGCGCCGAGCCGGACGGCAGCGTGTCCTCGTGGGTCTCCCGCGTGGCCGTCGCGTCGCGGGACAACCCCAGGGAGCGGAACCCGCTGCGGTCGTTGAGCATGAAGTAGCGCGGCACCGGCGGCGTCCGCACCGGGTCGATCACCTCGCCGGCGCGGGCCCGGGCTCCCCAGACCGGGTCGACGTCCTGGCAGAGCCACACCCACTGCCGCTCGAACTCCGCGAGCCCGTCCCCCAGCCGCCACGGCTCGCTCGCCACGACCACGAGGACGCCGTGCAGCCCGAGGATCCGCTCGACCGACCCGCCGCCGGGGTCGTGGTAGACGTACGTGCCCGGGGCGGGAGCCGGGAACGTCAGCGACGCGGTCGCTCCCGGGGCGATCGGACCCGTGCTCGCGACCCCGTCCACGCGCAGCTCGTGGGGTGCAGCGAGCCGGTTGTGCACCCGCAGGCGCACGGTGCTGCCGGGCTCGGCAATGATGGTCCGGTCCGGGAAGAAGCTCGCCCAGTGTGCCCGCCGGATCAGGTACTCGCCGGGCAGGTCGGGGTGCGGGGCGAGCGGGTCCGGCCGCCCCTCCTCGGGCTGCTCGGCGTCGAGCGGGTAGGCGCGGCTGCTCAGCAGCCGGCCGTCCGCCAGGAACAGCCGGGGGCTGATCCGCAGGCTCGGGCTCGGCGTCGCGAGGTCGCTCGGCACCCCGCCGAACCCGCGCATGTAGACGAGGCTGTCGTCGACCATCGGGACGAGGCCCTCGTTGACGTAGAGGTCGAGGACACCGTCGCCCGCAGCGACGGACGCGTGGGCAGCCGGCCCGGCCTTCGCCGCCTGCGCGGGCTGCGCCGCCTGGGCGCTCGGTGCGACGACCCCGTGGGCCACCACTGCCCCGGCTCCCGCGACGGCGGCGCCGCCCATGCCGTGCAGGAGCTCGCGCCTGGTGTGCTCGGTCACGACGCTGCTCCGAATCCGAAGGCCCGTCCGACCCGGCCCAGCAGCAGCGGCGCCGGGGAGCCCGGGTCGGTGAACTCGAGCGAGACCGCGCGGTCCGGCGCGGGCGCGAGGAAGGTGATCCGTATCGTCGTCCAGCCCCGCCCCACGGGTCCGGTGTCGCGGTTCGCGCTGTACAGGCTCACCGTCGAGCCGTCGCTGTCCACGCGCATCCGGAACTGCCCGGGGGCCAGCAGCATCGGGCGGGCCACGGCGTTGCGGACTGCGACGTCGACCGCGACGGCGTTGGTCCACGCACCGTGCACGGCGCTCGGCACTGGCGTGTCGGACGCCTCGTGCGCCCCGGCTGTGGCGGCGTGATGGTGCGCCGACCCGGACGGGGGTGTGAGCGCGACGCGGGAGGACCCCAGCAGGGCGACCGCGCCGAACGACGTGCGCAGCGTCCTCCGGGGCTCCGGCCCACCCGCGAGCATCATGCCCCCGGTGACGGCAAGGGCGGCCGCGCTGCCGCCCGCGCCCACGAGGACCACCCGACGCGTCATCGTCGTCCCGGTCATGTCGCCGGCCCCTCAGTTGCGGTGTCGAGGTCCAGTGTGGTCGGGAGACCCTGCAGAAAGGTTGGGCCTCGATGATCCAGGTCCCCCCGGCGAGGTTGCGGCGTACGCTGTCGCAATGCCCCGCCGCCACCTGGCCGCCCGGGCGTCGATCTCGGGCGTCGCCCTCGTGCTGGCGATCCTCGTCTCCCTCCTCGCCGCTGCCCCCGCACATGCGGTCGGCGGCACCCTGAGCGGGACGCTCACCGGCCCGGACGGGAGCCGGTTCGAGTACTTCCAGGTCGACATCTACCAGGCCGACGGACCCGAGACCTGGAAGCACGCGATCCCCCCTCGCACGATCACCTCGTGGGACACCGCGCTCCCCGTGGGCGACTTCGCGATCACCCTGCCCGCCGGCACCTACCGGGCGTGCTTCACCGCGCTCACGTACGAGACCGCCGAAGAGGTCGGGCAGGGCTGCTGGGAGGGATCCTCCGAGGTGTTCGACGCGACCGACATCGTCGTCACCGAGGGCGGTACGACGACGATCACCCCGTCGCTTCCCCAGGAGTCCCGCCTGCGCGGCCGGATCCTCGGGCCGGGCGGGGCCGGTGTGTCGGCCTACGTCGCGCCCTACCGCCGGATGCCGGACGGGACCTGGGCCTGGCAGGGCAGCGGCACCCAGAGCACGTCCAACGGCGCGTTCGTGGTGCCCGACCTCAACCCCGGTCGCTACCGGATCTGCCTGCTCGACGTGCCACGCGAGTTCCTCCCGGAGTGCTGGGACGACGTGGCGACGCTCGGCGAGGCGCACGACCTCACGGTGCCTCCCGGCAGTACGTCCGCGCTCACCTTCCGGCTCGCCCGCCGGGCGAACATCGCCGGCACCGTCACCCGGCCGCCTGCGTCGACCCAGGGCGTCTACGTGACCCCGTACGGGTGGAACGGCCAGCACTGGGTGCCGATCACCGCGGGGGTCGCGGTCGCCACGGACGGCAGCTACCGGATCACCGGGCTCGACGCCGGGACCTACCGGGTGTGCGCCGCCGGGTACGACGTCGTCCGCACCTGCTGGAGGCAGGGCGCGCAGCCCGCCCATGCCACCGACATCGTGCTCGCACCCGGTCAGTCCCGCGCCGGCGTCGACCTCGCGCCGGGCCCGGCCGGCTTCGTCACCGGCACCCTGCCCGAGATGTACCTCGGTGCCGAGGGCCAGCCGAGCGTCACCGCCTGGCGCCTGGTCGGCGACACCTGGGAAGCCGAGTCGACCGGTGATGCGACGCCGAGTGGCACCGGCACCGCGTGGACCTACGAGATCGGATCGCTACCGACCGGCACCTACGTCGTCTGCGTCGAGCACATGGACCCCGAGTTCGTGCCAGCCTTCCCCCGGACCTGCCGTGGAGACAGTCCGACGCCCCAGGGCGGTATCCCGTTCGACGTGGTGTCCGGGGAGACGACGACGGGCATCGACGTCGTCACGGGCCGTGCCGGCGAGATCCGGGGCCGCGTGAACGGTGCGACGAGGCCGGTCCGGGTCGACCTCTTCACCGCTTCAGGGCGGCTCGCGGTGAGCCGGACCACGGATGCCGCCGGGGCGTACCGCTTGGGCGAGCTGCCGTCCGGCACCTACTACGTCGGCTTCCACCGGGAGACGGCGTCGTCGTCGCTGGCCGCCGAGTGGTGGCGCAACCGGACCGAGGGGCTCGGTATCGCCGGCGCGACCCCGATCGTCGTCGACGGCGGCATCGTGTCGGGCGTCGCCGCCACGCTCGATCCCGGAGGGGTCATCACCGGACGGCTGGTCGACGACACCGGTGCCGCCGTAGCCGGATGCGCCGTCCGAGCACAGTCCGCCGACGGTTCGCTCGCGACCCGGGTGGCGGTGACCGGCGCGAACGGCGAGTTCGCGATCGGCGGTCTGAGCACGGCGCCCTACCTCGTCCTGGTCGGACAACGCTGCAGCGGAACCCCCACCGCGATGTTCCACGACGCAGACTCGCCGACCCAGACCAGCGCGCGCGCCGGGGAGGCCGACCCGGTCGCCGTGACCCAGGGCCTGACCTCGTCGCTGCCCGCCGATCTCGTCACGGGCGTACCGGCGATCACCTCGACCTCCGCGCCGACCCTCACGGGCACGCCGGCGGTCGGTCGCACCCTCACCGCGCAGCCCGGGACCTGGCTGCCCACCTCCGGCCTCGGCTTCGGCTACCGGTGGTACGCCGGCGCCGACCGGATCGCCGGTGCGGGCAGCCGCCGTCTGCTCCTCACCCCGGACCTCGCCGGCACCCGGATCCGGGTCCACGTGATCGCCACCGCTCGCGGGTGGACGAGCGCGGTGGGCAGGTCGGGATCCGTGGGTCCGGTCGCGCCCTGAGCCCGCGGCGTGTTGGTGGACGCTGTGTGGCGGTGCCGATCGATGCTGCCGACGGACGGGTCGCCGGGTCCGTGCGACACCTGCCCTGACCCGGCGGTTCGGTTCCGTCCGGGTGAGCGCCAGCACCGCCGAGGGGTCGCTCATCGATCGGCGCCGCCGCCTTCCCCCCACCGAATGCGTCGTCCCAGGTGCCAAGGTCTGCGGATTCCCGCGCCACGTGCGGGTAGGCAGGGCGGTTCGGCGGAGTTACGTTGGGAGCCTCGAGCAGTCCCCCCAGTGCGAGGTGATGCCCCGTGTCGCGCTTTCATCCCGGAGTCCCCTGACCCTTCTCCCTCACGCGGTGTCGTCCGCCATCGGTTGGATCGCCGCTCCATGCTGCGGATGGGTGCCGTGGGAACGGGCCTCGCCACGGCCGGCGGAACCGCTGGTGCGTGGGCGGGGCACGAACCGGCGCTCCCGACCCCCGATCGACCACCGCCATCCTCGGGCTTGTTCAGCTACGAGGAGACCCGGCTGGCCTTCCGCAACCACGGCTTTCACCTGGAGTTCCTCGACCGGCCGATCACGCCGGTCGCCTCGCACTTCCAGCTGGTCCACTTCGACGTGCCGACCCTCGAGGACGAGGGTTACACCGTGAGCCTGGGCGGCCGGGTGGAACGGCCGCTGACCTTGAGCCTGGCCGACCTGAAGTCGCGACCGCAGGTGACCCAGCCCTCGATCATGGAGTGTGCCGGCAACGGCCGGTCCTTCACCCACCCACGGTCCATCTACGTGCCGTGGTTCCAGGAGGCCATCGGAGTCTTCGAGTACGTCGGGACGCCGCTGGGGCCCATCCTCGAGGAGGCTGGTCTCCTCGATGACGCCGCCGAGGTGGTGTTCACCGGCCACGACCACGGCATCGACCTGGGCGTGCACCACCACTTCGAGCGCGCCCTGCCGATCGACGAGGCCATGCTGGACGGCGTCATCCTCGCCTGGGAGGCGAACGGCCAGCCGCTGGCGCCGGCGCACGGTTTCCCGCTGCGGCTCGTCGTGCCCACCTGGTACGGCATGGCCAGCGTGAAGTGGCTGAAGGCGATCACGGTCATCGACCACCCGTTCCAGGGCGTGCAGCAGAAGCTCGTGTACCGGATGACCTTCAGCGCCGCCGACGCCGGCCGACCGATCCAGAAGAAGTCCGTGCGCGCCGCCATGAAGCCGCCGGGCTATCCCGACCTGATCAGCCGCCATCGCTTCGTCGAGGCCGGCGCAGTGGAGCTGCGCGGCATGGCATGGTCCGGCTGGGGGGCGATCCGCAAGGTCGAGGTCAGCACCGACGACCGGCGCACCTGGCAGCGGGCGGTCCTGGAGCCACCGGTCTCCGAGTTCGCCTGGACGCCGTGGCGGTTCACCTGGGAGGCCACCCGCGGCGAGCACATCCTGTCGTGTCGGGCCACCGACGTGACCGGCAACGTGCAGCCCCTCCGCCCGATCTGGAACATCCAGGGCATGGCACAGAACGGCGTCGAGCGCACCGGCGTCCGCGTCGTCTAACACCACCTGCAGGCCCGGCCCGCTCCCCTGCGCACGCTGGGCCCTCCCCAGAGGGAGAACCCCCATGAAGTCTCCACTCCGCACCATCGTCCTCGCCGTCACCGCACTGTCCGCCGCGGCGTACGTCTCGGTCAGCCTGGCCGACAGCAGCCCCTCAGACGAGTCCCCGTCGACCGGTGGGTCGGCAGCGCCGCGACAGAGCTCGGCCGTCGCCCGGGCTGCGCCCGCCGTCGACATCGCCGGTGACTCGGGCGAGCTCGTGTTCAGCAGCTACCTCGGCGGCCAGGAGTGGGACGAGGCGACCGGTGTCGCCACCGACAGCGCCGGCAACACCTACGTCACCGGGTTCACGCTGTCGACCGACTTCCCCACCGTCGGGGCAGCCAGCCGCCGCCACGACGCGATCGTGGACGCCTTCGTCACCAAGGTCGACGCCGAGGCCGGCCGGATCGTGTGGAGCACCCATCTCGGCGGCGTGGACATGGACTCGGCCACCGCCGTGACCGTGGACGAAGCCGGAAACACCTACGTCGTCGGACGGACCGGGTCCCCGGACTTCCCCACCAGCGGCGGTCTGCAGGACCAGCTCAACGGCCGGGCCTGCACCGGCGTCCCGTGCCATGACGCGTTCGTGGTCAAGCTCGGCCCCACCGGACGCATCCTCTGGTCCACCCTCTACGGGGGCACCCTGAACGAGGAGGCCGTCTCCGTGGCCGTCGACGGCGCAGGGGCGGTGTACGTCGCCGGCCTGACCGACTCCCCCGACCTGCCGGTGCGGCAGGCCTTCCAGTCGACGTTCCAGAGCCCGCCCTGCGAGGGCGACCTGCCCTGCCCCTATGACGCCTTCGTCGCCAAGATCGCCTCGACGGGCGACCGCCTCGTGTACAGCACCTACCTCGGCGGCGCGGCCTCCGACCTGGCACGCGGCATCGACGTGGATGCCGATGGCAGCGCCTACGTGGCGGGCAGCACCCAGTCGACCGACTTCCCCACGGTGCGCGCCTTCCAGTCCACCATGCGTGGCACGGCCTGCGGGCCACCACCCGGAGAGCCGTGCCGGCAGGCCTTCCTCACCAAGCTCGACCCCGGCGGGACCAGCGCCGCCTTCAGCACCTACCTGGGCGGCCGGGAGCACGACGACGCCTTCGGAGTGGCCGTCAACCGACGGGGCCGGGCACACGTGACCGGCGCTACCCAGTCCAGTGACTTCCCCGTGCGCAACGCCACCCAGCCGACGCTGAACAACCGCGCCTGCACCAGCGAACAGCCCCAGGAGCTCTGCGACGACGCGTTCGTGACCAAGTTCGCCGCCGACGGCCAGCGACTGGTCTACAGCACCTACCTCGGCGGACGGGCCGAGGACCAGGGGCTCAGCGTGGCCGTCACCGACGGGGGCCGCGCCCTGGTCGCCGGCCGCACCGACTCCACGGACTTCGCCACCACCGACGACGCCGCCCAACCAGAGTTCGGCGGCTACATCGATGGGTTCGCCCTCAAGCTGCGGCGCACCGGCACCCCACGGTGGAGCACCTTCCTCGGCGGAAGCGACGCCGACCGGGCCACCGGCATCGCGGCCGATGGCCACGGCAGCGCCCATCTCGCCGGCCGCACCCTCTCCGTCGACTTCCCCACGGTCAGGCCGTTCCAGCCCGACCTCCGCGACCAGGACTACGACGCCTTCGTCAGCGTCATCAAGTAACCACCACCAGGTCCGGGCAAGTGCGCCCTCCTGTTCTCTCCGGTGACCGGGGGGTGCACGCACGACCGCACCCACAGGGCGTCCCAGATCTCGCTCAGCGGGCGCGACTGACCCCTCAGGGCGCGTCCTGCGCGTCCAGGTCCAGCTGGGACAGCTGGGCGCGGGAGGTCAACCCGGTCTTGGCGAACACGTTGCGCAGGTGGAAGGCGACGGTGCGCGGGGAGACCCAGCACTGCTCTGCGACCTCCTTGTTCGACATCCCGCGGCTGACCAGGCGGGCGATCGACATCTCGGTCGGCGTCAGGTCGGTCAGCGTTGCCGGGTTCCGCCGGCGTGCGGTCTCCCCCGACGCCCGGAGCTCGCGGGCCGCACGGTCGGCGAGCGGCGCCGCACCGAGGTCGTGGAACCCCTCGAGGGCGCCCCGCAGGTGCCGCCGGGCGTCGACCCGGCGACCGCTTCGGCGCAGGTGCTCGCCCAGCGCCAGCGAGGCACATGCCTGGCCGTAGGGGCGGTCCCCCTCGTCGTACGCCGCCAGGGCCCGCTCGAACAGCGGCTCCGGGTCGTCGCTCCTCAGGGCCATGCCGTGGGCGGACACCGCACGGCCCCAGGCCGAGCCCGTCGCCTGGGCGTAGGCCGAGACCTCGTCGGTCCACTCCCGCGCCCGTACGAGGTCGCCCGCGGCCACGGCTGCACCGATGCGCTGGATGGCCGCGAGCCGGCAGAGCACCGGTACCTGCATCTGCTTGAGGTGGTGCAGCGCGTCGGTCGGGTCGCCTGCGCCTGCCGCGCGCACCCCTCGCGCCCAGCGGAGCAGGTCCGACACGGGGCCGTCCATCACTCCCAGCCGGTGTCGCTGCAGGGTCGCCGCGCCGACCTCGAGCAGTGACTCGAGGTCGTCGTCCCCCGCGTGGGCGGCGACCAGGGCCCGCACTGCCACGGGGATCGCCGTCTGGGCGGGCTGCCCGACGCTGCGCGCGAGCGACTCCGACTCCTCGACGGACCGGAGCGCCGCCGACCACTGACCGGTGGCGAACTGGCTGAGGCACAGCCGGTTGAGCGCGTAGAGCACCTCCATCACCGAGCCGTCCGCGCGAGCGGCGGAGAGCATCGCCGTGAAGAGGGTGCGGTGGGCCGTGGCCTCCCCCAGGTGGAGGGCCAGGTTGGCCAGGTTGGCCCACACGTCCCGGTCCTCGATCCTCATGACCACGGGCAGAGCCGCGCGCAGCTCGCCCAGGGCAGCGCCCCAGTCGCCCGCGGAGTCGAGGTCGCTGCCCGCGAGGATCCGCTTGAGGCACTGGACCCGCACACTGTCGGTGGGTGCCGGCTCGACGGGGACCAGCCCCGGCGGCAGCCTGCTGCCGCTGTCGGCAGCGTGGACCTGCAGGACCGCCGCCATCGCTGCCATCTCCAGCGCGCGGGCCGGGTCCGCGACAGCGACGGTGCGGGCGGCCGCCACGAAGATCCGGTGGGCGTCCAACGCCGAGCCCACGGCGACCTCGATCCGGCACCGCAGTCGGTCGATGTCGGCACGGAGCAGCGGGTCGTCCGCCACGGCCCGGGACTCCCGGAGCAGCGAGCCGGCGTTGTCGAGCCGACCGGCGGTGTAGGCGTTGCGCGCAGCGGCGAGGAGCCTCAGCGCCGTCGACTCGTCCTGCGCGCTCAGCCGAGCGGATCGCTCGTACGCCGACGAGGCCGCCTCGTGCCCTCCCCGTCGCTCGGCCCGACCGGCCACCTCCTCCAGGAGCCGGGCGACGTCCTCGTCCGGCGCCAACGCCGCCAGACCCCGGTGCCAGGCGTGGCGGTCTTCGTCCCGGGCCTGCAGCAGGGCGTCGGCCAGCGCCGCGTGGGCGGTGCGGCGCTCGAGCGCGGTCGCCGCCTGGTAGACCGCAGACCTCACCAGGGGGTGCTGCACCCGGACCACCTCACCCTCGGCGAGGAGCAGGCCGGCGGACTCCGCTCCCGTCCAGGCCGTCGCCGGGACGCCGAGCCTCTCCGCGGCGGACTGCAACACCGAGATCGGCACCGCGTCGTCGGCTGCCGCGAGCAGCAGCAGGGTCTGGCCGTCGGGACTCAGGCGACGGCACCGCTCCAGGAAGGCCCGCTCGACCCGGGCGGAGAGCGGCAGGTCGGGAGGCAGCACCGCCGTGCCGTCGAGGTGCGCCGGGCTGAGCTGTGCCGGGAGCTCCACGACGGCGAGGGGGTTGCCCCCCGTGCGACTGGTGACGACCTCGACCAGGTGCTCCGAGGGCTCCTGCCCGGTGCGCTCCCGCAGGATCGACCGCACCGCGTCCGTGGAGATACCGCCGACCACGAGCTCCGGCACGTCCAGCGGCGGCTCGAACCCGGGCTCGTCGCGGGCGGCCAGCACGGTCGCGACCGGGTCGGCCAGCAGGCGACGCGCGACGAACAGCACCACGTCGGCAGACGACGCGTCGAGCCACTGCAGGTCGTCCACGAGGCAGAGGACGGGACCCTCCTCCGCGAGCTCCGTCACCAGCGTCAAGGTCGCCAGCGAGACGAGGAAGGGGTCGAGCCGGTCGCCGTCCACCTCGCCGAAGGCCCCGCGAAGGGCGCGCTGCTGGGGACCGGGCAGGTGGGGCACCAGGTCCAGGACCGGATGCAGCAGGCGGTGGAGCCCGGCGAACGCGAGCGCGGTCTCCGCGCGCAGCCCCACGGTCCGCAGCACCCGCGCGTCCCCGGCCAGCTCGGCCAGGTCGTCGAGCAGGGCGGACTTGCCGACACCGGCGTCGCCCCGCAGCAGGACGCTGGTCGCCTGCCCGGCACGCGTACGGTCCCAGGCGTCGGCGAGCCGGGTCCGCTCCTCCTCCCGGCCGTGCAGCACGGGACCACGGTAGGCCGCGCCTGCGGTCCCCGCCTTCCGAACCCACCCACTACTCCCGAGGGGGCCGGGACCCCGGTCATTTGACCGGCGCGACGGGCGGCCCGGACGTCGAGTGTGGGTGCACGAGCGCATCCGCCCGTGCACCCACCACGAGGAGAAGCCATGACCACCCAGCTGCACCCCCCGACCGGGCTCGGCGCCGCCCCGACCGAGATCCCCACGACCCGCGGTCGGATCGGTCGCGTCGTGGTCGGGAGCACCTTCCTGGGTGTTCTCCTCGCGGTGGTCTCGACGTTGCTCGTGGCGGGCGGCTCCTCCGAGCCCGTCGTCACCGGCCTCGGCCTGGTCTCCTTCGCGACGGGCTGGGGGATGCTGCGGGTCCTCAGCGTGCGTCGTACCGCGCAGCCCCAGGTCTGGGCCACCGTGCCCGCGGTCGTGCTGGGCGGGTCCGGCCTCGCCTTCCTGCTCGTGCGCCCGTCGGACGCGGTCCTCACCGCGGTCGCCTGGGTGTGGCCGCCCGTCGTCGCCGTGCTGACGGTGTGGACGTGGACCCGGGTGCGGTCCTCCCTGCGGTCCTGGACCCGTCCCCTGGTGGTCTACCCCGTGCTGGTGGTCCAGCTGCTCGTCGCGTCCGGCGGACTCCATGCAGTGATCCAGGACACGCGCGACGGCGACCAGCCCGCTGGTGACGGGGCGCTGTACGACGTGGGCGACCACCGCCTCTACCTGGAGTGCCACGGCACCGGCGAGCCGACCGTGGTGCTCGAAGCCGGGATGGGCGCGTACTCGGACTCGATGAGCCGCTGGATCGCCCCGGCGGTCGCGCGCCGGACCCGGGTGTGCGTCTACGACCGCGCCGGCTACGGCCGCAGCGAGCCCGCCCCCGGGACGCCTCGCCCCGACGACGTGACGACCGACCTCCACGCACTGCTCGAGGCCGCCGGCGTGCCAGCGCCCTACGTCCTTGCCGGGCACTCGTCGGGCGCCGTGTACGTCCGCATGTTCGCCGCCGCCCATCCCGACGAGGTGGCGGGCGTGGCGCTGCTGGACGGCCAGCCCGCGCAGGCGATGACCGACCTGCCGGCGTACCCCACGTTCTACGCGGTCTCCCGCAGGGTCGAGGCCCTGATGCCGACCCTCGCTCGTTTCGGCGTCATGCGGCTGGCCGGAGGCGAGGGCTCCGCTGGGCACTACCGCTCCCTGCGCGACGAGATCGCCGTGCTGCCCGCCCGGCTCGACCTCGCCGCACGAGCCGACGACCTCGGGGACACCCCCCTGGCCGTGGTCACGGCGGTCGAGGGCGCCCAGGAGGGGTGGCTGCCGCTCCAGGACGCCCTGGCTCGGCTCTCGACCGACGTGGTGCACCTGACCCTGCCCGACGCCACCCATGCGGACGTGGTCGAGGACCAGGCCGCGGCAGGACGTGCCTCGCAGGGCGTCCTCGCCGTCGTCACCACCGTGCGGACGGGACACCCGGTCACGCTCCGGTGACCAGCACCGGGATCGATCCCGGCCATTGTGCCGGCGCGACCGGGGCCCGGCCGGACGACCGTGGACACACACACCACAAGCCAGGAAGGAGCCGTCATGTCACCGTCACCCTCCCGCCCGACGACGCCCACCCCCGACGTGGTCGTCCCCGTTCGGACCGTGAGCACCGCACCGGTCGGCACCGCGGCCTGGGTACGGGAGACCCGGGGTTGGCTCACCCCCGCCGAGCAGCGCGGTCTCCTCGGCCCGCTGGCCGCAGCCCACGTGCGCAACCTGGTCGGACGCACCCGGATGGCCCTGCGCCTGCACCCGGGCCGTCACGCCTTCGTCGCACCGGAACGGCTCGCCCCGCCCCGGTCCCTGCTCACGCGCCGCGCAGACGAGGCGGCCGAGCGGATGCTGGCTCCGGCGCTGCTGAACCACAGCCGGCGGACCTTCCGCTTCGGCCGGGCGCTGGGTCTGCTGACCGGTGCGGCCGTGGACGAGGAGCTCCTCTACGCCGCGGCCATGCTCCACGACACGGGCCTGGTGTCGTCGTCGGGAGACGCCGACTTCACGCTCGCCAGCTCCCGCGTGGCCCGTGAGGTGGCCGAGCAGGTCGGCCTCTCAGCCGCGGCCACGACCACGCTGCTCGACGCCATCACCCTGCACCACAGTCCCGGCGTCGGACCGGAGCACGGTCCCGTCGCTGAGCTGTTGTCGGCCGGCGCTGCCGTCGACGTCATCGGTCTGCGCTCGTGGGAGCTGCCCGACGACGTGCTCGCCGAAGCGCTCGGCGAGCACCCGCGGGAGTCCTTCAAGCAGGTCTTCGCCGAGGCGTTCCGCCGTGAGGCTGCCCGCGTCCCGCAGGGACGCGTCCGCTTCCTGAACCACTACGGCGCCTTCGCGACCGCCATCAGGCTCGCGCCCTTCACCGACTAGTCCCCGCCCATCCACCACCACCACAGAGGAGCTCCGATGCACAGCATGCACGACCCCCGCGCCACACACCCACCGACCGACGAGGCCCGGCGTCCCTGGACCGCGATGGCCATCGCGCTCGTCGCCCAGGTCCTCGTGGTCGTCGACATCTCCGTGGTGAACACGGCCATGCCGTCGATCGCCCGCGACCTCCACCTCGGCAGCAGCGATCTCCAGTGGATCGTCACCGCCTACCTGCTGCTCTCCGGCGGCTGTCTCCTGCTCGGCGGGCGGGTCGCCGACCTCTTCCCACGCACCCGGGTGTTCCTCGTCGGGATGACGCTGTTCACGGTCGCCTCGGCGGTCAACGCGCTCGCCGGCAGCGCCGAGGTGCTGATCGCCGGGCGTGCAGCCCAGGGTGCCGCAGCGGCGCTGATGACCCCCGCCGCCCTCGCGATCATCATGACGACGTACGCCGGTGCGCAGCGCGCCCGCGGTCTCGCCCTGTGGGGTGCCGTCGGCGGTCTCGGCATCGCGGCCGGCGTCACCGTCGGCGGGATGCTCACGACGTGGGCCAGCTGGGAGGCCATCTTCTGGGTCAACGTCCCCGTGGGGGTCCTCACGCTGGTGGCGGCCGCCCACCTGCTGCCCCGCACGCGTCGTGAGCCCGGCCCGGTGCAGCTCGACGTGCCCGGCGCGGTCGCCGGCGTGGGTGCGCTCGCCACCCTGATGTTCGTCCTGTCCGGCGCCGAGTCCCACGGCTGGCTGTCGACCCGGACCCTCACCGGGCTCGCGGTCGCAGCCGCGCTGGGCATCGCCTTCGTGGCCGTGGAGCGTCGGTCCGCGCGCCCCCTGGTGCACCCGCACACGTGGCGGATCTCGTCCCTGGTGTCCAGCACCACCGTGATGCTCGGCATCACCGGCCTGCTGATGGCCCTGGTGTTCCTCACGTCCAACTTCGTGCAGGCCTCGCTGGGGTACTCCGCGCTCGAGGCGGGGCTGGCGTTCCTGCCGCTGGCCGCCACGCTCGTCGTCGGCACGCACCTCGCCCCCCACGCGAGCACTCACCTGCCCGCCCGCGCGATCGCGGCCATCGGGCTCGTGGTCGTGGGCGGCGGGATGCTGCTGCTCTCGCGCGCCGGCGAGGATGCGACGTACGTCGCCGACCTGCTGCCGGGCCTGGCCGTCGCCGGTCTCGGAGCAGGCCTGGTCTTCGCCGCGGTGTCGGCCACGGCGATGACCGGCATCCCGGCCGGGCACGCCGGCATGGCCTCGGGCTTCCTGATGACCGGGCACGAGATCGGTGCCGCGCTCGGCGTCGCCGCCCTCGGCACGGTCGCGGCCACCGCCGGCAGCCTGACCGACCCGTTCGGCGCGGTCGACGCGTACGGCCGGGGCTCGCTCTCCGCGTGCCTCGTGGCCGTCGCGCTGGCCGCCCTGGCCTCGGCCTGGATGCCGGCTGGCAAGGCCGACGCGTCCGCCATGCACCTGCACTGAGGAAGGACGTGGCCATGAAGCGCTCCGTGTCCAGGCTGCTCACGTCGGCGGCCATGCTCGGGCTGGCCGGCGTGACCCTCGGCGGGATCGGGCTCGCCGGGGCCCGGGTCACCGCCGCCCAGGGCCAGCTCCCGTTCTCGGAGGGGTTCCGGGCCCCCACCAGGGTCGCGGACCCGCCGACGGACGGCACCCGCGTGGTCGCGGTCGTCCTGGGCTCCTCCTCCACCGTCGCGACCGATGCCATGGGGCCGTTCGAGGCGTTCGGTCGGTCGGCACGCTTCTCCGTCTACACCGTGGCCGAGGACGCGGTGCCGGCCCGGGTGGACGGCGCGCCCGCCATCCTCCCGGACCACACGTTCGCCGAGGTCGACGACCGACCGGAGCTGGCGCCGGACGTCGTGGTCGTGCCGGCGGTCGCCGACCCTGCTGGCCAAGCCGAGCGGCCCCTCCGCGAGTGGGTCGTCCGTCAGCACGAGCGCGGTGCCCATGTGCTGGGAGTCTGTGCCGGCGCGAGGGTGCTCGCGGCCACTGGCCTCCTGGAGGGTCGCACCGCGACGAGTCACTGGTCGCAGCTGCGTCGGCTCCGTGCCGAGCACCCCGGGACGACGTGGCTCGCAGGGCGACGGTTCGTGCGCGACGGGACGATCACCACGACGGCCGGGATCACCTCCGGCATCCCGGGTGCGCTGGCGGTCCTCGGGGAGCTGACGGGCACCGCCGAGGCGCGACGCGTCGGGGCCCGGGTGGGCTACCCGGGCTGGTCCCCGGACGGGTCCACCGAGATCCCCGTGCAGTCCCTGGGTCTCGACGACCGGCCGGTCGTCCTGAACACGCTCCTGCCCTGGCTGCGCCCCACCGTCGCGATCGAGCTCGAGGACGGGCTCGGCGAGATCGACGTCGCGAGCGTCTTCGAGACCTTCCACGTCTCGGCCGCGGCCCGCACCCTGGCCGTCAGCCGGACCGGCGTCGTCCGGACGGCACACGGCCTGACCCTGCTCACCCTGACCGAGCGGGACGTACCGGACGTCGGCAGCACCCTGCGCCCCGGAGTCATCGGTCCGAGCGGCCGGCCCGGGTTCGACGGCGCCCTGGAGCACCTCGCGGAGACCGCGGGCGCGGCCACCGCGCGCTCCGCGGCGAAGCTGGTCGACTACCCCACCGACGAACTGCAGCTCGGTTCGGCAGCCGGTTCGCGGCGCACGGCGATGCTCGGCGTCGTCGCACTCACCCTCGCTGCTCTGGTCGGGATGGCTCCGCTGGTGCTGCGCCGCCACCAGCGGCGCAGGGCACCGAACGGCGTGGAGCGGTCTGCCACCTGACGCGTCGTGCGCTGCTGCGGCGACGGGAGATGCACACGATCGCCCTCGTCCGTCCCGCGGAGCACAGCATTTTCGCTCGTCCACGAGGCGCCCGCGGCCCACGCCATCGGCTCGTGCGGGCGCCGGGGCGCGGACCCTGCACCTCCCCTCGTCCCGCTGGACTGCCCGGCCGTGTGTGCACCGCCGGGGTCGCCTGGCTGACGACCCCGACGGAGCAGGTCATCCGAGAGCGTGGCAGGTCAGCGATGGACGACGACGACCTCGTACTCCGCCGCGGTCGGCGGGAAGCCGGTGTCGAACTTCGCATTCGCCGCGGCGAGGCGACCGCCGAAGCGGGCCACGGTCGTGGGGAACTGGAACAGCGGGCTCGTGATGGTCTTCCTCTGCTCGCCAGCGAGGAAGTCGGTCTCCAGCTTCCAGACGCTGATCTGGTTGCTCGCGTTCTGCACCGCGAACAGCTCGCGGCCGCCCTTGACCAGGATCCCGTCGACGTTCGGGACGCTGACGCCCTCGATCGTGGTGCTGGCACCCGTCGCCGCGTCGACCAGGTTGAGGACGCCGTTGCCGGAGTGGGCGACGATGAGCAGCGTGCCGCCCATCACCGCCTGGATGCCGTTGTTGTTGAAGTCGCCACTCAGGTCACCGGCCGGGCCACTCAGGGTCAGGGTCGTGAAGCTGCTGGCCGGCACCCCGTCGACCACCGGCACGAAGTAGAGCAGCGCCTGGGCGGAGTCGGTGAACCAGGCGCCGTCCTTGGTGAGTGCGACGTCGTTGATGAACGTCGGGGTCGGAGGAGTCTGGAACTGGTAGGACGACACGGGGGCGCCGGTGCGGGTGTCGTAGACGTATCCCTGCCCGGTGGGGCCGCCGGCCACGAACAGGAGATCGTCGGAGTTGTCTGCCTTCATGCCGGCGGCGAACCGCCCGTCAGGCGCGTCGATGAACTTCGCGGCGGTCCCTTGGTGGATCCTGCCGCGGAAGACGTCACCGGTCAGCAGGTCGCCGGCGAAGAACGTCGATCCGTTGAGCCTGGCGACTCCTTCGGTGCCGGTGGCTCCCGGTAGGACGATCTCCCGATCCTCGGGGCTGGCGGTGGCCGGTGGGAGCAGCAGGGTCATCGCGACCAGGGCCGCCAGAACAGCACCCATCGCGGCTTTCCTTCTCGGAGCGGTCATCGGAGGTACCTCACTTTCCGCGGGGCAACCGCCCAACGCGGTGCCGCGTCTCGGTTCCTCCTAGCCTCGGTCCTCGCCCACCGCGGCACAAGGTGCCGTCGATGAAATCGCGGTACGTATCGGGGCGTGCACTCCGCCTGGTCTGGTCCTCCTCAAGGTTTCTCAAGGTTTCCGCAAGGGGCGGTGCCGCATGGTGGGCTCACGCGACCGCGTAGGTGTCCACACGAGGGCGCCCCGCCGGTCCGAGGGGGAGCGTCTCGAGATGTCGACCGTACTTCGATCTGGCCGTGTCTGTACCCGTCTCGTGGTCGGGGCCCTGCTCGCCACGCCGCTGGTGCTGGTGACCCAGCCCATGGCGAGTGCCGTGGGGATCAACAACCCACCGGTCGTACCGCACTCGATCACCTCCTTCCCGGTGCGCGACTTCGTGTCCGCGTCGGGGTACGCGGCGAGCGACCGGCCCACCGTGGAGGTGGTGCGGAACGGGATCGTCGTCGGCACGGCGTCCAACCTGGTGCCGCAGGACGACCCCGACACCCCCGAGTTCGACGGCATCGTCGAGGTGAACCACCCCGGCGGCGGCTGCTGGCAAGGCTTCACCCCCGACATCCGGGCCAACGACGTGATCCGGGTCCTGACCGCCCCCGGCACCGGCGACGCGACGACCACCGCCAACGTGACGGTGACCCAGCCCGCGACCAAGACTGCGCCCGACACGGTGGTCATGAAGGGGACGGCCGTCTCGGCCACCGGCGCCCGGATCCCGATCCAGCAGCTCGAGGCACGGCTCATCGCACGAAACCAGGCGTTCGTGGTCAATGATCGGCGCTCGCTCCGCGCCTCCTCTGCCGGGGACGAGGACGGCGTCTTCTCCTACGACCCGGGCAAGACCACGTGGACCGCGACGTTCACCGGGCTGGGCGGGATCAGCTCCGTCGACGGTCTCAGCGACGCCGACCGGGCCGTCAGCAGCCAGTCGCGTGTGCTGTGGCTGGGGCGCAACCCGGGGGCCGGCGTCGAGGTCACGATCTTCGAGCACGACGAGGTGGGCGGCCCGGCCGACCCGTGCACGGGACTCTTCGCGTCCGGGCCCTCGGTGCCGGACATGACCGACGCCACGGACAGCGGCGCCTCGAACACCGACAACATCACGAGGAACGCACAGCCCACGTTCCGCGGACGTGCCGGCCTGTCGAGCGCGACGAGCGTGAACCTCCTCGTGGACGGGGTCCTGCGCGACACCACCGGCGTCGCCGCGGACGGCAGCTACACGCTGAGTCCGGACACCGCGATCGCCGACGGGCCGCACGAGGTCACGACCTCCGAGAACGCCCCCGGCGTCCCCGAGACCACGTCGCCCGGATCCCTCTCGGTGACGATCGACACCAGCGCCCCAGCGGCACCGACGGTGAGCGGCACCGAGCCCAGCAGCCCGAGCCCCAGCAGCTCGCCGACGGTCAGGGGCACGGCGGAGTCCGGGTCGACCGTCACCCTCCACACCGGGTCGACCTGCGCCGCACCCACTGCTGCGAGCGGGACCGCAGCGACGTTCGCGCTTCCCGGGCTCGGCGTGGCCGTCGACCCGGCCTCGACCACCGCGTTCTTCGCGCGGGCCACGGACGCGGCAGGCAACACGTCCGCCTGCTCCTCCTCGTCGGCGGTCTACACCCAGGACTCCGTCGCGCCGCCCGTGCCGGACATCGACCCGGCCAGCACGCACGGGCTGGTTGCGAGCGCCACCGCCACGTTCAGCTTCTCCGACACCGAGCCGGGCGTCTCCTTCCGGTGCTCCCGCGACGGCGGTGAGTTCACGGCCTGCACCAGCCCGAAGACCTACACGTCCCTGGCGCAGGGAGCACACTCGTTCTCCGTACGGGCCGTCGACGCCGCCGGCAACCTCGGAGAGCCGGCGACGACCACCTGGACGGTCGACTCCATCCGGCCGATCGTGACGATCGAGTCGGCTCCGGCCGACGTGAGCACCGACGTGTCGCCGGTGTTCACGTTCTCGACCAGCGAGCCCGCCGACACCTCCTGCTCGCTGGTGCTCAACGCTGCGGCGGACAGCTTCGGGCCGTGCACGTCACCGCAGGCGTTCACCGACCTGCCCGACGGCCGCTACCGGTTCGCGGTGAAGGGGGTCGACCCTGCCGGGAACACCGGTCCCGTGGCCTCTCGGATCTTCAAGGTCGACACCACGGCACCGAAGGTGCGGTTGACCGGCAAGCCCGGGGCGACGACCCCGGACAGCACGCCGACGTTCACGTTCAGCACGGAGCCGGGGGTGACCACGAGCTGCTCGCTGCGGGCGTCCGGGTCACCCGCTGACTTCGCCCCGTGCACGTCGCCTGCCACCTTCGGGCCGCTGGACGACGGCGGGCCCTACACCTTCGCCGTGACCGGCACCGACGCGGCAGGCAACACGAGCGCACCGGTCCAGTACACCTTCCGGGTGGACACGGTGGCACCCACCGCGACACCGAAGAACCCGGAAGCGGGTGCGACCGCGGTCGGTCAGACCGTAAACGTGACTGCGCAGCTCAGCGAGGCAGTGACTGGGGTGAGTGGTGCGTCGTTCACGCTGATCCCGGCGGGCGGCGTCGCCGTGCCGGCGACGGTCACCTACAACGCGTCCACCCGGGTCGCGACGCTCAACCCCACGGCGAACCTGGATCCGGACACCGAGTACACGGTGACGCTGAGCTCGGGGATCACGGACAGGGCCGGCAACGCACTGAGCACCACGTCCTGGACCTTCGTGACCGGGCCGAGTCCGACGGCCTCCGTGCGCCCGGCGGCGAACTCGACGACCGTGCTGGTGACGGCAAACGTGACCGCCGGCTTCAGCGAACCGGTGACCGGTGCCTCCGGGAGCTCCTTCACGCTCACCGGCCCGGGCGGGGTCACCGTGGACGCCGTCTTCAGCTACGACCCGGTGACCCGGGTCGCGACCCTCGACCCGATCGACCCGCTGGCCGCCGCGACGACGTACACCGCCACCGTGACCTCAGCGGTCGAGGACCTCGCCGGCAATCCCTTCGCCGCCCGGACCTGGAGCTTCACCACCCGGCCCTAGGAGACCGGAGCCGCCGTCCCCGTACGGGACCTCGGGCCGGGAGCCGGGGAGCTCGGGAAGGCGAGGTGCGCTGTTCTGCCCGGGCTGGATACCCTGACGGCCATGGAGCGGACGTGGCCGCTCACCGGCCGCGACGAGGAGCTGCGCAGGGTCGCGGCATCGATCCGGCCAGGTGCGGCCGGGGTCGTCGTGGCCGGCCCGGCGGGGGTGGGCAAGACCCGGCTCGCCCGCGAGGCGCTGGCCCTGGTGGGTACGGGCGTCACCGTCGTCTGGGCCCACGGCAGCACGGCCGCTCGGCCGATGCCGCTCGGTGCGTTCGCGGGCTTGCTCGACCTGCCCGCCGGCGATGCCGCGGAGACCATCGGTCGGGCGCTGGACCAGCTCGCCGGGAGACAGCCGCTGGTCCTGGCCGTCGACGACGCGCACCTGCTGGACGAGCACTCAGCGATCGTGCTGCACCGAGCGGTCGTACGCCGGCTGGCGCCGGTCCTGGTGACCCTCCGGACCGGGGAGATCGTCCCCGACATCGTGACCGCTCTCTGGAAGGACGATCACCTCTCACGCCTGGACCTGGGCCCGCTGGACGGCGCTGCGACCAGCGGACTGGTCGCCAGCGTGCTCGGTGGGCCGGTCGACTCCGCCTCCGTGCACAGGTTGTGGACGTTGACCCAGGGCAGTCCGCTGTTCCTGCGCCACCTGCTGGCCGGTGAGGTGTCGGCGGGTCGGTTCACCCCGGCGTCCGGCATCTGGCGGTGGACCAGCCAGCCGAAGATCTCGCCGGAGCTGGCGGACCTCGTGGAGCACGAGATCGGCAGTCTTGCCCCGGGGGTGAAGGACGTCGTGGACCTGGTGGCGCTGGCCGAGCCCGTCGCGGTCTCGACGCTGGGCACGTTGGCCACGCCCTCGGGGCTCGAGGAGGCCGAGGAGCGGGGCCTCGTGCGCACCGAGGGGCTCGTGGCCCGGCTGGCGCACCCGTTGTACGGCGAGGTCCGCCGGGCCGCGATGGGCGCCCTGCGGGCACGCCGTCTGCGCGGACAGGTGGCCGCGACCCTGCCAGCGGGGTCGGACCCGATCCCCCGGGCCGTGCTCACCCTGGACTCCGACCTGCCTGCCGAGCCCGCACTGTTCCTGCAGGCAGCCGAGGCTGCGACTCGGTTGTACGACCTGCCACTGGCTGAACGGCTGGCCCGTGCGGCCGCCACGACCGGCGCGCCGGTAGCCCGGCTGGTGCATGCTGCGGCGCTGTCGTGGCTCAGTCGCGGGGACGAGGCCGAGGCGATCCTGCGGGACATCGCCGAGACCGCTCCGGACACCGAGATGCGCGCGATGGCGCAGCTCCACCGCACCGGCAACTTGCTGTGGACGATGGCGCGGCCGGAGGAGGCCCGCCGCACGCTGGAGGCGGCCGAGGCCAGCGCTGCGCTTCCCCTCCATGTCGCCGCGATGTCCCTCGCCGTGGCGGCGGCGGCCGGCGACCTCCCGCCCGTCCTCGCCCGCGGTCCTCGGCTGCTGCAGGAGGACCTTCCCGACGACCTTGCCCGGATCCTGGCTGCCTCCGCGGTGTCGGCGGCGGCAGCCCTCACCGGCAGGCCCGAGCTGCTCGACGAGGCCGCCGTCGTGGGAGGGCTCACCGCCGACCGGGTGCCCACCGTGATCCCCGGGTTCGGGCTCGCGGACCTCCAGGTGCTCGGGCACCGCCTCCACGGCACGCCTGCCCGCGGTGACGACCAGGCGCGGAGGATGCGGGCGGCGTCGGCCGACCTGCCTGGCCCAGCCAGGCTGATGGGGTTGGTCGTGGCCGGGCACGCCGCCCTCGCCGGAGGCCGGGTGGTCGATGCGCTGGCCCTGTTGCGCGAGGCGTGGGCCGGACTGGCGGACTCGGGTCACGAGTTCCGGTTCCGGTGCCGGACGCTGCTGGCGACGGCCTCGGCGCAGGGCGGCGATGCCGCCGGTGCCGCGCCTCTGCTCACCGGCATCCTCACCGGTCAGCATCCGGCGTACCGGTTCCTCGCACCTGAGGACCTCCTGGCCCTGGCGTGGGGTGCCGCCGCTGGAGGCTCGACCACCGAGGGGCTGAACCGCGCCGTGGCAGCAGCCGAGGTCGCCCGAGAGTCGGGGGCGCCCGCCTTCGAGGTGCTCGCCTGGCAGACCGCGGTCCAGCTCGGTGATGTGACGTCGGCGCTGCGTCGCCTCACGGCACTCGCCGACCTCGGCCCGCGGGCCGCCGTCGCCTGTGCCCATGCCCGGGCGTGGACCGACGCGGACGGCGAGAGGCTTCTCGACACCGCCGATGACTGGACCCGGCTCGGTGACCTCGTCGCCGCCGGAGATGCGGCCGCCCAGGCAGCCGACGTCCACCGTCGCCACGGGAGACTGGGGTCAGCCCTCTCCGCCTCGGCCGTTGCCGCGAAGCTGGCCACCAGGTCCGGCGCTCGTACCCCAGCGCTGGCCACCGCGGTACGACCGCTGCCCCTGACCGCACGCGAACGCGAGATCGTCGAGCTGGCGGCCAGGGGGCTGCCGAACAAGGACATCGCCGAGCGGCTGACGGTATCCGTGCGGACCGTCGAGGGACACCTGTACCGCGCCGGCCTCAAGCTCGGCGTGTCCGACCGGACCACGCTCAAGGACGTCCTCGGACTCGAGTAGCCCACTACTCGCACCCGCGCTGCTCCGCAGCAGGAGGCTGTTCGCACCCAGGGAGTCCCAGAGGAGGAGCCATGACCACCATCCACGTCCCGCCCGGAGCAGGCCAGAGCTACCCGATGATCGACGGTGACCACGTCGCGAAGGCCGCAGTCCACGACACCAACGGGGCCTTCGAGGTCTTCGAGGTGATCGCGCCTGCCGCGCCGATGGCGCCTCCTCACGTCTCGCCATGGACCGGGGTGCTGTTCCTGCTCGAGGGCCGGGTCACTGCGCTGGTCGGCGACACGACGTACGCGGTGGAGCCCGGCGGAGTCGTGGTGTTCCCCGCGGGGACTCCGAGCAGCTTCGAGGTCGTCGGGGAGTCGGCCCGATTCGTGGCCATCACCTCGGGCGACCGTGCCGGACGGTTCTTCGCCGACTTCGCCGGCTCGGTGCCGCCTGACCGACCCGTCGAGGAGTCGCTGGAGACGATCTTCTCGGTGACGCAGCGTCACGGCGTCCGGCTCGTGGGTGCGTGAGTCGCATGCGGTTCGAGGTGACCACCCACGCTTCGCCCGAGCAGGTCCGAGAGGCCCTGACCGACTTCACCGAACGTCGCCTGCAGATCTGGAACCGCACGCTCGACCCGAAGGCGTACGAGGTGCGCGCACTCGGGGACACGTGGGCGGTGGCCCGTGAGGGCACCGCCGGTTCGCCGTTCTGGGTGGTCTCTCGCTACGACTGGGCCGATCCCACGGTGATCCGGATGACGGTGGAGGAGGCCAGCTGGGGTGGATCCGGCACGGGATCGGTGCGGGTCGTCCCGGCGGGCGACGGTGGCAGCCGGGTGCACGCCGAGTGGACCCACACCGGGGTCAGCCGCACCCGCGACAAGGTCTTGCTGGCGCTGATCCACAGCTTTCCCGTGAGGCGCATGATCGCCCGCGAGTGGGTGAAGGCCCTGGACCGCTGCACACAGTCGGATCTCGCCTAGCTCGCCCGAGCTGAGACGCGACATCGCCGCGATCGGATGATCCGCGGCCCGCTCCCGCACGCGGTGGGCGAGCGCGTGGGCAGGGGTCGTGACCGGTGGGTCCGGTCGCTCCGTGAGCCTGACGACCGGCGCCGGCACGCCCGCGCAGCCGATGCCGGCGATGCGCTCGGCGACGCGGGAGGTCCGGCATCACGTCGGGCCGCGCCGCACAGCACGGTGACCCGTCGTGGAGTCCACGACGGGTCACCGTGTGCGGGAGGGGACTACTTCACCTCCGAGCGCAGCGCGGCCCGCAACCCGAGGAGGGTCGGCAGGATCAGCCACAGCGTCGCGGTGACGGCGACCTGAGCCCACTGCTCACCGGTCGGAGGGCCCTCGAAGAGGAACGACCGGGCGAGCTCGGCGTCGACCCAGGGCCGGACGTCCACGAAGTCCGGCTGGCTGGTGGCCAGGATCCCGAAGACCGTGGGGAGGACCAGGGTCAGCACGAAGTAGGTGACCAGGGCACCGGGCGAGTTCCGGATGACCAGGCCCAGCATCGTCCCGGTGAGCAGGCACAGCAGGCTGCCGACGACGATGGTGCCGAACTGCGCGACCGACAGGTCCCACACCAGGTCGGTCCCGGTGACGGCGGTACCGACCACGTTGCCGACCACGCCCACGACGAGCGCGACCAGCATCGCGGCGATCCCCACGAGCACCGACGAGACGGTCTTGGCCAGCAGGACCTTGCCGCGGTGCGGGACGAGCGTGAACGTGGTCAGCCCGGTGCGCTGGCTCCACTCGCCCGTGATCGACAGGATCGCGATGATGGGCAGCACGATCGTCATCGGGAAGCCGATCGCCGCGGCGAACGTGTTGTGGGTCAGCTCCTCCTCGGGCGCGAAGAGGATCGTCCCGACCGTGGCGAGCACGCCCACGATCACGAGGCTGGCCATCAGCCAGAAACCGGAGCGGGTGTCGAACATCTTGCGCAGCTCGACGCGGACGACGCGTCCCAGGACGATCCCCCGCACGTCCACGTGTCGCTCGCGGGCGCCTGCGAGGGCGGTGGGTGAGGTCGTGGTGGTCATGCCACTTTCCTTTCTCGTTGGGTGTCGGTGGTGAGCTCGAGGAACATGTCCTCGAGGCCGCCGTCGGCGGTACGGAGCTCGGTGAGGGCGATGCCGGCCGCAAAGGCTGCCTGGCCCACGCGGGACGGTTCCGCCGGGGTGGCCACGCCGCCCTGGTCGGACTCGGTGGTCTCGATGCCGACCGCGTGCAGCGCCCGCCGCAGCGCGGTGAGGTCGTCGGCCTGGACGATCGTGCCCATGGATCGCACGAGGTCTGCCTTGGAGCCCTCGCACACGATCCGCCCGTGGCCGATCATCACGATGTCGTCGGCGATGATCTCGACCTCGCGCAGGAGGTGCGAGGAGAGGAGCACCGTCCCGCCCTGGTCGGCGAAGCCGCGGAGCAGGTCGCGCATCCAGCGGATGCCGGCGGGGTCGAGCCCGTTGGCGGGTTCGTCGAGCATGAGGACGCCCGGGTTGCCGATCAGGGCGGACGCGATCCCCAGCCGCTGCCGCATGCCGAGCGAGTAGTTGCCGACGCGACGGTCGGCCTCGGCTTCGGTGAGGCTGACGAGGTCGAGCATCTCGTCGACCCGATTGCTGCCGAGGCCCAGCATCTGCTGGACGATCGTGAGGATCTCGCGTCCCGTCCGACCGGCGTGCTGGGCCGAGGCGTCCAGCATCACGCCGATCTCCCGGCCCGGGTTGGGCAGGTCGGCGAACGGGTGGCCGGCGACGGTCGAGGAGCCCGACGTGGGCTTCGTCAGGCCCACGACCATCCGCATCGTCGTGGACTTCCCGGCTCCGTTGGGGCCCAGGAAGCCGGTGACCCGGCCGGGGTGAGCGACGAAGCTGACGCCGTCCACCACGGTGGTCCGGCCGTACTTCTTGGTGAGTGAGTCGATGGTGATCATGCGGTTCCCTCCGGTTCGTCTGGGGTCACGTCGACGCTAGGGAGACGCGCCCGCCGACGCGTCGTCGCGAGGTCGCGCGCCTCGTACGTCGTCGGGTCGAGGCCGCGTCCGACGAAAGGAGGACCCGACCGCTCAGGCCTCGTCGAAGAGGCCGGTCTGGTAGGCGAGGACGATCGCCTGGGCCCGGTCGCGCAGGTCGAGCTTCTGCAGCAACCGGGTGACGTGGGTCTTGACCGTGGTGTCGCTGATGAAGAGCTCACGGCCGATCTCGGCGTTCGAGAGCCCGCGGCTGATCAGCCGGTAGACGTCACGTTCGCGGGGGGTGAGGTCCGCGACGGCCGCCGGCGGGGCTTGACCCCCCAGTGTCGCGAAGCGCCGGATGACGCGGCGGGTCACGGCGGGCGAGAGCAGGGCCTCGCCGGCCTCCACCGTGCGCACGGCGCCCAGGAGCTGCTCGGGCGGCTCGTCCTTGAGCACGAAGCCGCTGGCTCCGGCCCGGAGGGCCTCGAAGACGTAGTCGTCGAGGTCGAAGGTCGTGAGGATCAGCACCCGCGTGTCGGAGTCCGCGGCCAGGATGCGTCGGGTCGCCTCCAGGCCATCCATCTCGGGCATCCGGATGTCCATCAGGACGACGTCGGGCCGGAAGCGCGCGGCCTGCGCGACCGCGTCGCGGCCGTTGCTGGCCTCGGCCACGACCTCGATGTCGGGCTCGTCGGCGAGCAGCAGCCGGAACCCGGCCCGCACCATGGTCTGATCGTCGACGACGAGGACCCGTATGGTCACGAGCCACCTCCCAGCGGCAGCAGGGCCCGGAGCAGGAAGCCGCCCCCGGGCGCCGGACCGACGGTGAGGACTCCGTCGAAGAGCTTGACCCGCTCCCGGATGCCGATCAGGCCGTGGCCGCCGTCGATGCCGTCGACCGGCGTCCGCTCCCCTGCCGTTCCGTAGTCACGCACCTGCAGACGCAGCTCGGCGGGCGCGTACTCCACCACCACGTCCGCGCGGTCCGCGCCGGAGTGCTTGAGGCTGTTCGTGAGCGCCTCCTGCACGATGCGGTACGCCGAGAGGTCCAGGCCGCGCGGGAGCTCGACGGGGCAACCCCGCACCTCGACCCGGACGCCGAGCCCCGCCGCGCGGACGTCGTGCACGAGCCGGTCGAGGTCGTCGAGCCCAGGGCTCGGCCCCAGCTCGAGTGCCGCGTCGTCGTCGCGCATCGCGGCGAGCAGCCGCCGCATCTCCGCGAGCGCCGTACGGCCGGCCTCCTCGACGTCGCGCAACGCGTCGCGGTCGGCTGCGGCGCTCTCCGGCATCCGGTGCCGCACGGCACCGACCTGCAGCACGATCACGCTCACGGCGTGAGCGACCACGTCGTGCAGCTCGCGTGCGATCCTGCCGCGCTCCTCCGCCACGGCGACCCGGGCAGCCGCCTCCCGCTCGACCTCGGCGAGCCGGGCGCGCTCCTCGGCGGCCTCGGTCCGCTCCGTGCGCTCGCGCAGGGCCCAGCCCACCAGCCACCCGAGCGCGAACATCACGGGGACCGAGATGTAGTCGTCCGTCGTGGAGCCTGGCCCGTTGCGTACCACCGTCGCGGCACTGGCCATGGCGATCACCAGCCCGAGGCGTGCCAGCGTGGCGTTGCGGACAGAACCCAGCAGCACAGCCGCGCCCATCCCGGCGATGAGGATCCCAGCGCCGTTGACGATCAGCTGCCCGTCGATGAAGGAGAGTGCGGCGCACACCAGCCACGTCGCAGCCGGCGCAGCGAAGGGGAACCGCCGGCGGGCCAGCAGGACCAGCACGGATGCGGTGATACCGACGACTCCGAGCAGGAACAGCGGGCCGCTGGGGTGCTCGAGGTCGTCACGCAGGAGGGTCCCGCCCAAGGTCACCGCCGCCGTGACGATGATCAACAGGTCGAGACCATGACTGGTGAGGAACGCCCGCGCTCGGCTCACCTCGCCACGATACGACGAGGCCTCGCCCGGTGCCGTCCACCAAAAGTCGGACGACGGCTCGTCACGAGGTCCCGACGGGGACGGACCGTTCCGACGACGCGCCGCGAGCGACCCGCACCTAGCGTCGAGGACACCAGCAACCACGACGTACAGGAGGCGGTCATGGGCACCGAGTTCGAGCGCGGCAGCTACGTCCCCAAGCCCCGGCGTCGCCACAACGGCTACTACGCGGGCGACTTCAGCCAGACCGCGCCCATGCCGTGGGAGCAGCTCCGTCGGGTGATGGAGCTGGGTCGTGCGCCTGGAGGTGCGCCCGGGGGCGGTCAGGCAGCAGGCAGTCACATCCGACATGCCAGGGCTCGGGTGTAGTCGACGGAGGTCCCCAGCTCGGTCCTGACGTCCTGGCCTGGGTGCCACTCCCCCGTCATCTGGGGACCGCGGGTCAGCGACCGAGACCACCATGCGTTGTCCGTGGCGCTCTGAGTCCGGGAGTCGTAGATTGGCTGACACCGATCAATCCATCGACTGCCTCGTCGGCCCGGCCGAGCCGAGCCTGCCGCTCGCCGGACCAACCCGACAGCCGTCTCGCCACGGGATGCGATGCGTGTGGGCACTTTGTCCCCGGGAGCGCGCGTGCGGCGCAGAGTCGTGGTGCACGGGGCGGTGCAGGGCGTCGGTTTTCGGCCGTTCGTCTATGCCCTGGCCCGATCGCTCGGCCTGTCGGGCAGCGTCTGGAACACCGGTGACGGTGTCGTCGCCGAGGTCGAGGGGGCGTCGGCCGAGATCGAGGCCTTCTGCCTGCGCCTGCAGCGCGATGCCCCTCCGCTGTCTCAGGTCCTCGGAGTCGGGAGCACCCCGCTCGAGGTGAGTGGCGGCACCGGCTTCCACATCCGCGGGTCCGAGCAGGGCACCGGGAACACCTTCGTGGCGCCGGACGTCACCATCTGCGCGGACTGTCTCGACGACCTGTCGGACCCCCGCAACCGTCGCTACCGGCACCCGTTCGTGACGTGCACCAACTGCGGCCCGCGGTTCACCATCATCACCGGTCTCCCCTACGACCGGCCCACCACGACGATGGCTGGGTTTCCCCTGTGCGCCGACTGCGCGCGGGAGTACGCCGACCCCCTCGATCGCCGGTTCCACGCCCAGACCGTGTGCTGCCCGGCATGCGGCCCACGCCTACGGCTCATCCGACCTTTCGGTGCCTCGTCGTACGACGAGGCGGCACTGCGGGAGGCCCGTCGTCTGCTCAGCGACGGAGCCGTGCTGGCCGTCAAGGGAATCGGCGGCTACCACCTCGCCTGTGACGCCGGCGACGACCAGGCCGTCGCCGTGTTGCGCAAGCGCAAGCAGCGCGGGGACAAGCCGTTCGCGGTGATCGTGCGATCCGTCGAGGACGCGCGACGACTGGTCGTCCTCGACGACGTCGAGGCCGGCCTGCTCGCCAGCCGCAGCCGGCCGATCGTGCTCGCCCAGCGCATTCCAGGCGCCGTCGCAGCCTCCGTGGCGCCGGGCAGCGACGACCTCGGTGTGCTGCTCGCCTACGCCCCACTGCACCACCTGCTCCTGGGCCTGCCCGGCGATCTGCCCGGACCCGGGGTCCTGGTGATGACCAGCGGCAACCTCGCCGGCGAGCCGATCGTCACCGACGACGATGACGCGCGTGGCCGGCTCTCAGGGCTCGCCGACGCCTGGCTCTCCCACGACCGGCCGATCCACGTGCCCTGCGACGACTCGGTGACCCGGGCGGTCGGCGGCATCGAGTCGCCGGTCCGGCGCTCGCGTGGCCAGGCTCCGCTCCCCCTGGCCCTCCCGTTCGAGACGCCACCCGCGCTGGCCGTCGGCGCGGACCTCAAGAACACCTTCTGCCTCGCCGAGGGCAGGCTCGCCTGGATGTCCGGTCACGTCGGCGACATGGACGACCTCCGGACGCTGACGGCGTTCACGGCGGCCGAAGCCCACCTCGAGATGCTCACCGGCGTCTCCCCCACCGAGCTCGCCACCGACCGTCACCCGGCGTACCGGTCGCGACGGTGGGCCTTCGACCACGCTCGGGGTCGACCGGTCGAAGAGGTCCAGCACCACCACGCCCACGTCGCTGCCACGATGGCCGAGAACGGGCTGACGTCGCGGCAGGTGCTGGGGGTCGCCTTCGACGGGACCGGCTACGGCGACGACGGCGCCGCGTGGGGAGGCGAGTTCCTGGTCGCCGACTACGCGTCGTTCGAGCGGGCGGCGCACCTCGCGTACGTCGACCTTCCAGGGGGCGACGCCGGTGTCCGCAACCCCTGCCGGATGGCTCTGTCCCACCTGCGCCGCAGCGGAGTCGACTGGGATCCCCGGCTCCCCAGCGTGCGCGCCTGCGACGACATCGAGCTCGGCCTGCTCGAGCGCCAGCTCGAGTCCGGCCTGCGCTGCGTCCCGACGTCCAGCATGGGCCGTCTCTTCGACGCAGTCGCCTCGATCGCCGGCATCTGCCATCGCGCCGGCTACGACGCCCAGGCCGCGATGGAGCTCGAGGCCCGCGCCCGGGGATTCGAGGGGGCGACCGGCTACGCGTTCGGCCAGGATGTCGACCCGGCCCCCGTGGTGGCCGCGGTGGCCGCCGACGTGCTGGCCGGCGTGGAGCCGGGTCTGGTCGCCGCCCGGTTCCAGCAGGGCGTGGTCGACCTGGTCGTCAAGGTCCTCGTGCGGCTGCGTGAGCAGACCGGCCTGGTCACCGCCACCCTCAGCGGCGGCGTGTTCCTCAACGCCTTCCTCACCGCGGCGTGCGCCTGCGCCCTCACCGATGCGGGCTTCGAGGTCCTCCGCCACACGAAGGTCCCGGCCAGCGACGCCGGGATCGCCCTTGGTCAGGTGGCGGTGCTCGCGCACCGCCACAGCACTGCGCAGAAGCGGCTCGAACAGGTCGAGCCGACGCGAGAGGAGTCAGCATGTGCCTAGCCGTGCCAGGACAGGTCCTGGAGATCAGCGAACGCGACGGGACCCGCATCGCGCAGGTCGACTTCGGCGGGGTCACCAAGGAGGTGTGCTTGGAGTACGTCCCCGACCTGCAGGTCGGTGAGTACACCATCGTCCACGTCGGCTTCGCGCTGCAGCGACTCGACGAGCAGTCGGCGAGGGAGACCCTGGAGATCTTCCGTCAGATGGGCGAGCTGGACGCGGAGTTCGGCGACCACTGGGGCATCGCGGCGGAGCAGGCCGGGCTGCCCAGACCCGACCTCGCCCCGGAGATGTCGGGCGACATGACGCAAGGAGATGCGCGATGAAGTACCTCGACGAGTTCTCCGACCCGGAGCTGGCCAAGCGGCTCCTCGACGACATCCACGCCACGACCACCTCGCCGTGGGCGATGATGGAGGTCTGCGGCGGCCAGACCCACTCGATCATCCGACACGGCCTCGACCAGCTGCTGCCCGACGGCATCGAGCTGATCCACGGGCCCGGCTGCCCGGTCTGCGTGACACCGCTCGAGGTCATCGACAAGGCGCTGGAGATCGCGAGCCGACCCGACGTCATCTTCTGCTCCTTCGGCGACATGCTGCGCGTCCCCGGGAGCGAGAGGGACCTGTTCCGGGTGAAGAGCGCTGGTGGCGACGTGCGCGTCGTCTACTCCCCCCTCGACGCACTCTCGATCGCCCGCGAGAACCCCGGGAAGCAGGTGGTGTTCTTCGGGATCGGCTTCGAGACCACTGCGCCGCCCAACGCGATGACCGTCTACCAGGCCAAGAAGCTCGGTATCGAGAACTTCAGCCTGCTGGTCAGCCACGTGCGCGTGCCACCGGCGATCGAGGCGATCATGACCTCCCCCGAGTGCCGGGTGCAGGCCTTCCTGGCGGCCGGGCACGTGTGCACCGTGATGGGGATGGGCGAGTACCCCGACCTCGCCGACCGGTTCGGGGTCCCCATCGTGGTGACGGGCTTCGAACCGCTCGACATCCTGGAGGGCATCCGTCGTACCGTGCACCAGCTCGAGGCCGGCCAGCACGAGGTCGAGAACGCATATGCGCGGGCGGTCACCCCCGAAGGCAACCCGGTGGCCATCAAGATGCTCCAGGACGTCTTCGAGGTCGTCGATCGCTCGTGGCGCGGCATCGGGATGATCCCGGACAGCGGCTGGCGGCTCTCCGAGCGGTATCGCGAGTACGACGCGGAGCACCGCTTCCAGGTCGGCGACATCCACACCGAGGAGTCGAAGATCTGCCGCAGCGGCGAGGTCCTCCAGGGTCTGATCAAGCCGCACGAGTGCGCGGCGTTCGGCAAGGAGTGCACGCCGCGCAACCCGCTCGGAGCCACGATGGTCTCCAGCGAGGGCGCGTGCGCGGCCTACTACCTCTACCGGCGGCTGCACGTGCCCCAGGAAGTGCCCCGGCAGGCGACCGCCGACGGGACCACGCGGGAGGTGAGCTCCGTTGGCTGAGCCGTCCTCGCAGGCGATCACCCTCTCCGGACCCCCGGTCAGCTTCGAGGGCTGGACCTGCCCGTTGCCGCTGCGTGACAGCCCGACGATCGTGATGGGCCACGGCGGTGGTGGGGCGATGTCGGCCGAGCTGGTCGAGCACGTCTTCCTGCCCGCCTTCACCGACGACGCC
This sequence comes from uncultured Actinomycetota bacterium, assembly GCA_963723945.1. GTDB lineage: Bacteria > Actinomycetota > Actinomycetes > Propionibacteriales > Nocardioidaceae > Nocardioides. Next base: position 121,717 of record CAVRSW010000031.1, read on the forward strand.
TTCGAGAATCCCTTGGGCCAGCTCGGGGACTCCGCAGTGCTCGACGTGAACGGCACCCGGCTCGCCTTCTCCACCGACTCCTTCGTCGTACGGCCGCTGTTCTTCCCCGGTGGCAGCATCGGCGACCTGGCGGTGAACGGCACCGTCAACGACCTGGCCATGAGCGGGGCGCAGGCCCTCGTCCTGTCGACGGCGTTCATCCTCGAGGAGGGCGCCGACGTGACCAAGGTCGGCGCGGTGGCCGAGCGCATGGGCGCCGCAGCCCGCAGGGCCGGTGTGCGGGTCGTGACCGGTGACACGAAGGTCGTCGAGTCCGGGCATGGTGACGAGGTGTACGTCAACACCGCCGGGATAGGGGTCGTCCCCGCCGGCGTCGACATCCGGCCCGACCGGGCGGAGCCGGGCGACGTCGTGATCGTGAGCGGCGACATCGGGGTCCACGGCGTGGCCGTCATGAGCGTGCGCGAGGGACTCCAGTTCGGCACCGAGATCGAGAGTGACTGCCAGCCGCTGAACGACCTGGTCGCCGCGATGCTCGCCGCGACCGACGACCTCCACGTGCTGCGCGACCCCACGCGCGGTGGCGTGGCCACCTCCCTCAACGAGATCGCGGCCGCGTCCGGCGTCGGCGTGCAGCTCCGGGAGCGGGACCTGCCGGTCCCGGAGGTGGTCGGCAACGCGTGCGCCTTCCTGGGTCTGGACCCGCTGCAGGTCGCCAACGAGGGCAAGCTGCTGGCCTTCGTGCCACCGGAGCATGCCGATGCCGTGCTCGAGGTGATGCGCGCACATCCGGCCGGGGTCAACGCGACGGTGATCGGCGAGTGCGTCGAGGAGCATCCTGGCATGGTCTCGGCGGTCACTGGCTTCGGGGCCTCACGGGTCGTCGACCTCCCCATCGGCGAGCAGCTCCCGCGGATCTGCTGACCATGAAGTTCCTGGTGCTGTGGAACCTCGAGCAGTCGCTGCTGTCGGACGCGATGGTGCGGTCGATCGCGCGCATGCCGGAGTACGGAAGCCAGCTCGAGCAGCAGGGAAAGGTGCTGATGCGCTACCACGTCGTCGGGGCGCACGGCGGCGCCTGGATCTACGACGTCGAGTCGCACGAGGAGTTCGAGCGGCTCCTCGCGGTGGCGCCGGTCTTCAACTTCTCCAGCTACACCGTCTATCCCCTCGCCGACATGACAGGGAGCACGCCGTGACCTCCGAGCGCACCCCGATGACCCCCGGCCGACTCACCTCGTACGAAGAGCTCGGTGCCCATCGTCACCTCGTCATCAGCGAACGGCTCCGCGCCAGACGCCGCGACCTGGGACTGACCCAGAAGGAGGTCGTCGCCCGGCTCCGGCGCATCGGCGTCGCCACCACCAACAAGGCGCTCTCCTCCCTCGAGCACGGCGCCGGGCTGGACGTGTGCAAGCTCCCCGAGCTCGCCCGCGCACTGGACTGCTCGTTGACCTACCTGGTCGGCCTCAACGACGACCCGACCTCGTGGGAGCCCGACTTCGAGAACTGGCCCGGCCGCCGTCCCGCGCGTGACCTCGCTGGCACGCCCAGGATGCCCTCCGCTGCGGGCCCGCGGATCCTGGGACCGCTGTAGCGGTCACATCCTGCGGATCTCCAGGTAGCGCTTGATGTCGGGCAGGGTCGCGTACAGGGCGGCTCCGATGGCGGCCAGACCGGCCAGGCCGGCCAGGCCGAACAGCTTCTTCATGCCTCCACCTCCTCAGGCGTTCGTGTGCTCCGCGCGGGCGACCTCGCGGGCCGCGACATCGAGGACCAGGTCGGCCGCGGCTTCCACCACGGCCGCCACCGCGTCGGACAGCCCGATGCCGTCCTCCAGGGTCTCGGGCTGACAACCGACCACGACGATCCGGTCGACCTGCCCCCCGAGCGTGGGCACCAGCGACATGGCACCTGCCGGGGCGAGGTCGTGAGGGTCGAGCATCACCTCGGGCAGCACGGTGTCGTCCTCGCGGCGTCGCGCGGGCAGGTCCGGCTCGATCACGTACAGGCTCCCGGCCCGCCCCTCCTGCTGCCCGACCGTGTCGACGAGGACCAGGGCGTCGTACCCGTCGAGGAGCTCGTAGACCAGGTGCACCGAGCGGATGCCGTAGTCCACGACGCGGACCCCGTCGGGAACGGCGCGGCGGGCCAGCCGGGCTGCGACCTCGACGCCGAACGCGTCGTCGCCCTTGAAGATGTTGCCCACGCAGCCCACCAGCACGCGCGCCATCAGCCACCCGCCTCGGTGCGCGGGTGGGCCAGCGGCTCGACCTCATCCGGAGCGAAGTACAGGAAGCGCCCGTGAGCGGTCTTGAGCTCCGCACCGGCGTCGTCGTCGACGCTCACTGCCAGGTGCTGGCGACCGTCGACGTCGTGCAGCACCGCAGCCACCGTCGCGGTGTGCCCGGCGAGGAACAGGTCGTAGGCGTCTGCGCGGCGTACGCCGGGACGCAGGATCACCCGGGTCCCCCGTCGAACGTCGACCTCGCCGATGAGGATCGAGTCGTTCTCGGGGTCCACCGAGCTGTCCGACCCGGGGTCCCACCACGGGACGTCCAGCGGCGTGGACGGGTCAGGCGGCGGGGCCAGCCCGATGCTGGACGCGGTCATCGCATCGAGGTAGCGGACCGTCCCGTGGAGGCGGTCCCACAGCTCGGCCGGCATGTCGTCGACCTCGTCGAGCAACGCTGCAGCTCGCGGGTCGGTGCCGCGCACCTCGCGCCTCTCCTCCTCCGAGAGCGTCATCGTGCGCAGGCTCAGCAGCTCGTCGATCTCCAGGGAGTCCATGAACGAGCTCTCGCTCTGCGGCGCGAGCTCGGGGTGGTCGTAGAGGATGATCGGTGAGCTGAGCACGACCTGCTGCTGCTCCGCCGGTCCGGCCAGGACCGGGAAGACCCCCTCACTGCTGCAGTTGCCCACGAACCCCTTGGCCCACTCCGGCGGGTCGAGCTGGGAGACGAACGAGGCCCCGTCGACCTCCACCAACAGGTGGCAGGCCACCAGCGCCCGGCGCAACCAGACGGGTCGATCGGGCCCAGGATCCTCGGAGGGCGGGGTGCGGTTCTCCACCCGCAACGACACCAGCGAGACGGGGATCCGCGAGACCGGTTCCTCGACCGTGGCCACGAGGGCGAGGCTCACGGGCTCGCGCACCCGCACCAGCCGTCCGCCCGCGACCTCCTCGACCTCGGTGCCGCCGGCCACCTCGATGGTCGACACGGACCTGCCAGACAGAGCCACGTCGACCTCGTGCTCCTGCTCGAGCGCCTCGTCCCAGGGCACGTGCACCACGTGACCGGCATCGAGCCGCTCCACCCGAGTCCCGGAGGCGTCCTCGACGTGGCGCCGTTGCACCTGCAGGAACCTGACGGTCGCCCGCAGGGACGAGGGCCGCCCGTCGACCACGAGGTCGGTGCGGTTCCACGACCGCTCCGAGTCATCCCGCTCCACGACGTCGTGAGGCATCAGCACACCCCACTGCCAGCGAACCCGGTTCTTCGCAGCGCTCGCGCGGTAGGGATACAGCACGTATCCCTCGTAGAGCACGGCATCTGCCACCGCGCGGGCATCCCGGACTGCGGCCGTGTGCGTCATCCGTCACCTTTTTCCAGCAGGCGGCGCAGCGCGTCGTCCCAGCCGACGAGTCCGTGACGTCCGCGGTAGACGGCCAGCTCGTCGTACGTCGACCGGCTCACCCGCAGCCACGCCTGACCGGGGAACTGGGCATCCATCGCCTCGCGCCACACCGCGACCGGCATCCGCACGGTGGTCTCCTTGTGCCACGGCACCGGCTGGACGCTCAGCGAGCCGGCCCCGGAGGCCGAGACGCTCCCGGTGAAGACGGTGCCGCTGAACAGCAGGATCAACGGGATCTCGCCGTCCTCCAGCGCGGCGAGGTACTTGTGCGCCGCCACGTCGACGTCGTAGCTCAGCGGCAGCACCAGGTCGAACTCGCACTCGCCACCGAAGCCCGGCAGCACCTGGGAGAGGAACGCCAGCTGGAGCGGTTGCATGGTGGTGCCCCAGCGACCCCTGTCACCGAAGAGGTCAACCACCTTGTCCGCCTCGGAGTCGGTGTAGGACCGTCGCAACGGCTCCACACGCACCTGGCAGCGCAGCGCTGCGGCGTGCACCCGCGCGCCGGTGGTCTCCCGGGCTCGCATCTTCAGCAGGACGGTCGGCCCCGCGGCGTACCGGTCGGCCACGACGTCGCCGCACGCGAAGTCGAGGTCGGCGAACTGCTGCGGCCCCGGGCCCGGCGGTGCGCTCATGCGGCACCCGCAGCCCGCGAGACCGGCTCGGCACGAGCGTCAAGGCCGGCGAAGAACTCCCCGATCCGACTCCACACCTCGGGGCCACCACCCAGGCCGGTCCACGACTGGCGCACCACCCCCACCAGCTCGTAGCAGACGTCGACCGGCACCAGGTAGCAGGAGAAGGCCCCGTCGTGGCGCCGCAGGAGCACCGCCTCGACATCGGGCTCGACCGTGTCCACGATGGGGTTCGCGGCGACGATGCCGGACCAGGCACTCAGATCGAGCTCCGACTCGGTCGCTCCGCCCGGGCCGGGGTAGAAGGACAGCAACCCATCGGTGTCGCTCTGACGGAAGAAGAACACCAGGTCGACCGGGATCCGCAGGGCGTCCCACAGGACCTCCTCGAGCTCGAGATCCTCGACACGACGCACGTCCTCGCCCACCCCGCGATAGCGCCCGCCACCGGCGCCCTGGGGACCGAACAACAGGTAGCAGGGCCGGCACACGCACAGCAGCCGATGGTCGTGGAGGTCGGCCACGTGCCCGTGCCGCTCGTCCACCACCGCGGCGCAGAACTCGCAACGCTCGACCTGCTCCGCGGCCGGCGCCGGCGGAGCCGGTTGCGTGAGGCGGCGCAACGCCCCCAACCCGCTTGTCGGCCCCGTCACGGCGAGACCGCCTGGGGAACGGCCATCTTCCAGCGCGCGTGCTCGGGGAGCAGCGGCACCGGGACCAGCCCGGCAGCACCGTCTGCGAGCGAACGACCGGCGTGGTGGACGTCGTACGACGCCCCGCAGGTGCAGGTGAGGTCGCTACCGGTGAGCTGACCGTCCGACAGGGCCGTCAGACACGCAGGGCAACGGTCGACGTAGGAGACCAGGGTCCCGTCGAGGTTGGCCACGAGGACCGACTCGCCTCCGGCCTCGATACGGCTCATGGTGCGCGGTGGCACGTCCAGGTCCAGCGGCACCCACTCGCTGCGCGCCTCGCTGGGTGCCCGCGTGGTCTCCTCGTGTGGTCGGAACGGCTCGATCTGCAGCAGCGTCGACCCAGTGTCGCCGGCATCGACCATGCCCTCGGCCTCGACGGCCACGACGTCGGGGGCCGCCGTCAGCACGGCGTCCTCGATCGCGTTCTTGACCGTCAGCGCCGACGAGGGGCAGCCGTCACAGCTGCCCTCGAGCTGGAGGTGGACGATGCCGTTCTCGTCGACGCCGGACAGGGCCACGCCACCGGCGTGCGAACCCAGGTAGGGCCGCACCTGGTCCAGGGCGCGCTGCACGCGGGTGTCGACGTCGTCGGGGTGCAGGTCGTGGAGCACCAGCAACGGGCCGATCAGCTCGTCGTCGGCCAACAGGCGCCGGGTGTCCGGGTCGAGATGGTCTCCGATGCGGTCGAGGCCGGCGCCGTACAGGGCCAGCACGCACGACAGCAGCTCCTCGACCCGCTGGGTGACGGCCGGCATCGCACTCTGGGACAGGTCGTCGAGCAGGGTGCCGATCTGCTCGCTCATCTCACGCACTGACGGTGACTCCACGCGGAGCTCCCCTCTGCTGGGTGATTCCTGCCGCGAGCCAGTCGAACCACGTGTCGAGGTTCTCGCCCGTGCGGACCGACACGGGCATCACCGTCACGTCCGGGCTGAGCTCGCGCGCCTGCCCGGCCAGGCGGTCCACGTCGAAGTCGACGTAGGGCAGCAGGTCGATCTTGTTGACCACGACGAGGTCGGCGACCGAGAACATGTGCGGGTACTTCAACGGCTTGTCGTCGCCCTCGGTCACCGAGATCACCACCACCTTGGCGTGCTCGCCGATGTCGAAGAGCGCCGGGCAGACCAGGTTGCCGACGTTCTCGACGAAGAGCAGGGCGTCCTCCGGTGGGTCGAGGTCGTGCAGGGCCCGGTGCACCATCTCGGCGTCGAGGTGGCAGCCGGCGCCGGTGTTGACCTGCACCGCCCTGGCGCCGGCGTCCCGGATGCGGTCGGCGTCGAAGGAGGTCTCCTGGTCACCCTCGATCACGCAGACCTCGCGACGAGGCCGCAGCTCACAGATCGTGCTCTCCAGCAGCGAGGTCTTGCCGGCACCCGGGGAGCTCATCACGTTCAGTGCGGTCACCCGCCGTACGTCGAGCGACGCGCGCACGTGCGCGGCGACCTCGTCGTTCTTGGCCAGCAGGCGCTCCTCGATCGCCAGCGACTCGACCCCCTGCTCGATCCTCACCGTGTCGTGCTGGTGGCCCGGATCCCCACACCCGCAGGTCATGCACATGACTGCTCCTCCTCGGCCTCGCGGAGCATCTCGACGGAGGCGACGGACAGGTCCTCGCCCTCCACCGCCTCGATGTGCAGCACGGCTCCTGCCAACGACGTCTCGACGGTGACCACGTCGAAGCAGAACGCCAGTGCATCCGCGACCACCCCGGAGCGCTGACCGACCCGCAGGTTCACCGCGACGACCTGCCGGCCGGCCGTGCGCTCGGCCACCAGGTCGACGAGGGCCTCGGCGAGGGACAGCTCGTGCACCGTCGGCTCCGTGCCCTCAGTAGGGCTTCACCGGGACCGACGGCGTGTGGAGGTGGTCGACGACCGTGCCGCCCCCGGTGTACATGTGCACGCCGCACGGCAGGCACGGGTCGAAGCTGTGCACCGCCCGCATGATGTCGATCCCCTTGAAGTTCTCGGGTGGGTTCTCCTCGAAGATCGGCGTGTTCTGCACGGCGTCCTCGTAGGGGCCCGGCGTCCCGTACGTGTCGCGCACGCTGCCGTTCCACGGCGTCGGTGGGTACGGGTGGTAGTTGGCGATCTTCCCCTTCTTGATCAC
>CAVRSW010000032.1:0-45495 GCA_963723945.1 uncultured Actinomycetota bacterium
GGTTCCTCTCCCAGCTCAACGTGCTGCTGGCGATCGCCCTGGCCGCCTGGGTGTTGCTGACCGGCCGGACGACGTTCCTGCTCAACGCGGTCGTGATGAACGTCGGCGACTTCGTGCGCACGTTCCCGGGCAAGACCATGGAGACGTTCGCCTTCGTCGACAACGAGGAGTGGATGGGACTGTGGACCCTGTTCTTCTGGGCCTGGTGGATCGCCTGGGCCTGCTTCGTCGGCCAGTTCCTGGCCCGGATCTCACGGGGCCGCACGATCCGGCAGTTCGTGGTCGGCGCGATGGTCATCCCGTTCAGCTACATCGTGATGTGGATCTCGATCTTCGGGAACGCGGCGATCGACCGGGCGAGGTCCGGTGACGCCGAGTTCGCCGCTGCCGCGCAGGAGTTCGACGGCCGCGGCTTCTTCCTCCTCCTGGAGGACTACCCGCTGGCGGACTTCATGATCCTGGTGTCCGTCGGCATCGGCCTGCTGATGTACGTCAGCTCCGCCGACTCCGGAGCGCTCGTGATGGGCAACCTGTGCTCCAAGCTGCGCTCGACGCAGGAGGACGCCGCGGCGTGGATGCGGATCGTGTGGGCCTCGGTGACGGGCCTGCTGACCATCGCCATGCTCGCGGTGGGCGGGATCCTCGCGCTGCAGTACGCGACGATCATCTTCGCGGTGCCGTTCGCGATCGTGCTGGTACTCGTGATGTGGGGCCTGTTCCGGGCGCTGCAGGTCGAGGCGAGACGGGTCGACTCGGGTTACCACCGGCTGCCGACGATGCTCTCGGCGCGCTCGCAGCACGAGGGTCGCGAGGTGTGGCAGACCCGGCTGGCCCGCGCGGTCAACTTCGTCGACGTCGACGACGCGACCGGGCACCTCACCGGGGTCGTCGAACCGGCGCTGGGCCAGGTGGCGACCGAGCTGACCGCTCGCGGCGTGACAGCCGAGGTCCGGACCGGGGAGGGCGCGGTCGGGCACTGGGTCGAGCTCCGCACCCCGGCCGAGGAGCACCCGTTCGTCTACCGGGTCGAGGTGACCGAGTCGCCGGTGCCGACCTACGGCGGCCGGATCGTCGGCAACCGCGGCAGCTACGCCCGGCTGGAGGTGCACCTCGACGGCGGCGGGCAGGACTACGACGTGATGGGGTTCACCACCGAGCAGGTCATCCACGACTGCCTCGACCAGTACGAGCAGCACCTGGAGTTCCTGCGGCTCGGCTCGACGTCCCGGTACGACGTCTGGGAGGAGCCCAAGGGGTAGGGGCCTCGGGGTCGACGCCGCGTCCTTGCTGGACGCTCCGGTGTCTCGTGCCCGGCCGGCCGTGGGGCCGGTCGGACAAGTACCACGCCCTGCGCACGAAGCGACCGTCCTGCCCAGCAGGACGGCCCGACCCGGAGGCGACCCCGGACAGCAAGGAGCCCCGCAGGCGTCTCGGGTCACCTGCGGGGCTTCTAGGACCCCGCAGGCGTCTCGGGTCACCTGCGGGGCCGACACCAACTATGCACGACGCGTTCAAGCCAGCAAACCCGTACCGTTGAAATGTTGACGTGACGTTACCCATTCGTTGACCGGGGAGTCCCGCCCGGGCCGGACCCCGCTGGTCCGGCCGAGCCCCTCAGGTGCTGCGCAGGAGCTCCGGTCCGCGCTCGGAGGTCACGACCTCGTGGGCCACGTCCGTCAGTCGGCGGCGGGAGCTGCGGGAGTGTGCCCGGAGCAGGGTGAAGGCCTCTTCGACGGTGACGTCGAAGGTGCGGGCGACGGCGCCCTTGGCCTGTTCGACGACGATCCGGCTGTTGAGGGCCACCTGCAGCTGCTCGGTGAGCAGCTCGGCACGGGAGACGGCCTGCTCCTGGATGAGCGCGATGGTGGCCATGTCGGCGAGCGCCTGGAGCACCCGGACTTCCTCGTCGAGCAGCTCCTGCCGGTGGGTCTGGAAGACGTTGAGCCCGCCGATGACGCGGTCGCGCAGCCGCATCGGGAAGGCGTGGACCGACGCCATGCCCGCGGCGATCGCGCGGGGGGCGAACGACGGCCAGCGGTCCGTGGCCAGGGCCAGGTCCGGAACGACGACCGGCCGGCCGGTGCTGTAGGAGTCGAGGCAGGGGCCCTCGTCGTTCTGGATCTGGAACAGCTCCAGCAGCCGCGCGTCCTCGCTGGAGGCGCCGACGTGGTGGAGGGTGCCGTCGCCACCGGTCAACATCACCCCGGCAGCACCGCCTCCGGTGATGTCGGTGGCATGGGTCGCCACGGAGTGGAGGAACTCGATGAGGTCGAAGTCGGCCACGAGGGTGTCGGCCACCTCGACGAAGACGGTTGCCAGTCGCTCGATCTCTATGCCCACGCTTCTTCATCCCCTATCGACGGTGGCGATTCTACGCTCAGCGGCCCGTCGTCTGCGCCCTCCGGTCGTCTCACCGTGTCGTACCCGGTCTGGCCGCGGGCAACACCAGGCCGGCGATGATCGCACGGGCGAGGTCGATCAGCGGGATGCCCTCGGCGAAGGCGTGTGCGCGCATCCGCACGAGTGCGTCTGCCAGGTCGACACCGAGGTCCACCATCACCATGCCCTGCGCCTGGTGGACCTCCGCTCGCGCGTCGACCAGCGGCTCCCACGTCCCGTCGTCACGCACGACCTCGTCACCGAGCACGCTCCGGATCGCCAGCTCGGCGAACGCCAGCGCGAGTGCGGCCTCGGCGTCCTGCAGCACGTGGACGTCGGTCTCGTAGAGCTCGAGCACGCCGAGGGCGAGGCCTCCCACGAGCAGCGGGAAGCTGAACACCGCCGCCACACCGAGCTCGCCGGCGGCCTGCGAGAACCCCGGCCACCGGTGGCCCAGAGCCCCCAAGTCGGCCACGAGCACGGGCCGGCGACGGCCGAGAGCCTCGATCCGGGGTCCCTCCCCGGTGGCGAAGGTGAGCTCGGCGACCGTGGTGCTCCATCCGTCGGAGCTGGCCGCGAGTCCGGTCGTGCCGTCGCGTCCCGCGAGATGGATCGCGCACCCTGTCGCGGGGAGAGAGTCCACCACTCCCCGGCACACGCGCTGCAGCGCAGCGCTCGTGTCGGTGAGCACCTCGTCGGCGGCGGCCGCAGCGAACGCGCGGCGGGCGGTGACGGCTGCCGGGTCGGGCGGGAGTGCACGGTCGTACGACATGGCACTCCTTCCGAGGCGTGCCCTCGGTCTCCCGGAGGTGCGACCCGTCACGACGTGGTCGATGCTGCGCGCACCTTACCGGTTGGCACCGGTCGCGGCCTGCCCTAGACTCCTCGACACTTCCTGCGTCCCGGACCCCGACGCACCAATGCGGTCGAAGAGCTAGGTTGACGCGTGGACAGCATCTCGCGGGTCAGCCGATGGTGCCCGCGTGGGGGCAGTGCGGCGGTGACCGGGGGCGAACCGAACCGCTGTACCGGGGGACTCGACGTCCAGGGCTGGCAAGCGTGCGGGGGACAAGCGCCGCCCTGGACGCCGGGCCCGGCCTACGGCTGAGCCTCAGCCTACGCGCGTCAGCTCGGGTGAGCGCCCGCGCGGACGACAACGATTTGGAACGGTGGCGGGCCGGGACGAGGACGTGAAGCCTCCCGCCGGGCTGGAGTCTGACGGCCCTGATGAGATTTGGCCTCAGGTGTGATCACGAACGTGCTGGTGGTGGATCAATGATCTTCAGGATGTAGGTCTTTCTGCCGGCCGCATCATCCTGCGCGAAGTAGATGCTCCTGGCACCCGCTGCTCGGTCCTCCACGAACGTGTCCCCACCCCAGGGGAAGTTTCCCCGCGCTCCGTGCATGTACAGGGGAGCGCTGCCGGGTGTCATGCGGAAGAGCTCCGTATGCGGGTCGTCCCCGGGCCAGAACTCCGGGTAGTGGTCTCGCCAGAAGTAGACGGTCCCGTCCTGGCTGACGCCGGGCGACCACGCCCCCCGGTAGAAGGGTGTGCCGAAAGGCTCGCCGCCCGGTTCGGCGTAGAAGACCGTCTCGGTTGTTTTGGAAGGAACGTGGTAGCGAACGATCGAATCGTATGAGCCGGGCATTGGCTCGGAACCTCCGTCATGGATGCGGAACCAATGTGCCCATACGACATAGTCTCCATTCACCTGACCGGGGGACACGCCTGCGAACTGCCTGTCCTCTCGGTCTAAGACCTGCGTGCTCTGCGTGCGGCGGTCATAGAGCATCACCTTGGAGACGCTCCCTCGAGTCGTCCTGACTCCCCGATGGAACAGCATGAACCGACCGGCGATCGTGGGGTCGTTCTCCGTGCCGCGCCCGTTGACGACCCGCGGGAATGCCGACCGCCTGTGTGTCCGCAGATTGAACCGGTACAGGTCCCAGTCCGAGGTTCGCGGGCGGTGTGGTCGCTCCGCGTACACCACCAAGCGGTCGGTGATCCCGCCTCCGTCGGCTTCCGTGCCCCGTCGGCTGATGCGAAGTGGGGGCTTCGTCCCGCGCTGCGCAAGGACACGTTCGCGCTGGGCGTCGCCTCCTTGGCGGCCCCACGTCAGCCAGCGTCCCGCAGCCGCGGGGTCGTCGAAGCTCACGGACGAGGGCCCCTTCACCGGCATCGCGGTGAAGTCGTCCTGAGCGACTGCCACACCTGAGCCACTGACCATCACCAGCGCGAAGCCGATGCACGCCCCAACCCGGGCTCGGGCCTGGGAGTTTCGCGCCGCCACGTGCCACCTCCCATGCGAACACTGCCCTTCAGGTCGAGCGTGCAGTCGGGAACTCCGCTGCAGGCCGGACGCTCGCCCTTCGCCCCCACCATGATCGGCCATGTGCGCTCACAGGTGCCAGCCCCTCGATGTCGATGGCTTCGGCGGGCGACCAGGTGATGGCATGTCAAGCCGATCCGAGGGGATGACCCAGGGCTGACGCTCGGCTCCGAGCCCACGGGCGTGTGTTTCACTGACAGCGTGTGGCGGCTGCTGGAACCGCTGCGGACCGACGATCGCGAGGCGTTCCTCGCGTTGGCCCGCCGTCGCACCTTTGCGCGCAACGAGGTGGTCTGTCACGAGGGTGACCCGGCCGACTCACTGCACCTCGTGGAGCACGGCCACCTGGCCGTCCACGGCGGTCTCGCGTCCGGCGCCACCGCGACCTTCACGATCCTCTCCTCGGGAGAGTACTTCGGGGAGCTGGCGCTGCTGCGTGCGGACCGCCTGCGCACCGCGACCGTCACCGCGCTCGAGCCGAGTCGCACGCTGGCGGTTGCGGCGACGGCCTTCGATGCGCTGTGCAGCCAGAACCCGAGGATCGAGCGGATCGTCTCGGCCGTGCTGGCAGACCGGATCGACATCCTGAGTCGGCGGCTCCTGGAGACCATGTACGAAAGCCTTGACCGCCGCGTGTACCGGCGCCTGCTCGAGCTGGCTCGCGCGTACGGAGCCGCGGACGGCACCGTCACGATCCCGTTGAGCCAGACCCAGCTCGCAGACCTTGTCGGGGCGACGAGACCGTCGGTCAACCAGGTCCTGCATCGGCTCGCCGAGCTCCACGTCGTCAGCCTGGGTCGTTCGCGCATCGAGGTCCTGGACCTGGCGGCCCTCGAACGACGGTGCCCCGGATAGCCCGGCAGCAGTGCGGCGACTGTTCCGCATCGGCCACTCGGAGTGTCAGCGGGCGAACAGAAGACTCCTCGGCGTTGGCGCAGGATCGACACATCGAACCGACCGACCCGGTCCAGACACCAGGAGCCACCATGTACGAGAACGAAGCCGTCGTCCGCGCGATCATGGCCGAACGCATCCGCGAGGCGAACCACGCGCGCCTGACCCACGCGCCCCGGCGACGTGAGCGGACGACAGTCGCCACCACCGCCGCGACCGCCGCCCAGGAGCCCCAGCGTCACTCCCGGCTCTGGAGCCTCGCCCACCTCGGCCGCGCCTACGGCTGAGAACGGGGCGACACGCGCCCGACCCGGAGCGCATCACCACGCGCCTCAACCCAGCGGGTGAAGTCGACGGCGTCAGGGACAGAAGTGGCCCCTCCCGACCAGGATCGGGAAGGGCCATCCACCTGCGAAACTCTCGGTACGCCATCAGGGACTCGAACCCCGAACCCGCTGATTAAGAGTCAGCTGCTCTGCCAATTGAGCTAATGGCGCGTGCTGTGGAGCGTCCGCAACTTTACCAGCGGGCCCACGACGCGAGAAATCGAGAGCCTCGCCGTCACCGGGTGCCGAGGACGGCCCGGGCGGCGTTGTGACCGCCGAGCCCGGAGACCGCGCCACCACGGCGGGCGCCGGAGCCGCAGACCATCACCGAGGCGACGTCGGTCTGCACTCCCCACTGCTGGGCGGGCGTCTCGAGCCGAGCCCGGTTGGCCGCCCACGGCCAGTCGAGGTCGCCGTGGAAGATGTGGCCGCCGGGCATCGCCAGGTCGGCCTCGACGTCCTGCGGGACGAAGGCCTCGATGCAGGGCCGTCCGGACGCATCGGTCGAGACGCAGCTCTCGATCGGCTCGGCCAGGTGCTCGTCGAGCGCCGCCAGCGCACGCTCGACCGCCAGCGCCTTGACGGCATCGCGGTCGTCTCCCGCGAACAGCGCGGCCGGGGTGTGGACCCCGAGGAAGGTGAGGGTGTGCATGCCTTCGGGGGCCTGGCCGAGGACCGACGGGTCGGTGAGCGAGTGGCAGGTGAGCTCGCCCGGCACCGTGGTCGGCACGTGGCCGGCCGCCGCTTCGGCGTAAGCGCGCTCGAGCACGGAGTGGTCCGCAGCCACCCGGAAGCTGCCGGCGAACGCGACCCGGGGGTCGACGCCCGACTTGAGCTGCGGGAGCCGGTCGAGCAACAGGTTGACCTTCAGCTGCGACCCCTGAGGCTTGGTCTCGGCGTCCTCGCCCTGACCCATGAGGATCCGCAGCACCCACGGCGCGACGTTGGCCAGGACGTGGCGTGCGGTGATGGTGTGGGCGGAGCGACCGTCGTGCCAGGTGACCTCGGCGCCCTCGTCGACGGCCTCGATCCTCGACACCCCGGCCGAGGTGATCACCTCCGCACCGGCGTCGGTGGCGCTGCGCGCCAGCGCGGCCGTCACCGCACCCATGCCGCCGACGGGCACCCGCCACTCGCCGGTCCCGTTGCCGAGCAGGTGGTAGAGGAAGCAGCGGTTCTGGACCAGCGACGGGTCGTGCAGGGAGGCGAAGGTGCCGACCAGCGCGTCGGCCGCGACGACTCCGCGCACGGTGTCGTCGGCGAACCGGCGCTCGATGGCCTCGCCGATCGGAGCGAGGACCACGTCGTGCCACACCTCGGCGTCGACCTGGTCGCGGATCGAGCGCTCGGTGGGCAGCGGGTCGAGCAGGGTGGGGGCCACGACCCGGGCCAGGTCGCCGACGCCGGCGCGGAACGCCTGCCACGCGGCGTGGTCGTCGTCCCCGCCGGTCAGGGTGCGGAACGACTCCGCGGTGGCCGGTCCCTCCGGCCGTTCGACCAGCAGGCCACCGGGTGCGCCGTCGCGCATCGTCGGGGTGTACGAGGAGGTCGCTCGCGGCACCAGCTCCAGGTCCAGGTCGAGCTCGGTCACCAGCTGTTGGGGGAGCAGCGAGACCAGGTCGGCGTAGCGCGACATCCGGGCCGGCTGACCGGGGAACGCGACAGCGGAGACCGCGGCGCCGCCGACGTGTGCGAGCCGCTCCAGCACCAGGACCGACAGCCCGGCGCGAGCGAGGTAGCCCGCTGCGACCAGGCCGTTGTGGCCGGCCCCGACCACGACGACGTCGTACGTGCTGCGCTCGGAGGTCACCGCCCCAACCTAGGGCATGTGCGGGGGCCTCCCGACCGGCCCCGGAGGCCGGACGACAGCAGGGCCCCGGCGCGATGCCGAGGCCCTGCTGTCATGTCTGGGGTGAGCGACGGGACTTGAACCCGCGACCCTCGCGACCACAACGCGATGCTCTACCAGCTGAGCTACGCCCACCATGGCGAGACCCCGGCCGAGACCGGGGACCGGGGAAGAGTGTAGCCCCCGACCGCCCCTCAGTCCGCATCGGGCGTCGTGCCCGCGCCCTCCTGGTCGCCGAGCCCGGTGAGCGACCCGCCGTGCCTGGCCGCGATCGCCCGGGCGGTGTCGGAGTCGGGGCCGGGTGGCGTCGTGAAGATCGCTTCCCGGTAGTAGCGGAGCTCCTCGATGCTCTCCTGGATGTCGGCGAGCGCCCGGTGGTTGCCGCGCTTGGCGGGCGACTGGAAGTAGGCCCGGGGGAACCAGCGGCGGGAGAGCTCCTTGATCGAGGAGACGTCGACGATGCGGTAGTGCAGGAACGTCTCCAGGGTCGGCATGTCGCGGGCCAGGAACGACCGGTCGGTGGCGACCGTGTTGCCGGCGAGCGGCGGCCGGCTGCCCTTGGGGCAGTGGGCCTTGATGTAGGTGAGCACCTGCTCCTCCGCCTCGGCCAGCGTGATGCCGTGCGAGAGGTCGTCGAGCAGCCCCGACGAGCGGTGCATGTCGCGCACGAAGTCGCCCATCTGGTCCAGCGCCTCCGGCGGAGGCTTGATGACGAGGTCGATGCCGTCGCCGAGCACCTCGAGCTCGAAGTCGGTGACGAGGGCGGCGACCTCGATCAGGGCGTCGGCCTCGAGGTCGAGGCCGGTCATCTCGCAGTCGATCCACACCAGTCGGTCGTTCACGAGTGGTCAGCCTACGCCCGGCCCCGGACGGGCTCAGGTTCTCCTCAGTCCGCCGACGTACGGTCGCGGCCGTGAAGGACTGGTTCGGGCTGGTGGCGCGGTTGGTCACCGGCGGCGTCTGGATCGTCGCAGGAGCCCTCAAGCTCCCCGACCCGGCGGGCAGCGTGCGCGCCGTCCGTGCCTACGAGCTGCTGCCGGAGGCGGTGGTCCCCACGGTGGGCTACCTGCTCCCGGCGCTCGAGGTGCTGGTCGGGGTCGGGCTGGTGCTGGGGCTGCTGACCCGGGCTGCGGCCGTGGTGTCGAGCCTGTTGTTCGTCGCCTTCATCGTCGGGATCGCCTCGGCGTGGGCGCGCGGGCTGCAGATCGACTGCGGCTGCTTCGGGGGTGGCGGCTTCGAGGCCGGCGCCGACGAGGACTACCCGTGGGAGATCGCCCGGGACGTCGGACTGCTGGTGCTGTCGCTGTGGCTGGTCGTCCGGCCGGCGACGCGCTGGTCGCTGGACGGAGTCCTCTTCAGGTCCGCGAGCGAGGGAAGGATGTCCCATGTCGAAGAAGGCCACTGAGCGGAGCCGCAGCCAGCGGGCCGCTGCCCTGGTCGCGGAGCAGCGCCGCCGCGAGAGTCGGCGGCGTACGACGATCATCGCGAGCGTCGTCGGCGTGGTCGTCGTGCTGCTGGCGGCTGCCGTGTTCCTCGGCAGCCGCGGCGACACCTCCGGGGAGGCCGCGACCGAGGTGCCGGGCGGGGTCGACGACTACACCGTCAGCGTCGGTGACGCGGATGCGCCGACCACCATGACGGTCTACGAGGACCCGCAGTGCCCGATCTGCAAGGCCTTCGAGGCCGAGGTCGCCGATCCGGTCGCCCAGGCGGTCGACGCCGGTGACGTGCGCGTGGACTACCGGATCGTGTCGTTCCTCGACCAGGCCTCGGCCAACGAGTACTCCTCGCGAGCGGCCAACGCGCTGATGGCGGTCCAGGACGTCGCCGGACCGGACGCCTTCGCCGAGATGCACCGCATCCTGTTCGAGAACCAGCCGGCCGAGGGGAGCGCCGGTCCCGAGGACGCCCAGCTCGTCGACTGGGCGGTGCAGGCCGGGGCCGAGCAGGCCGAGGTGCAGCCGCTGATCGAGGACAAGGTCTTCGAGCAGTACGTCGTCAACGCGACCGACCAGATGTCGAAGAACGGTGTCAACGGGACGCCGACGGTGCTGATCGACGGCGAACCGGCCGGGGAGACCCCGCAGGAGTCGGTGGACGCCGTGCTCGACGCCGTCTCCTGACCGGTCCTGACCACGGGCGCGAGGTTTGGTGGACCGCGGTCGCCCGCTGCCACACTCGCCGGGTGAACCTCACCGACTTCATTGCCGGACTGCCCAAGGCCGAGCTCCACGTCCACCACGTCGGCTCTGCCGGACCGCGGATCGTCAGCGAGCTCGCCGCGCGGCACCCCGGCGTCGTCCCGACCGATCCCGAGCGGCTGCGGTCGTTCTTCGAGTTCCGCGACTTCGCCCACTTCGTCGAGGTCTACCTCGCGGTCGTCGACCTGATCCGCACCCCGGAGGACGTCCGGACGGTGACCTACGAGGTCGCGCGCGACATGACCGGGCAGGGGCTGCGCTACGCCGAGCTCACCTGCACGCCGCACACCTCCGTGGTGCGCGGCGTCCCGATCGAGGCCTACACGGAGGCGATCGAGGACGCCCGGGTCGCCGCGGAGCGCGACTTCGGCCTGGTGCTGCGCTGGATCTACGACATCCCCGGTGAGCTGGGGGTGCCGGGCGCCGACGCCACCCTCGACTACGCCCTGCACCACGCGCCGGACGCGCTGGTGGGCTTCGGCCTGGGCGGCCCCGAGATCGGCGTCCCACGGCCGCAGTTCCAGCCGCACTTCGACGCTGCGCGCGCCACGGGGCTCCACAGCGTGCCCCACGCCGGGGAGACCACCGGCCCGGAGACGGTCTGGGACGCCGTCCGGCTGCTGGGTGCCGAGCGCATCGGCCACGGGATCAGCGCCGCCCAGGACCCCGACCTGCTCGCACACCTGGCCGCCGAGGGCATCCCACTGGAGGTCTGCCCCTCCTCCAACGTCGCCACGCGTGCCGTCGAGCGGCTCGAGGACCACCCGCTGCCGGCGATCGTCGCCGCGGGCGTGCCGGTGACGATCAACTCCGACGACCCGCCGATGTTCGGCACCACCCTGGTCGAGGAGTACGCCGTGGCCGCCCGGCTGCTGGACCTCGACGAGGAGGGGATCGCCGACCTCGCCCGCGCAGCGGTGCGGGCCTCGTACGCCCCGGACGGGGTCAGGGCCTCGCTGCTGGCGGAGATCGACGACTGGACCGCGTCGGCCGGGACCGACTGAGAGGGACCCGGGCAGGCCTCGGCCCCGCGAGCTCATACTTCGCGGGGCCACCCCATGTGTATCCGCATCGAGGAACGGCGCCCCGGATTTGCCGGGCGTGTCGCCGTGGCTTCGTCCGTGGCGTACTTTTTGCCCCATGCGCCCGGTCAGGATCGCCATCGCCAACGATTACGAGATCGTGGTCGCCGGGGTCGCGTCCCTCCTCTCCCGCTTCGAGGACCGCATCGAGGTGGTCGAGCTCAACGCGAACATGCAGGTGGAGAGCGACGTCGACGTGGTCCTCTACGACACCTTCGGCCAGGTGCAGGGTGACGGCTTCGACCTCGACGACCTGCTGCGGGGCAGCGGCGCCAAGGTCGCCATCTTCAGCTGGAACCTGCAGCCCGACCTGATCGACCGCGCCCTGGCCCGCGGTGTCCGCGGCTACCTCTCCAAGGGCCTCTCGGCCGAGGAGATCGTCCGGGGCCTCGAAGCGATCCACCGGGGCGAGATCGTCGCCGAGACCCGCCCGCTGAACGGCGATGGCGTCGAGGGTGCGGACTGGCCCGGACGCGAGATCGGGCTGACCCAGCGGGAGTCGGAGGTCCTGGCGCTGATCACGCAGGGCCTCACCAACCAGGAGATCGCCGACAAGGCCTACATCAGCATCAACTCGGTGAAGACCTACATCCGGACGGCCTACCGCAAGATCGGCGTCTCCCGCCGCGCCCAGGCGGTCAGCTGGGGCATGGACCACGGGTTCCGACCCCAGCGCGCCCGCACCGTCGACGCCTGAGACCTCCGCCGACGATCCCGCCGCCCCCAGGGGTGAGGCGTGGCCGAGCCCACGCGTGGTGGGCTGGAGGCCGTCGACGGAGGAGGACGTGTGGGGCTTGGGAAGGGTGACAGGGTCGCGTGGAACACGCCCCAGGGGGAGACGACCGGCCGGATCGTCGAGCGGCGGACCAGCGACTTCCAGCTCGACGGGCAGCAGTTCCGCGCCAGTGGCGACGACCCCGCGTTCATCGTGGAGTCGGACAAGACGGGAGCGCGCGCCGCCCACAAGGAAGCCGGGCTGACCCGGAGATGAGCAGGCGACGGCCGGCTCAGGACGTGGAGGACTGATGGACAGACCACTCAGCCGGGCGATGGGCCTGGCCACCAGCGGCTACGGCATCTACGCCCTGGTCCGACCCGGGCACCTCGCCCGCGCACTCGACGCGGCCCCGTGGGAAGGAGGCCCCCTCGACCGCCTCGCGCGCACCTACGGCGTACGCGACCTCGCCAGCTCCTCGCTGCTGCTGTCCTCGAACCCGGCCCTGGCCCGGGCGGCCATGGCGCTCCGGATCGCCTCCGACCTCGGTGACTGCGCGGTGCTCACCACCACGACATCCGACCCCGGCGTACGTCGCAAGGTCGCCGCCGTGACGCTCGGCTGGGCGGCACTCAACGCCGCAGCGTGGTGGGCGGACGAGCGTCGCTGATGCCACCCGTCCTGGTGGTTTTCGCGCCACCCTGACCCTTGCTCGACGGAATCCGTAGTGTTACGGATGCGTCCACGAGTGATCCATGGCCTATCTTGGCCATCGTGCCCCCAGTACGAACAGCCATCATGGACGAGCACGAGATCGACATCGCAGGTGTCTCGGCAGTCCTCGGACGCTTCGACGACCGGATCCGCCTCGTCGACCTCGCCTCCCCGACCATCGACCCGCCGGACGTGATCCTCTACGGGGTGCGCGAGCACCACGCCTGGCACGACGCCGACCTCCACCTGCTGCTCCGCGACCAGCCCGCCACGGTCATCGTGCTCGGCTGGGGGCCGGACGCGCCCCAGTTCCGGTGGGCACTGTCGTGCGGCGCCCACGGCCGGCTCTCGAAGACCTTGTCCGGCGAGCAGATCGTCTCGGGGGTGGAGCAGATCCACCACGACCGGGACCGGCCCAGCACCCCGCTGGTGGACTACTGCCACCCCGCGCTGCTCGACGTGGCGCTCACGCGGCGTGAGCTCGAGGTGCTGACCCTGATCACCCAGGGTCTCACCAACCAGGAGATCGCCGACCGGGTCTACATCAGCATCAACTCGGTGAAGACGTACGTCCGCACGGCCTACCGCAAGATCGGCGTCGCTCGACGCTCGCAGGCCGTCAGCTGGGGGGTCCAGCACGGTCTGGACGTCACCCGCAGCCACGACGCCGACCTGCACGTCCCCGTCGCCTGACGTTTCCGGCGCCCCCGCCAGGATTCGAACCTGGGACCCGCGGATTAGAAGGCCGCCGCTCTTTCCAGCTGAGCTACGGGGGCTGGCGCGGACATTGTGTCCCATCCCCGCCCCGACCGGTGTGCACGGGAACCGCCCGACCCGCTCGCGTCTCGTAGCACCAGAGACGTAGCCCGTCGGTGCGAGCACACTGGGGGGTGGGGGAGGAGCGGGCATGGCCGGTGCGCCGGACCTGGACGAGCTGTACGACGCGTCGTACCGACGCCTCGTCGTGCAGCTCTACGCGTTGTGCGGTGACCTCGCCGACGCCGAGGACGCCGTGCAGGAGGCCTTCGTCACGGCGCTGCGCAAGCGCAGCGACTTCGCCCACGTGTCCAACCCCGAGGCCTGGCTGCGCACCGTGGCGCTCAACCAGCTCCGCCGGGGGTGGCGGCACGCTGCCGTCGTCCGTCGCTACCAGGGGAAGGTGCCGGGTCCGCAGCGCAGCATCGAGGTCGGACCCGAGCACGTCGCGATCGTGGCCGCACTCGCCGAGGTCGACCCCGACCAGCGCGAGGTCGTGGTGCTGCACCACCTCGCCGACCTCGGCACCGCCGAGATCGCGGCCGAGCTCGGGGTGCCCGAGGGAACCGTGAAGTCACGCCTGTCCCGGGGCCGGGCCCGGCTGGCGCCGTTGCTGGACGAGAGGGAGGAGCCCCGCCATGCCTGAGCTCGACGTGCTGCGCCGGCTGGGCGACGAGGTCGTCCCGCCGCCGCTCGAGTCACTCCGCGCGACGGCGCGCCGCCGCGACCGCCGGTCGTCCGCCGCCGTGCTCGCGGCCGCTGCCGTCGCGGTCGTGGCCGTCGTCGTCACCTCTGCCGTGCTCGCACCCGACGACGACCCGCGACCCAGCCCCATCGAGCCGCCGCGGACCGAGCAGACCCCGAGCCGCCCGGTGACGTACGCCGACGGCGCCACGATCCACTACGGCGACCGGACCGTCGATGCCGGCGGACGTGTCGACGAGCTCGACCTGACCGACGAGGGTGTCGCCTACCGCACCTCCGACGGCCGGATCTGGTTCACCGACGGCAGCACGACCGACGAGATCGGCGCTCTCGGCAAGCCGGTGGCGCCGTCCGGGGACCTGGAGTCGTGGATCTGGGGCTCTCGCTTCACCGACGTCAGGTCGGCCGGGTGGATCGTCTCGGGCAACTCCGGGTCTCTGCTGTCCTGGTTCGACTTCACCGGATCGGGAACGCCGGAGGCCGTGGTGTACGACACCGCCACCCGCACCGTCGCCCTCCGGTCGGGGGTCGACACCCCACCCGGGAGCTGGGTGGCGCCGCACTCGGTGTCGGCGGACGCCGTCTACCTCTTCCGCGACCCCGACCCCGCGGCCGACGACGAGATGCCGCAGATGCGGCTCGACCTGGCCACAGGAGTCGTGGCACCCCTCTCGCCCGACGACTACCTTGCGGAGGTCGCCAGCCGCCCCGCTCGGTCGTTCTGGGTCAGCCACGCCGAACGCGGCTTCGAGCTCTACGAGATCACCGAGGGGACCGGGCACCAGTTCGACGTGTTCCGGGGCCGGGTGCGGCCGATGGGGATGCAGCCGGTCGAGGTGCGCGACGGGCTCACCGGTGAACAGCTGGCGATCCGGGCTCCCGGGGGCTATCCCAACACCAACCCGGCGTGGTTGGTCCAGTGGCTCGACGACGCGAGCGTGGTGATCTTCGACCCGCAGGGCGACCAGGACCGGTTGCTGGTGTGCCCCGTCCCGTCCGGGACCTGCGACCTCGCCGTGACCCGGGCGGGCTCCCTCGTGGTGCCCGACGCCTGGTGGCGATGATGCGCGCCGCGCTGGTCCGCCTCGCCCTCGCCCTCCTGGCGGTGACGACCACGACGGCGTGCTCCGTCCCGGGCGGGACCTCGGGCGCCGAGCGACCACCCACCACGATCGGGACGACAGCGCGGCCGGAGGCTCCGGTCGGCCGGCCGAAGGTCGTGACGCTCGCCTTCGCCGGGGACATGCACTTCCAGCTGTACCTCGATGCCCTGCTGGACGACGGGTCGCGCGGGCTGGGGCCGATGCGTCCCGCGCTCGCAGGCGCCGATGTGGCGATGGTCAACCTGGAGAGCGCGATCACCGAGCGGGGAACCCCGGACCCGAAGCGGCTCGAGACGCCCGACGACCGCTACTGGTTCCGTGCCTCACCGGCCGCCCTCACCTTCCTCGCGGACGCGGGCGTCGACGTGGTGACGATGGCCAACAACCATGCCGCGGACTACGGCCCCGTCGGGCTGGCCGACACGCTGCGGGCTGCCGCCCGTGCCCCGGTGGCCGTGGTCGGTGTCGGCCGCGACCGGGCCGCCGCGTTCGCGCCGCACCGCCTCACCGTCCACGGCACCGATCTCGCCTTCCTGGCCGCCGACGCCTCGCCCCGCGAGGGATCCAGCAAGATCTGGGCAGCGGGCCCGCGCTCGCCGGGCGTCGCCGCGGCCCGCGAGCCGGTCCCGGGTGACCTGCTGGCGGCGGTGCGGCGCGCCAGCCAGGACGCCGACGTCGTGGTCGTCTACCTGCACTGGGGCCAGGAGGGCCGGGCCTGTCCGACCTCGACGCAGCGGACGGCCGCGCGTGCCCTTTCAGCGGCTGGGGCGGACGTGATCGTGGGGAGCCACGCCCACGTCCTCCTCGGATCGGGTTGGCAGCAGGACACCTACGTCAACTACGGCCTCGGGAACTTCCTCTGGTACCACAACGCCGAGCGGGAGACCGGGGTGCTGCGGCTCCGCGTCGAGGACGGTCAGGTCGTGTCCGACGACTGGGTCCCCGCTGTGATCCCGACCTGGGACCTCCCGGAGCCGGTGCTCGGTCCGGACCGGCGGCGGGCGGTGGCCGACTGGCGGCAGCTGCGCGGCTGCGCCGACCTGGCGTCGAGGCCCACCACCCGCCCGACGGCACGTCCGTCGGACGACCCCGGCTACCACGCCTCCGTGCGGCGGATCGGGCCCTCGCTGCGGGCACGGATGGCCGAGAGCCACGGCCCCGGCTGCCCGACCGCCTGGTCGGACCTGCGGCACCTGCGGCTGACCTACGTCGGCTTCGACGGCCGCGACCACAGCGGCGAGCTCGTCGTGGCGGCCCGCTGGGCGCGGCCGGTCGTTGACGTGTTCGAGCGGCTCCACGCCGCCCGGTGGCCGATCCGCCGGATGCGCCTCGTCGACGAGTACGGCGGCGACGACGACCGGTCGATGGCGGCCGACAACAGCTCGGCCTACAACTGCCGCCGGGTCGCCGGCAGCGACGCATGGTCGGACCACGCGTACGGCACGGCGATCGACCTGAACCCGGTCCGCAACCCCTACCTCGCCGAGGGAGACGTCGCACCACCCCGCGGGAGGTCCTACGCCGACGTGGACCGTTCGGCCCGGGCGACTGTGCCGCGCGGTGCGATCCATGCCGGCGACGTCGTGGTGCGCGCCTTCGCCGACATCGGCTGGGAGTGGGGCGGGACCTGGGCCAGCCCGGACTACCAGCACTTCTCGGCGCCGGAGCCGGGCCGCGGAGCCGGCCCCTCCGCCTCCCGGCCTCAGTGACCGGAGGCGGCGCCCTCCCGGAGGACGCCGTCCTCGGCGACGGAGTCGGTGTAGCGACGGATGGACAACCAGCCGTGGAGCGCGAGCGCGAAGTTGGCGACGACCACGACCGCCACCTCCCACCGGGCGGGGACGTGGGGTGCGAGGCCGACCGGACGTCGGCGTGGAGCACCAGCGGGCGGTGGACGGCGAGGAAGGCGAGGACGTAGATGGCCGTGATGACGGCCCGGTTGAGGTACTGACCCCACGGGCGGGCCGCCTGCGGAGCATGGCGTGACGTGCGTCACGTCCCCTATCGTTCGACCAGGGGAGAGGGGCGCTCATGGGACCTGCGAGCGGGCAGGACCCCGAGGTTTCGCAGGCATCGGGGCCACACACGTTCCCGCCGAGCACCGCGGACTCGCCGTACCGGCTCAACGTGTTCTGGCACGGTTACACGGCCCTCGCACAGCGGGTGGACCACCGTCGCGGCTGGCCGCGGCTGCCCACGTGGGTGGGCATCCTCGACCTGCTCGGGATCCGGGTCAGGCTGCGCGCCGGCAACCTCTTCGACACCTCCCGGCAGCCGGTCGTGGACGGGCCGGTGGCGCCGGACTTCGACCCGGCCTTCCTCGACCAGCGCAACCCGGACGGGTCGTGGAACGACCTGGCCAACCCGAGCATGGGCATGGCCGGGACACGGTTCGGTCGCAACGTGCCGATCGACCGCACCTGGCAGGAGAGCGCCGAGACCATCAACGAGCCGAACCCGCGCACGGTCAGTCGCCGGCTGCTGACCCGCGACCAGGGCCTGATCGCGGCCGAGGCCGGCAACGCGATCATCGCGGCCTGGCTGCAGTTCATGATCCGGGACTGGTTCCACCACGGCCGCAGCCCCACCGACCGACCCTGGACCGTCGACCTCGAGGGCGACGACGACTGGCCCGACCGGCCCATGCACATCATGCGCACGCCCGACGACCCGACCACGCCGTCGTCGTCGTCCGGCCTCCCGCCGACGTACGTCAACGAGAACACGCACTGGTGGGACGGCTCCCAGGTCTACGGCAACAACGCAGAGCAGCAGCGGTTCCTGCGGGCGGGCGAGGGCGGGCGACTGCGCATGCAGGACGGCATGCCGCCGATCCCCTACGACCCCGAGCGCAGCCCGGCCCGGGTGCCGGGGTTCTGGCTCGGGATCGCGATGCTCACCACGCTCTTCGCCCGGGAGCACAACGCGATCTGCGACATGCTCGCCAAGGCCCACCCCGAGCTCGACGACGAGCAGCTGTTCCAGAAGGCGCGGCTGGTCAACTCGGCCCTGCTCGCCAAGATCCACACCGTGGAGTGGACGCCCGCCGTGACCGCCCACCCGACCGCCGTGGCCGGGCTCCACGCGAACTGGTACGGCCTCGCCGGCCAGAAGCTGCGGTCGCGCTTCGGCCGGATCTCCTCCAGCGAGGCGATCTCGGGGATCCCGGGCTCACCGACGGCCCACCACGGGGTGCCGTTCGCGCTCACCGAGGAGTTCGTCGCCGTCTACCGGATGCACCCGCTGGTGCCGGACGACTTCGACTTCCGGGCAGCGGCCGACGACAGCCCCACGCTGGGTCGGCGCGGATTCGAAACGCTCACCGGCGAGGACGCGCTCACGATCATGCGCGACCAGACCCTCGACGACCTCCTCTACACCTTCGGCACCATGCACCCCGGGCTGGTCGTCCTCCACAACTTCCCGCGCGCCCTGCAGAACTTCCGGCGTCCCGACAACGGCGCCCTGATGGACCTCGCCGCGACCGACATCCTGCGGTGCCGGGAGCTGGGTGTGCCCCGCTACACCGAGTTCCGGCGCCACCTGCACATGACCGTGCCGAAGACGTTCTCCGAGCTCACCTCCAACCCGATCTGGGCCGACGAGCTCGCGGACTGCTACGGCGGCGACATCGACAAGGTCGACCTGATCCCCGGCCTGTACGCCGAGGACCTGCCGCCGGGGTTCGCCTTCAGCGACACCGCGTTCCGGATCTTCATCCTGATGGCGTCGCGCCGGCTCAACAGCGACCGGTTCTTCACCAGTCACTACACGCCGGAGGTCTACACCCGCGAGGGGCTCGCGTGGGTCGAGAAGAACACGATGGTCGACGTGCTGACCCGGCACTGCCCCGAGCTCATCCCGTACGTCGGCGGCCTGCCCAACGCCTTCGGGATCTGGAAGCGCCCGGGGGCCTGACCCCGGTGCCCTGAGGCGGCGAGCCGGACCGTCAGCCGCGGAGCCGGCCCATCCACTCCTCGACGTCGCTCGAGGTGCGGGGGAGCGAGGCCGACAGGTTGCGGAAACCGTCGGCCGTCACGAGGACGTCGTCCTCGATCCGGATCCCGATGCCGCGCAGCTCCTCGGGGACGAGCAGGTCGTCCTCCTGGAAGTAGAGACCCGGCTCGACGGTGAGGACGTAGCCCTCCTCCAGGGTGCCGTGGCGGTAGGCGTCGTCGGAGGCCCGGCCGCAGTCGTGCACGTCGAGGCCGAGCATGTGGCTGGTCCCGTGCAGGGTCCACCGGGCGTAGACCTTGGAGTCGGGGTCGAGCGCCTCCTGTGCAGACACCGGCAGCAGGCCCATCCCCTCGAGGCCGTGGGCGAGCACCTCCATCGCGGCGTCGTGGGCGGCCAGGAACGGCTTGCCGGGGGCCACCGCCTGGATCCCGGCCTCCTGGGCGGCGTGGACCAGGTCGTAGAGCTCGCGCTGCAGGGGAGTGAAGGTGCCGTCGACCGGGAGCGTGCGGGTGACGTCGGCGGTGTAGAGACTGCGGGCCTCGACGCCCATGTCGAGCAGCACCAGCTCACCCAGGGTGATCGGTCCGGTGTTGTCGATCCAGTGGAGCGTCGTGGCGTGCTTGCCGCCGCCGACGATCGAGTCGTAGCCAATGTCGTTGCCCATCGCCCGCGCCCGGCGGAAGAAGGTGCCCTCGATCCAGCGCTCGCCGTGCTCCAGCACCCGGTCCCACTCCGCGACCGAGTCCTCGAAGCCCAGCGCCGTGATGTCACAGGCCTCCTGCAGCTGCTCGATCTCCCACTCGTCCTTGGCGAGCCGCATCTCCGAGGCGACCCTGCCGAGCTCGTCGTCGGTGGTGAGGTCGCGGGTCTTGCCGCCGTCGAGGTCGGGCAGGTCGTCGATGTGCCGGACCTCGATGCCGAGCGACGTGGCCAGCTCGTGGGAGGACGGCCGGCGGCCGGCCCACAGCTCGCCGTACTGCCGGTCGCGGAAGAACTCGTCGGTCTCCCGCGAGGAGCGGGGCCGGGCGTAGAGCACCGACTCCCCGGCGCCGGTGCCGTCGGAGTCGATCACGAGCACGGCGTCGCTGGTCTGGTTGCCCGAGAAGTACGTGTGGGCGGTGTCCGGCCGGAAGCGGTAGTCGGTGTCGTTGGAGCGCACCTTGAACGTCCCGGCGGGCAGCACCAGCCGTTCGCCGGGGAAGGTCGCGGCGAGCCGCGCACGGCGCTGGGCGGCCAGGTCGGCCACGGGATGGCGCGGCAGGTCGAGCTCGCGCTCGCCCCAGCCGGTGCGCATGAACTTCTGCCAGGCCGCGGGGACCTTGGGGTCGTGGGACTCGGTCCTGGGCTGCTGCTCCTCGTTCACGCGGTCACTCTACGCCGACCCTCCGGACCCCCGGAGACCCCCAAGTAGGCTGCGCGACATGCAGGGAGGTCGCCGCGGCAACGTCGCGTTCACGGTCGTCGTGACGGCACTCGTGTGCCTCGGGGCGCTGCCCGTCCTGCTCCTCCTCGCCGTCTCCGGAGCCCCCTCCTCGCTGCTGCTCGCGACCGTCCTGGCCGCGCTGCCGGTGGGGCCGCTGGTGGCCTGCTACCTCTGGCTGGACCGCTACGAGCCGGAGCCGCGGTGGCTGCTCGCCTTCGGCCTGCTGTGGGGCGGCTTCGTCGCCACGGCCGGCGCGCTCCTCGTGCAGGGGGTCGGCAGCTGGGTCATCGGCTTCAGCGAGCAGCAGTCGCTGGCGATCGTCGCGCCGCTGTCGGAGGAGCTCACCAAGGGACTGTTCCTCGTGCTGCTGCTGTGGTGGCGCCGCAACGAGCTCGACGGGATCCTCGACGGCATCGTCTACGCCGGCATGGTCGGGATCGGCTTCGCCTTCATCGAGAACATCCTCTACCTCGCAGCCACCTACAACGGCGCCGACGGCACCGCCGCGCTGACGTCGGTGTTCCTGGTGAGGGGGCTGTTCAGCCCGTTCGCCCACCCCCTGTTCACCACGTTCACCGGCATCGGGGTCGGCATCGCCGTGGGCAGCCGCAGCCGTGGCGTACGCATCGCAGCGCCGCTGGCCGGCTACCTGCTCGCCGTCGCGGCCCACGCCATCTGGAACGGCTCGACCCTCTACGGCTTCACCGGCTTCGTGGGGGCGTACCTCGTGCTGATGGCGCCGGCCTTCGTCGGCATGGTGGCGCTCGCAGTGTGGGCCCGCAGCTCCGAGCAGCGGATGCTGGTCGCGTCGTTGACCGACGCCGCGCAGCGTGGGCTGATCCCCGCCACCGACATCGGGTGGCTGGTGAGCCTCCGGGCCCGTCGCGCCGGCCGCGCCTACGCGCTCGAGCACGGCGGGCCGCAGGCGCACCGGGCGATGCGCGACTACCAGCAGGCCGCCGTCGAGCTCGGGTTCCTCCACCACCGCTTCCTGCGCGGCGTGCCTCCGCCGGACTTCGCCGAGCGCGGGCAGCTCTACGTCGAGCGGATCGCGGCCGCGCGTCCCTTCGTCGCCTTCCCCGGACAGGTGGTCCCCAGCCGATGACCCGCCCCCTTCGCATGTCCTCCTCGTCCTGCTCCGGACCGGGATCGTGACCGTGAGCGAGTCGACCGGCTCGACGCAGATGGTGACCGCCCTGGTGCAGCTGCGGCAGGCCCTGCAGGACACCACCCTGCCGCTGGAGCTCCCGAGCGCGGCCGCGGAGCGTGCCTCCCGGACCGAGATGGTCGACCAGCTCGAGGACTACGTCATCCCGCGGCTGATGACGCTCGAGGCGCCGCTGCTCGCCGTCGTGGGCGGCTCCACCGGCGCCGGCAAGTCGACGCTGGTCAACTCCCTCGCCGGACGGCCGGTGACCGAGCAGGGCGTGCTGCGGCCCACCACTCGTTCACCGGTGCTGGTCCACCACCCCGACGACGCCGGGTGGTTCGGGTCCGACCGGCTGCTCCACGAGCTGGAGCGGGTCGACCGCGCCACGACCGACCCCGGTGCGCTGCAGCTGGTGGCGGTCGAGAGCGTCCCCGCGGGGCTGGCGATCCTCGACGCACCCGACATCGACTCCGTCGAGGAGCAGAACCGCACCCTCGCGGCCCAGCTGCTCGCCGCGGCCGACCTGTGGCTCTTCGTCACCTCCGCCGCGCGCTACGCCGACCAGGTGCCGTGGGACTTCCTGCGGCAGGCCGCGGACCGCTCCGCCGCCGTCGCGGTGGTGCTCGACCGCACCCCGCGCGAGGCCGTCGACACCGTCTCGAGCCACCTCGCCCGGATGCTCGCCAGCCGTGGCCTCAAGGACTCGCCGATGTTCACGATCACCGAGGGGGTCGTCAGCGACGACGGGCTGCTGCCGGCCGAGTCGGTCGCCGAGGTCAAGGCGTGGCTCGACTCGCTCGCTGCCGACGCCGAGGCCCGCGAGATGGTGGTCCGGCAGACC
The DNA here is from genome assembly GCA_963723945.1 of uncultured Actinomycetota bacterium. Taxonomy (GTDB): domain Bacteria; phylum Actinomycetota; class Actinomycetes; order Propionibacteriales; family Nocardioidaceae; genus Nocardioides. The sequence goes on from CAVRSW010000032.1 coordinate 22,426, forward strand.
CTCGAGGGTGCCGTCCGGACCCTCGCGCGGCGCACGCACGCGGTTGCCGACGCTGCCGACGAGCAGGCTGCCGCCTGGCAGCGGCTGCGCGAGAGCGCGGACACCGCGTACGACGACGCGATCACGCACGTCGACCAGGCCACGGCCGACGGGACGCTGCTGCGGGGCGAGGTGCTGGCGCGCTGGCAGGAGTTCGTCGGCACCGGAGAGCTGCTGAAGTCGCTCGAGCACCGGGTCGGGCGGATCCGCGACCGGGTGGTCGACATGGTGCGCGGCAAGCCGCAGCAGGCCGAACGGGTCACCGTCGCGGTCGAGTCGGGGCTCGAGACGCTGCTGCTCGAGCACGCCGAGGCGGCGGCCGAACGCGCCGCCGCCTCCTGGCAGGGCCTGGCTCCCGGCCAGGCGCTCCTGGCGGACGCCGGCGAGGACCTCACCCGCGCCTCGCGCGACTTCCGCCGTCGCGCCGAGCGGGCGGTCCGCGACTGGCAGCAGGACGTGCTGACCATGGTCCGCTCGGAGGGCTCCGACAAGCGCGGCACGGCGCGCTTCCTGGCGTACGGCGTCAACGGGCTCGGTGTCGCGGTCATGATCGTCGTCTTCGCCCACACCGGCGGGATGCTGGTCGGGGCCGAGGCCGGCGTCGCCGGCGGCACCGCGATCCTGGCGCAGAAGCTGCTGGAGGCGGTGTTCGGCGACCAGGCGGTCCGCACCCTGGCGCAGCGTGCCCGGCAGGACCTGGAGGTGCGGACCCGCACCCTGCTCGACGCGGAGCGCCGCCGCTTCACCGACCTGCTGGAGTCGGTCGAGGTCCGGGCCGGGACCGCCGATCGGTTGCGCGCGGCCGCCCGGCGCGTCGACGACCTGCGCTTCGCCGCCGCTGGTGCTGGAACCGTCGACCCCGCGCCCTAGGCTGGGGTCGCAGCACCGACGGGGAGCCGAGGGAGACCATGACGTCCTTGCTTGAGGGGGCCAGGAGACTGGTCACCCGGGGCACCGACATCGGCCAGCGCATCGCGGCCCTGGACGCGGCGACGACCGCGGCCCGCGGGCACCTCGACGACGCCCTCCTCGACGACGCGGCATCCGTCGTCGTGCGTGCGTCCGGGCGACTCCGGCTCTCCGCCGACCACACCGTCGTCGCCATCGCCGGTGCCACCGGATCGGGCAAGTCGTCGACGTTCAACGCGCTCAACGGGCTCGACCTGGCCGCCGTCGGCGTGCGTCGGCCGACGACCTCGTGGGCGTCCGCGTGCGTCTGGGGTGCTGACGGGGCCGACGAGCTGCTCGACTGGCTGGGCATCCCCGAGCGCCACCGGACCGTCCGCGACTCGATGCTCGACGCCGGCCGCGAGGACCACGCCCTCGACGGCGTCGTGCTGCTCGACCTGCCCGACCACGACTCGACCGAGGTGTCCCACCACCTCGAGGTCGACCGGCTGGTCGACCTCGCCGACCTGCTGGTGTGGGTGCTCGACCCGCAGAAGTACGCCGACGCCGCCATCCACGACCGCTACCTCGCGCCCCTGGCCGGCCACCGCGAGGTGGTGCTGGTCGTGCTCAACCACCTCGACACCGTGCCGGAGTCGCGTCGCGAGGCGATGATCGCCGACGTACGCCGGCTGCTCCACGCCGACGGGCTCGGCGACGTCCCGGTGCTCGGCGTGAGCGCCCGGCACGGCACCGGGATCGCCGGGCTCCGCGAGGAGATCGCCGGGCGGGTGGCCTCGAAGAAGGCGATGCGGACCCGGCTCGCCGCCGACCTGCGCGCTGCCGCCGAACGGCTCGACGAGGTGACCGGCCGGACCAGGGTCGACCGGCTCTCGCAGGAGCGGATCGCGGCGCTCGACGACGCCGTGGCGGAGGCGGCGGGTGTCCCGACGGTCGTGCACGCCGTCCGGGAGTCCACCCGGCTCCGCGCCAACCGTGCCACGGGCTGGCCGGTGACCGCATGGCTCTCGCGGCTCAAGCCCGACCCGCTCAAGCGGCTCCACCTCGACCTCGGTCGGGAGGGCAGGCAGCTCACCGGCGCGGCCCGCACCTCGGTCCCCGAGGCGACCCAGGTGCAGCGGGCCCGGGTCGACACAGAGGTGCGTGCGCTGGCCGACGACGCCTCGGACGGCATGACCCGGCCCTGGGCCACCGCCGTACGCCGGGCGTCGACCTCGCGCCTCGACGAGCTCGGCGACCGGCTCGACGCGGCCCTCGGGGCCACCGACCTCGGCGCGGCACGGATCCCCGTCTGGGTCGGCACGGTGCGGCTGCTGCAGTGGCTGCTGATCCTCTCGGCACTCGTCGGGGGCGTGTGGCTGGGCGTGCTGGCGGTGATGGGCTACCTGCAGCTGCCGGCTCCCGACACCCCCGAGTGGCTGGGCGTCCCGTGGCCCACCGTGATGCTGCTGGGGGGAGTGCTGGTCGGCGTGCTGCTGGCCCTGGTGTGCCGGCTGCTGGTGTCGTCGACCGCCCGTCGCCGGGCCCGTTCGGCCGACCGGCGGCTGCGGCACGCGATCGGCGAGGTCTCCGACGAGCTGGTGGTGCAGCCGGTTCAGGAGGTCCTCGCCTCGTACGCCGAGGTGCGCGCCGGGCTCGCGAAGGCGCTGGCCTGACGGCTTCCACCCGTGCCTCCCGCGCGCCACCTCGCGTCCACAGCGGCCGACTGTGGCTGCCCCTCCACAGGGGGTGCGCGACCGCTCGGTCGTTGTCGGCCGGCCCCCGCAGGGTGGGCGGTGCGCGACCACCCGGTCGCCCGACACACGAGGAGGCACCCGATGAACGAGTCCATGGTCACCTTCCAGGGCTGGCTCGGCGGCGACGTCCGCACCCAGCAGGCCGGCGCCGCGACGGTCGCCCGGTTTCGCGTCGCCAGCACGCCGCGGCGGCTCAACCGGTCGACGGGGGAGTGGCACGACGGCCCCACCCAGTGGTACTCCGTGAGCGCCTGGCGGAGTCTGGGCGACCACTGCGCGGCCTCGCTGCGCCGCGGCGACCCGGTCGTGGTCCACGGGCGTCTGACCCAGTCCAGCTGGGTCAACCAGGAGGGCGTCGAGATGACCTCGCTGGAGGTGGACGCCAACTTCGTCGGTCACGACCTCAACCGCGGCACCACCGACTTCAGCCGCGCCACGGGACGGGCCTCGAGCGAGGCCGCTCCTGCGGCCGGGCACGACGACGTGCAGCCGGCCGACACCTCGGCGGAGCCGCGTCACTGGGTGGCCTGACCGGGGCCACCGGCCGGCCCCGCCGGATTGGGAGCGGGGCGGACGCGCCCCGTAGGCTCCACGATCATGGCTGAGTATGTGTTCACCCTGCGCAACGTGCGGAAGGCCCACGGCGACAAGGTGGTCCTCGACAACGTCACGCTGTCGTTCCTCCACGGCGCCAAGATCGGTGTCGTCGGCCCCAACGGCACCGGCAAGTCCTCGCTGCTGAAGATCATGGCCGGTCTCGACCACGCCAACAACGGTGACGCGATCATCGACCCCGAGGCGACCGTGGGGATGCTCCAGCAGGAGCCGCCGCTCACCGAGGGCCGGACCGTGCAGGAGAACGTGGAGGAGGCGGTCGGCGGGATCAAGTCCAAGCTCGACCGGTTCAACGAGATCTCCGAGGCGCTCGGGGACCCCGACGCCGACTACGACACGCTGCTCGCCGAGATGGGTGACCTCCAGACCGACCTCGACCACGCCAACGCGTGGGACCTCGACAGCCGCCTCGACCAGGCGATGGACGCGCTGCGCTGCCCGCCGCCCGACGCGGTCGTCGACCACCTCTCCGGTGGTGAGCGCCGCCGGGTCGCGCTGTGCAAGCTGCTGCTGCAGCAGCCCGACCTGCTGCTGCTCGACGAGCCCACCAACCACCTCGACGCGGAGTCGGTGCAGTGGCTGGAGAGCCACCTCGCCTCCTACCCGGGTGCCGTGCTGGCCGTCACCCACGACCGCTACTTCCTCGACAACGTGGCGCAGTGGATCCTCGAGCTCGACCGCGGGAAGACCCACCCGTACGAGGGCAACTACTCGACCTACCTCGAGACCAAGAAGGACCGGCTCAAGATCGAGGGGCAGAAGGACGTCAAGCGCGCCCGGATGCTCGAGAAGGAGCTGGAGTGGGTCCGCTCGAACCCCAAGGCCCGCCAGGCCAAGAGCAAGTCGCGTCTGGCCCGCTACGAGGAGATGGCGGCGGAGGCCGACCGGATGCGCAAGATCGACACCTCCGAGATCAACATCCCCGCCGGTCCGCGGCTCGGTGACGTGGTCCTGGAGGCCGACGGTCTCGCCAAGGGGTTCGAGGACCGCGCGCTCATGCACGACCTGTCCTTCAAGCTCCCGCGCGCCGGCATCGTCGGTGTGATCGGTCCCAACGGCGTCGGCAAGACCACCCTGTTCCGGATGATCACCGGTCAGGAGCAGCCCGATGACGGCGAGCTGAAGGTCGGCCAGACCGTGAAGCTCTCCTACGTCGACCAGAGCCGCGGCGGCCTCGACCCCCAGCAGAACGTCTGGGAGGTCGTCTCCGACGGGCTCGACTTCATCAAGGTCGCCAACTTCGAGATGAACTCCCGGGCCTACGTCGCATCGTTCGGCTTCAAGGGCCCGGACCAGCAGAAGAAGGCCGGCGTCCTCTCCGGCGGGGAGCGCAACCGGCTCAACCTCGCGCTGACGCTCAAGATGGGCGGCAACCTGCTGCTCCTCGACGAGCCCACCAACGACCTCGACGTGGAGACCCTGTCGTCGCTCGAGGACGCGCTGCTCGACTTCCCGGGCTGTGCCGTGGTCACCTCCCACGACCGGTGGTTCCTCGACCGGATCGCCACCCACATCCTCGCGTGGGAGGGCGACGACGAGGACCCGTCGCGCTGGTTCTGGTTCGAGGGCAACTACGCCGCGTACGAGGAGAACAAGGTGCAGCGGCTCGGCGCCGAGGCGGCCCGTCCGCACCGGGTCACCCACCGGCGGCTCACGCGCGACTGACTCCGCGAGGAGTCAGTCGGTCGAGCGGATCTCCATCTCGGGGTGCCCGGCGATCAGGTGGTCCGAGACGTGGTTCATCACCCGGCCGAGGGTCCGGAAGTCCTCGGGACTGACCAGGTCGACGAGGTGCTCGCGGACGCCCGTGACGTGGGTCGGCGCCATCGACTCCAGCAGCCGCATGCCCTCCTCGGTCATCGTGCAGTCGACGCCCCGCCCGTCGTCGGGCGACTTGTCGCGCTTCACCAGACCGACGTGCTCGAGCCGCTTCACGGTGTGGGTGACCCGGCTCCGGCTGTGGCGTACGGAGTCGGCGAGCTGCGCCATCCGCAGCCGCCAGCCATCGCGCTCCGAGAGCCGCACCAGGATCTCGTACTCGGCCAGCGAGATGCCGTGCCGCCGGTGGAGGTCGCCGTCGAGCCGGTCGAAGAGCAGCGTCGTGCCGAGCACCAGCGCCCGCCAGTCACGTTGCTGATCGGCATCGAGCCAGCGGACCCCCGTGTCGTCCATGCGGCGACCCTATCGTCGTCCGCGCGACAGGGCATCGGGTCGGCGCACGGGCGCGGCGTAGCGTCGGCCCGGTGAGGTCGCACTGCGACCGGGACGAGGGAGACGCGGATGGGACCACGTGAGACCGCCGAGGCGTTCAGCGGGCACCGGTTCGGCGAGGCCTACGGGCAGCTGCACCCGGACGTCCGGTGGGTGGTGCCGGGGCACGAGACGATGATCGGCCGGACCGCCGTGGTGGCTGCCTGCGAGGAGACCGCCGAGCACATGGCCGGGCTCGCCAGGACCGAGTTCACCCGCTTCGTGGTGGTGGCGGACGACCGGGTCGCGGCCGTCGACGCGATCGGGCGCTACGTCTCCCACGACGGGACCACGTCGGTGGTGTCGTCCGCCGATGTCTACGAGCTCGACGCCGACGGCCTGGTCACGACGATCACCTCGTACGCGGTCGAGCTCGACGAGTGACCCGCGGGCTCAGAGGCGCTCGAGGATCAGCGCCATGCCCTGGCCGCCGCCGACGCACATGGTGATCAGTCCGGTGGTCTTGTCGTGCCAGTCGAGGCTGTTGAGCATGGTGTTCTGCAGCCGGGCCCCGGTCATGCCGAACGGGTGGCCGATTGCGATCGCGCCGCCGTTGACGTTGAGCCGGTCGAGGTCGATGCCGAGGTCCTGGTAGGACGGCACGACCTGGGCGGCGAACGCCTCGTTGATCTCGACCAGGTCGATGTCGGCGATGCTCATGCCGGCGTGGGCGAGTGCCCTCCGGCTCGCCTCCACGGGCCCGAGGCCCATGATCTCGGGCGAGAGGCCGCTGACCCCGGTCGACACGATGCGCGCCAACGGGGTCAGTCCCAGCTCGGCGGCCCGGGTGTCCGACATGATCACGACCGCGGCGGCGCCGTCGTTGAGCGGGCAGCAGTTGGCGGCGGTCACGACGCCGTCGGGGCGGAAGACCGGCTTGAGCTCCGCGGCGCCCTCGATGGTGACACCCGGCCGGGGGCCGTCGTCGGCGCGCACCTCGGTGCCGTCGGGCGTGGTGACCGGGGTGATCTCGCGGGCCCAGAAGCCGTCGGCGATGGCCTTCTCGGCGAGGTTCTGGCTGCGTACGCCGAACTCGTCGAGCTCCTGGCGCGTGAGGCCGCGCAGCCGGGCGACGTTCTCGGCGGTCTGCCCCATCGCGATGTAGATGTCGGGGACGGTGTCGTCCTGGCGCGGGTCGTGCCAGTCCTGCCCGCCCTCGGCCGTCTTCGCGGTCCGCGCGAGCGCGTCGGCGAAGAGCGGGTTCCGGGTGTCCGGCCAGTGGTCGGAGGTGCCTCGGGCGAAGCTCGACACCACCTCGACGCCTGCCGAGACGAACACGTCGCCCTCGCCCGCCCTGATGGCGTGGAACGCCATCCGCGTGGTCTGCACAGACGACGCGCAGTAGCGGGTGATGGTCGCGCCGGGCACGTCGTCCATGTCGTTGAGGACGTTGACGACGCGGCCCATGTTGAAGCCCTGCTCGCCGCCGGGGAGGCCGCAGCCGAGGTAGAGGTCGTCGACCGTGTGCGGGTCGAGGGCCGGCACCTGGTCGAGCGCCGCCCTCACGATCGTGGCCGCCAGGTCGTCGGGTCGCAGGTCCTTGAGCGAGCCCTTGTTGGCGCGCCCGATGGGGGAGCGGGCGGCGGACACGATGACGGCCTCGGGCATGAGGGCTCCGATCTCCAGGCGGCGGTCCGGTCACCCTAGCCGCGGTCGGACCCGCCGGTGTTCACGGGACCCGGGGCAGGCCCGGGGCGGGAGGGTGTGCGCGGGCCGCGACGCCGCGCACCGCGAAGACGGCGCTCACGGCCAGCAGGCCGAGGCCGAGGAGGGCAAGTCCGGACGACAGCGGGCCGAGGTCGAAGGGGCTCAGGCCGCCGTACGTCTGCACCATCGTCGAGGCGATCAGCGACGCGTACCCGACGGCGCCGACGGACACGATGGCGACTCGCCGTCGTTCGAGGAGCTCGGGGGCCGCGAGGAGCACGATCGCCAGCGCGGGCAGGACCTGGACCGCATGCAGGGTGACCGCGTGCGGGACCTTCAACGCGCCGGCCGCGCCGAAGGTGTTGCCGCCCTCCACGATCATCTGCACGCCGACCGCCTGGCTGACCAGCATGAGCACCAGTCCCAGGCGGATCGCGAGCGCGAGGCTGGGTGGCGCGTCCAGCCGTCCGAACGCCCAGAGGGTGACGGCCACGCTCACCAGCGCCACGAACGACACCAGCAGCCCCATCAGCGAGAACACCATGCCGTCGAAGGCCGTGGTCTCGTTGAAGTGCGACGCGACGCCCCGCCACGTCTGCATCGAGATGAGGAAGACCTCACCCACCGAGGCGATCGCGAAGACGCCGATCACCAGCCAGCCGACGAGGCGCCGGGGCTGGAGGAACGCCATCAGCCAGGTCACCGTGGCCAGGGTGAGGCCGAAGGACAGCCCGAACACGATCGGCTTGCGCCACGACAGCGGACCTTCCCACGGTCCGCCGTCCACCAGGTAGACGCCCACGTGGACCAGCCCGCTGAGGACCAGCAGGCCGCCGCACAGGTACCCGAACGTCTGGAAGGACCTCACCGGGACGAACTTCCCGATGCGGACCAGATCAACCGCGAGCTCTCGCATCTGGACACTCCCCCTCCCGGCCACGGCGACGGCCTGCCCGTACCCCGGCAACAGGCGGTGCTCGAATGTGCCGACCCCGAGGGGCGCATCCAGGCCGCAAGGCGTTGCCTCGGTCGCAGCCGATGTCTCGCCGGGGACGACACGGCCAGGATGGCGGTGCGCGGAGATCCCCGGCCGTTCGACGCTACCCCCGGGGCGGCGGGGGCGACAAGGGTCGCCAACCGGCGCGAGCCCGGCGTCCCGACCAACACCACTGCGGCTTCGGTACAGGTGGAGGCCTGCCGACGAGCAGACACCCGCCCGGTCTTCGGTCAGGACGGCTCAGTCGGCGCGCTCGGCGGCGGCTCCCCGGCCTGCTTCGGTCCTGTGGGTCTGGTGATCGGTCGCGGCGTAGCTGGCGAGCAGGGTGAGCGCGTCGCGGGAAGGGGTGCCGGGCTCGGCAACGTAGACGAGGAGGTTCTGGCCCTGGTCGGGCATCAGGAGCGACTCGTAGGAGAGGTCGAGGTCGCCCACCACGGGGTGGTGGAGCCGCTTCGTCCCGGTGGTGTGGATGCGCACGTCGTGGGAGGCCCAGCGCATGCGGAACTCGCCGCTGCGGGTGGAGAGCTCGCCGATGAGGTCGGACAGGTTCCTGTCGTAGGGGTCGCGGCCCGCTGCGGCGCGCAGGATGGCGACAGTGTCGTCGGCTGCCTTGTCCCAGTCGCGAAGGAACTCCGGCGCGCGGGGGTCGAGGAAGGTGTATCGGGCGCTGTTGGGATGCTCGTCGCCCATGGCGAAGAACGGCGCGAACAGCGCCTTGCCGAGTGCGTTGCCGCCCACGTGGTTGAGGCGGCCGTCGTGGACGATGGCCGGCGTGCCCGTGATGGCGTCCAGGACGTACTGGATCGTGGGCCGGATCCGTGGGACCGGGGTGCGGCGCCCGGTGGCGCGGGTCGCTCCCGACGTGCGGACCAGGTCGAGCAGGTGGCGTCGTTCGGCGTCGTCGAGGTGCAGGGCCCCGGCGATGGCTTCCAGGATGCTCTCGGAGGCCCCGGCGGCGTCTCCGCGTTCGAGGCGGGAGTAGTACTCCACGCTCACCCCGGCGAGCATCGCGACCTCGATCCTGCGCAGCCCCGGTACGCGGCGGCGTCCCGTCGTCGGCAGGCCCGCCTGCGTGGGCGTGATCTTGGCGCGCCGCGACATCAGGAACTCGCGGATCTCGGCTCGGTTGTCCACCCCTCCCACGCTACGTGCCGGCCGCTCGGCGTGGGGTGCCCTGTCAGTGCACCTTTCGAGCGGGACTCCCACCCGCCTGCACTCGCTGGTTGCGTGGACGTCATCACCGAACACCGACACCTGAAGGAACCCACATGACTCACCAGCAGGTCTGGCTCATCACCGGCGCGGGGCGCGGCATGGGCGTCGACATCGCCCGGGCGGCCCTGGCCGCCGGCCACGCCGTCGTCGGCACCGCCCGCAACGCGGCCGCCGTCACCCGTGCGCTCGGCGAGCACGACGACCTCCTTGCCGTTGCCCTCGACGTCACCGACCCAGCTGCCGCAGAGGCGGCCGTCGCAGCCGGGATCGAGCGCTTCGGACGCCTCGACGTCGTGGTCAACAACGCCGGCAGCTTCTACGCAGGCTTCTTCGAGGAGATGTCCCCCGAGGACTTCCGTGCCCAGATCGAGTCCACGTTGTTCGGGCCGGTCAACGTCACCCGCGCAGCCCTGCCCCGGATGCGCGCGCAGCGCTCGGGGTTGGTCGTCACCATCTCCTCGACTGCGGGCATCGCCTCGACCGGCGACTTCCTCACTGCCTACGCGGCGTCGAAGTTCGGAGTCGAAGGCTTCATGGAGGGCCTGACCACCGAGGTCGCGCCGTTCGGCATCAGGACGATGCTGGTCGAACCCGGGTTCTTCCGCACCGAGCTCCTCAGTCCCCGGTCGACCAGCTACGCCGAGGCGTCCATCGACGACTACGCCGACCGCACCCGCGCCACGGTCGCGGGCTGGCAGAGCATGGATGGCCAGCAGGGAGGCGACCCCGCCAAGCTCGCCGACGCCCTGGTCCAGCTCGTCGCCCTCGACGAGCCGCCCCTGCGATTCGCTGCCGGAGCTGATGCCGTCGACCTCTTCGAGACCAAGGCCCAGACCCTGCTCGACCAGGCACGCGCGCATCGCGAGCTCTCCAGCAGCCTCGGCCACGACGCCGCCTGACGGATCCGGATCGGCCGCGGACCACCTCTGCTGCTGATGCAGCTGACAGTGGCGGTGGATCACAGTCGTGTGGTGACCACGATCCACCGCACAGCGCCCCTGCAGCCCGATGAGTTCCGGTCGATCGAGCGGTCGTTCCTGGCGAGCGACCCCGTCGCGCGGGTCGTCGGACACGAGGAGTTGCCATGGCATCGGTACGCACGCACCTGTGGTTCGGGAACGACACGGCCGTCGAGGCGGCGACCTTCTACGCCGAGCACATCCCGAACTCGGTCGTGAACCGGGTCTTCACCGCCCGCACCGAACCCGACAACCCGGTCGCCGAGGTGGTGGAGTTCACGGTCGCGGGCCACGAGGTGATCGGGCTCAACGCGGGACCAGATCTGCACCTCGACGAGGCGTTCTCCTTCTACCTCCGCGTCGACGGGCAGGACGAGGTCGACCGGTACTGGGAGCTCCTCACCGCCGACGGCGGCGAGCCTGGCCCGTGCGGCTGGTGCAAGGACAAGTTCGGCGTCTCCTGGCAGGTCATCCCGCGCGAGCTCGAGGAGCTCTCCGGCGACTACACCACCGCGGCCAACCATCGCGTCTGCCAGGCGATGCTGACGATGGGCAAGATCGACGTGACCGCTCTCCAGGCGGCCCACGACGGCACCTGACAGCCACCTCGCACCCTCGCCCCCGAGACGGCGGGACGCGTCAGCGACCGGCTCTGGCAGAGTCGTCGTCGTGCGCCATCGCTACGAGTGCCCGATGCGCTGGGCCGACCTCGACCTGCTCGGCCACGTCAACAACGTCACGTACGTCGACTACCTCCAGGAGGCGCGCGTCGACCTGCTGCGCCACCACGGACCGCAGGCGACCGCCGACGGGGGGTTGGTCGAGGGGGTGGTGGTCGTCCGGCACGAGGTGTCGTACGCAGCCCCGCTGACCTTCGGCGAGGAAACGGTCAGCATCGAGGTCTGGGTGACCGAGATCCGGGCGGCCTCGTTCACGCTCGCCTACGAGATCTTCCACGACACCGACGAGGGGCGACGGGTCTATGCGCGGGCGAGCACGCTGCTGACGCCGTACGTCTTCGCCACCGAGCGGCCGCGGCGGCTCTCGCAGGAGGAGAAGGGAGCCCTCGAGGGCTACCTCGAGCCCGGCGACCCGGTCCGGACCCGTCGGGTGGAGCCGGTTCGCGACGAGCTCGGGCACTACCCGGTGCACGTGCGGTTCTCCGACGTCGACGTCTACGGCCACACCAACAACGTGAAGTACTTCGAGTACTTCCAGGAGTCCCGGATCCGGCTGTTCGATCGGCTGTGGGACGGCGTGGGTGAGGACGAGCGGCCCCCGGTGGTGGTCGCGCAGACCGAAGTCGACTACGCGGTGCCGATCCTGTTCCGGCCCGAGCCGTACGACACCTGGTCGCGGGTCGCCGAGGTCGGCTCCACGTCGATGACGATCGAGGCCGAGATCTGCGACGGCGACACGGTGCTGTCGCGTGCGCGCGTCGTGGTGGTCTTCGTCGACCCCGCCACCGGCCGTCCGGCCGCGCCGGGTGAGCATTACCGCGAGCGGCTCACTGCTGCTGCGGCTCGAACGTGTTGACCATGAACTGTGCGGCGTGGGTGACGTAGTCCCAGAACCGCGCGTCCTGCTCCGGTGTGAGCGCGACCGAGTCGAGGCCCTCTCGGAAGTGGACGAGCCAGCGCTGCGCCGCCTCCGGCGTGACCGCGAAGGGCGCGTGCCGCATCCGCAGCCGCGGGTGGCCACGGGTGTCGGAGTAGGTCGTCGGCCCGCCCCAGTACTGCACCAGGAAGAGCAGGAACCGCTCCTCGGCCGGGCCGAGGTCCTCCTCGGGGTACAACCGGCGCAGTACCTCGTCCTCGGCCACGCCCTCGTAGAAGCGGTGGACGATCCGCCGGAACGTCTCGAACCCGCCGATCTCCTCGTAGAACGTGGTCACCCCGTCATTGTGCAAGGTGGTCACGAGCCGCCGTGCGGCGCGGTCGCCCCGTCGACGGACGGCTCCCCGACAGCGCCGGCGTCGGAGTCCGCGTCGGCGCCGGGCGCCCCGCGGTGCCAGATCATCCGCTGCGGGTAGGGGATCTCGATCCCCTCGTGGTCGAAGCGGGCCTTGATCCGCTGCCGCATCTCACGTGCCACCGCCCACTGCTCCAGCGGTGCGGTCTTGAGCGCGACCCGGACGACGACACCGTCGATCCCGAGCTCCTGCACGCCCCACACCGAGGGCTGCTCGATGATGACGCCCTTGTAGTCCTCGTCCTCCCACATGTCGTGGGCCACGTCGTCGAGCACGCGCCGCACCCGGGCGAGGTCCTCGTGGTAGGCGACGCTGACGTCGATCACGCTGCGCGCCCAGTTCTGCGACATGTTGCCGACGCGCACGATCTCGCCGTTGCGGACGTACCAGACGGTGCCGTTCACGTCGCGGACCCGGGTGACCCGCAGGCTGACGGCCTCGACGGTGCCGATGGCCTCGCCGAGGTCCACCTCGTCGCCCACGCCGTACTGGTCCTCGAAGACCATGAAGACGCCGGCGAGGTAGTCGCTGACCAGGCTCTGGGCGCCGAAGCCCAGCGCGATACCGACGATGCCGGCGCTGGCGATGATCGGGCCGACGTTGACCCCGACCTCCGCGAGGATCATGGTGCCGAACACGGCGAGCAGGACGCCGGTGATCACGCTCTTGAGCAACGACCCCATCGCCTTGGCGCGCTGCACCCTCCGGGTTGCCGTGGCCAGCTCGGTGGGGCTCGGGGCCTTGGCCCGTCCCGCGCCGAGCGAGAGCCGGCCGACCTTGGCCGACAAGGTGCCGGACTCCGCCCGCTTGACCAGCCGGTCGACGAGCCGGCTGAGCGCCCAGCGAAGCACGAAGAACAGCACGATGAGGGTGGCGACCGCCAGCGGCGTGCCGATCAGGAACTTGACGACCCACGCCACTTCCTCGCTGCCCGTGGTGTCCAGCACCCAGTTGCAGGCGAGGTCGCTCTCGGTACAGGGGTCGGTCGTCGTCAGCTGCCACATGGGGGACCAGTATTGCTGTCCTGCGGGTGACGCAAAATCGGTGCACGCCGCGGAGGCCCAAGTGTGACGGAGTCGACGTCCGGGCCGCCTCAACCGGCTCCTGAGGGCCGGTCACCGGCGGGTCGGCCGGGGCGGCGAGCGCGTCCGATATCCTCGCTCCGTGACCTCGTCGACGACCCGCCTCGCCCGCCGGTCGGGTGCGCTGCTGCTGGCTGCTGCGCTGCCGCTGCTGCTCGCCGCGCCCGCCCATGCCGAGGTGCCGGAGGGGTGGAGCGAGCCCGACGACGTGAGCCTGCTCCAGATGCTGACGGTGATCGTCGGCCTTCCGGCGCTGCTGTTCGCGATCATCGTCGCCCTGGTGCTGCTGCCGGCGCTCGCCCGCGGCGAGAAGCTGCTGCCCAGCACCTCCAGCCAGGACGAGTGGTTCGGCGGCCCGGGGCGGCCGGCCGGGGAGCTCGAGGAGCGGCCGCGCGAGCTGGGACCCACGGGTGGTGCCAGTGGCACCTGGTGAGCTCCGGGACTCCGACCGGCACGAGATCGACAAGGCCATCCGCGCGGCCGAGCAGGCCAGCCGCTACGAGTTCTCCGTCTTCGTCGGACGGGTCGAGGGCACCCCACGCGGCTTCGCCGAGCGGCTCCACCGTGCCTCGGTGGCACCCGACCGGAGCGTGCTGGTGATGGTCGACCCGCGCTCCCGCACGATCGAGATCGTCACCGGTGCCCAGGTACGCCGCGCGCTCGACGACCAGGCGGTCGAGCTGGCCGTGCTCCAGATGCGCTCGGAGTTCGCCGAGGGCGACCTGGTGGGAGGCCTGATCCGCGGCATCTCACAGCTGGCCGAGCACGCCCGCCAGCCGCAGACCCGCCACGTCTGAGCGCCCCTTCACGACCGCTCGCGCGCTCCGAACGAGCCACCCGCCTCAGTCCCGCGCGTCTCGCTCCTGGGCGGCCAGCGCCCGCGCGACGTCGGAACGACCCTCGGTGACGTACCGCTTGACGCCCGCCTTGGCCGTCGAGCTCGCGAGCCAGTCGTCGACGCGCCGGAGCAGCTCGGGGGAGGCGAGTGGCCGCGGGAAGATGTGCTCCAGCACGACAGAGGCCTTGTGGGTGCCGAGCGTGTCCCACATGGTCTCGGCGGCATCGAGGTACTTCTCGAGGTACGGCGCCAGCACGTCGGCCTGACCGTGCCGCATGAAGGCCAGCACGATCGAGCGTGAGGTCTCGTTCGGCGTCTCCTTCTGCATCACGGTCTCCCACGCCTGGGCCTTCGCCTCGGCCGTCGGGCGCGAGGCCCGGACGCCGGCGGCCCGCTCCTGGCCGACGATGGTGCCGTCGCGCTCCTGCTCGGCCACGATCTCGACGTCGTCGACCTGCCCGGCGCGGGCCAACCCGGTGAGGATCGTCCAGCGCAGGTCCTGGTCGAGGGCGAGCCCCTCGGGCGCCCACGAGCCGTCGAGCAGGCCCCGCAGGGCGGCGACCGCGTCGTCGCTGCGGGCCGACAGCGCGTAGTGGCGTACGAACGTGAGCTGGTGGTCGCTGCCGGGGGCGGACTCCTCGACGAGCCTGCGCAACCCCGCCTCCCACTCCGCGAGCAGCTGCTCGCGGTGGTCCGGCGCCGAGTAGGCGTGGGCGGCGAGCGAGGCGAACCTCGGCAGCGACGACAGGCCCGACGGGTCGGTCTCGCGGGCGATGTTGCGCAGCACCAGGTGGACGAAGTCGGTGGCGCGCATCTGGGCGTCGCGGGTCATGTCCCAGGCGGCACCCCACACCACGGCGCGGGCCAGCGAGTCGTCGAGCCGGCCGAGCTCGTCGACCGCGGTGACCAGCGAGCGCTCGTCGAGCCGGATCTTGGCGTACGCGAGGTCCTCGTCGTTGAGCAGCAGCAGGTCCGGCTGTGGCCGGCCGACGAGCGCCTCGATGGGGGTGAGCTCACCCTGGACGTCGACCTCGACCCGGTCGCGGCGGACCAGCGAGCCGTCGACGTCCTCGTAGAGGCCGATGGCGATCCGGTGGCGGCGCAGCGTGGGCCAGTCGGGATCTGCGGTCTGGCGCACCGCGAAGGAGGTGTAGCGGCCGTCGTCGTCGAGCTCGAACTCCGGCGCCAGCGTGTTGACCCCGGCCGTCTGCAGCCACTCGGCGGCCCACCCCTCGAGCTCGCGCCCCGAGGAGGTCTCCAGTGCGTGGAGCAGGTCGGCGAAGGTGCTGTTGTCATAGGCGTGGTCGCGGAAGTACTGCTGCAGCCCCGCGAGGAACGGCGCCAGGCCCACCCAGGCCACCAGCTGCTTGAGCACCGCGGCGCCCTTGGCGTAGGTGATCATGTCGAAGTTGACCTCGACCGCGTGCAGGTCGACGTTGTCGGCGGCGATCGGGTGGGTGCTCGGCAGCTGGTCCTGGCGGTAGCCGGTCTGCTTGCGGGAGTTGGTGAACCCGGTCCAGGACTCGGTGAACGCGGTCGCCTTGACCGCCGCGTGGTAGCAGGCCCACTCGGCGAACGACTCGTTGAGCCACAGGTCGTCCCACCACTTCATGGTCACCAGGTCGCCGAACCACATGTGCGCCATCTCGTGGAGGATCACCGAGGCCCGGAACTCGTAGAAGGAGCGGTCCTGGCGGCTGCGGGGGAGGTACTCGTCGCGCAACGTCACGCAGCCGGCATTCTCCATCGCGCCCATGTTGTACTCCGGGACGTAGAGCTGGTCGTACTTCTCGAAGGGGTACGGGTGGTCGAACTCCTCCTCGAAGAACTCGAAGCCCTGGCGGGTCAGCAGCAGCACCTCGTCGAGGTCGAGGTGCTCGACGAGCGACTGGCGGCAGTAGTGGCCCAGCGGGATGGCGCCGTGCTTGCCCTCGTAGGTGTCGAGGGCCTCGTGGTACTCGCCCGCGACGATCGCCGTGATGTACGTCGACATCCGCTTGGTCTCCGGGAACCGCCACACCGCCGCGCCGTCGGCGACCGGCTCCGGCGCCGGGGTGGGGGCGTTGGAGACCACCTTCCAGTGGTCGGGCGCGGTGACGGTGAAGGTGAACCGGGCCTTGAGGTCCGGCTGCTCGAAGGTGGTGTAGACGCGGCGTGCGTCGGGCACCTCGAACTGGCTGTAGCAGTAGACCCGGCCGTCGACCGGGTCGACGAAGCGGTGCAGCCCCTCACCCGTGTGGCTGTAGCCGCAGTCGGCGACCACGACCAGCTCGTTGTCGGCGGCCAGGTCCCTCAGCTCGATCCGGCTGTCGACGTGGGCCGTGGCGGGGTCAAGCGGCGAGCCGTTGAGCGTGATCGAGTGGATCCTCGCCCCCACCAGCTCGGCGAAGGTCCCACTGCCCGGCTGGTGACAGCCGAAGCGCACGGTCGTGGTCGACCGGAAGGTCTCCGCGCCGGTCGTGAGGTCGAGGGCGACGGCGTAGGTGTCGACCGAGAGCAGCGACGCACGGGTGGTGGCCTCGTCGCGAGTCAGGTTGGTGCCGGGCATGGCGGCGATCATCTCACCAGGCCCGGAAGCCGGGAGCGGCGACCACCGACTCCCGTCGGAGGGCGGACTGGTGGGCCGGGCGGGGCAGGTGTGGCTGATGAGAATTTTGGTGTTTTTGTGGCGCGTCGTCTTGACATGGGGTTGACTTCCCTCCTATGACACCGCCCCCCCGGTCCCGGCGAGCCCGCCTGCTCGCTGCGCTGCCCCTCAGCGTGCTGCTGGCGCTGGTGGTGTCCCTGCTCGGTCCCGTCCCGTCGTCACAGGCCACGACCACCTACCTCTGCACCGGCTACGACAGCTGCGCGAGCCGCGGCTACGGCCATGCCGGCTACAAGCGCGCCAACGACCGGATGTACTGGCTGATGTACTCCGGCCACAACTGCACCAACTACGCCGCCTACCGCATGGTCAAGAGCGGGATGCGCAACGAGCGCCCGTGGAGCGGCGGCGGCAACGCGATGTACTGGGGCACCGAGATGCGCCGGATCACCGACGACCGGCCGATGGTCGGCGCCGTCGCGTGGTGGAAGGCGAACGTGCCCGGGGCCGGCTCGGTGGGCCACGTGGCGTACGTCGAGCGGGTCGTCTCGCGGCGCAAGATCGTCGTCTCCGAGGACAGCTGGGGCGGTGACTTCGGGTGGAAGACGATCACCCGTCGCGGCACCGGCTGGCCCTCGGGATTCATCCACTTCAACGACCGCGAGGTGCGTGCGACCACGGCGCCCGAGATCTCCGGCACGCCCGCGATCGGCGACGCCGTGAAGGTGTCGGTCGGCCGCTGGCAGCCCGACGCGTCCGTCTCGGTGCAGTGGCTCGCCGGCGGTGACCCGGTCGCCGGCGCGACGGACAGGTCCTTCACCCCGACCCTGGCCCAGCGGCGCAAGCGGCTCTCGGTCCGCGTCACCGCCACCTCGCGCGGCTTCGTGCCCGGTGTCGTGAAGACCGCGGCCACGCCCCGCGTCGCCCGCGGCACGCTGCAGACCGACGTCGTCCCGACCATCACGGGCACGGCCCGCGTCGACGAGGTGCTGGAGCTGCGGGCCGGCTCGGTCTCGCCGTCCGCGGACAGCCGCACGGTCCGCTGGTATGCCGACGGGGAGCGGATCGCGGGCGCGGACAGGCCGCGGCTGCGGCTCACCCAGGAGCACATCCGCAGCCGGATCACCGCTGCCGTGGTGTCGCGTCGCGAGGGCTACCGCAAGCTCGTCGGGACCACCGCCCGCACGGGGGAGGTCGAGGCCGGTCACTTCGAGATCACCGAGCCGTTCGAGCTGACCGGCACCGCACAGCGCGGCCGCCGGCTCACCGTCGAGCCGGGCCGGTACTCGCCGAGGGACGCCACGGTCCGCTACACCTGGCTGCGGGACGGCGAGGAGATCGCCCGCGCCACCGCGGCGACGTACGACGCCACCGTCGACGACGTCGGGCACCGGCTGTCGGTCCGGATCGACCTGCGCCGTTCCGGCTACCGCGACCGTTCGGTCACGCTGCGGGCCGCCGGACCGGTCACCACCGAGCCCAGGCTGCGGGTCTCGGCCGAGGGCCGACCCCACCGGGCCGTGGTGCGGGTGCGGATCGCGGCCCCGGGAGTCGCGTCACCCGGCGGGGACGCCACCGTCCGGGTCGGCCGGAGGTCGGTGACCGGCGAGGTGGTCGACGGACGGCTGCGGGTCGTCGTCGGCGACCTGCCCCGCGGTCGGCACGACGTCCGCGTCTCGTACGCCGGGACGTCGGTCGTGCTGGCGGCCAGGGCGACGACCCGGGTGCGGGTCCCGCGTCGCTGAAGGTCGCGCAGGTCGGCTGCTCCGCGGAATAGTTGACCCCGGCAACCCGGTTGTGCCCTTCATGAAGACAACTGCTGACTTCTGGTTCGACCCTGCGTGCCCCTTCGCCTGGATCACCTCGCGGTGGATCCTCGAGGTGGAGAAGGTCCGCGACATCTCGGTGACGTGGCACATCATGAGCCTCGCCTACCTCAACGAGGACAAGGACATCCCTGACACCTACCGCGAGTTCCTGTCGGACAAGTGGGGCCCGGTCCGGGTGTGCATGGCTGCGGAGGAGCTGCACGGCGCCGACGCGTTGCTGCCGCTCTACACCGCGCTCGGCACCCGTCGACACCAGGACGAGCGCGAGTTCGACCGCGCGATGATCGAGGAGGCCCTCACCGAGGCAGGCCTCCCGACCTCCCTCGCCGACGCGATGGACGACGACTCCCGCGACGACGCCATCAGGAAGTCGCACCACCTCGGCATGGACCAGGTCGGCAACGAGGTCGGCACCCCGACGATCGCGTTCGAGGGCGCCGCCTTCTTCGGCCCGGTGCTCAGCGCGATCCCGCGCGGAGAGGACGCCGGCCAGCTCTGGGACGGCTGCGTCGCGGTCGCCAGGGTGCCCTACTTCTACGAGCTCAAGCGCAGCCGGACGGGCGAGCTCGACTTCAGCTGAGCCCGCGCCCGCGAGGGTGCGGGGGTCGACGTACGGGACGGGTGTGGCGCATGATGCTGGTGTCATGCGACCCGCCCCCACCCCCCGCTGCCGTGCCCGCAGCCTCGCCGTCGGTGGGGTGACGCTGCTCCTGCTGCCCGGCTCGCTGGCCGCCCCGGCGGCCGCCGGACCGCCGATCACCGGGACCGCGGCCGAGCCCACCGTCCGGCTGGCCCGCGACGACGCGTCCGTCGTGCGCTCGGCCGAGGTCGGGCTGCCCGCCGGCACCACCCGCCTGCAGACGTCGACGTACTCCATGGTCGCCGCCACCTGGCGCGGCGCCGCCCCGCGCGTCGCGGTGCGTACCGAGCCCGGTGCCTCGTGGCAACGGCTGCCGGTCCTCGGCGACGGGCCGTCCGCCGGGTCCGTGGAGAAGGTCCCGGGCCTGCACGGCACCGACCTGGTGTGGACCGGGCCCGCCACCGACATCGACGTCCGGGTCTCGGGCACCGGCCACCGCGACCTGCAGCTCGTGCTGATCGAGCCCGGCGAGCTGGCCTCGGACGACGCGACCGCGCCGGCAGCCCGCACCAGGGCCGCAGGCGCGGCCGAGAGCGCCCCGCGACCCGAGCTGCACACGCGCCGCGACTGGGGCGCAGACCCGCGCTGGCGCAACGGCCGACCGCACTACCTCGACGGGCTCAAGCAGGTCCACGTCCACCACACGGCGACCGGCAACTCCTACAGCCGCGACGACGTGCCCGGCCTGATCCGCGGGATGTACCGCTACCACACCCAGTCCCTGGGTTGGTTCGACATCGGCTACAACTTCCTGGTCGACCGGTTCGGCCGTGCCTGGGTGGGCCGGTCGGGCGGCCCCGGCAGGCTGGTCCGGGGTGCCCACACGCTCGGCTTCAACGAGGACTCGGTCGGCATCGCGATGATCGGCACGCTCACCTCGCAACGGCCGTGGCGTCCCGCGGTGGCCACCCTGACCAGGCTCGCCGCGTGGAAGCTCGACAAGCACGGGCGCGACGCGACCGGGCAGGTGTGGGTCACGTCGACCGGGAGCGACAAGTACCGCGACGGCCGCCGGGTCCGGCTGCCGGCCATCGACGGCCACCGCGACACCAACGACACGGCCTGCCCCGGCCAGCGGCTCTACGAGCGGCTCCCCACGATCCGGCGCCGGACCCAGCAGCGCATCGACGCCTCCGGCTGAGCCCTTCCCGCGGGCCCCTCCCGTGGTGAGGTCAGCTGCTGCCGGAGGTGGTGGCGACGGACGAGGCGGCGACGACCGCCGCCGTGGCAGCCGCCTGGGCGGCCTGCACGGCATCGCGGACGGCGTCGGCGGCCCAGGCGCCCGCGGCGACCTGCTTGGCCCGCTTCCGGACCTGGCCGGCCGACAGCGGACCGCGGTCGACCTGCCGGTGCGCCTGGTCCACGGCGGCCAGCAGCCCGACCAGCGCTGCGGTACGCGGGTCCGGGTCGAGACCGGTGACCAGCACCTGCTGCAGCCGCTGGCGCACCTCGCGCTCGTGCCCGACGTCGGCCGCGGGCCAGGTCGTGTGCGGGAACAGACCGAGGATCCGGCCCTGCCGTCGCTCGAGCACGCCCCGGTCGACGAGCCGCTCCTGCAGCCGCTCGCGCGCCCCCTTGCCGATGCGGTTGACCAGGTCCTGGGCCGGGCGTGGCCGGTCGGCGACGGTGGCCAGCGCGTCGGCGAGCAGTGCGTCGTCGGGCGCCGGCCGCCCCGGGACCGGTCGCACCTTGGCCGCAGACCACCTGGTGGTGCGCTCCGCCACCTCGACCTGCCCGTCGAGCGCGAGCTCGACGAGCAGCGCGCCGCCGAAGAGGGGCTGGGCGTTCCCGGACGCGGCGAGCGTCCCCTTCTCGTCATCGAGCAGGAGCAGCAGCAGGTCCTCGGCCACGAGAGTCTCCATGCGCCGAGCCTAGGTCCGCGGCCGGAAACCGGGTGGCGGGCCGGCGTCGGCCCCCACCTAGGATCACCGTCATGACGCATGTCCTGTCCGCCGTCGCCTGGCCGTACGCCAACGGCCCCCGCCACATCGGCCACGTGGCCGGTTTCGGCGTGCCCTCCGACGTGTTCAGCCGCTACATGCGCATGGCCGGCCACGACGTGCTGATGGTCTCCGGCACCGACGAGCACGGCACGCCGATCCTCGTGACCGCCGACCAGCAGGGCGTCCCCGCCAAGGAGCTCGCCGACCGAAACAACGCGCTCATCGTCGCCGACCTCGTCGGCCTCGGGCTCTCCTACGACCTCTTCACACGGACCACGACCGGCAACCACTACCGGGTCGTGCAGGAGATGTTCCGGACCTGTCACCGCAACGGCTACATGGTCGAGCAGACCACCCAGTCGGCGATCAGCCCCTCGACCGGACGTACCCTCCCCGACCGCTACATCGAGGGCACCTGCCCGATCTGCGGCTATCCCGACGCGCGCGGGGACCAGTGCGACAACTGCGGCAACCAGCTCGACGCCACCGACCTGATCCAGCCCCGCAGCAAGATCAACGGTGAGACCCCGGAGTTCGTCGAGACCCAGCACTTCTTCCTCGACCTGCCGGCCCTCGCCGGCGCGCTGGGGGAGTGGCTCGACGAGCGCGAGGCGTCCGGCACCTGGCGGCCCAACGTCATCAAGTACAGCCAGAACATCCTCGAGGAGATCCGCCCGCGCGCGATGACGCGCGACATCGACTGGGGCATCCCGGTCCCGGGCTGGGAGGACCAGCCCACCAAGCGGCTCTACGTCTGGTTCGACGCGGTCATCGGCTACCTCTCCGCCTCCATCGAGTGGGCCCGCCGGCTCGGCGAGCCGGACAAGTGGCGCGAGTGGTGGAACGACGGCCGGGCCGTCTCCTACTACTTCATGGGCAAGGACAACATCGTCTTCCACTCCCAGATCTGGCCGGCCGAGATGCTCGCGTACGCCGGCAGGGGCGACCGCGGTGGCGAGCCGGGGGAGTACGGCGAGCTCAACCTGCCGACCGAGGTGGTCTCCTCGGAGTTCCTGACGATGGGCGACACCCAGTTCTCCACCAGCCGGGGCAACGTCCTCCTGGTGGGGGACTTCCTGGACCGCTACGGCCCCGACGCGCTGCGCTACTACATCTGCGCAGCGGGACCCGAGACCTCCGACGCGGCGTTCACCTGGGGCGAGTTCGTCACCCGCAACAACTCCGAGCTGGTCGCCGGTTGGGGCAACCTGGTCAACCGGACGGCCACCATGATCGCCAAGAACTTCGGCGAGGTCCCGCCGTGCCATGACCTCGAGCCGGTCGACGAGGCGGTGCTCGCCGCCGTACGCCGGGGCTTCGAGACGGTCGGTGACCTGCTGGGGCACCACCGGCTCCGCGCCGGCATCGCCGAGGCGATGCGCGTGGTGGGTGAGGTCAACAAGTACCTCACCGTCACCGAGCCGTACAAGATGAAGGATGAGTCGCAGCGCGAGCGGCTCGCGACGGTCCTCCACGTGGCGGCGCAGTGCGTCAGCGACTGCAACACGCTGCTCGCACCCTTCCTCCCGCACGCCGCCAACCGGGTGCACCTCGTCCTCGGTGGCGAGGGCGAGCTGATGCCGATGCCGCGCACCGACCAGGTCGAGGAGCTCGACCCCGGTCACGGGGCAGGGCTGTCGAGCTACCCCGTCATCACCGGCGACTACACCGCCACCCCGCCGTGGGAGTCGCGCCCGGTGTCCGTCGGCGCCCGGGTGGCGAAGCCGACACCGGTGTTCACCAAGCTCGACCCGTCGGTGGTCGACGACGAGCTCGCCCGGCTGGGGTAGCCATGACCAGCGACCCGGTGCA
>CAVRSW010000033.1:0-13089 GCA_963723945.1 uncultured Actinomycetota bacterium
CCGCAGCTGCGCGAGGCCGTTGACGACCACCGAGAACACGAGGAACGAGACCGCCCAGCCGGGGTGGCCCGCCAGCCACAGCCCGGCGGTCGCCGACCCGAACACCAGGACCTTCACCAGCGGTCGCGCCACCGGTCCGCCGCGGGGGGCCTTCGGCGAGGCGAACGTCCACCACAGGGCGACCACGGCGAGCGGCGCCAGCACGGCCCCGGCCAGCCCGAGGAGGGCCTGACCCGCCACGCCGGCGGCGACCGCGGCCAGCACCTCGTCGGCGAAGACCAGCGCCAGCACCAGCCAGCCGAGCCCGGCCACCTCAGAACCCGATCGCGGTCGTGGGCGGCAGGTCGGTGCGGAACGCCCGCCACAGCTCGGTGACCGCACCCGACCGGACCTCGGGCAGCAGCCCGGCGCGCTGCAGCGCCACCAGGTTGGTCCCGCCGAGGTAGGCCGCCCCGAGCGCGGCGACCGGCAGCGTGGCGTCGGGCGCGGCCTCGGTCCGCTCGGCCCGGCCCTCGCCGCCGGCGACCACGACCCGCCACCGGCCCGCCTGCCAGGGCGCCAGCGGGTCGACGAGGTCGACGACCACGTCGCACTCCCCGTCGTAGGAGCGGAGCGGCAGAGCGGCCTCGACGTCGACGACGCGCAGCCAGAGGTTGTCGGCCGGGATCACCTCGGTCGCCGACCGCGGCCCGAGCCACTGCCACAGCGGGTCGTCGGTCGCCGTCTCCGGCAGCTTGACGGTGCCCATCAGGTCGAAGTCGACCAGGCGGCGCAGCATCGCCAGCCGGGCCGCGGCATCGCCGACCAGGGCGAAGACCTCGAGCGTGCCCTGGGGGCGGTGCTGCTCCCACTTGTGCGTACGGCGGAACGCGGCGAGCCCGACGTCGACGCCGTCGCGGATCGCGAACAGCATCCGCCGCGGCTCCTTGTCCCGCAGCTCCTGCGGGGTCTCGCGCAGCACGGCCGTGTAGTAGCTCTCCGCACCGACGACCGCCCCGGGCTGGGCCGCGGCGACGCGCTCCTCGCAGGCCATCACCCGGGCCACCAGGGCGGGACCGGTGTCGCCCACGAGCCGGGTCTCGATCGCGGCGGCGGCGTCGTCGAGGCCCGGTGCGTTGAACGTCGTCCCACGGCCGACCGAGAGGGTGGAGCTCTGGGACGCCAGCCCGTAGCCGTAGCGCCCGTAGATGACCGGCTCGCTCGCGTGCAGCCCGGAGAGCGCCACGCCCTCGCGGTGGGTCTGCTCGACGTGGTGGCGCACCATCGCGGTCAGCACCCCGCGCCGCCGGTGGTCGGGGTGGACGCCGACCCAGGTGAGGCCGGCCATCGGCACCAACCGGCCGCCGGACGCCGCCGGCACCGACAGCTGCATCGGGCGTACGCCGTAGATGCCGGGGTAGGTGTCCGGGTCCGACCCCGGTCGGTCGGCCGCGAACCGCTGGTCGGGCGGCACGCCCTCGAGCTGCTCCTCGGTCGTGCGGTCGTCCGGCTCGTCGAACCACACCAGGTGGTCGGTGGCGACGTAGCGGTCGTGGTCGGCGGCCTGCGTGACCTGGACGTCGGGGTCGGGCATGCGCCCAGCCTGCCCGTCCCGCGCCGCCGTGGCCATCCGGTTTCGGTCGCTAGCCTCGTCCCATGACCCACCCGCTTCGACTGCTCGCTCCGCTCCGCCTCGAACAGTGACCCCGAGGATGAGCGCCCAGACGCACCTGCCGACCTTCTACGTCCTGCAGAAGTTCTCGATGACGGCGAACCGCTACTCGATCCAGGCCGCGGACCAGGCCGGCACGCCCGGTCGGATCATGGCGGTGGCGCAGCAGAAGCGGATGGCGTTCAAGGAGCAGGTGACGTTCTACGAGGACGAGTCGAAGACGCGTCCCGTCTTCTCCTTCGCGGCCCGGAAGCGGATCGACCTCAACGCCGGCTACGACATCACCGACGAGTCGGGCGCCCAGATCGGCTTCTTCCGGAAGGACTTCGGGGCCAGCCTGCTGCGCTCGACCTTCCACGTCGAGGGTCCGGGCTACACCGGCACCGGTCAGGAGCGCAGCCCGCTCGTCGCCGGCGTGCGCCGCTTCGTCGACATCCCGTTCCTGCCGATCCACTTCGACTTCGTCGACCCCGCGGGGCAGTCGCTGCTGATCGGTGGAGCGGCAGGGGAGCATGCGCGACCGCTACACGGTCCACGTGCCCGACCCGCGGGTCGACTTCCGCGTCGCCGCCGCCCTCGCGGTCGGCCTCGACGCCCTGATGCAGCGCTGAGCGTGCCGCGAGCTCCCGGAGCCGACCCGGACGACACCCTCCGGCCCGCTCTGGGAGACTGCCGCCCATGCGCGTCCACCTGGGCTCCGACCACGCCGGGCTCGACCTCAAGGCACACCTGACCACCTGGCTCACCGACCACGGCTACGAGCCGGTCGACCACGGCCCGTTCGTCCACGATCCCGACGACGACTACCCGTGCTTCTGCCTCCGGGCGGCGGTCGGCGTCGCCGAGGACCGCGCCGCGGGCCTCGACAGCCTCGGCGTCGTCATCGGCGGCTCCGGCAACGGCGAGCAGATGTCGGCCAACAAGGTGCCCGGCATCCGCTGCGCGCTGGTGTGGTCGGACGAGACGGCCGTGCTGGCGCGGGAGCACAACGACGCCACCATGGTCTCCGTCGGTGGCCGGATGCACGACCTCGACGACATGACCCGCTTCGTCGGCACCTTCCTCGCCACCCCGTTCCCGGGGGAGGAGCGGCACGTCCGCCGGATCGGCCAGCTCTCCTCCTTCGAGGCGACGGGGGAGCTCCCCCCGCTGCCGGCGTCCGCGCTGGGCCGGGGCGATGCCTGAGGGGCACACCCTCTTCCGGAACGCGCGGGAGCTGCGCGAGGCGTTCGCCGGGCTGCCGACCCGGGTCAGCTCGCCCCAGGGCAGGTTCGCGGCCGACGCGGCGGTGCTCGACGGTGCGGAGGTGCTCGGCGCCGAGTCGGCCGGCAAGCACCTCTTCGTCGAGTTCGCCGGCGACCGGCTGGTCCACGTCCACCTCGGGCTGATCGGGACCTTCGACGTCGTCACCGGGGCCTCCGAGGTGCCGCCGCCGGTCGGCCAGGTGCGGCTGCGGCTGCAGGCGCAGCCGCCCCGACGGCGCGGCGTACGCCGACCTCCGCGGTGCCATCATCTGCGACCTGGTGGGCCCGCGCCCGGCGGGACCAGGTGGTCGGCGACCTCGGCCCGGACCCGCTGCGCGACGACGCCGACCCCGACCGGGCCTGGCGGCGGATCCGGCGCAGCGAGCGACCGGTCGGCGACCTGCTGATGGACCAGAAGGTGCTCGCAGGCGTCGGCAACGTCTACCGCGCGGAGGTGCTGTTCCGGAACCGGATCCACCCGTTGCGGCCCGGCCGCACGCTGCGGGTCGGGCAGTGGCGCGCGATGTGGGCAGGACCTGGTCGAGCTGATGGCCGAGGGGGTCCGGCTCGGGCGGATCGACACCGTCCGGCCCGAGCACACACCCGAGGCGATGGGCCGCCCGCCGCGCGCCGACGACCACGGGGGAGAGGTCTACGTCTACCGCCGGACCGGCCAGCCGTGCCTGGTGTGCGGCCGTCCCGTACGGACCGCGGAGCTCGCCGGACGCAACGTCTTCTGGTGTTCCCGTTGTCAGCCGAAGTTCCGCTCCCGGGCCGTACAGTGACGACCGACATGAGCACCCACGACCGGCGTCCGGCCCGGACTCCCCGCCTCCGCGGCGCGGCCAACGCCGCGTTGCGCCGCAGCTCGCCCGAGGGCGACCGGGCGCTGCTCGACGCTGGTGGCGCTGACCCTGGCGCTGGCGATCCCGACCTGGATCTGGCCCCAGTACGTCCCGGTCACCGCGCTCGTGCTGCCGCTGATCCTGGGCAGCCTGTCGCTCGGCCCGCGGCACCTGCCGTGGTTCATCGTCTTCGTCCTGCTGTGCATCGTCGGGACGATGTCGCAGCTGACCGACATCACGCCGCGGCTCGTCGGTGGCGTCGTCGTGCTGTTCATCGCCGGCTTCATCATCCTGCTGACCTCGTTCCGGCGCAGCCGGCTCGGCGTCGCGGGCGTCCGGGGCGAGTCGATGCTGGTCGACCTGCGCGACCGCATCCAGAGCCAGGGCACCATCCCGACGCTGCCCGTCGGCTTCCACGCCGAGGCCGCCCTCCGCTCCGCCGGCGGTACGCCGTTCGCGGGCGACTTCGTCGTCACGGCCGGCCCGCCGGACCGGGAGCGGCTCGACGTCGTCGTCGTCGACGTCTCGGGCAAGGGCGAGGGCGCCGGCACCCGCGCCCTGCTGCTCTCGGGAGCGTTCGGGGGACTGCTCGGTGCGCTGCCGCCGGACGACTTCCTGCCCGCCGCCAACGACTTCCTGCTGCGCCAGCAGTGGGAGGAGGGGTTCGCCACCGCGGTCTACCTCTCCGCTCGACCTCAGCTCCGGCGTCTACGAGGTGCGCAGCGCCGGCCACCCGCCGGCCGCCCACCGGATCGCCGGGTCGGGGCGCTGGGCGGTCCGGTCGGGCGAGGGCCCGGCGCTCGGCCTGCTCGACGGCGTCGACTTCCCCGCGGTCCGCGGCCAGCTGCGCCCGGGCGACGCGATCATGCTCTACACCGACGGGCTGGTGGAGACCCCCACCAAGGACATCGGGCTCGGCATCGACCGGATGCTGGGCCAGGCCGAGCACCTGCTGCGGGGCCAGTTCGACGGCGGGGCGCAGCGGCTGATCGACGCGCTCGGCTCCCGCAGCGACGACCGGGCGCTGGTGCTGGTCTCGCGGGTGTGACCGGGCTCTCGCGCGGGCGCCTCGGTTGGGGTGCGACGCCGCGCGTGTGGCACCATGTCAGCCGCACAATTCGCTGCGGCGGGATGGGCGCGCGGATGTAGCTCAATGGTAGAGCCCCAGTCTTCCAAACTGGCTACGCGGGTTCGATTCCCGTCATCCGCTCCAAGGGGGTCGACGGCCGCGGAACAGGCGCGGCCGGAGGCTCTTCTTGGCGGGGCGTAGCGTAGTGGCTAGCGCGCCTGCTTTGGGAGCAGGAGACCGCAGGTTCGAGTCCTGTCGCCCCGACGTACGGCGAGGCTCGGCTGCCCCCGGGCGCCGGCCCCGACCACCTGCACCACCCCCGCACCACCACCGACACAAGGAGATCCACCTGTGAAGAGCGCCGTCGAGACCTTGAGCCCGACCAGGGCCAAGCTGACCGTCGAGGTGCCCTTCGAGGAGCTCAAGCCGAGCCTCGACGCGGCGTACAAGACCATCGCCCAGCAGATCAACGTCCCCGGCTTCCGCCGCGGCAAGGTCCCGCCGACCGTGATCGACCGCCAGGTCGGCCGCGGCGCGGTCCTCGACCAGGCGATCAACGACGTGGTCCCGCAGAAGTACATCGAGGCGCTCCAGGAGAACTCCCTCGAGCCGCTGGCCCAGCCGGAGATCGAGATCACCCAGCTCGAGGACCAGGACGTGCTCGAGTTCACCGCCGAGGTCGACATCAAGCCCGAGATCGAGGTGCCGTCCTACGAGGGCCTCGAGGCCCAGGTCGACGACGTCGAGCTGTCCGAGGAGGACGTCGAGGAGCAGGTGCAGGCGCTGCGCGAGCGGTTCGCCACCCTGACCGACGTCGACCGGGCCGCCGCCGACGGCGACTTCGTGACCATCGACCTGCGGGCGACCCAGGACGGCGAGCCCGTCGAGGGCGCCGAGGTGACCGGCATGTCCTACAAGGTCGGCCGCGGCGGGATGCTCGACGGCCTCGACGAGGCCCTCGCCGGCATGTCCGCCGGCGACGAGACGACCTTCACCTCCCAGCTCGTGGGCGGCGACCTCGTCGGCCAGGACGTCGAGGTCCAGGTCACGGTCTCCCAGGTCCAGGAGCAGGAGCTGCCCGAGCTCGACGACGAGTTCGCCCAGATCGCCAGCGAGTTCGACACCGCGGAGGAGCTGCAGGCCGACGTCCGCGAGCGGCTCGGCCGCGGCAAGCGGCTCGAGCAGGCCGCGGCCGCGCGGGACGCCGTCCTCGAGGTGCTGCTCGAGAAGGTCTCGGTGCCGCTGCCCGAGACCATGGTCACCGACGAGCTCAACGCCCGCCGCCAGTCGGTGGAGCAGCAGCTGATGATGGCCGGGATCACCATGGAGAAGTACCTCGAGGACGAGGGGCAGACCCAGGAGGAGTTCGAGGCCGAGCTCGACCGCCGGGTGCGCGACGCGGTGACCGCCCAGTTCCTGCTCGACGAGGTCGCCAAGCAGCAGGAGTACGGCGTCGACCAGGCCGAGCTCTCCGAGCACCTCGTGCGCCGGGCCCAGCAGTCGGGCCAGGACCCGCAGGAGTTCGCCAACCACATGTTCGAGCACAACCACATCCCCGACCTCGTGCAGGAGATCCTGCGCGGCAAGGCGCTGGCGGCGATCGTGGAGTCCGCGACCGTCACCGACGCCTCGGGCAACGTGGTCGAGCTCAAGAACCTGCGCCCCGACGGCTCCATCGGTGAGCCCGGGGACGAGGCCGACGAGGCCGTCGTCGTCGACGAGGCGGCCGACACCGGCGACGAGGCTGTCGAGCCCGCGACCGACAAGGGCTGAGGGGCAGCTGCCCGCGGTTTCCCCGCGTAGGCGGGGAAACCGAGACTTCCTGGGGGAGATCTCCCCCAGGAAGTCGCACGACTCGCCCAGCAGGTTCCTGCCCACCTGAGTGCACAAACGTTCACTGAACGTACGCTGCGGAGCATGAGCACCGCCGAGGCCGGAGTGGTCGACGCCCTGTCCCTGCTCGCGGAGGTCGCCGACGAGCTGGTCGTCCGGACCGTGCGCGACACCCACGTGGCCGTCCTCGACCGCGTCCACGGCACGCTGCGCCGGGTCGGTGCCGGCGAGGGCAGGGGCGAGGGCAGGGGCGAGCGGGTCCACCGCGGCATCGCCCAGGGCGTCTACGGCGGTCTCGGCCTCGGGCTGCGGGGCGCCTCACGGGCGCTCGACGGCCTCGCGGCCCGGCACGCCGGCCCGTCGCTCGACTCCCACCCGCGCGGGCGCACCCTGTCCTCGGTCGTCAACGGCCTGATCGGCGACCGGCTGCTGCGCGAGCGGCCCCAGCTCGCCATCCCGATGGCGGTCCGGCACGACGGCCGCGACGTGGTGCCCGACCGGGCCGGGCTGGCCGAGGCGTTCCCGGACGCGACGGGACAGGTCGTGGTCCTCCTGCACGGCCTCTGCGAGAACGAGGCCCACTGGGAGCGGCGCCGCGACCGGCGCGGTACGACGTACGCCGAGCAGCTGGCAGGTCGAGGGATGGACGCCGGTCCTGCTGCGCGCCAACACCGGGCTGCCGCTGCGCGAGAACGGCGTCGCGCTCGCCGCCCTGCTCCACGACCTCGTCGACGGCTGGCCGGTGCCGGTCGAGCGGATCGCCCTGGTCGGCCACTCGCTGGGCGGCCTCGTGATGCGGGCGGCCGCGGCGGTCACGACGGAGGCCGACCGGCCGTGGACCAGCCTGGTCACCGACGTCGTCACCCTCGGCACCCCCCACCTCGGCGCGCCGCTGGCCGCCCAGGTCGCCACCGGCAGCAGGCTGCTCGGCCGGCTGCCCGAGTCGGCGGCGTTCGGCCGGATCCTCGACTGGCGCTCCACCGGCGTGCTCGACCTCGTCGAGGGCCTGGCCGAGGACGTGCCGGCCCTGCCGCACGCCCGCTACCGGCTGGTGGCCGGCACGGTCACCGCGTCGGCGCGCCACCCGCTCGGGGCGTGGGCGGGGGACGGGCTGGTGCGGACACCCTCGGCGTACGGCCGGGCGCGCGGCGTGGACCTGTTCCCCGGCGCGGAGCTGCTGCACGTCCCGGGGGCGGGCCACTTCGACCTGCTCAACGACCCGCGGGTCGCCGAGGCGCTGCGGCGCTGGCTCGCCTGACGACGCCGGGCCTCGGGGGCCCGCCCGGCGAAATCTGCTGTGCGCGAACAGGGGTGCCTCCCCCGTGGAAGTGACGGTGCTTCCGGCTAGGGTCGCAAGCGTGAACCCGAACTCCAGCCAGTCCCTCCCGGAGGCCAACGGTGCCTCGTCCTCGATGTACGGGCTCGACGACCACATCTACCAGCGGCTGCTGCGTGAGCGGATCGTCTTCCTCGGCTCGGAGGTGCGCGACCAGAACGCCAACGCGATCTGCGCCCAGCTGCTCCTGCTCTCGGCGGAGGACCCCGAGGCCGACATCTTCCTCCACATCAACTCCCCGGGCGGTTCCGTCGACGCCGGCATGGCGATCTACGACACGATGAACTACATCCCCAACGACGTCGCCACCGTCGGCATGGGCCTGGCCGCGTCGATGGGCCAGTTCCTGCTCTGCGCCGGCACCAAGGGCAAGCGCTACGCCCTGCCCCACGCGCGGATCATGATGCACCAGCCTTCCTCGGGCATGGGCGGCTCGGCCTCCGACATCAAGATCCAGGCCCAGCAGTCGCTCCACATCAAGCAGGTGCTGCTCGAGCTGATCGCCCAGCACACCGGCCAGGACATCGAGCAGGTCATCACCGACGCCGACCGCGACCGCTGGTTCACCGCCGAGCAGGCGCTCGAGTACGGCCTGGTCGACCAGGTGATCAAGAGCGCCCGCGAGGCCGCCGACGAGGGCCGTCCGGCCCGCACGGACAAGAACTGAGAGGGACGACCGACATGAACTACTACATCCCGCAGTGGGAGGAGCGGACGTCCTACGGCTTCCGCCGCATCGATCCCTACGCCAAGCTCTTCGAGGACCGCATCATCTACCTCGGGACGCCGATCTCCGACGACGTGGCCAACGCGGTCATCGCCCAGCTGATGTGCCTGGAGTCGATGAACCCCGACCAGGACGTCCAGATCTACATCAACTCCCCGGGCGGCTCGTTCACTGCGCTCACGGCGATCTACGACACGATGAACTTCATCAAGCCCGACGTCCAGACGGTCTGCATCGGCCAGGCCGCCTCGGCCGCGGCGATCCTGCTCGCGGCCGGCACCCCCGGCAAGCGCACCGCGCTCCCCAACAGCAGGATCCTGATCCACCAGCCGTACACCGAGGGCACCTTCGGCCAGACCTCCGACATCGAGATCCAGGCCAACGAGATCCTGCGGATGCGCGAGCTGCTCGAACAGATGATCGCCCACCACAGCGGCCGCGACCGCGAGCAGGTGAGCAAGGACATCGAGCGCGACAAGATCCTGACCGCCGAGCAGGCGGTCGACTACGGCCTGGTCGACGCCGTGATCCAGCCGCGCAAGAACACCCCGGCCCTGGCCTGAGCGCGGCCGGCCTCCGCATGAACCGACCCGGCGCGTCCCTCGTGTCACCCGCCTCGGCGTGGGTGGCACGGGGTACCGTCATCTGGCCGCCTCGCGCGTGTGTGACGCGACGGTGTGGCGGCATGATCGACTCGAGCAGCTTCCGGCGCATCCCTGTCGCCGGTGGGAGTGGAGGATGATTCCCCGTGGCACGCATCGGTGACGGTGGTGACCTGCTGAAGTGCTCCTTCTGCGGGAAGAGCCAGAAGCAGGTCAAGAAGCTCATCGCCGGTCCCGGCGTCTACATCTGTGACGAGTGCATCGACCTCTGCAACGAGATCATCGAGGAGGAGCTGAGCGAGGGCTCGGACGTCGAGCTCGCCAACCTCCCCAAGCCCCACGAGATCTTCGAGTTCCTCAACTCCTACGTCATCGGCCAGGAGCAGGCCAAGAAGTCGCTCGCGGTGGCCGTCTACAACCACTACAAGCGGGTCCAGGCCGGACTGCAGCCCTCCGTCGGCAAGCACACCAAGGAGGAGGCGGTCGAGGTCGCCAAGTCCAACATCCTGGTGATCGGACCGACCGGGTGCGGCAAGACCTATCTCGCGCAGACCCTCGCCCGGATGCTCAACGTCCCGTTCGCGATCGCCGACGCCACGGCGCTGACCGAGGCCGGCTACGTCGGCGAGGACGTCGAGAACATCCTGCTCAAGCTGATCCAGGCGGCCGACTACGACGTCAAGAAGGCCGAGACCGGGATCATCTACATCGACGAGATCGACAAGGTGGCCCGCAAGGCCGAGAACCCCTCGATCACCCGTGACGTCTCGGGCGAGGGCGTCCAGCAGGCGCTGCTGAAGATCATCGAGGGCACCACCGCGTCGGTGCCCCCGCAGGGCGGCCGCAAGCACCCCCACCAGGAGTTCATCCAGATCGACACCACCAACATCCTGTTCGTGGTGGGCGGCGCCTTCGCCGGGCTCGAGCACATCATCGAGCAGCGGGTCGGCAAGAAGACCCTCGGCTTCACCGCGGAGGTGCGCGGAGCTGCCGAGCGCGAGGCCGACGACCTGCTCGCCCAGGTGCGTCCCGAGGACCTCACCAAGTTCGGGCTGATCCCGGAGTTCATCGGTCGGCTGCCCCTGATCGCGAGCGTCAGCAAGCTCGACCAGGAGGCGCTGTGCGAGATCCTGACGGTGCCGCGCAACGCGCTGGTCAAGCAGTACCAGAAGCTCTTCGAGCTCGACGGCGTCGAGCTCGAGTTCACCGACGAGGCCGTGAAGGCCGTCGCCGACCAGGCGATGGAGCGCGGCACCGGTGCCCGGGGCCTGCGGTCGATCATCGAGGAGGTCCTCCTCCACGTGATGTACGACGTCCCGTCCCGGGGTGACGTCGCCAAGGTGATCGTGACCGGCGAGGTCGTCACCGACGAGGTCGCTCCGACGCTGGTCCCGCGCGAGGCGGAGTCGAAGAAGAAGAAGTCCGCCTGACCCGTCGGTCGACCGGCTGGTCATCCCGGTCTAGTCACTTCTAGTCATTTGTGGCTCGGGGTCTGTTGCGAGCCGCTCCCGGCTCCGACACTGGAGGGAATCCTCGGGGAGGGGCCAACCATGGAGATCGACCACCGGCGACCACTCGTCGCCTTCATCGCCGTCACGGTGCTGTGCGCCGTGATGATGGTGCAGACCACGCTGTTCGTGATCCGCTCCCCGTTGGGCGGTGGACTCGCCGCGGCACGAGGTCTGGTCTCCTCCCTCGGAGGTTTCGTGGCGCCCTCGCTGGTGCCCGAGCTGGTCACCAGCGACACCTTGGCGGCGCTGCCGGGTGCATCGGCCGGCACCGTCAGGACCGAGTTCCCGCCGGTCCTGGACCTGCCTGAGATCGCGCCCGCGCTGGGGTCGGGCGCGCAGCAGGGTGGGGCGACGGCGGCCGCGGCTCCCGGCGGCGCTGCCGGGGACACCCCGGGGCAGGCCGCCGCGGGTGGCCCGTCGCAGGGCGCCGGGGACAACACCGGACCCGGCGGCCGTGACGGCCAGGGCGGCGGCAACCAGGGCAACGGCAACGGCCCTGGCCCGGGTCGTGGTCCGGGGCCGGGGGAGGAGCCCCCGGTCGTGACCGAGGGGAGCATCGAGCTGGCGCGGCTGATGGAGGCCGCCGAGCTGGGTCTCGACCTGCAGCAGGTCGTGGAGGACGCGGAGCAGGAGCTCGAGCTCGAGCCGACCGAGGTGGCGCAGCTGACCGAGCTGGCCCAGCTGATCGAGGCACAGGTCGAGCTGGACGTGCAGGTGGACCCCGAGGTGCTGCTGGACCTCGTCGACCTGGACCAGCTGGTGGTGCTGGACGACCTGGCGGCTCAGGTCGAGCCCCCGGCCGAGCCTCCGGTCGAGCCTCCGGTCGACGGCGAGGGTGACGGCGACGGCGAGGGCGAGGGCACGGCGAGGGCGAGGGCCACGGCGACGGGCCCGTGCTGGAGGAGCCGGACGTGCCGGAGGACCACACCGGGCCGGTGGAGCCGGGGAGGAGGCCGACGAGACCGGGCAGGCCCCACCGGACGCCTCGACACAGCGGGACGCGCAGGGCGCCGGGCAGCAGGAGTCCGACGGCGTGACCGGCGGCGGCGACGCTGCCGCCCAGCCGGAGCAGCCGGCACGGGTGGACGAGCCGGGGCAGGTGGACCCGGTCGAGCCGGTCGCGGAGCCCGCTCCTGTCGCCGAGCCGGCGCCTGCCGAGGTCGAGCAGCCCGCACCCGCACCCGCTCCCGCCCCCGAACCCGCCGCTGCCGAGGAGCCCACGCCGGCTCCGGTCGAGCAGCCGGCTCCCGCCGAGCAACCCGCGCCTGCAGCGCCCGCCGAGCAGCCTGCCCCGGCAACGCAGCCAGAGCCGCAGTCACCGGCCACACCGGTCGACGTGCCGGCCGCGGCGCCGGAGCAGAACCCGGCACCGGCACGTGCCGAGGCGGGGCAGGCCGGCGGCTGAGGCCTCCCGGGCGCCGCGCGCCCTGACCACGCCCCCAGCCGGACGACCAGCCGGGTGGCCATTCCGGTCTAGTCACTTCTAGTCATTTGTCGCCCGGGCACTGTCGGCGGCGTCCCGCGCCCTCGACACTGGTACCAGTACTCGGGAAGGGGCAGCATGAGCATCGAGCACCGGCGTCCGCTGGTCGCGTTCATCGGCGTGACACTGCTGTGCGCGTTCGTGGTCGTCAACGGCTTCCTGCTGGTGAACGCGCGGTCCCCCCTGGGGAGCGACCTGGCCAGCGCGCGCGGCCTCTTCAGCGGCTTCGAGGGCGAGCCCTCGCTGGTGCCCACGATCGTCGCGGGCGACACCGTGCCCGAGCAGCCGGACACCGCGGTGCCTGCAGACATCACCGTCGAGGCGCGGGTCCCGGCGATCGACGCCATCCGTGACGTGGCCCGCTCGACCGCCCCGGACGTCGACAGCAGCCCTGCGGCCGGTTCGGCCAGCGCCACGCCCACCGCCACCGCCACCGACGGTGACGGCAGCACCGGCGGCAACGGCACCGGCGGTGACGGTGGCGGCGGCAACGTTTCCCCGGACGCACGCGACCGCTCCGGCACCGACAGCGGGACCGGCGACGGCCGCGACAACGGCTCGCCGGGCGTACCCGCGAAGCCGGCTCCCGGCGTCGAGAAGCCCCAGCCGACCAAGCCCGGCAACGGGAACGGCCGCAGCAACGGCAACGACCACGGGGTCGACAACCCCGGCAAGGGCCACGCCGCCGTCAAGCCCGGTCACGGCCCCCAGTCGGGCTCGACCCCACCGGGTCACGCCTCGACCCCCGCCAGGACCGTCGCCCCGGGGCACACGAAGCCGCCCCAGGC
>CAVRSW010000034.1:0-40395 GCA_963723945.1 uncultured Actinomycetota bacterium
CCGACGGGGACGGACCGTTCCGACGACGCGCCGCGAGCGACCCGCACCTAGCGTCGAGGACACCAGCAACCACGACGTACAGGAGGCGGTCATGGGCACCGAGTTCGAGCGCGGGCAGCCATGTCCCCAAGCCCCGGCGTCGCCACAACGGCTACTACGCGGGCGACTTCAGCCAGACCGCGCCCATGCCGTGGGAGCAGCTCCGTCGGGTGATGGAGCTGGGTCGTGCGCCTGGAGGTGCGCCCGGGGGCGGTCAGGCAGCAGGCAGTCACATCCGACATGCCAGGGCTCGGGTGTAGTTGACGGAGGTCCCCAGCTCGGTCCTGACGTCCTGGCCTGGGTGCCACTCCCCCGTCATCTGGGGACCGCGGGTCAGCGACCGAGACCACCATGCGTTGTCCGTGGCGCTCTGAGTCCGGGAGTCGTAGATTGGCTGACACCGATCAATCCATCGACTGCCTCGTCGGCCCGGCCGAGCCGAGCCTGCCGCTCGCCGGACCAACCCGACAGCCGTCTCGCCACGGGATGCGATGCGTGTGGGCACTTTGTCCCCGGGAGCGCGCGTGCGGCGCAGAGTCGTGGTGCACGGGGCGGTGCAGGGCGTCGGTTTTCGGCCGTTCGTCTATGCCCTGGCCCGATCGCTCGGCCTGTCGGGCAGCGTCTGGAACACCGGTGACGGTGTCGTCGCCGAGGTCGAGGGGGCGTCGGCCGAGATCGAGGCCTTCTGCCTGCGCCTGCAGCGCGATGCCCCTCCGCTGTCTCAGGTCCTCGGAGTCGGGAGCACCCCGCTCGAGGTGAGTGGCGGCACCGGCTTCCACATCCGCGGGTCCGAGCAGGGCACCGGGAACACCTTCGTGGCGCCGGACGTCACCATCTGCGCGGACTGTCTCGACGACCTGTCGGACCCCCGCAACCGTCGCTACCGGCACCCGTTCGTGACGTGCACCAACTGCGGCCCGCGGTTCACCATCATCACCGGTCTCCCCTACGACCGGCCCACCACGACGATGGCTGGGTTTCCCCTGTGCGCCGACTGCGCGCGGGAGTACGCCGACCCCCTCGATCGCCGGTTCCACGCCCAGACCGTGTGCTGCCCGGCATGCGGCCCACGCCTACGGCTCATCCGACCTTTCGGTGCCTCGTCGTACGACGAGGCGGCACTGCGGGAGGCCCGTCGTCTGCTCAGCGACGGAGCCGTGCTGGCCGTCAAGGGAATCGGCGGCTACCACCTCGCCTGTGACGCCGGCGACGAACAGGCCGTCGCCGTGTTGCGCAAGCGCAAGCAGCGCGGGGACAAGCCGTTCGCGGTGATCGTGCGATCCGTCGAGGACGCGCGACGACTGGTCGTCCTCGACGACGTCGAGGCCGGCCTGCTCGCCAGCCGCAGCCGGCCGATCGTGCTCGCCCAGCGCATTCCAGGCGCCGTCGCAGCCTCCGTGGCGCCGGGCAGCGACGACCTCGGTGTGCTGCTCGCCTACGCCCCACTGCACCACCTGCTCCTGGGCCTGCCCGGCGATCTGCCCGGACCCGGGGTCCTGGTGATGACCAGCGGCAACCTCGCCGGCGAGCCGATCGTCACCGACGACGATGACGCGCGTGGCCGGCTCTCAGGGCTCGCCGACGCCTGGCTCTCCCACGACCGGCCGATCCACGTGCCCTGCGACGACTCGGTGACCCGGGCGGTCGGCGGCATCGAGTCGCCGGTCCGGCGCTCGCGTGGCCAGGCTCCGCTCCCCCTGGCCCTCCCGTTCGAGACGCCACCCGCGCTGGCCGTCGGCGCGGACCTCAAGAACACCTTCTGCCTCGCCGAGGGCAGGCTCGCCTGGATGTCCGGTCACGTCGGCGACATGGACGACCTCCGGACGCTGACGGCGTTCACGGCGGCCGAAGCCCACCTCGAGATGCTCACCGGCGTCTCCCCCACCGAGCTCGCCACCGACCGTCACCCGGCGTACCGGTCGCGACGGTGGGCCTTCGACCACGCTCGGGGTCGACCCGTCGAAGAGGTCCAGCACCACCACGCCCACGTCGCTGCCACGATGGCCGAGAACGGGCTGACGTCGCGGCAGGTGCTGGGGGTCGCCTTCGACGGGACCGGCTACGGCGACGACGGCGCCGCGTGGGGAGGCGAGTTCCTGGTCGCCGACTACGCGTCGTTCGAGCGGGCGGCGCACCTCGCGTACGTCGACCTTCCAGGGGGCGACGCCGGTGTCCGCAACCCCTGCCGGATGGCTCTGTCCCACCTGCGCCGCAGCGGAGTCGACTGGGATCCCCGGCTCCCCAGCGTGCGCGCCTGCGACGGTATCGAGCTCGGCCTGCTCGAGCGCCAGCTCGAGTCCGGCCTGCGCTGCGTGCCGACGTCCAGCATGGGCCGTCTCTTCGACGCAGTCGCCTCGATCGCCGGCATCTGCCATCGCGCCGGCTACGACGCCCAGGCCGCGATGGAGCTCGAGGCCCGCGCCCGGGGATTCGAGGGGGCGACCGGCTACGCGTTCGGCCAGGATGTCGACCCGGCCCCCGTGGTGGCCGCGGTGGCCGCCGACGTGCTGGCCGGCGTGGAGCCGGGTCTGGTCGCCGCCCGGTTCCAGCAGGGCGTGGTCGACCTGGTCGTCAAGGTCCTCGTGCGGCTGCGTGAGCAGACCGGCCTGGTCACCGCCACCCTCAGCGGCGGCGTGTTCCTCAACGCCTTCCTCACCGCGGCGTGCGCCTGCGCCCTCACCGATGCGGGCTTCGAGGTCCTCCGCCACACGAAGGTCCCGGCCAGCGACGCCGGGATCGCCCTTGGTCAGGTGGCGGTGCTCGCGCACCGCCACAGCACTGCGCAGAAGCGGCTCGAACAGGTCGAGCCGACGCGAGAGGAGTCAGCATGTGCCTAGCCGTGCCAGGACAGGTCCTGGAGATCAGCGAACGCGACGGGACCCGCATCGCGCAGGTCGACTTCGGCGGGGTCACCAAGGAGGTGTGCTTGGAGTACGTCCCCGACCTGCAGGTCGGTGAGTACACCATCGTCCACGTCGGCTTCGCGCTGCAGCGACTCGACGAGCAGTCGGCGAGGGAGACCCTGGAGATCTTCCGTCAGATGGGCGAGCTGGACGCGGAGTTCGGCGACCACTGGGGCATCGCGGCGGAGCAGGCCGGGCTGCCCAGACCCGACCTCGCCCCGGAGATGTCGGGCGACATGACGCAAGGAGATGCGCGATGAAGTACCTCGACGAGTTCTCCGACCCGGAGCTGGCCAAGCGGCTCCTCGACGACATCCACGCCACGACCACCTCGCCGTGGGCGATGATGGAGGTCTGCGGCGGCCAGACCCACTCGATCATCCGACACGGCCTCGACCAGCTGCTGCCCGACGGCATCGAGCTGATCCACGGGCCCGGCTGCCCGGTCTGCGTGACACCGCTCGAGGTCATCGACAAGGCGCTGGAGATCGCGAGCCGACCCGACGTCATCTTCTGCTCCTTCGGCGACATGCTGCGCGTCCCCGGGAGCGAGAGGGACCTGTTCCGGGTGAAGAGCGCTGGTGGCGACGTGCGCGTCGTCTACTCCCCCCTCGACGCACTCTCGATCGCCC
The DNA here is from genome assembly GCA_963723945.1 of uncultured Actinomycetota bacterium. Taxonomy (GTDB): domain Bacteria; phylum Actinomycetota; class Actinomycetes; order Propionibacteriales; family Nocardioidaceae; genus Nocardioides. The sequence continues at coordinate 3,575 of CAVRSW010000034.1, forward strand.
GCGAGAACCCCGGGAAGCAGGTGGTGTTCTTCGGGATCGGCTTCGAGACCACTGCGCCGCCCAACGCGATGACCGTCTACCAGGCCAAGAAGCTCGGTATCGAGAACTTCAGCCTGCTGGTCAGCCACGTGCGCGTGCCACCGGCGATCGAGGCGATCATGACCTCCCCCGAGTGCCGGGTGCAGGCCTTCCTGGCGGCCGGGCACGTGTGCACCGTGATGGGGATGGGCGAGTACCCCGACCTCGCCGACCGGTTCGGGGTCCCCATCGTGGTGACGGGCTTCGAACCGCTCGACATCCTGGAGGGCATCCGTCGTACCGTGCACCAGCTCGAGGCCGGCCAGCACGAGGTCGAGAACGCATATGCGCGGGCGGTCACCCCCGAAGGCAACCCGGTGGCCATCAAGATGCTCCAGGACGTCTTCGAGGTCGTCGATCGCTCGTGGCGCGGCATCGGGATGATCCCGGACAGCGGCTGGCGGCTCTCCGAGCGGTATCGCGAGTACGACGCGGAGCACCGCTTCCAGGTCGGCGACATCCACACCGAGGAGTCGAAGATCTGCCGCAGCGGCGAGGTCCTCCAGGGTCTGATCAAGCCGCACGAGTGCGCGGCGTTCGGCAAGGAGTGCACGCCGCGCAACCCGCTCGGAGCCACGATGGTCTCCAGCGAGGGCGCGTGCGCGGCCTACTACCTCTACCGGCGGCTGCACGTGCCCCAGGAAGTGCCCCGGCAGGCGACCGCCGACGGGACCACGCGGGAGGTGAGCTCCGTTGGCTGAGCCGTCCTCGCAGGCGATCACCCTCTCCGGACCCCCGGTCAGCTTCGAGGGCTGGACCTGCCCGTTGCCGCTGCGTGACAGCCCGACGATCGTGATGGGCCACGGCGGTGGTGGGGCGATGTCGGCCGAGCTGGTCGAGCACGTCTTCCTGCCCGCCTTCACCGACGACGCCTTCGAGAATCCCTTGGGCCAGCTCGGGGACTCCGCAGTGCTCGACGTGAACGGCACCCGGCTCGCCTTCTCCACCGACTCCTTCGTCGTACGGCCGCTGTTCTTCCCCGGTGGCAGCATCGGCGACCTGGCGGTGAACGGCACCGTCAACGACCTGGCCATGAGCGGGGCGCAGGCCCTCGTCCTGTCGACGGCGTTCATCCTCGAGGAGGGCGCCGACGTGACCAAGGTCGGCGCGGTGGCCGAGCGCATGGGCGCCGCAGCCCGCAGGGCCGGTGTGCGGGTCGTGACCGGTGACACGAAGGTCGTCGAATCCGGGCATGGTGACGAGGTGTACGTCAACACCGCCGGGATAGGGGTCGTCCCCGCCGGCGTCGACATCCGGCCCGACCGGGCGGAGCCGGGCGACGTCGTGATCGTGAGCGGCGACATCGGGGTCCACGGCGTGGCCGTCATGAGCGTGCGCGAGGGACTCCAGTTCGGCACCGAGATCGAGAGTGACTGCCAGCCGCTGAACGACCTGGTCGCCGCGATGCTCGCCGCGACCGACGACCTCCACGTGCTGCGCGACCCCACGCGCGGTGGCGTGGCCACCTCCCTCAACGAGATCGCGGCCGCGTCCGGCGTCGGCGTGCAGCTCCGGGAGCGGGACCTGCCGGTCCCGGAGGTGGTCGGCAACGCGTGCGCCTTCCTGGGTCTGGACCCGCTGCAGGTCGCCAACGAGGGCAAGCTGCTGGCCTTCGTGCCACCGGAGCATGCCGATGCCGTGCTCGAGGTGATGCGCGCACATCCGGCCGGGGTCAACGCGACGGTGATCGGCGAGTGCGTCGAGGAGCATCCTGGCATGGTCTCGGCGGTCACTGGCTTCGGGGCCTCACGGGTCGTCGACCTCCCCATCGGCGAGCAGCTCCCGCGGATCTGCTGACCATGAAGTTCCTGGTGCTGTGGAACCTCGAGCAGTCGCTGCTGTCGGACGCGATGGTGCGGTCGATCGCGCGCATGCCGGAGTACGGAAGCCAGCTCGAGCAGCAGGGAAAGGTGCTGATGCGCTACCACGTCGTCGGGGCGCACGGCGGCGCCTGGATCTACGACGTCGAGTCGCACGAGGAGTTCGAGCGGCTCCTCGCGGTGGCGCCGGTCTTCAACTTCTCCAGCTACACCGTCTATCCCCTCGCCGACATGACAGGGAGCACGCCGTGACCTCCGAGCGCACCCCGATGACCCCCGGCCGACTCACCTCGTACGAAGAGCTCGGTGCCCATCGTCACCTCGTCATCAGCGAACGGCTCCGCGCCAGACGCCGCGACCTGGGACTGACCCAGAAGGAGGTCGTCGCCCGGCTCCGGCGCATCGGCGTCGCCACCACCAACAAGGCGCTCTCCTCCCTCGAGCACGGCGCCGGGCTGGACGTGTGCAAGCTCCCCGAGCTCGCCCGCGCACTGGACTGCTCGTTGACCTACCTGGTCGGCCTCAACGACGACCCGACCTCGTGGGAGCCCGACTTCGAGAACTGGCCCGGCCGCCGTCCCGCGCGTGACCTCGCTGGCACGCCCAGGATGCCCTCCGCTGCGGGCCCGCGGATCCTGGGACCGCTGTAGCGGTCACATCCTGCGGATCTCCAGGTAGCGCTTGATGTCGGGCAGGGTCGCGTACAGGGCGGCTCCGATGGCGGCCAGACCGGCCAGGCCGGCCAGGCCGAACAGCTTCTTCATGCCTCCACCTCCTCAGGCGTTCGTGTGCTCCGCGCGGGCGACCTCGCGGGCCGCGACATCGAGGACCAGGTCGGCCGCGGCTTCCACCACGGCCGCCACCGCGTCGGACAGCCCGATGCCGTCCTCCAGGGTCTCGGGCTGACAACCGACCACGACGATCCGGTCGACCTGCCCCCCGAGCGTGGGCACCAGCGACATGGCACCTGCCGGGGCGAGGTCGTGAGGGTCGAGCATCACCTCGGGCAGCACGGTGTCGTCCTCGCGGCGTCGCGCGGGCAGGTCCGGCTCGATCACGTACAGGCTCCCGGCCCGCCCCTCCTGCTGCCCGACCGTGTCGACGAGGACCAGGGCGTCGTACCCGTCGAGGAGCTCGTAGACCAGGTGCACCGAGCGGATGCCGTAGTCCACGACGCGGACCCCGTCGGGAACGGCGCGGCGGGCCAGCCGGGCTGCGACCTCGACGCCGAACGCGTCGTCGCCCTTGAAGATGTTGCCCACGCAGCCCACCAGCACGCGCGCCATCAGCCACCCGCCTCGGTGCGCGGGTGGGCCAGCGGCTCGACCTCATCCGGAGCGAAGTACAGGAAGCGCCCGTGAGCGGTCTTGAGCTCCGCACCGGCGTCGTCGTCGACGCTCACTGCCAGGTGCTGGCGACCGTCGACGTCGTGCAGCACCGCAGCCACCGTCGCGGTGTGCCCGGCGAGGAACAGGTCGTAGGCGTCTGCGCGGCGTACGCCGGGACGCAGGATCACCCGGGTCCCCCGTCGAACGTCGACCTCGCCGATGAGGATCGAGTCGTTCTCGGGGTCCACCGAGCTGTCCGACCCGGGGTCCCACCACGGGACGTCCAGCGGCGTGGACGGGTCAGGCGGCGGGGCCAGCCCGATGCTGGACGCGGTCATCGCATCGAGGTAGCGGACCGTCCCGTGGAGGCGGTCCCACAGCTCGGCCGGCATGTCGTCGACCTCGTCGAGCAACGCTGCAGCTCGCGGGTCGGTGCCGCGCACCTCGCGCCTCTCCTCCTCCGAGAGCGTCATCGTGCGCAGGCTCAGCAGCTCGTCGATCTCCAGGGAGTCCATGAACGAGCTCTCGCTCTGCGGCGCGAGCTCGGGGTGGTCGTAGAGGATGATCGGTGAGCTGAGCACGACCTGCTGCTGCTCCGCCGGTCCGGCCAGGACCGGGAAGACCCCCTCACTGCTGCAGTTGCCCACGAACCCCTTGGCCCACTCCGGCGGGTCGAGCTGGGAGACGAACGAGGCCCCGTCGACCTCCACCAACAGGTGGCAGGCCACCAGCGCCCGGCGCAACCAGACGGGTCGATCGGGCCCAGGATCCTCGGAGGGCGGGGTGCGGTTCTCCACCCGCAACGACACCAGCGAGACGGGGATCCGCGAGACCGGTTCCTCGACCGTGGCCACGAGGGCGAGGCTCACGGGCTCGCGCACCCGCACCAGCCGTCCGCCCGCGACCTCCTCGACCTCGGTGCCGCCGGCCACCTCGATGGTCGACACGGACCTGCCAGACAGAGCCACGTCGACCTCGTGCTCCTGCTCGAGCGCCTCGTCCCAGGGCACGTGCACCACGTGACCGGCATCGAGCCGCTCCACCCGAGTCCCGGAGGCGTCCTCGACGTGGCGCCGTTGCACCTGCAGGAACCTGACGGTCGCCCGCAGGGACGAGGGCCGCCCGTCGACCACGAGGTCGGTGCGGTTCCACGACCGCTCCGAGTCATCCCGCTCCACGACGTCGTGAGGCATCAGCACACCCCACTGCCAGCGAACCCGGTTCTTCGCAGCGCTCGCGCGGTAGGGATACAGCACGTATCCCTCGTAGAGCACGGCATCTGCCACCGCGCGGGCATCCCGGACTGCGGCCGTGTGCGTCATCCGTCACCTTGTTCCAGCAGGCGGCGCAGCGCGTCGTCCCAGCCGACGAGTCCGTGACGTCCGCGGTAGACGGCCAGCTCGTCGTACGTCGACCGGCTCACCCGCAGCCACGCCTGACCGGGGAACTGGGCATCCATCGCCTCGCGCCACACCGCGACCGGCATCCGCACGGTGGTCTCCTTGTGCCACGGCACCGGCTGGACGCTCAGCGAGCCGGCCCCGGAGGCCGAGACGCTCCCGGTGAAGACGGTGCCGCTGAACAGCAGGATCAACGGGATCTCGCCGTCCTCCAGCGCGGCGAGGTACTTGTGCGCCGCCACGTCGACGTCGTAGCTCAGCGGCAGCACCAGGTCGAACTCGCACTCGCCACCGAAGCCCGGCAGCACCTGGGAGAGGAACGCCAGCTGGAGCGGTTGCATGGTGGTGCCCCAGCGACCCCTGTCACCGAAGAGGTCAACCACCTTGTCCGCCTCGGAGTCGGTGTAGGACCGTCGCAACGGCTCCACACGCACCTGGCAGCGCAGCGCTGCGGCGTGCACCCGCGCGCCGGTGGTCTCCCGGGCTCGCATCTTCAGCAGGACGGTCGGCCCCGCGGCGTACCGGTCGGCCACGACGTCGCCGCACGCGAAGTCGAGGTCGGCGAACTGCTGCGGCCCCGGGCCCGGCGGTGCGCTCATGCGGCACCCGCAGCCCGCGAGACCGGCTCGGCACGAGCGTCAAGGCCGGCGAAGAACTCCCCGATCCGACTCCACACCTCGGGGCCACCACCCAGGCCGGTCCACGACTGGCGCACCACCCCCACCAGCTCGTAGCAGACGTCGACCGGCACCAGGTAGCAGGAGAAGGCCCCGTCGTGGCGCCGCAGGAGCACCGCCTCGACATCGGGCTCGACCGTGTCCACGATGGGGTTCGCGGCGACGATGCCGGACCAGGCACTCAGATCGAGCTCCGACTCGGTCGCTCCGCCCGGGCCGGGGTAGAAGGACAGCAACCCATCGGTGTCGCTCTGACGGAAGAAGAACACCAGGTCGACCGGGATCCGCAGGGCGTCCCACAGGACCTCCTCGAGCTCGAGATCCTCGACACGACGCACGTCCTCGCCCACCCCGCGATAGCGCCCGCCACCGGCGCCCTGGGGACCGAACAACAGGTAGCAGGGCCGGCACACGCACAGCAGCCGATGGTCGTGGAGGTCGGCCACGTGCCCGTGCCGCTCGTCCACCACCGCGGCGCAGAACTCGCAACGCTCGACCTGCTCCGCGGCCGGCGCCGGCGGAGCCGGTTGCGTGAGGCGGCGCAACGCCCCCAACCCGCTTGTCGGCCCCGTCACGGCGAGACCGCCTGGGGAACGGCCATCTTCCAGCGCGCGTGCTCGGGGAGCAGCGGCACCGGGACCAGCCCGGCAGCACCGTCTGCGAGCGAACGACCGGCGTGGTGGACGTCGTACGACGCCCCGCAGGTGCAGGTGAGGTCGCTACCGGTGAGCTGACCGTCCGACAGGGCCGTCAGACACGCAGGGCAACGGTCGACGTAGGAGACCAGGGTCCCGTCGAGGTTGGCCACGAGGACCGACTCGCCTCCGGCCTCGATACGGCTCATGGTGCGCGGTGGCACGTCCAGGTCCAGCGGCACCCACTCGCTGCGCGCCTCGCTGGGTGCCCGCGTGGTCTCCTCGTGTGGTCGGAACGGCTCGATCTGCAGCAGCGTCGACCCAGTGTCGCCGGCATCGACCATGCCCTCGGCCTCGACGGCCACGACGTCGGGGGCCGCCGTCAGCACGGCGTCCTCGATCGCGTTCTTGACCGTCAGCGCCGACGAGGGGCAGCCGTCACAGCTGCCCTCGAGCTGGAGGTGGACGATGCCGTTCTCGTCGACGCCGGACAGGGCCACGCCACCGGCGTGCGAACCCAGGTAGGGCCGCACCTGGTCCAGGGCGCGCTGCACGCGGGTGTCGACGTCGTCGGGGTGCAGGTCGTGGAGCACCAGCAACGGGCCGATCAGCTCGTCGTCGGCCAACAGGCGCCGGGTGTCCGGGTCGAGATGGTCTCCGATGCGGTCGAGGCCGGCGCCGTACAGGGCCAGCACGCACGACAGCAGCTCCTCGACCCGCTGGGTGACGGCCGGCATCGCACTCTGGGACAGGTCGTCGAGCAGGGTGCCGATCTGCTCGCTCATCTCACGCACTGACGGTGACTCCACGCGGAGCTCCCCTCTGCTGGGTGATTCCTGCCGCGAGCCAGTCGAACCACGTGTCGAGGTTCTCGCCCGTGCGGACCGACACGGGCATCACCGTCACGTCCGGGCTGAGCTCGCGCGCCTGCCCGGCCAGGCGGTCCACGTCGAAGTCGACGTAGGGCAGCAGGTCGATCTTGTTGACCACGACGAGGTCGGCGACCGAGAACATGTGCGGGTACTTCAACGGCTTGTCGTCGCCCTCGGTCACCGAGATCACCACCACCTTGGCGTGCTCGCCGATGTCGAAGAGCGCCGGGCAGACCAGGTTGCCGACGTTCTCGACGAAGAGCAGGGCGTCCTCCGGTGGGTCGAGGTCGTGCAGGGCCCGGTGCACCATCTCGGCGTCGAGGTGGCAGCCGGCGCCGGTGTTGACCTGCACCGCCCTGGCGCCGGCGTCCCGGATGCGGTCGGCGTCGAAGGAGGTCTCCTGGTCACCCTCGATCACGCAGACCTCGCGACGAGGCCGCAGCTCACAGATCGTGCTCTCCAGCAGCGAGGTCTTGCCGGCACCCGGGGAGCTCATCACGTTCAGTGCGGTCACCCGCCGTACGTCGAGCGACGCGCGCACGTGCGCGGCGACCTCGTCGTTCTTGGCCAGCAGGCGCTCCTCGATCGCCAGCGACTCGACCCCCTGCTCGATCCTCACCGTGTCGTGCTGGTGGCCCGGATCCCCACACCCGCAGGTCATGCACATGACTGCTCCTCCTCGGCCTCGCGGAGCATCTCGACGGAGGCGACGGACAGGTCCTCGCCCTCCACCGCCTCGATGTGCAGCACGGCTCCTGCCAACGACGTCTCGACGGTGACCACGTCGAAGCAGAACGCCAGTGCATCCGCGACCACCCCGGAGCGCTGACCGACCCGCAGGTTCACCGCGACGACCTGCCGGCCGGCCGTGCGCTCGGCCACCAGGTCGACGAGGGCCTCGGCGAGGGACAGCTCGTGCACCGTCGGCTCCGTGCCCTCAGTAGGGCTTCACCGGGACCGACGGCGTGTGGAGGTGGTCGACGACCGTGCCGCCCCCGGTGTACATGTGCACGCCGCACGGCAGGCACGGGTCGAAGCTGCGCACCGCCCGCATGATGTCGATCCCCTTGAAGTTCTCGGGTGGGTTCTCCTCGAAGATCGGCGTGTTCTGCACGGCGTCCTCGTAGGGGCCCGGCGTCCCGTACGTGTCGCGCACGCTGCCGTTCCACGGCGTCGGTGGGTACGGGTGGTAGTTGGCGATCTTCCCCTTCTTGATCACCATGTGGTGGCTCAGCACTCCGCGCACCGCCTCGGTGAAGCCCACCGACACGGCCTCGTCGGGCACCTCGAACTTCGTCCAGGTGTCGGTCCGCCCCTGACGGACCTCGGCCAGCGCCTTGTCGCAGAAGTGCAGGGCCAGTGCAGCGGCGTACGCCTGGAAGTAGGTGCGTGCGCGATTGCGCTCCAGTGCGTTGCTCCACCGGGGGATCCGCCACTCGAACCTCGCCTCGGGCTTGAGCGCCGTGCGCGGCAAGGTGATCACGACACTGTCACCGGTGGCCTGCACGTAGTCGGTGTGCACCAGTCCGCTCAACGCCGTCGACCAGAGCCGGGCGATCGGTCCGCCGCCGGTGTCGAGCGCCAGGTGGTCCGTGCCGTCGAACCAGCGCGGAGACATCGTCCACGAGTAGGCGTTGTCCCAGTCGCGCTTCTGCGGCTTCGGGATCGTGTGCTGGTTCCACGGGTGCCGCTCGTCGACCGGGTTGCCGAGCGGGTCCCGCGTGACGAACACCTCGCGCCCCGACTTCACCCAGTCCTCGTAGTAGGAGTGGCCGAGCAGGATCCGGATGCCGAGGTTGATGTCCACCAGGTCGTTGGTGACGAGCTTGCCGTCGACCACGATGCCCGGGGTGACGAACATCTTCCTGCCCCAGCTGCTCATGTTGGCGTAGGTGAAGTCGCAGTACTGCGGGTCGTTGAGGCTGCCCCAGCAACCGAGCAGGATCCGGCGCTCGCCGACGTGCTCGTAACCGGGCAGTGCCTCGTAGAAGAAGTCGAACAGGTCGTCGTGCAGGGGTACGACCTTCTTCATGAACTCCACGTAGCGCATCAGCCGGGTGAGGTAGTCGGTGAACAGCTGGATCGTGGCCGTCGTACCGACGCCGCCCGGGTACAGCGTCGAGGGGTGCACGTGGCGCCCCTCCATCAGGCAGAACATCTCGCGGGTGTAGCGGCTGACCTGCAGCGCCTCGCGATAGAACTCGCCCTCGATCGGGTTGAGCGAGCGCATGATGTCGCCGATGGTGCGATAGCCGTGGTCGGCCGCGTGCGGCGCCTCGGTGTTGTTGGCCTTCTCCAGGACCCCGGGGTTCGTCTCCTTGACCATCCGCTCGCAGTAGTCCACCCCGACCAGGTTCTCCTGGAAGATGTTGTGGTCGAACATGTACTCCGCGGCCTCGCCGAGGTTGATGATCCACTCCCCCAGGTGCGGCGGTGCGACGCCGTAGGCCATGTTCTGGTTGTAGACCGAGCAGGTGGCGTGGTTGTCACCGCAGATGCCGCAGATACGGCTGGTGATGAAGTGCGCATCCCGCGGGTCCTTGCCCTGCATGAACAGGCTGTAGCCGCGGAAGATCGACGAGGTGCTGTGGCACTCGCGCACCTCCTTCTGCTTGAAGTCGATCGAGGCGTAGATGCCCAGGCTGCCGACGATGCGGGTCACCGGGTCCCACGACATCTCGACGACGTCGGTGTCCTGGGTGGACGTCTTCTGGGGTTCGGTCATGGTCATGGCTGGCTCCTCACCAGGTCTTCTCGAAGCCGGTCTTGAGGTCGCGGCCCTTGGTGCGCCACTTGGGTTCCTCATCGAGGGTCTTCTTGGTGACCTCACGCAGGCGCCGTACGGCGGAGCCGTAGATCTTGCTGGCGCCGGAGGAGAGCTTCCCGCCCGGTGGCTCGTCCATGAACGGCATGAACTTGTCCGGGAACCCCGGCATCGTGCAGCCGATGCAGATGCCGCCGACGTTGGGGCAGCCGCCGATGCCGTTGATCCAGCCGCGCTTGGGCACGTTGCACTTCACGACCGGGCCCCAGCAGCCGAGCTTGACGATGCACTTCGGCGAGCCGTACTCGGTGGCGAACTCACCCTGCTCGTAGTAGCCCGCGCGGTCACAGCCCTCGTGCACGGTCGCGCCGAACAGCCAGCGCGGTCGCAGTGCCTCGTCGAGCGGGATCATCGGCGCCTGGCCGGCGACCTGGTAGAGCAGGTAGGTGATGGTCTCGGAGAGGTTGTCGGGGTGGATGGGGCACCCGGGCACGCAGACGATCGGCAGTCCCGCCTTGGACTTCCAGTCCCAGCCGAGGTAGTCGGGCACACCCATCGCGCCTGTCGGGTTGCCGGACATCGCGTGGATGCCGCCGTACGTCGCGCAGGTCCCGACTGCGATCACTGCCGTGGCCTTGGAGGCCAGCCGATCGAGCCACTCAGTCGTCTTCATGGGTTGGCCGGTCATCGGGTTGTTCCCGAACGCAGCCCAATAGCCCTCGTCCTTGATCTGTTCGTTGGGGATCGAGCCCTCGACCACCAGCACGAACGGCTCGAGCTCGCCGCGGTCGGCCTTGTGCCACCACTCGATGAAGTTGTCGGCACCCTGCTCCGGGCCACACTCGAAGTCGATCAGGGGCCAGTGCACCGCGATCCTCGGCAGACCGGGCAACGCCCCCAGGACGATCTCCTCGATGCTCGGCTGGGTCGCCGCCGTGAGGGCCACCGAGTCGCCGTCGCAGCTGAGTCCCCCGTTCATCCAGAGGATGTGGACCGGGGCCTCCTCGGCCTCCGCTGCCGTCTCCGTCTCGGCCGTGGTCGTCATCTCACATCGCCTCCAGCTGGGGCACGCTCGACGGTGGCCGAGCCGCTCGTCCAATCCTCATCTCGCGGCCACGTCGCTGCCACCGGCAACGGACGGTCCCTTTCACCACAATCGGCGAGTCGGGGACTCGCCGACCCTGAGAACCGCGAACCTCACGCCGCCCCCGCAGCGTCCCCGACAGGGTGTCCTGCCGCCCTTACGGAAGATCGCGGCCCACCCTCGTGCCACTTCGCCGTCTCCGTCACGTGATTTCCGTGAGCGGGTGCGGAGGAAGCGCGTACCTTCTGGACATGAGACACCCGAAGCATCGAGTGGGCAGGTGGGCGGCGCGGGGTTCGATCCTGAGGGATCCGCGGGGGGCGGCGGCGAGCCTGGCGGTGGCATCGGTCGTCCTTGCCGTGTCCGGCTGCACAAGTCCGGGCGAGCAGGGTGAGGCAGGATCGCCGGACAGCCCCTCAGCCCAAGGCAGCGCGGAGCCAACGGTCGAGGAAGCATCACGTACCTTCGCGCGCCAGAGCGAATCGTACGACCAAGCCCTCGACGCCCTCTATGTCGAGCTCAACAAGCCCGAGCCGTCGATGCCCACGTTGCGTCGCCTCGCCGGAGCCGCGCAGCGTGCGTGCTCGGACTTTGCAAGTGATCTCAGGGAGACCGAGTGGCCTGCAGAGGTCGACGACCTCGCCGCCGACCTCGCCAGGGAATCATCGAAGCTGGCGGGCATCTACCAGCGGATGAGTCGAACCGATAGTGCGCCTGACGCCGTCCGCATCGCCGAGACGATCGACCGCCGCTACGACCACGCGCCCGCGGCACGCATGAGGTTTGCGTTGAATCCTGAGGAGTGACTCCGCCGGCCACCGAAGTCACGGCTACGTCGTTGCACCAACCCCCTTGCGCGACCACGACCTCACCCCCCCTTCGCGACTCCGGCGACCCACCACGACGAACCCCACACCGGACCCCGACGTGTTCCTCCCGCGCAGCAACGGGGTCCGGTGATCCGATCGGACGGGACAAACCGGAACTCCGCCGTTCCGCCGAGCCGTGGCTAGGACATGGAACGAGCCGGAGCTCGCAGCGCGAACCCGATCAGGGTGAGCACGATCCCGAGGACGAACGCCATTCCGGCGACCCCGAACGCGACGACCGAGGTGAACAGCGAGGCCTGCAGGAACGCTGAGTCCATGGCGACGGCGCGGTTCGGGTCGTCCTGCTCGAGCTCGGCGTAGGTCAGTCCGCCGGTGATGTCCCGGGTGTGGTGGTCGATGATGTCCGCCTGGCAGAACGCCGAGATGGGACCGTTCACGTTGTCCCCGGCCGCACAGTTGGCGTCGTCGGAGACGGTGATCTTCTGGTCCTCCAGCGTGCTCGAGACCACCACCCAGGTGACGACTCCGGCAATCGCCATGACGACGCCGACCACGATGCTGGTGATTGCCGCTACCTTGCGCATGTCCAGTCCCTCCTGCCAGAGCGGCTCGGAAGGCGTGACGCGCCCCTTGGGATCCGACCGCGGCATGCATCTTTCGACCCCTGGGGAGTGCTCGGTTCCCCCGCACCGGGTGAGTCGGCTTCGTGGAGTGTCTCGGGCTGAGGTCAGCTGTGTACATCGCAGCGGTCGAGGGCTTCACCGGCAGGTCCACCGTGGCCCTCGGGGTGCTCGAGCAGCTGTCCAGGCGGGTGGCGGTTATCAGTCCCGTCGTCCGCGAGCAGCGCCGTCGATCACGTCCTCGACCTGCTGGTCTCCCGCGACGCGTCCCCCTGTCCTACTACGAGTGCGCCGGGGTGACCTGCTCCGAAGTGCACCGGGAGCCGGACGCGGCCCGCGTCGCAGCCAACCTGGGGCCCCGGTGATGCTCGTCCTCAACGCGGACGGCAAGACACCGGAGGCACTCCAGGCCACGGCGGAAGTTGCGGCTGAGCGGCATGGCGTCCTGCCCGAGGGGACGATCGGCGTCCACGGCGTCGGGGCAGCCCTGGGCTGACCAGTACGTCGTGTCCCACGGTGGCGATGTCGCCGTGGTCGTCGACTTCGCGCCGCCCGCCCGCCGGATCCGGCTGGAAGGTCAGCCGGCGCCGTCAGCGGGGAGGCGTGGCTGGAGCTCCTCCGAGGACGACCTCGAGGTCGGCGATGATCGCGTCGAGATCCAGCGCCCAGGTGTCGTGCGGCCCGGGACCGGTCAGTTGCTGCAAGCGCCCGCGTGCCAGCCTGACGGCGTCCCGCAACGACCGTGCCCGCTCCCGGCCGGGGGCGTCGGGTGCCGTGGACTCGAGAGCGGTCAGCCGGTCCTCGGCGGCGGCGACCCGCGTCTTGCCCACGGCCCAGCCACCCGCCAGCTGCTCCAGCGAGCCGACCTGACGCAGCTCCGGCAGCAGCACACGCGCGAACCACGTCAGCTCGGACTCCGCCGACGCGAGCTCCTGCCGCCAGGCGCCGCGTCGGCGCGCCCGCACCACCAGGGGGATACCTACCGCTGCCCCGACCACCAGGAGGGCCAACAGCCACCACACCCAGCTCGGGACGCCCTCGTCCTCGGCAGGGGCGTCCGCGACACCCTCCGAGGAGTCCGGCGACGCCGACTCGGCCGTGGGCTCCGGCTCCGGCTCGGCCTCGGTCGACGACTCCTCGGGCAGCGGTTCCTCGGGGCTGTCGCTCCGGTCCGGCGAGCGGGTCGGGCTGGGCAGCTCCGGTCTGTCCGACTCGTCCGGCGAGCGGGTCGGGCTGGGCAGCTCCGGGCTGGGCAGAGTCGCGGTTGGCGTCCGGGTCGGCGAGATCGTGGGGCGGGGCCCGTCGCCGCCCTCCCCGCCGCCGCCCTCCCCGCCGCCGCAGGCAACGACCACCAGCAGCACCAGCAGCAGCGCCGCGGCTCGGCTGGCGTGTCGGGTGAGCTCGATCGGGCCCATGACTCTCAACCGTCCGTCCCGACGTGAGCCGGCGTACCGGCACCCGTGGCATCCACGGGGTCGTCAACCATCGCCTCAGCCCTCCGCAAAATACGTGGTGTCCCCGGTGCCCACGGCCCTCGTCCTTCGTTCCTACGGTGAAGAAGCGTCCGACGAAACGGCTCCCCCGTAGCGGGTGACGAGCGAAGGTCCTCGCTCAGCCGCGGCGCAGCGTCGGGCCCCGCCCACCCGTCGACCACGCCGCCGCCACTGCCTCCCGCTCAACGGTGAGGACCACCCGGTGAGCGGGAGAAGCCCGACAACCGATCTGACGCTCGGCCCGCGGTTGAGCGTGTCGAGGAGTTTCGCCACGCACGGCCATGACGTCGCAGGTTCGGCCTCGGGGTGGTGACGATGGAGGCGGCCATGAGGTGTCCCCCCTCGGTCTCCTCCACCGGCCGGGGTGCCTCCCACAGGACGCTGCGGACGGACAGCGGCCATGGGCGGAGGGGACGCCGTGGTGCGAGGGCGGGCACCCGGTGGGCCCGAAGGGCGAACGGTCAAACGGAGTCCACCAGGCGTACCCCGCGAGGGAGGTTGGTTCCGTCGACGAGCGGGGCTTCCAGCCAGGCCGCGATCAGCCCCGCCAGCTCCTCAGGGTGGCTGAAGTTCATGGCGTGCGCCGCCTTCTCCACGAGCGCCACGGTCAGGTGCGCGGGAGCGGACCGGGCGACCTCGCGAACGCGGGCCGGCGAGGGCATGAGTGGGTCGCGGCCCCCCAGGACCGCCAAGGTCGGCACAGGCGTGTGCACCAGGCGCTCCAGCGAGGGAAAGAGTGTCAGCTCGTGGAACAGACGCAGGCCGTTGAGCGGCCCGAACCGCACATAGTCCGGAAGCGCGACGGGGATCATCCTCGGGCTCTCCCGGAACGCGTCCCAAGCCAACTGGCCCAGCGCACGGCGCAGGGGCCGGTTGTGCACGCCTCCAGCCGGGGACACCAGCACGAGGGCCTGAACCCGCTCCGGCGCCTGGTGCGCCACCTCCAGGTTGATGGGACAACCCATCGAGTTGCCGACCAGGACGGCGCGGTCGATGTCCAGGGTGTCCAGAATCGCCAGGACCGCCCCGGCCAGAGCCGGAATGTCCAGGACGAGCTCACGACACTCGCTGCGCCCGTATCCCGGCAGGTCCGGCACCACGTTGACCCATCGCGTGGCCAGCGCACGCGCGGTCGGCATGAGGTACTGCCCCGAGATGGCAAAGCCGTGGACGTGCACCAGAGGTACGCCTTCCCCGCGCGTACTGCGCCGGCAGTAGATCGACGTCCCGTCGACCTGCAACCTCTCGGCCACCCAACCCACCTCTGGCGACACGGCCGGATCCTCTCACGCGCCCGCACGGCAGTGACCAGGCTGGCGGGCGTCGTTGCGCCACATCGTCGCCACCAGGTTGCGCGCCGTGCTGATCGCGGCGCCTCCGCTGCGAGCGCGGGTCCATCGCCCGCCCCGCACCGGGAGGTCCTGACTGCGGGGGCGAGCCGAGAACCTGCGCCCCTCTGCCCCTGCCCAAGCGTTTCCCAACCCCCGTTCTGCAGCCTCCACTCTCGTGGTGGTCTCGATCGACCGCCGCCTCGCACGAGGACGCTTGGCCATCTAGGAGCAGAGATGAACACATTCCGAGACCTGCCGCGAGGTAGGTCCTTCACGGTCGGGGTCGCCACGCTGATGCTGGCGGTGTCCGGCGCCCTTGTCGCCTCCGCGGTGACGCCGCCGCCGGCCCACAACAACAAGACGGTTGGCCTGAAGCAGGTGGGGCCGATCGACGAGACCAACGGCTTCCCGATCTGGTACAAGGACACCAACAACGTCAAGCTGGAGCTCTGCACGGACCCCGGCGACCCGTACTGCATCATGGGCGAGGTCCCGAACCCGGGCCAGCCGATCTCGTTCCCGGACAATTTCCCCGACGAGGCGTTCTGGGCCACCGCCGAGTCCTCGATCGACGCCGGCGGCGGCGACTCCGCGCTCCTGGTCACGGCGGTCGAGGCCGCCTTCGCCAACGAGCTCCCGGCCAGGGGCGACCAGATCAGCTTCGGTCGCATCCGCATCCGGGCCGCCGGCCTGGTCGACAATGCCGAGTACACGATCACCCACCCGTACGGCGTCGACACCGCTGTCGCCGAGGCGGGCGCGGTCAAGGGGGTCAATGTCACCGAGGACATCGGCGCGCTGGTGCCTGACGGCGTCTTCGACCAGACTCTGGGTTCCCGCCCGGGCCCGTTCCTGAAGTGGACCGGAACCGACGCACCGCCCGGCTACCTCGGCGACCCCACGGTCGACCACACGGTCACCGGCAGCCCGTACAACACGAACTTCTTCCGCATCGAGGGGCCTGCCGGGTCGTTCACCGGCTCGACCCAGCTCTGCGCCGACGCCCAGCTCGGGAACTCGCCCACCGCCACCGACGACTGCATCCAGTCCGACGACTTCGCCGTCCAGGGCAAGATCGCCACCCGGATGGGCGTCCAGGCGACTACCGCCTACTACGCCGACGCCGGCGCTGGTCACATGATGGACCTCTTTGCGAAGTCCGAGCCCGGCCAGAACCTGGTCGTCAAGGGCACCGGGGTCCCCCAGACCAAGATGCGCGAGGACGCCTCACAGCCCGGGCGCTACTACGTCCGCGTCTACGCCGACGGCGCGCCGCCGGAAGACCTCTCGGTCACCAACGTCAGCGACACCCCGGACACCGTCGACCACGTCGAGCTCTCCATGTTCGGCGACAAGGTCCACATCGGCAGCGCCATCTACAACAACGACAGCAGGACGCTCACGGTCAACGCGCAGTCCGGCGACGACGCCGCGACCCTGACGCTCGACGGCTTCCGGAACGCGGAGCCGACCGTTGCCAACGGGGTCACCACCTGGACCATCCCCACGCTGGATGTCCCGCCGGCCGACATCGTGGTGACCTCGGACAAGGGCGGGGTCGACACCGAGGACGTGGTCATCACCGGAGCCGAGGACACCTCGGTCGGGGTCGTGTCCGCCATCACCGGTGACCTGAGCCAGGTCCAGATCGGTCAGACGGTCACGCTGGACGGTCTCGCCTCGACCGGCACGATCACCAGCTATGCCTGGTCGGTGGCCCCGGCCGGCGCCACGGTCACCCCGGTCGCCGCGGACGGTTCGTCCGTGACGTTCAAGGCGAGCGCCGCGGGCGACTACGTGGTGAAGCTCGTCGTCACCGGCAAGAGCAACACCAGCTCCGCGGAGTACCCGATCGAGGTGTTGTCCGGCAACGCCGAGCCGGTGGCCAACGCCGGTCCCGACCAGCCGGGCGTCGTCCCGACCTCCACGGTCACCCTGGACGGCACAGCGTCGAAGTTCGCCTCGTCGTTCGCCTGGACCCAGGACCCCGCCGACAACGTCCAGGTCCAGCTGAAGAACCCGACGACAGCCAACCCGACGTTCGTGGTCCCGTCCTCCAGCAA
Organism: uncultured Actinomycetota bacterium; assembly: GCA_963723945.1. Classification (GTDB taxonomy): domain Bacteria; phylum Actinomycetota; class Actinomycetes; order Propionibacteriales; family Nocardioidaceae; genus Nocardioides. Next base: position 20,570 of record CAVRSW010000034.1, read on the forward strand.
CCCACTGACGTTCAACTTCGAGCTGACGATCAAGGACGTCAACGGCACCTCGTCGACCGACACTGTGCAGGTCGTCACCGACCCGGGCGTCGTGTCGGTGACGAGCGCGTTCTACAAGCGCGGCGACCTGCAGTGGCGGGTCCAGGGTTCGGCCAAGTACTGCTCGGCCAACAACCTGATCAGCGTCTACTGGAACAAGCCGGTGACGGGTGGGGGCACGACGCCGGTGCTGATCGGCACGACCACGCCCGCGCTGACGCTCGGAGTCTGCGACTGGGAGTTCCGGGTGAAGAACGTCGCCGCCGCCCTGCGACCCACGGCAGCCGGGACGATCACGGTCCGCTCCGCCTACGGCGGCGAGGCCCTCAACAGGCCGTTCCAGTTCCTGTGAGGTAACGGCCGGCTCGAGCGCGGTGCCCGGTGGTCCCTGTGGACCGCCGGGCACCGGCGCGTCATGCCCTGGAACGCCGACCTGGCACAACGCTGACGGTGGTCCTCGCGTACTGCTCCTACCCGGCCGATGGGCAAGATCTGCCCTTGGAGATTCAGCGCCGGATCGCCTGGCCGCACGAAGAGCACGGCAGCCTCGTCCGGGGTGGCGGGCTCGGAGAGCGGGTGGCGTCGAGGTGCCTGGTGACGCCAGGAGTACGCGTGTAGTAGGCCTCGACAGCGGCCTGATGCTGGGGGCACATCTTGGTGGCTGCCCGGATGAGCTCACGCACCTGCTTCGGCGGGATGTGGTTGGCGGCAGCCATGCCTACGATGTCGTGGATCGAGGAGTTGTGGTCCAGACCCGCACAGACGGCCGTGCCGATCCTGAGCAAGGTGTGGGTGTCAGAGCCGTCGAACCACACGTCCCGGTGGATCGAAGCCAGGTAGGCATCCTGAGCGATGTCGCCACCGCTGCCCGGCTCTGGCGGAGCGGGACTGGCACGGGACGCGCCGCAGGCACTGATCCCGACCAGGGCGGCGGTGGTGGCCACGATCTTCGCCGCCATGATCTTTCCCCCTCTTGGGGCTTGGTGGTGTCCGGGGCGCCGTGGCGGCGATGGCCTCACCCCGCGGCTGCTTCGTCGTAGACGGGTGCCTGTGCGCGCAATGGGGTCGTGAGGCCATGTCGCGCGACCCAGATCACCGCTTGGGAGCGGCGTGTGGTTCCGATCCTCCGGTAGGCCCAACGGATGTACGTCTTGACCGTGTTGAGACTGATGTAGAGCCGATCTGCGATCTCTTGGTTGGTCAGCCCGGCCCCGATGAGGCCGAGAACCTCGAGCTCCCTCGGAGTCAGCCCGGTCCGCAGGGCTTCGGACTGGCACGTGCTTGCGGGAGGGGGACCGTTCTCGTCCTGGCGTCGTGCGTCATGGGTCTCCGTGAGGCGCTTGACCAGGTCCTCGGCCGGGAGCGTCATGGACACGGCGCCATGTGCACCGCACGCCAGCGCCGACTCGACGTTCCTCCGGGGTTCGCCCCGGAAGGTCGCGATGATCGTGCTAGGGGTCTGGCGGAGCAGCGCGTGCAGCGTGGGGTCGTGGGAGCCGTCGGCAAGCTGCCCGACGTGGTACAGCACGATGTCTGCGGGTGGGTTCGGATGCTGAGGTGGCACCACGCGGAAGTGCGGGCTCCGGCACTGGGTGAGGACCTGGGTGAGGCCCGCCACGGTCAGTTCATGAGGATCGATGATCGCGATCCGAAAGCGCGTCTCGGCGGCGGCCATCAGGAACGTCTCCTCCAGTCTCGGCTGTGCGCCGCAGGGCTCCGGCGCTCACCTCAGAAGAGTCCGACCCCACACCGTCATGACGCGACGGCGGTGGACAATTCGGAGAACATGCCCGCTGTTCCCGCGTCATGTACTGGCGTTGGGCGTACGGCTGCGCGTCTCCTGGTGGCGCCTACTGGGCGCGCAGGGAACGCTGGACCATCTCCACGCTGGCGAGCACCTCGGCGACGAACTCGGCCGCGCGCTCGATGAGGTGATCGGCCTCGACGGGAGATTCGGCGACGACCTCGCGGAGGATCTCGTGGTGGATCTGGGTGAGGATCAGGACGCTGGTGCCGTCGGCAACGGCGGAGCGACCGATGTCGTAGGCCAGGGCGAGTGCCGCCTCGTCGCGGCTCGGGAGGTAGCGCAGGAAGGCGATTCGATAGTTCCTGCGAAGCGCCTCCACCTTCGACGTCTCAGCCACCGGGTCTCGTGCCCGGAATCAGGTCAGTCGCACCGTCGAGGAAGGCGAGGCCTTCCTCGAAGTCGAGCGCCGTGGGGATGGTCCCGGTCCTCATCCCCAGGCGCACCATCGCGAACGCGACGTCGGGCTGGATGCCCACGACCACGGTCCGGGCCCCTCGAAGGCGTGCCATCTCGGCGATGTCGTGGAGCGTGCTGGACCCGAAGGAGTCGAGCACATCCAGGGCCGCCACGTCGATGATGACGCCCCGGGCTCGCTGGCGCCCGATGGCGTCGATGAGGTCGTGACGGAACCGCACCATCTGCGTGTCGTCGAGCGCCGTGTGGATGGACGCGACGAGGTAGTGCCCCTGGCGCAGGATCGAGACGGGTGCGGGACCTTGTTCCACTACGCGGACGCACCTCCCTGCTTGGTCACGGTGTAGCCGAGCAGTCGCTCGGCCTCCTCCAGGCCGCCCTGGAGATCGCCGATGGTGTTCATCTTGCTCAGGTCGACGCCGATCGTCACGAGCGTCTGGGCGATGGTCGGCGACAACCCGGTGATGATGACGCTCGCGCCCATCAGGCGTGACGCGTCGACGGTCTGCACGAGGTGATTGGCCACCGTCTCGTCGACCTCAGGGGCGCCGGTGATGTCGATGACCACGACCTTCGCACGGTGCGTGCGAATGCCGAGCAGCAGTTGCTCGGTCAGCTGGCGGGCGCGCTCGCCGTCCAGGACGCCGATGATCGGGAGGATGAGCAGCCGCTCCCGGACGGGAAGCACCGGCGTCGACAGCTCGCGCAGGGCGTCCTGCTGCCGCCGGATGATCCGCTCCCGCTCCTCGACGAAGCTCACCGCAACGGTGTTGGCGATGCGGTTGGCGGCGGGCTCGTACGCGTCGAGGATCCGGTTGAGCAGCTCGGGGTCGTGCCGGTACTTCTCGAACAGCGAGCGGGCGAGCACGTCACGGAGCAGGAGCACGATGCCGACCACCTCGTGGGTCTCGACCCCGCGCGGCACGATCCGCTCGGACAGATCGCGCGCGTAGTGCTGGAGCGCCTCGACGCTGCCGGTCTCGAGGACTTCGACGTAGTTGTCGTAGACGAGTGTCGTCTCCGCGGCCATCTCCGCCGGCGTCATCGCCTCGAGCAGGCTGGCCTCCGTCACCCGCTGTGTCCATTGATCGCGCAGCCGGCTGCGGTGTTCTCGCAGGTGGGCGACGAGCTCCGGCAGCAGCCTCTTGTAGTCGTCGTACGGCGCCTCCACAGACTCCTCGGAGGAGCTGCGTTCGGTCTGGAACTGGCTCATGATCGTCCTCCTGAATGCCACTTTGTCATCGTCACGGTCGTTCCGCGGCCGGCCTTCGTGACGACCGCGAACTCGTCCATGAGCCGCTTCGCGCCGGGCAGGCCCAGGCCGAGCCCCTTGTACGTGCTGTACCCGTCCTGCATCGCCCGCTCCAGATCCACGATGCCAGGCCCGGCGTCACGCGCGACGATACGGACGCCGCGCCGATGTCGGTCCTCGATCTGCTCGACCATGAGCTCGCCGACGCCGGCGAACCGGACGATGTTGCGAGCGATCTCCGAGACAGCGGTTGCGAGCACGGTCAGCTCGGTGCTCGGGAACCCGGCCTCGGCGGCGACCTTCCGGGCGGCTTGACGAGCGGTGACGATGTCGGGATCGGCGCTGACCGCGATCCGGATTTCGCTCGCACGCTGGTCATCGAGCTCCAGCAGCGGCGGACTGACCCGCGCGCAGAAGTCACACTCGAGCAGGTGCATCTCGGCATCCGCCTCACGTTGCCTCCTCCGATCGCGGATCGAGAAGGCAATCAGCACGGTGCGGCAGCGGTCGGTCGGGGGCTCGTCCTCCAGCGCCAGGAGATACTCCGCCCGCAACCGCGCGCGAAGTCGGTGGATCCGGGCCGCCAGGGCGCCGACAGTGGCTCCCCCCTTCCCGGCCAGCGAGGCAAGGCTTTCACCATCCGCCTCGTGGGCCAGCAGCAGATGCCGCTCCTCCTCGGTGAACTCCTCGAGGGCACGGGCCATCGCCGCCTGGTCCTCGACGGCCAACAGCTGCTCCTCCGGTGTTCCAGTGCCGGACGGAGCGTGCAAGCGGTGCCGGTTGCTCCGCTGGCGGGCGTCGTTGCGCCACATCGTCGCCACCAGGTTGCGCGCCGTGCTGATCGCGTACGGCTCGAGCATGCCCTCCTCGATGCGATCCTGATGCTGGAGCACCCGGGCCAGCGCCTCCTGCACGAGGTCCTCTGCGTCGGCATCGTTGGCGACCCGCGCACGGACCACTCGCCGCAGGATCGGCAGCAGTGTGTCGAGGTCCACCGTCACTGTGAGTTGTCCTCCTCGACTCTGCCCCTCGACCAGGCACCTGTCCTCGGCGCCGCCTGGTCACGCCCCACATCACACCCCGGCGGACTCACGTGCGGCGTCGGGGCAGGCACTCAGGCGGTGAGTTGGTGGTCGTAGCCAAGCGTATCGCCCCGGTGCGCCGCGGCAGGGAGGCAGCCAGATCGACCGCGACATTGAGTGCACGGCAGGGCGTACGCCATCCTGCCTGACGCATGACGCCTGCTCGACGACTTTCTGCGCCGGGTGGTGGCGCTGGCGCTCGTCATGCGTTCCCGTGGGTGGGCTCTTCAGGGGTGAGGCGGGATCTGGACCGGCACACGGCACGGACCGCCTCGGACCGACGAAAGGGCCCCGGCACGACCTGTCGGGTGTCAGGGAGGGAAACCCGTTGAGTAGCGATGATTTCGTACCGATGACGTCCGAGGAGCTGGCTGCGGAGGGGGTGACTGCGCTTCCGGACAAGGAGGTCGTCTCGATCCTCGATCTCGCGGCGGACATCGACCTCGCGATCGATGGTGCGGCGCCGATCGATCTGGCGATCGCGCTCAACGCGAACGTGGTGGCGCCGATCGATGCGGCGGTGAGCGCGAACCTGCTCTCGGATGGTTCGACCAGCCAGGCGGTGGCCGATCAGGGGGTCGCGGTGACCCAGACCGTGGACGCGGACGCGATCGCGACCGGGATCCAGGACAGCACGATCGACCAGTCCGACACGGTCACCGACGGGTCCGGTGCGGCGCCGGCGGCCGGTGCGGGTGGCGAGCAGGCGATGATGGCCGCGTCGGCCGGCGCCGGGGATGCCGCGGATGCCGCGGCTGCCGCGGACGCGGTGGCTGGGGCTGCGGCGGCGGAGCCGGTCGACGGTGCGGTGGTGGTGGACTCCACCGGCGCCATCGTGGGCACCCTGGATGAGGCGAGCGGGACGGTGGTCGACTCGACGGGCGCCATCGTGGGCACGCTGAATGAGACCACCGGGCTGGTGGTCGACTCGGCCGGCGCGATCGTGGGTTCGGTGACCAACCTGGTCGACGGGGCGACGGTCGCCGACGCCGCGGGCAACGTGATCGGTGTCCTGGACGGTGCCACCGGCACCGTGAGCGACGCCTCGGGCAACGTGGTCGGGGCGCTGGACCCGTTGACCGGGCAGGTCCTGAACACGGTCGGGGACGTGCTGGGCAGCGTGACCGACCTGGTCGACGGCACCACGGTGCTCGACTCGGCCGGCAACGTGGTGGGCACCCTGGATGGTGCGACCGGCAACGTCGTGGACTCCGCCGGCAACGTGATCGGCGCCCTGGACCCGCTGACCGGGCAGGTGCTGGACGCGGCGGGCAACCTCGTGGGGACCGTCGGCGACATCGTCGACGACGTCACCGACACCGTCGGCGCGCTCGACACCGGGGACCTGCTCAAGGGCGACCTGCTCAACGTGGACGTCAACGTCGACCTCGACGCCGACCTCGCGGCCCCGATCAACGGCGCGGTCGCGGCCAATGCCAACGTGGCGGCGCCGATCGACGCCTCGGTGGCGGCCAACATCCTCTCCGACGACTCACACGCGGCGGCGCTGGCCCAGCAGGACGCGATCATCACCCAGAACATCACCGGGACCGCCGAGGCCACCTCCGACCAGACCTCGAGCATCGACCAGGCCTCGGTCGAGCCGCCCGACACCGACACCGCCTCCGCGGACGACGACGAGCCCGCACCGGCCCCCGCACCGGCACCGGCACCGGCCCCGGCACCGGCACCGGCCCCGGCTCCGGTCGCCGAGGAGCCCCTCGCGGCCACCGTGACACCTGTCGCGCACGAGGACGAGCCGTCGAGCGTCGGCGCGACGACCGAGCCGACCACGGACTCGTCGCAGCAGTGACCATCCTCGTCGACGCGCCGTCGCGCGTCGATGGCGTCCAGCTGCTCGGGTCGATGGTGGGGTCCGGCTACCGGACCCCACCGGCCCTGGTGCGTCGCGGCGACGGGCAGACGCTGCAGCTCTCCCCCATGCTCTACCTGGTGCTGGAGTCGATCGATGGGCAGCGCACGTGCGCGCAGATCGCGGACCGCGTCAGCCGGGCGATGCGCCGGGGCATCTCCCCCGAGATGGTCGCAGGCCTGGTCGAGGAGCACCTGCGCACCCTGGGACTGGTCAGGCTCGCCGACGGCTCCGACCCGCCGCTGAAGCGGTCCAACCCGCTGCTGGGGCTCAAGCTCAAGTTCTCGGTCACCGACCCGCGCACCACCCACCGGCTCACCGACCCGTTCCGGTTCCTGTTCCGACCCGTCCTGGCCACGGTGGTGGCCGCGGGGTTCCTGGCGGTGACCTGGTGGGTCTTCTTCGAGCAGGGCCTGGCCCCGGCCGCCTACGACGCCTTCCAGCGTCCCCAGCTGCTGCTGCTGGTGTTCGCGGTGACCGTGCTCTCCGGGGGGTTCCACGAGTTCGGGCACGCCGCGGCGGCACGGTACAGCGGCGCCGAACCCGGCGTCATGGGAGCCGGCCTCTACCTGGTGTGGCCCGCGTTCTACACCGACGTCACCGACAGCTACCGGCTCGGACGCGGTGGCCGGATCCGCACCGACCTGGGCGGGCTGTACTTCAACGCCCTGGTCGTGGTGCTCACCTTCGGCTGGTGGTACGCCACCCGGTGGGACGCGCTGCTGCTGCTGGTCGCGACCCAGGTGCTGCAGATGGTGCAACAGCTGCTCCCGCTGCTGCGCTTCGACGGCTACCACCTGCTCGCCGACCTGGCCGGGGTCCCCGACCTCTACCACCGGATCCGCCCCACCCTGCTCGGGCTGCTGCCACACCGCTGGAACGACCCCGACAACCGGCTGCTGAAGCCGGGGGCACGCGCGGTGATCACGCTGTGGGTGCTGATCACGGTCCCGATGATGGCGCTGATGCTGCTGGCCCTGGTCGCGGCCGTGCCCCGGCTGCTCGGCACCGGCTGGTCGGTGGTGCAGCAGGACGCCGCCGGCGTGGCCCAGGCCTGGCGCAGCGGCGGCCCGATCGACATCGCCGCCCACACCCTGCAGATGCTGGCGGTCGTGCTCCCCGTGATCGCCTGCGGCCTGATCCTCGGCCGCATCGGACTGCGCTGGTTCCAAGGACTCGCCCGCTGGAGCCGCGGATCCGGACTCAAACGGGTCACCGCCGCCGTGCTCAGCGCCACCCTGGTCACCGCACTGGCCTGGGCCTGGTGGCCCTATCCCGGCAACTACCGCCCGATCCTGCCCGGCGAGCAGAACCTGTTCACCTCCCTGCTCCCCACCGCCCGCAGCGCCCCCGGCGCGCTGCCCACCTCCCTGGACGGCGCCGCGGTCCTGCCGGGCCACCGGTCCCTGCCGGTGGGCCAGGCCGCCCAACGCCGCCTGGCCGACCAGACCCCGCTACAGGCCACCTTCCCCGGCCGGAAGGCCCTGCCGACCAAGGCCGACCCGCAGCTGGCCCTGGTGCTGGTCCCGAACCAGGACACCACCCCCACACCCGAGCAGCCGACCCAGCCGACCCCGACGACCCCGACGGACGGGACCGACGAGCCGGACGGGACCGACGAGCCGTGGGTCTTCCCCTTCGACCAGCCCCTCCCACCCGAGGACGGCGACAACCAGGCGGCCGCCTACAACACCACCGACGACTCCCTCACCTACGACGTCGCCTTCGCCCTGGTCTGGGCCACCGGCAACGAGGTGCTCAACGTCAACGAGGCCCACGCCTACGCCTCCTGCTCACGCTGCGTCACCGTCGCCGTCGCCTTCCAGGTGGTCCTCATCATGGACGACGCCCAAGTGGTGGTCCCACAGAACCTCGCAGTCGCCGCCAACTACCAGTGCTACCGCTGCATCACCGCCGCCATCGCCAACCAGCTGGTGCTCACGGTCTCCCACACCCCCGGCCAGGAACAGCTCCTCGCCCTCGGCGAGGTCTGGGACCAACTCACCCAGTTCGGCCAGAACATCACCACCTACACCCTCGCCCAGATCACCGACCAGCTCAACGACATCGAGAACCAGATCCAGACCATCCTCCACTCCGCACCACCCCTGACCCCCACCCCCACCACCACCCCCAACCCATCCCCCACCGGAGCGCCCGATCCGTCCGACAGCAGCGAACCATCGCCGACCGAGTCGCCCAGCACAGCGACGAGCAGTGAGCCCGAACCGTCGACGGACAGCACGCCCGCCAGTCCTGAGCCCGAACCGTCGACGGACAGCACGCCCGCCAGTCCTGAGCCCGAACCGTCGACGGACAGCACGCCCACCAGTCCTGAGCCCGCATCGTCGCCGACCAGCTCGTCGAGCCCCAGCCCTCCGTCGCCCACCGAGCCGCCGCAGACACCGACGCCGACCCCGGAGAGCACGACCACCACACCGGCTCAAGAAGCAACGTCCCCGACGCCCGTGCCGTCCTCAACGCCGTAGCGGGATCTGCTCGACCAACGCCTCCCTGTCACCCCTCTGCGGCTTCCACTTTCCGCCTCAGCATCTTCCAAGGGATTCCGTCCGTGCCCGCACTCGTGCTCGACATCCGCGACCGCCTGGGCGTGCGACCCCACATCTACTTCGAGTGGACGGAGGGCAACCCTCGCGCACCTGATCCGCTTCCTGCTCTTCGGACTCGGTGACGTCGCCCGGTGACCCGTGAGGTGCTGCGACGAGCCGAGCCCGAGTGCACGAGGCGTCCCCACGTACACGTCGGCTGACCACCGCCGACGGGAAAGGTCGCCCCGGCACGACAACGGCAGCTCGTCGAGTGGAGGTAAGCGACGTGGACCCACACGTTTGCCCGGTGACGACGGAACCCGTAGGCGCCACGATGTTGACCATGCCCGATGCCCCAGGCAGCAGAATGGAGTCGCCGCTCGCGTCGCGCCGGGCATCGCGAGCCTCGGGTCGTACCAACGCGCGTGGGCCCGTCAGGACCTTGTGGCCGGGTTGGCCCTGACCGCGCTGCTCGTGCCGCAGGGAATGGCGTACGCCGAGCTGGCGGGCCTGCCACCGATCACCGGGCTCTACACGACCATCCTGTGCCTCGTCGGCTACGCGGTCTTCGGGCCGTCCCGCGTCCTGGTGCTGGGGCCCGACTCGACCCTCGGCCCGATGATCGCGGCGACCGTCGTACCGCTCGTCGCCGCGGAGGGAGATCCCGGCCGCGCCGTGGCCTACGCCTCGGTGCTGGCGTTGATGGTCGGCGCCATCACCCTGCTCAGCGGAATCTTCAAGCTCGGGTTCGTGGCCGAGCTCCTGTCGAAGCCGACGCAGATCGGCTACATGAACGGCCTGGCGCTGACCATCGTGGTGAGCCAGCTCCCCAAGCTCTTCGGCTTCTCGGTGGATGCCGAGAACCTGACCGACGGCGCGGTCGGGTTTGCGCAGGCCCTCGCCGAGGGAGCCACGGTGCCGGCTGCCCTCGCGGTGGGCCTGGGGAGCTTGGTCCTGATGCTGGGCTTCCAGCATGCGCTCCCCCGAGTCCCGGGGTGCTGGTCGCCGTGGTGCTCGCGATCGCATCCGTGAACCTGTTCGACCTCCAGGACCGCGGGGTATCAGTCGTCGGGCCGATGCCCGAGGGCGTCCCGCCGTTCACCGTTCCCACCGTTCCGCTCGAGGACCTCGGGCTGTTGGTCGCCGGGGCGATGGGTATCGCGCTGGTCTCCTTGACCGACACCATCTCGACGGCGTCGGCCTTCGCCGCCCGCGCCGGCGCCGAGGTCGACGGCGATCGCGAGATGATCGGTGTGGGTGCCGCGAACCTCGCCGCGGGCTTCTTCCAGGGGTTCCCGGTCAGCACCAGCGGATCGCGCACGGCGGTGGCTGCACAGAACGGCGCCAAGACCCAGATGACGGGACTGGCGGGGGCGGCGGCCATCCTCCTGTTCCTGGTCTTCGCGCCCGGGCTGCTGCGTGACCTGCCCCAACCCGCGCTCGCCGCCGTGGTCATCGTGGCCTCGCTGTCCCTGGCCGACATCGGGGGGCTGCGACGGCTGCGCCGGCAACGGAGGTCGGACTTCCGTCTGGCCATGGCGGCATTCCTCGGCGTCGCCTTCCTCGGCGTCCTGCCCGGGATCGGGATCGCGGTCGGGCTCTCGATCCTCAACGTGTTCAGGCGGGCCTGGCGGCCGCACCAGGCAGTGCTGGGACGTGTCGAAGGCACACCCGGATACCACGACTCACGGTTCACCCCCACCACGCACCACCTGCCGGGCCTTGTGATCTACCGATTCGACGCCCCGCTGTTCTTTGCGAATGCCCGCACCTTCCGCGACCAGGTCCGGCACCTGGCGAGGACCAAGCCCCGCCCGCAGTGGATCGTCGTGGCCGCCGAGCCGATCACCGACGTCGACACCACGGCCGCCGACATGCTGGAAGACCTCGACCTCGAGCTGAACGCCGACGGGACCAGCCTCGTGTTCGCCGAGCTCAAGACCCCCGTGCGTCAGAAGGTCGAACGCTACGACCTCACCGACACCATCGACCCGGACCACTTCTTCGAGACCGTCACCCAGGCGGTCCATGCCTTCAGCCAGCAGACCGGCGCGCAGTGGAGCGAAGGCCCCGGCCCCTTCTCGCTCCGTTGAACGGCGGGCGGACGCCTGGCTCCCACTCGCGTCGTCCGGTCGGGCCCACAGACGTACAGCGGCGGCTGGGAGTCCTCCTGCTCGTACAGCTCCAGCATCAGGAGGTCGGCTCTGTGGGCACTGAGCGCTAGGTTCAGCAGAGTCTGCGGTGACCGAGGGTGGAGGTGACCCGGCCACCCCTCAGGTCCGCGCCACCCACTGGCGCGCCGCGTGCGCTCGAGCCCGTCTGACCTGCACCGACTCCGAAACTGGGCCTCCGTGCACAGAGCGGTCAAGTGAGGCGGATCCAAGCCGTCACGGCCACGGGCTGGGCGGCTCGGCCGCAACAAGCGCGAGATTCGCATCACCGTCGAGGTTGAGGAGGTCCGCGTGTGGCGAACCTGGGCGCCCCGGCAAGGCATGACCCGCGCGCACTTGAAGCGGCTCGCTCGGGTGGGCGGTGGCGTCGAGCGGACGTGGTACGTAGCGGAGCGTCCGATTCCCCTTAGCGAGTGGGTCGAGGTCCGCAACATGGCCACGGGCGAGGTCCTACTCGATCGACAGGCCCTTGCCGCCGCGGAGGGGCCGTCGCCCTCCGAGTGAAGATCGGATTCAACGGCACCGCGGGCGCAGTACGCCAAACTCAGCCCAGCGCAACCCCAGCGCCTCGCCCGGGCGCACACCCGTCCCTGCCAGCAGAAGCCACAGCCCAGCCAGCGGGTCATCCACGGCCGCAGCCATCAGCGCGCGCAGCTGGTCGGCCTCCAGGTGCCTGGCTTCACGGTGCGGCAACCTGGGGCGACGCACCGCCACCACTGGATGAGTAGCCAGCAGCCGGTCCCGTACAGCCGTGTCGAAGACTGTCCGAGTGGCCGCGTAGACGTTCCGCCGCGTCGACGGGCTCAGGGTGAGCTCCAGAATCAGGAGCAGTGCCTCGATATCCGCGACCGTGACCGTGTCCAGTGCCCGGTCGCCGATATGCGGCACAACATGCTTGCGTAGCAGGCTGGCACAGGTCGCCTGGGTGCTCACCCGTCTGTCCGACGCGGCGAGCGTGGTCGTCATCCACTGCGCGACGTAGGCGCCGACGCGGCCACGCGAGGCACCCAGCACGCGACCCGCATCGCGGAACGACCGCACTTGTCGCGGCATGTCCGGATGGCCGCAGCGCACGCCATCTGCGGCAGATCAGGGCGTTGACCAGCGTTCAATCCTTCCATCGAGAGGTCTCGTTCGGCAGCATCGGTGTCATGCGCGTGATGAGACTGATTCATGTTCTCGATGCTCCCGACCTGCATGCAGAGAGTGCCTTCTGGGCCGGGATGCTCGGCGGCATCGTTGACGCCGAGGACGAATGGCACAGCGTCATCGTGGACGGTGAGTGGCGTCTGGGAATCCAACTCGCGCCCAATCACGTCGCTCCGGCGTGGCCGCAAGGTCAACAGCAGCAGCAGATCCATCTGGACGTGTGGATTGACGACTTGGCGGAAGCGCACGTCAGGGCGATGTCCCTCGGCGCGACGCTGCTCCAGACCGCCAACGACCCGGCGACGGACGGCGAAGTGTTCCAGGTGTACGCAGATCCTGCTGGGCATCCGTTCTGCTTGTGCCGGGGTCCATTGCCCGAGTAGGCACCAAGCAACCGGACCCCGGCGACGGCCCGACCGCTCATCGGCGTGAGCGGATGTTTCGGGGCTCCACGGTCACGCCAACCCGTACACCGTTTCCGCCATGGGCCCATGCTCACGGCGGTTCCTGACCTCAGTGGGCGCGACTTGCCGCGCGGTCGCCGTCCATACTCGACGGGAAGTGGTGTCAAAACTGGTGTCAGACCGTTCCCCGAAGGAGGCAAGAGGCCGTCCCGTATGACCCGGAACGGCCTCTGACCTGCGCTTCTTCGGTCGGGCTGACAGGATTGGAACCTGCGACCCCTTGTCATCCATCAGTGGCAGCGAGAAGCCCCGTCGTGTGTGCGGAGTGCCCGCTGACCTGCGCAAACACCTCATTTCGGCAGTTCTGCTCTTGCTCCATCTTGACCGCGAGAGCGGTATTGCGACCGAATAATTGGGGAATGAGTGCGGCACGCTAGATGCGCCGCATATCGCTTCAACCGACGACCTCGATCAAGTTGTCCCCGTCCGCCGGAACGCCTCACAGCACCTGATCGCAAGTGTCCCATCGGGTAAGCGGACCGTAAGTGCGTTGCTGCGCCGCGCCTGAGACGCCGGAGCTGGTGCCGACTCGCTCGGTCTCATCGACATGGTCACCATCGCTCAAGCCAGATCCGATGATTGAATGCACCGCGCTGGTCACGCGTCTCAGTGGCGGCCGCTGTGAGGTCATCATCGAGTAGTTGAGGGCAGCGCACACGGCGAGAAGCACCTCGTGGCCGTCTGCGGCCTCCTCGAGGCGATCCTCGGGGTCGGCATTCAAGAGCTCCTGAGCCTCTTCGTGCAACTTGTCGAAGAGGCTCTTCAGGTACTCTCATCTGGCATCACGCGGACAGCTGGTTCAAGACCCTTGGCTCGATGATTTCGGGAATTCGATCGCACACGAGTTTGCCCATCGGCAGCCCGCGACCCGTCCCAGCGCCCGGGCGGGAGTGACCTCATGGGCGGGCCATGGCGACCCGCCACTGGTCGGCCGCGGTGATGATGTGGTCGTGGTCGTCGATGCCCCGAAGCCGATGTCATCCAGCAAGATGACCAGCACGTTCGGTCCCCCCGGCGGCCGCAACGGCTCGATCGGCGGGAACGCCGTGTCCGGGTCCCGAGCGTCGTACGTCGTCAGACCGGGCTTCACCCGGTGCGGAATGGGCAACACCGAACGCGAACCAGCTCCTGCAGCGGCCATCTAGACAGAATGACCCTCCGCGGTCACGTTGCCTAGAGATGGGCGCCCGACAAGCGAGCTGGCGCTGGTCGCTCGGCACCACCTGGCCGGCGGGCCCGAGGAGGCTCGGCGACCAACGGCACCTTCCGCGGCTAGTCTCTGGGCATGCTGATTCTCGCCATCATCCTGTTCGGCATGATCGTCGGCGCAGGTGCGCAGCTGATCCTCGGCCGATCGCACGGCAGAGTCGACTGGACGATGGCGATCGTGGCAGGGCTCGCGGGCTCGTTCATCGGCGGGTTGTTGATCAGCCTGCTGTCCGGTGACGGTCTTGACCTGAAGCCGAGCGGGATCATCGGGTCCCTGGTCGGCGCCCTCGTGGTCACAGCGGGTTGGACCTGGTGGAACGGTCGGAACAAGCCGACCGCAGCAGCCCGTGCCGCCAAGCGATCGGGCGACCCCCGCAAAGCCAACCCGCGCTGAGTCAGCCGGCCGGAAGGCCTTGCGCCGCGTCGTGGTGTTCGTCTGTCCTGCACAACCTTGACACCGTGGCGCGCGTGCGCGAGCGCTTGAAGCGTCGCGTTGGCAGAGGTGCAGTCGGGAACTCCAGTCAGCCGCGACCCGCGCCGACAGGATCCAGAATCCAGCGCCGGACTTGGCATCGCGCCGTCCCGCCCGCGGAGGAAGGTCCGCCGGCGCGACACCCGCCTGCGTCCAACGCTGGTTCGCGCTGATCGGCAGCGTCCCGGGGCACGCTGGTCCATGGCTCACGCAGTCTGTGTGACGCCCGCTAGGACTGGCTTGGCTAGCGTCAACTGCACTCCGCGCGGCCGAGCTGTAGAGGGAATTTGCCATGATGACGCAGACAAGAGGTAGTGCGTCCGCGAGGCTCTTCTACCGCCCTGTCGGGCTGGCCTGCACCGCGATTGCGCACGCGCTCGCGGCCGTCCTGGTCAATCGGGCATGGCAGAAGACACACCCCGGGGATCGTCACTCTCCTCCCACGGCCTTGAACTCTCGCTATGGGCTGAAGGTGGTCGTGGCCAGCTCGATGGCCCAAGGGGCCATTGTTGCCGGAGTCAACGCGTTGGTCGCGCGCGGCGGCGCACGAACGTTCGAACGACTGACCGGCCAGTGGCCGGGTGACTGAGGCACCTGTCCGTGCCGCCACCGATGTCGGCGGCAGCTCGACCGCGTCACACCGGCCTGCGATAGACGCCGACGCCCACTCGAACGACCGGGCTGCCGACGTTCACGACCCGACGCCGAGGCGACGCTCTCGAGAGCAGCTGGCCAGGACCGCGCGCGGACGCGTGTCCGGGTTGGCGACTCCAGGGGCTGGCTCGACCCTGACGTGGTTGCTCAGTCGGTCAGGGACTCGAGCGCGACCACGGCAGCCAACAGGAGCGCTTCGTCCTCACCCGCGTTGATCTCGACGCCGTAGGTGTCCCGGACGCGGAACCACCGCTTGGAGATGCGTGCCATGGAGTCGCCGTCACGCTCGATCTCGTACTCGTGGTCGACGATGTTTCCGTGGGCCCTGAGGTCTGGCCCGCCTTCGACGTCGATCGCGAAGCGGTCCCGGAGGCCGACCCACGCCTTGTGCACCGTGGCGATCTCCTGGTCGTTGCGTTCGATCGCGATCTTGTCGCGAACGCTGACCTTGCGCTCCTGGACCTTCGCCACCTCGTTGCCGGCGGTGTCCTCGAGCACGAAGGTGTCGCGCACGCGGACCGCCTTACCGTTCACGCGGTACGCGCGTTCGCCGTCCTCGTCCTCGATCCAGAAGTCGTCTCCGATGGACGCGAGCTTCTCGCGCATGCGGAACCGCCGCACGTCCTCGTCGTCTCGGCATCCGCGCAGGATTCCCATGGTCGATTCCGTTCCTCGGGTGTCTGGGGCGCCAGCGTAGGTTCGCTGCCACGCACCGGTCCTCACATGAACCACGTGGAGTGACCGGCCTGGGGCATGGCGCCCGGGGTGCCACCCGGCGGTCCCACCACTCCGCAGCCACACTCCCCGTCTTCACCCACACTGCGTGAGGAGCTGGATGTCCATCAGGGCCAAGGTGGCAGCCATGGCTGGATGGATCGCGACTGCGCTGTTCCTGATCGACCTGACGGTGAAGGTGGTCGCCCTGGGCGTCGTCCCGAAGAATCGCCGACCCTCGAGCGGCATGGCGTGGCTGTTGGTGATCTTCATGATTCCCTTCCTGGGAATCGTCGTCTTCCTGGTGCTGGGCAGGACGCGAATCGGACGGCGCCGCGACGAGCAGCAGGCGGAGGTGAACGCGATCGTGGCCGACCGCACCACGGCGGTCCCCACGCTCGAGGCCGATTTCACCGGGCCCGCGTACGTCGCGTCGGTGGCGAACCTGAACCGCAACCTCGGCGCGCTGCCCATGCACGACGGCAACCGGATCGACCTGTTCCCCGACTACGGTCCGGCGGTCTCTGCGATGGCCCAGGAGGTCGACCGCGCCACCGCGTGGGTGCACGTGGAGTTCTACATCACCGCGTGGGACGACGTGACCGACGTGTTCTACCAGGCGCTGGTCCGTGCCGTGCAGCGCGGCGTCGAGGTGCGGCTGCTGTTCGACCACCTCGGGTCACGCGGCATCCCCGGGTACAAGGAGTTCTGCCAGCGGCTGGACGGCACGGGCATCGTCTGGCACTCGATGCTCTCGCTCCACCCGCTCAAGGGCGAGTGGCGCCGCCCGGACCTGCGCAACCACCGCAAGATCCTGGTCGTCGACGGAAAGACGGCCTTCACCGGGTCCATGAACCTGATCGAGCCCGGCTACGACAAGCCCAAGAACCACGAGGCCGGACGTGAGTGGGTGGAGCTGGTGGCCCGGGTGGAAGGCCCGGCGGTGGGCGCGCTCAACGTGCTCTTCGCGACCGACTGGTACAGCGAGACCGGCACGAAGCTCACCGAGGAGATGCAGGCACCCTCACCGGTCACGGGATCGGTCCCCGCACAGGTGATCCCGAGCGGGCCGGGGTTCGCGACCGAGAACAACCTGCGCGCGTTCACCACGCTGTTCTACTCGGCGCAGCGCCGGATCTCGATCACCAGCCCGTACTTCGTCCCCGACGAGTCGCTGCTGTACGCCGTGACCACCGCCGCGCAGCGCGGCGTCGCTGTCGAGCTGTTCGTCTCCGAGGCCGGCGACCAGTTCATGGTCTACCACGCACAGCGCTCCTACTACGAGGCGCTGCTGCGGGCCGGCATCCGGATCTTCCTGTATCCGGCGCCCTACGTGCTGCACTCGAAGTTCTTCACCGTCGACGACGACGTGGCCGTCCTGGGCTCGAGCAACCTGGACATGCGGTCGTTCGGCCTCAACTACGAGGTCTCCCTCATGATCCCGGACCCCGGAGTGGTCGCCGGCGTCCGCGAGGTCGAGGACACCTACCGTGGGCTCTCCCGGGAGCTGACGCTCGAGGAGTGGCTGTCCCGGTCCCGCGGCTCGGCGTACGCCGACAACGTCATGCGGCTGACCGCTGCGTTGCAGTGACGGAGCCCGACCCGTCGCTCAACAGGTCGTCTTCACGTCGGTCACCAGCGCATCGACGTCGGTGCCGAACGTCGACAGTGCGTTGCCGGCCGCCGTCACGGCATCCGCGGACGGGCTGGTCCGGGCGGACTCGACGCTGCTGGTGAGCTTGTCGTAGCTGGCCTCGACGGCGTCAACCTGAGAGTCGAACTCCGCGGCAGCGTCGGACTTGACCTGGGTCACGTCATCACCGACGGCCGTCAGTGCGCCCCGGAGGTCGCTGAGACCGGTGGACGAGGCCACGTCGATCTGCTTCAGGTCGGCGACCGACGCCTTGAGCGCGTCCACGGAACCACACACGGCTGGAGGTTCCTCGCTGCAGGCCGCAAGGGATGCGCTGATCACCAAGGTGGCAGCGATGGTGGGGATGACCTTCAGATGATGACTCCTCAAGGGTTTGCCGCCTACTGACGGGCTCGGGTCTCACGAGTGAGCACGCGGCCGGGCCTGACCGACCGCGGCGCCCGGTACGCGCAACGGCGAGCAGGCTCCAGCGGGTCGGGGTGGCGGTGCGAGATGGGTCATCGTGGGGCCCCGGTGCAGGCGTGTGTGTCAGGTGGCCGCCCGGACATCGGGCGACGAGACGATCATTGGCTGGGGAAGGTCCGTGGTCGTCACACAGAAGGCGTGAAGACCTGCCGGCCCCGGGTCCGATGACTCATGGACCGGAGGTTTCACGACATCTGCGTGATGCCCGTCAGGGCCATGGCGAGAGTCAATGGTTCTTTCCACGGCGCGACTCACGCTCGCACCCGTCGGCCGATACTGACGGGGGCCCGAGGTGGGTTGGCGACCAAAGGTCACAGCGAGCCGGAAGGACGTTGCGGAGTGCACTACGTCGATCGACTCCACCGCCTGGCCATCAACCAGACCGACTGGCCGGAGGATCCCGCCCACGCGGCCGACGCTGCTTGGCTCGAGCCCATCCTGGATCCCAGGGCCCTGGCCTTGGTGCGGTTGGCCGCGCTGGTGGCAGTCGGCGGCGAGGTGCCCTCGTATGGGGCCGCGGCCGATGCGGCCGTGAGCGCTGGCGCGACAGCGGCCGAGGTGGTCGACGTCCTCATCGGCGTGCTCCCGGTCGTGGGTGCGGCACGGGTGGTGGCTGCTGCTCCCAGGCTCGCGATGGCGCTCGGGTACGACATGGACGCGCTCGACCAGGAACCCATCGGTTGAGTGGGACCTACTCGCCGAGGAGTCCGATGACGGTTGCCTGTTGTACGGCCTCGTTGCGTGAGGAGACACCCAGCTTGCGGTAGATCGAGGCGACCTCCGAGCCCACCGTGTTGCGCGAGACGAACAGCCGCTCCCCGATCTCGCCGATCGTCAGGTGCGTCTGCAGGTACGGAAGAACCCGCAGCTCGGCGGGCGTGAGCGGCGGCCCCCCGGTCGCCGGCGACCCGGAAGCCGACCCGACCACCTCGCGCAGATCGCGTACCTCCTCGACCAGCATGCCGAGGTCGGGACGGTGGCCGAGGACGTCGTCGATCTCACGGAGCAGGTGCCGCGCGGCCGCGTGGTCGCCCCGCGCCAGGTACACCTTCGCCAGGTGGAGCCGGCTGCGCACCGCAAGGGAAGGAAAGACAAAGGTGCAGGAGGGACGCGACCGCATCGCCCGAGCCAGCATCCTCTCCACCTCCACCAGGTCACCCTCGTGGAGCGCCATCCGAGCGGCCGCCGCGAACAACAGCACACTCGCCGCGTAGTCGTACATGCGGTACTCGTCGACGATCGCCATGGCCCGGGCGACGCGATCCGCGGCCTCTCCCCACCTGCCGCGGGCCATGGCCAGGAGCGCGAGCTGGGCCTCGCCGCTGACGACGGTGTCGGTGTTGCCGATCCCAGTGCCGACTCGGCAGCTCTCGGCGAACAGTGCACCTGCGCCCTCCACGTCCCCGGCCAGCAGGTGTGCCTCCGCCGAGACCGTCAGCGCGGTGTCGCGCCACGGGCTCCACGCCGGCTCCTGGGTCATCGCGACATCCGCATCGGTCATCATCTGGTCCACGCCTCGGGGGCACATCGCGGCTCGCAGCATGGCGCGGGCCGACTCGAAGGACGCCGTGCCGTCGACCGGCACCGGATCGTGGACGGCCTCGTCGGCCCGCGCGGCCCACCGTTCGGCCTCGAGCGGTTCCCCGCCCAGGACACCGATCCACCCGGCCAACACCATCAGCGGTGGGTACCCGGCGATGGTGTCGTCACCGAGCGCCGCCAGCCACCGCTTGACGGTCGACATCTGTCCGACGCTGTAGGTCGGCAGCACCAGCTGGGTCAGCAGCCGTACGCAGCGGTCCCGTTCGCTGATCATCGAGGCCACGTCGCCGGTCTGGTCGACGAAGTAGACCTCCTT
>CAVRSW010000035.1:0-11696 GCA_963723945.1 uncultured Actinomycetota bacterium
CCGGAAGGGCCGCTTGCCGCCGATCCACTTCGGGTCCGCCAGCCTGCCGTTGCCCCGGCCGCGGTAGAGCCACAGCGAGCCGATCCCGCGGCGGGCGATCACGTCACCGTGCCCGTCGCCGTCGAAGTCGCCCGCGTTGAGGAGCAGGTCGGCGCGGGCGAAGGACTGGCGGGTGCTGATCGGCTGCCCCAGGTCGAAGGTGCCGCGGTTGGGCAGCACCACGAGGGCACCGCCCGACCCGACCGCCACCAGGTCGGGGGCATCGCCTCCGGTCACCTGGCCGGCCCCGCTGACCATCCCGAGCCCGGCGGCGTCGCCGACGGGTCCGATGGCGCGGCCGAGCGTGCCGTCACCCCGTGAGGGCAGCACGAGCAGGGCACCACTCGCCCGCCGGACCAGCAGGTCCGGGAGCGCGTCGCCGGTGTAGTCGACCCCTCCGACGAGCCAGTCGACGTCGGTCTCGTCGAGGGTGACCTGGGTCCGGGCGGCGAAGCGGCCCTCGCCCTCACCGGGCACCAGCCAGAGCCGGCCGGCGCCGTCGCGGCCCCACAGGTCCGCGTCGCCGTCGCCGGTCACGTCCCCGGCCCCCACGAGCTGTTCGTAGCCGCGCGCCCCCGTGCCCTCCGCGACCCGGCGGAAGCCACCCCTCGACGTCCGCAGGAAGCTGACCAGGCGGCCCTGCGACCGGGCGACGAAGTCCGCGCGGCTGTCGCCGTCGAGGTCACCCGTCGAGGCCACGAGGTCGTGCCGGCGGAAGCCGCGCGCCTGCCGGGCCACCGTGCGGTAGCCGTCGGCGGCCGGACCGGGACGGATCTCCAGGCTGCCGGTCTCGTCGAAGGTCACCAGGTCCGCCTGCCCGTCGCCGGTGAGGTCGGGTGTCGCCAGCGGGCTGCGAGCGGCCCAGCCGGACCTGGCCAGGGTGGCCGGGGCGCGGAAGCTGGTGAGCCCGCCGGTCGGCAGCACCATGCCGCGGCCGTCCGAGGCACGGCGTACGACCAGGTCGGGGTAGGGCGTGGAGGCCAGGTCGGAGTCGACCTGCCGCAGCGTGACCGGGTCCGGCTCCTCCGGCTCCTCCGGCTCGGGCGCCTCGGTGGCGAAGCGGCGGATCGCCGGGAGCTTGTCGTACAGGTGCTGGCCCGGGCAGGCGGTGGACCCGGCGTCGCGGTGCCCGTTGATGGCCTGGAAGGTGCTGCCGCTGACGTTCTGCGACCGGTCCATCGGGTCGATGCCCGCCATGCCGAGCTTCCAGGCGAACAGCGCGCCGTAGGCCCGCAGCATCGCCTCCGAGGGGCGCGCGGTCTCGAAGTTGCCGATCGCCGACATCGCGAACGAGTCGTCGTTGTAGCCGAGGGTGTGGGCGCCGATGACCGGGCGCGCGACCCCGCCGTAGCGGCCCTCCCAGATCCGGCCGAACTTGTCGACCAGGAAGTTGTAGCCGATGTCGCTCCAGCCCTGGGACTGGGTGTGGTACGCGTAGATGCTGCGCAGCATGCCCGGGACGTCGTCGCGCGAGTAGTCGTTGGCGTTGACCGTGTGGTGCACGAATCCGGCGCTGATCGTGCCGTAGCTCGGGCGGCCGTCGCGCATCCGCTCGTCGGCGCCCCACTGCTCGCGGGTGAAGATCGTCGGCCGCGGGGCCGACGTCGTGGCGGCCTGGAGCTCGATCGCGTCCTCGCCGGCAGCCGTCGGCTCGGCGTCGGCCACGGCCTGCTCCGCGGGGACCGCGGGCGTCTCGGTCTCGACCTCGGTGGGCCTGCCGGGCGAGACGACGGCCAGGGACATGCCCTCCGGCAGCCCGTCCTCGGCGACCGCGCGCAGCTGTACCCGGTCGACCTCGCCGACGAACACCGGGTCGGTGCCGGGCCGGGTGCCGGCGCTCTCCGAGGTCTCGGGGTCGGGGGCGTGCTCGTCGTGGTACTCCAGCTCGCTCCACCCGGTCCACGCGCCACCCGTGGCGGTCCGGACCTGCAGCAGGATCTGGTCGTCGGCGACCTGCTGGTCGTGGGACCAGGTGACGCCGACCGCGCCGTAGCCGGTCACCTTCTGCGGCTCGCTCAGCACGGTCGTACGGGTGGACTCCTCGGTCTCCGGGCCGGACCCGCCGGGCGCGGGGCGGTCGGACGCCCGCGGGCGAGGGGTGCGGCCGGTCGCGGACTCCTCGTCGGGGGTCAGCGGGACCTCGTGGACGACCGGCTCCACCGGGGCGACCGGGACCGTCGCCGTGGGAGGCTTCCGGCCCACCTGCGTGCCGGGCTCGGAGGCCGGCCGCGGCTGGCCCGGAGCCGGCGCCTGGGCCCGGGGGGCCCCGGCCGACGACCCGGGCGTGTGGACCACGTCGAGGGACACGACGGAGGCCGCCGGGGTGAGGACGGCGAGCACGGCACCGAGCGCCAACAGCTGCTGGCAGGAGGTGACGAAGTGGGCCTTGCAGGGGCGCATAACGGGCTACTCCAGTGCGGGGGAAGATTCACACGGGTAGCAAGTTTCACACCAGTCACACGCCTCGGCGCAACCAATCTGAGTAACTACAATCCTGTAATTTCCACTCGACACGCCGACACGCCGACGATTTCACGATTTTCGAGCGGGACGGTCCAGACCGCCTCAGTCGTCCTTGCCGAAGCCCTCGTCGTCGTCGCCGTCGTCGCCCTCGTCGTAGTGGAGGTACTTGATGCCCTGCTCGACGTCGCCGTCGAAGCCCAGCTTTCCCTTCTCCAGCACGAGCACCCGGTCACAGAGCTGCTTGACCGCACCCGGCGAGTGACTGACGAAGAAGATGGTGGTGCCGTTCTCCCGGATCTCGCGCATCTTCGCCTTGCACTTGCGCTTGAACGGGCGGTCCCCCACCGCGAGGGCCTCGTCGGCGATGAAGACGTCCGCCTCGACGTTGATCGCCACCGCGAAACCGAGCCGGGCCTTCATGCCCGAGCTGTAGTAGACGACCGGGGTGTCGATGAACTTGCCGAGGTCGGCGAAGTCGATGATCTCGTCCATCTTGCGCCGGGTCTCGGCCTCGGTCATGCCGAGGATCGCCGCGTTCAGCCAGAGGTTGTCCCGGCCACTCACCTGCGGCTGGAACCCCGCCCCGGTGGCGATCAGGCCGGCCACCCGACCCCGGGTGAGCACCTGGCCCGAGTCGGGCTGCATCACGCCGCTGACCAGCTTGAGCAGCGTCGACTTGCCCGAGCCGTTGAGACCCATCAGCCCGATGGACTCGCCCTCCTCCACGGTGAACGAGACGTCGTCGACCGCATTGAACCGGTCATGGGTCTTCATGCCGCGCAGCCTGGCGAGCGCGATCTGCTTGAGGGAGCGGTGGTACTGCATCGTGAACGCCTTGGTGACGTTCTCCGCCTGGATCACGGTCGTCATGCGGGGTCCCTGCGGAATCGTGGGCTGGAGGAGCGCAGCGGGGGAAGAACGCGATTTCGTGGGGTGCTCATCAGAGGCGCTCCGGCACCCGGCGCTCGAGCTTGCTGAACCACACCTGCGCGAGCCCGAGCCCGATGAAGGACAGGACGAGCATGATCACCCCGCGGCTCCACAGGTCGACCGGCAGGTGCTCGAGCATCGCGGCCTCCGGGTCCGCGGTGAGCGGCACCCAGAAGCAGCGCTGCATCAGCAGCACCGCCTCGGCCATCGGGTTGAGCAGGTAGACCTCGGCGACCCACGGGATCTCGGCGAACCGCTCGGCCACCATCGAGTACGGGTAGATCATCGGCACGCTGAAGGTCACGAACTGGGTCAGCGTCTGGGTGACCTTGCTGAAGTCACGGAAGAACACGTTGGCCACGCTGAACAGCAGTGCGAGGGCCAGGCCCAGCACCGCCACGAGCGACATCGCCAGCAGCATCGCCAGGATCCCCATGGGATCCGGGGTCCACCCCAGCAGGACGCTGACGATCATCGTGATCACGAGCATGGGGATGGTGTGCCAGAAGGCGACCAGCATGGTCGCGACGGGGAACAGCTCGCGGGGCATCGGGAGCTTGGTGATGAGCCCGCGGTTGCTCACCAGCGAGCGGGTGCCGCCGTTGAAGGTCTCGGTGAAGAAGTGCACCACCACCATGCCGCACGCCAGGTGGATCGCGAACGGGTAGAGGTTGGCCCCACGCCCGATGAGGATCTGGAAGACGAAGTAGTACATGCAGAACCGCACGGCGGGTTGCAGATAGCTCCAGATCCAGCCCAGGAAGGTGCCCTGGTAGCGGGCCTGCACCGTGCTGCGCACCAGCAGCCGCAGCAGGTAGCGACGCCGGAAGACCTCCAGCAGGCCGTTGTTGTGACTGGCCGGCGTCAGCTCCGGCATGCCGGCCTCCGAGTCGAGAGTGGCGATGTCGCTGTCGCCCCGGCCGGTGCGGACGCGTCGACGACGGGACACGGCGCGGTGCTTGGGTGCGGGCTCGGAGGGACGGGAGTCCGACACAAGCTTCGTATCGGTACTACTGGCCATCGCCGTCCTCCATCCACGGCCGGAAGGTCTGCTCCCAGGTCTCGGGCGAGGTGATCTCCGGCAGCGCCGCGCGGTAGCGGGCGGCCAGCTCGTCCCAGTCGGCCGCGAGCTGCCGGTGGATCGCCAGGGTGCGCTTCATCTGGTCGAGGAACTTCTCGCGGTCGCGCCGGTAGAACGCGGCCGAGGTCTGGTCGGGGAGCGAGACGATCGCGGAGTCGTAGCGGGCGATCTTGTGCCACCGGGAGTCCTGGGCCATGATCTCGGCCTCCGGGTGGGTCTGCGCCATCTCGCGCGGTCGGCGGAGCTGGCGCAACGGCTGCAGCAGCGCCTGGACGGTGGCGGCCTTGCCGGAGATCACCGGCGACGCCTCCTTGCCCTTGCGGGGCAGCTTGTGCCGCTTGACCTCGGGGAAGGCGCTCGGGTCGGCGACCAGCGTCGCGTCGTCGTAGCCCTTCACCAGCTCCTTGATCTCCGGCAGCGTGGTGGGCAGCGCGGCGTGCAGCGCCTCGGGACCGGCCAGCACGTCCTCGAGGGCCTTGTGGCGCAGCTCGACGGTGGAGTACTGCATCGAGACCATGTGCTTGATCTGGTGGTTGAAGCTCTCGCGCACCAGCCGGCCGCCGCGGGGGTACTGCGAGTGCAGCAGGGCGGCGATGAAGCGGTTGCGGACGTGGAAGTAGGACTGCCAGTCCAAGGCGTCGTTCTTGTCCGTCCACGGCACGTGCCACACGGCCGCGCCCGGGAACGTCACGGTCGGGTAGCCGGCGGCCTTGGCGCGCAGGCCGTACTCGGAGTCGTCCCACTTGATGAAGATCGGCAGCGAGAGCCCGATGTCCCTCAGCACCTTCGAAGGGATCAGGCACATGAACCAGCCGTTGTAGTCCACGTCGACCCGGGCGTGCAGCCAGCGGGCGGACCGGAGGTTGCGGTCGGCGAAGTCCCAGCCGGCGAAGACCCCGGGCGCGGAGCCCCACCAGAACGTGTACGGCGACACCTTCTCGCCGAAGGAGTGCAGCTGCGTCTTCTGGAAGATGCTGAACATGTGGCCGCCGACGATGGTCGTCTTGCGGCACAGATCGCCGAAGGTGACCGCCCGCAGCACACCCTCGGTCTCGCACTCGACGTCGTCGTCGAGCATCATCACGTACGTCGAGCGGCCGGCCTTGAGGCCCTCGTACTGCGCCCGGGCGAAGCCGCCGGAGCCGCCGAGGTTGCCCTGCTCGATGATCCGGAGCCGGTCGCCGAGGGACTTCTCGGCCTCGGGGAAGTACTCCGAGTCGACGACCTTGTCCTTGCCCTGCTCCATGACCACGACCTCGTCGAGGATCTCCTCGAGCTGGTCGGCCTCGCCGAGCTGGGTGAGCAGCTTGGCGCAGAAGTCCTGCCGGTTCATGGTCGTGATGCCGATGGTGACGGTGCCGCGCTGCGCTCGGTCCTCGGGCACCTCGGCGGTCCACTCGGCGCCCTCGACGACCGCGTCGGTGTCGGCGGCGACGGCGTCGTACCAGTACCAGCCGCCGTCGACGAACGGCTTGAGCGGCAGGTCGAACGAGAACTCGCCGGAGCTCCCCTCGACGGTGGCGGAGTCGACGCGCTGCGAGCGGCCGTTGGCCATCGAGCGGTAGACCGTGACGGTGGCGCCCTCGCCGCGCAGCCGGACGGTGAGCCGGACCTGCTGGACGATCGTCCACCGGCGCCAGTACGACGCGGGGAAGGCGTTGAAGTAGGTGCCGAACGAGACGCTCGCGCCCTTCACGACGCGGTACGCGGTGCGGGACTCGATCTGGTCCGGGTGGATCGCGGAGACCCCGCGGGCGGCGTTCTGGATCCGCTGCGCGATCGCGTTGGCCTCCTGGGCCGCGCGGGTGTGGCCGATGTCGAACTTGTCGGCGTCGAGGGCGGCCGGGTCGGGGTCGACGTACAGCTTGATCACGTCGGTGTCGCGGCCGGCCGGCATGATCTGGCGCTGCAGCAGCACCCGGGCGTGCCCCGGCGACGTGGAGTCGGGGGCCTCGCTGGTCTGGGTGTGGGTGACGCTCATTCGTCGACTCCTCCGCTGGTCAGCTCGGTGCCCTCGGTGAAGTGGGGCTTGAGCTTGTTGTCGTACATGGAGAGGGCGGAGCCGATCGCCATGTGCATGTCCAGGTACTTGTAGGTGCCGAGCCGACCGCCGAAGAGCACCATCGGCTCCTTCCGGGCGAGGTCGCGGTACTTCAGCAGCTTCTCGCGGTCCTCGGCGGTGTTGATCGGGTAGTACGGCTCGTCGTCGTCCTCGGCGAACCGGCTGTACTCGTGCACGATCACCGTCTTGCCGGGGAGGTGGGTCTTCACCCGCTCGGGGTGGAAGTGCTTGAACTCGATGATCCGGGTGAACGGGACTTCCCGGTCGTTGTAGTTGACGACGCCGGTGCCCTGGAAGTCGTCGACCTCCTCCACGGACTCCTCGAGGTCGACGGTGCGCCAGGAGAGCCGGCCCTCCGAGTTGCCGAAGTACTCGTCGACCGGGCCGGTGTAGACGATCGGGACGGTGCCGATGAACTCGTCGGCCACCTCGAAGAAGTCGGTCTCGAGCCGCACCTCGATGTTGGGGTGGTCGGCCATCTTGGTCAGCCACGCGGTGTAGCCGTCGACGGGGAGCCCCTCGTAGGTGTCGTTGAACCAGCGGTTCTCGAAGGTGTAGCGGACCGGCAGCCGGGTGATGATGTCGGCGCCCAGCCTGGTCGGGTCGGTCTGCCACTGCTTGGCGGTGTAGCCCTTGATGAACGCCTCGTACAGCGGGCGGCCGACCAGGCTGATCGCCTTCTCCTCGAGGTTGGACGCGTCCTCGGTGGCGATCTCGCTCGCCTGCTCCTTGATCAGCGCGCGGGCCTCGTCGGGCGTGTGGGACTTCCCGAAGAACTGGTTGATCAGGCCGAGGTTCATCGGCAGCGAGTAGACCTGCCCCTGGTACTTGCCGAAGACCCGGTGCTTGTAGTCGGTGAACGACGTGAACCGGTTGACGTACTGCCACACCCGCTCGTTGGAGGTGTGGAAGAGGTGGGCGCCGTACTTGTGCACCTCGACCCCGGTGGTCGGCTCCTTCTCGGAGTAGGCGTTGCCGCCGAGGTGGTGCCGACGCTCGAGCACCAGCACCTTGAGGTCGAGCTCGCTCGCGCAGCGCTCGGCGATCGTCAGCCCGAAGAAGCCGGAGCCGACGACGACCAGGTCAGGACTGGACAAGGGTGAGTCTCCTCTGTGTGGACGCGATGGATCAGTCTACGGAAGCCCCTGGCAGCTTCCGCATTCCCCGCGCGGCGCGTAGGGCGCGGATCACATTGCGGGCCTCGGCCCGGCCGCCGCGGAGCGGGCTGAGCGCGACGACCCCGGCCGTGATCAGCCACGGCTTCAGCCGGACGGGGAGGTTGCTGCCGTAACGCAGGTGGACGACGAAGAGGTTGCGGTACATGAAGTACCCCTTCCACGAGCCCAGGTCGTGCTGCTGGTCGAAGTCCAGCTGCCGCACCAGCACGGCGTCACGGACCGCCCAGATCCGGTAGCCCGCCCGCCGCGCGCGGACCGCGTAGTCGACGTCGTCGTAGAAGATGAAGTACGACGGGTCGGGCAGCCCGATCCGCTGCACCACGTCGCGCCGGACCAGGAACCCCTCGAAGGCGACGTTCTCGATCTCCACGCGCTCCGGCATCGCCTCGCGGGTGCCGTAGGTCGTCTCGACCATGCCGGTCTTGGGCTTGATCGCCAGCGGGTTGTCGAGGTCGAACCGGGTGGCGGCCTTCTCGACCAGCCGGCCGGAGGTGTCCTCGCGCACGGCCATCAGGCACGCCTCGTCGTGGGCCAGCAGCACCGCGAGGCAGTCGGGCGCGGGGACCACGTCGTCGTCCATCAGCCAGATCCGGTCGAAGCCGTCGCCGTACGCCTGCCGCAGGCCGAGGTGGAAGCCTCCTGCACCGCCGAGGTTGTCGGCGCTGTGGGTCACCCGCAGCGGCAGGTCGCCGCCGTGCCAGCGGTCCAGCACCTCGCGGGTGTGGTCGCTGCTGGCGTTGTCGACGATGTAGACCGCGTCGGGCCGGTGCGTCTGCGCGGCGAGGCCGTCCAGCATCCTGGCCAGCAGGTCGGCCCGGTTGAAGGTCACGACGACAACCGCGACCGTGGCGGCGGCGCTCACCGGAGGTACTTCTCGTGGCCGGTGAAGTCACCGCGCAGGGCGGCGACGAAGCCCCGCGCGCTCAGCAGCAGCCGGCCGGGCTGCGGCCGGGTGAACGAGTAGAACCACGCCGTCTTCACCCAGAACATCAGCACGTGCGGCCAGCCGCGGTAGTCCCGCAGGTTGAGGGTGTTGTTGCGGGCCATGCAGTAGTGCTTGAGGTCGCTCGGGCTGTGGTTGTACGTCGTCCGCCCGCGCATCATCGGCGTGCCCAGCTCACCGACGGAGGGGTGCCGGACCCGGGCGGCCACGACCGTGGCGATCCGCGCGCCGGCGCGCTCGGCCCGCAGCCGGTACTCGTGGTCGTCGCCCCAGATGAAGAACTCCTCGCGGGGGTAGCCGATGCGCAGCGCCAGCTCGCGGGTGACCAGCACCCCGTTGAACGGGATGACGACGTCGCGCAGCAGCCGCTCGGTCGCCGCACGCTCGACCGAGGCGATGTCGTGGACGACCCGGGTGCCGCCCGGCAGCCGGATCGGGAAGACCAGCCGGTCGGGGTCGGCCTCGTCGACCACCACGGGTCCCCAGAAGTCGAGCTCCCCGCGGTGCTCCACCAGCAGGTCGAGGCACTCGGGATCGGGCAGGCCGTCGTCGTCCATCAGCCACACCAGGTCGGCGCCGCACTCCTCGACCGCGCGTCGCAGCCCCTCGTGGAAGCCACCCGCGCCGCCACGGTTGCGGTCGAGCAGGAGCGGCACCAGCCGGTCCTGCGCCGCGGCCGCCGTGAGCAGCCACGCGCCGGTGCCGTCGGTGGAGGCGTTGTCGACCACGATGACCTCGCCGAGCCGGGGGACCTCCAGGAGCCGGGCGACCAGCCGCTGCAGCAGCCGCAGCCGGTCGAAGGTGACCACCACCGCGACGATCCGCGGTGATTCCTCCTCCTGCCCGGTCACGGCCCACACCCTACGGGCGCGGCCGCGGGCCGGACTCGGCGGCCTGCCACCCCCTGGCGACGCGGCCAGCACGGCGACGGACCCGGGACACCGCCGATCAGCACGAGGTGCCGAGGTCGGTGGACTCGTTGGCGGCGTACCCCTCCGACATGCTGCCGATCGACCCGCCCGTCATGGCGGGCGGCTGCTGCGGCTTCCGCTTCTTCGCCGGGGTGCCGTCGGTCGGCGAGGGCGCCTCGCCCTCGGCCCGGTCGATCGTCTCGGCGACCTTGTCGTGCACCACGTCGATGTCCGGGTCCGCGGTGTCGATCATCGGCGGCACCAGCGACAGCGTGGAGATCGGCTGGTCCTTGGCGAGCAGCGCGAGCTGGACGAAGCGGTCGACCTCGCTGCGCGGGATCGACGTCGAGACCATCTCCGAGCTCGCGCGGGCGATACGGGAGAAGTTCTGCAGCGCGTCCTGCGGGCTCACCTGCTGCAGCATCGCGTTCATGACGCACTTCTGGCGGGCCATGCGCGAGTAGTCGTCGGAGCCGTAGCGGGCGCGGGCGAACCACAGCGTCTCCAGCCCGTCGAGCTGCTGGGTGCCGGGCTCGATGTAGCGGAAGTAGTCGTCGGTCGGGAGCCCCACGGGGATCCGGTCGCGGACGTTGAGCGTGACCCCGCCGAAGGCGTCGACGAGGTCCTTGAAGCCCTCGAGGTTGACCATCGCCCAGTAGCTGATGTCGAGGTCGGTGATCCCCTCGACGGCCGACACGGTGGCGTCCACGCCCGGCTGGTCGGTGTGCCGGAAGAGGTCGGTGTGGTCGCCGGCCCAGGTGCTGACGCCGTTGAGGTAGCAGCCGTCGCAGTCGAAGCCGTCCGGGAACTGCTCGTCCATCACCGAGCCCTCGCGGAACGGGAAGTTCGCCATGTTGCGTGGCAGCGAGATCAGCACGGTCTTGCCGGTGGTCGCGTCGATGCTGGCGACGGTCAGCGAGTCGGGCCGCAGCCCCCAGCGACCGGCGCCGGCGTCGCCGCCCAGCAGCAGCACGTTGAAGCGCCCGTCCGAGGCGCCCGCGGCGTCGCCGTCCCCGAACATCGCGGTGATGAAGTCGCGCTGCACGCCGACGACGTGGGCACCGAAGAGCAGCGTCCCCGCGACGGAAAAGCACAGCAGGCCGTTGACGCCCACCACGGCCCGGCGGTGCTGCATCGACAGCGAGAGCGGCTGCCCCAGCCGCCAGGCGTCGACGAGCAGGAAGGCCCAGCCGATGGCGAGCACCATCAGCCCCAGCCGTACGACCCCGAGCAGCACGGTGTTCGAGGCGGCCCAGAAGGCGAACGGGTGCCAGAGCAGCGAGGCGCCGACGCACACGGTGCCGGCCACGACGAGACCCAGCCAGATCCGCATCGCGACCCGGCCCACCTCACGGTTGCCGGCGACCAGCTGTGCGGAGCCCGGGACCACCAGGGTCATCACCATCAGCGCGACGGCGCGACGGAAGCGGACGCGGGCGGCCCGCTCGTCGGCGGGGCGGCGGACGGACCCGGACGACGCAGGCCCGGACGCGGGCGGGGCGTCGGGCTGCTGGCCCGGTGTGGGGCGGGGCATACGGGGAAGTGCCTCTCGGTGCTCGGGGAAGGAAGCAACGTGCCGCCAAGTATCACCAGTCACACCCGTCACAACCGTGACGACGCGCCGGTCAGGATCGGGCGCGGCCCTGCTGGATCTCCGCCTTGCGGGCGAGCCGGTGGGCGCGCCGGATCTCGGCCTCGCGCACCCTGCGCAGCTCGTCGGGGGTCTCGGCCTGCAGTGCCGGCACGGCGCGGGGCCGGCCGTGGTCGTCGATGGCCACGAAGACGAAGTACGCCGACGCGACGTGGAGCGGCTCGTCGGCGGCACTCCCCACGGCTGCGCCTCCACCCGCACCCCGATCTCCATGGAGGAACGCCCTGCCCAGTTGACCTGCGCGAGGGTGCGGACGATGTCGCCGACCCGCACCGGCTCGAGGAACACCATCTCGTCCATGGCCGCGGTCACGGCCGGCCCACCGCTGTGGCGGTGGGCGACGGCGCCCGCCGTGGAGTCGGCGAGCTTCATGATCTCGCCGCCGTGCACGTTCCCGAGCAGGTTGGCCTCGCTGGCGTGGGTCATCATCGCGAGCGA
>CAVRSW010000036.1:0-59118 GCA_963723945.1 uncultured Actinomycetota bacterium
ATGGGCCTCGCGCTGGTCGCGGTGTTCCTCTACGCCGGCTCGATGTCCACCTCGCAGATCGTCGCCGCCCAGGAGAACCTCTGGTACGGCCTGATCCTGATGCCGTCGTTCGTGATCTACACGATCTCGATGGTCGGCGAGACCAACCGGGCGCCGTTCGACCTCCCCGAGGCCGAGGGGGAGCTGGTCGGCGGCTTCCACACCGAGTACTCCAGCCTCAAGTTCGCCCTGTTCTTCCTCGCCGAGTACATCAACATGGCGACCGTGTCGGCGCTGGCCACCACGCTGTTCCTCGGCGGTTGGCACGCGCCGTGGGGCCTGATCCACATCTGGCCGGGCGCCGACGAGGGCTACTGGCCGGTGCTGTGGTTCTTCGGCAAGGTGCTGCTGTTCATCTTCATGTTCATCTGGCTGCGCGGCTCGCTGCCGCGGATGCGCTACGACCAGTTCATGGCGTTCGGCTGGAAGTACCTGATCCCGATCTCGCTGGGCTGGATCGTCGCCGTCGCGACGGTGCGCTCGGTGCTGCTGGAGGGCGGCGTCGACCGCCAGTACTTCCTGGTCGGCGTGGGCGTGCTGGCGGCCCTCTTCCTGGTCCTCATGTTCTTCGGGGGCGAGGAGGCGGGGCGCGGCGCCGGCTCCGACGAGTCGGACACCGCCCCGGCCGACCCGTTCGCCGGCGGCTACCCCGTGCCGCCGATGCCCACGGGTGGGCCGGTGCGCGGCGCCGCCCAGCCGCTGAGCTTCGAGTCCACGACAGACGTCCACCGGTCCACCTACGAAAGGGGCACCGATGGCTGACGACAGCTCGGGGTCGCGCTCCCTCAGGGAGCAGTTCTGGGACCCCGTCGCCGGGTTCGGCGTCACCTTCCGGACGATGTTCAAGAAGGTCGTCACCGAGCAGTACCCGTTCGAGAAGCAACCCACGGCTCCGCGGTTCCACGGACGCCACCAGCTCAACCGGTGGCCCGACGGGCTGGAGAAGTGCATCGGCTGCGAGCTGTGCGCCTGGGCCTGCCCGGCCGACGCGATCTACGTCGAGGGTGCGTCCAACGACGACTCCGAGGGCGGCGAGGGCCGGTTCTCGCCGGGTGAGCGGTACGGCCGCGTCTACCAGATCAACTACCTGCGCTGCATCCTGTGCGGGCTGTGCATCGAGGCGTGCCCGACCCGGGCGCTGACGATGACCAACGAGTACGAGCTGGCCGACGACAACCGGGCCGACCTGATCTACGAGAAGTCCGACCTGCTCGCCCCGCTGCTGCCCGGCATGGAGCAGCCGCCGCACCCGATGCTGCTCGGCGACGACGAGGGCGACTACTACCGCGGCACGTTCCCGAAGGCACCCGCGGCCGCGAAGGAGGCCGGACAGTGACCTTCTGGATCCTCGCCCCCGTCATGGTGGCCGCCGCGCTCGGGCTGCTGTTCGTCCGGAAGGCCGTGCACGCCGCGCTGCTGCTCGCCGTCGTGATGATGTCGCTCGCCGTGCTCTACGCCGTCCTCGAGGCGCCGTTCCTGTTCGCGGTCCAGATCATCGTCTACACCGGCGCGATCCTCATGCTGTTCCTGTTCGTGCTGATGCTGGTCGGCGTCGACGCGTCCGACTCGGTCGTCGAGACGATCAAGGGCCAGCGCCTGCTCGCCACCGTCGCCGGGCTGCTGCTCGGCACGCTGCTCGTCACCGCGGTGACCCAGACCGCCCTCGGTCCCGTGGTGGGCCTGGAGGAGGCCAACGCGGAGGGCAACATCCAGGGCATCGCCAACGTCCTGTTCTCCCGGTGGGTGCTGGCCTTCGAGGTGACCAGCGCGCTGCTGATCACGGCGGCCGTCGGCGCGATGGTGCTGGCCCACCGCGAACGGCTCACGCCGCGCGAGGCCCAGTCCGGCCAGGCCGCCCGGCGGATCCGTGACTTCGGGGAGCGGGGTGCCCACCCGGGTCCGCTGCCCGCCCCGGGTGTGTTTGCGCGGAGCAACGCGGTCGACACAGCGGCGCTGCTGCCCGACGGCTCGCCCGCCGAGTCGTCGGTCTCGCGGGTGCTCGCCGCCCGCGGCACGGTGCGCGCCGCCCGGGCCGACGCGGTCGACGACGTCGTACGCCAGGTGGAGGGGCCGGACCAGGCCCCCCGCTACGCCGACCGCTCCGACGCCCCGCGGGACGGTGAGCAGCAGTGACCGAGTACATCGTCCTGGGCGCGATCCTGTTCACCATCGGGTGTGTGGGGGTCCTCGTCCGGCGCAACGCCATCGTGGTCTTCATGTGCGTGGAGCTCATGCTCAACGCGTGCAACCTGACCCTGGTCGCGTTCTCCCGGCAGCACGGCAACCTCGACGGCCAGATTGCCGCCTTCTTCGTGATGGTGGTGGCCGCGGCCGAGGTCGTCGTCGGGCTGGCCATCATCATGACCATCTTCCGGACCCGTCGCTCGGCCTCGGTCGACGACGCGAGCCTGCTGAAGTACTGAGGGACACACGTGATCCACACGCTCATCCAGACCGCCGAGGGCGGCCACATCCCCGTGGTCGACCCGGGGCCCGCCGACGGAGTGTTCGCGCTGCTGTGGGTGGTGATCGCCCTGCCGCTGCTGGGCGCCGCCGTGCTGCTGCTGGGCGGGCGCGCCACCGACCGGTGGGGCCACCTGCTCGGGACCGCGCTGCCGATCGGGTCGTTCGTGATCAGCGTCGCGATGTTCGTCGGGCTGCTCGGTCGCGAGGAGTCGGAGCGCCAGGTCGGCCAGCAGCTGTTCACCTGGTTCCAGGCCGGTGACCTGACCGTCGGCATGGACCTGCTCTACGACCAGCTGGCCGCGCTGTTCCTGCTGCTGATCACCGGGGTCGGCTCGCTGATCCACGTCTACTCCATCGGGTACATGGAGCACGACCCGCGCCGCCGCCGGTTCTTCGGCTACCTCAACCTGTTCGTCGCGGCGATGCTGCTGCTGGTGCTGTCGGCCAACTTCCTCGCTCTGTTCCTCGGCTGGGAGGGCGTGGGCCTGGCGTCGTACCTGCTGATCGGCTTCTGGCAGTACAAGCCGTCGGCCGCGGCCGCCGCCAAGAAGGCCTTCGTCATCAACCGGGTGGGCGACATCGGGCTCTCGCTGGCGATCGCGCTGATGGTCGTCACCTTCGGGACCACCGACTTCGCCGCGATCAGCGAGGTCGCGGGCGAGGCGTCCGAGGCCACCCTCACGACACTCGGCCTGCTGCTCCTGCTGGCGGCCTGCGGCAAGTCGGCCCAGGTGCCGCTGCAGGCGTGGCTGCTCGACGCGATGGAGGGCCCGACCCCGGTGTCGGCCCTGATCCACGCGGCGACCATGGTCACCGCCGGCGTCTACCTGGTGACCCGCGCCAACTTCATCTTCGAGGGTGCCCCCGACGCCCAGACGGCCGTGGTGATCGTGGGCACCGTGACGCTGCTGTGGGGTGCGGTCATCGGCTGCGCCAAGGACGACATCAAGAAGGCGCTGGCCGGGTCGACCATGAGCCAGATCGGCTACATGATGCTCGGCGCCGGGCTGGGGGTCGCCGGCTACGCCTTCGCGATCTTCCACCTGATGACCCACGGCTTCTTCAAGGCCAACATGTTCCTCGGGGCCGGCTCGGTGATGCACGGCATGGACGACGACGTGAACATGCGCCATTACGGCGCGCTCACGAAGGCGATGCCCGTCACCTACCTGACGTTCGCGATGGGCTACCTCGCGATCATCGGCTTCCCGGGCTTCTCCGGCTTCTGGTCCAAGGACAAGATCATCGAGACCGCGCTCGCCGAGAACCTCCTGGTCGGCACCTGCGCGCTGGTCGGCGCCGGCGTCACCGGGTTCTACATGACCCGGCTGATGCTGATGACGTTCTTCACGAAGAAGCGGTGGGAGGAGGGCGTGCACCCGCACGAGTCACCCAAGGTGATGACGGTGCCGCTCATCGT
Source organism: uncultured Actinomycetota bacterium (assembly GCA_963723945.1). GTDB lineage: Bacteria > Actinomycetota > Actinomycetes > Propionibacteriales > Nocardioidaceae > Nocardioides. Next base: position 3,926 of record CAVRSW010000036.1, read on the forward strand.
GCTCGCCGCGCTGTCGGTGTTCGGTGGCGTGATGCTGCTCGGCGACTGGATCGTCGACTGGCTCTCGCCCGTCGTGGGCTCGGCCGAGGAGCACCACCTCGCCGTACCCCCGATCGTGATCACGCTGATCATCACGGCGGTGGTGGCGGTCGGCGTGACGCTGGCCTGGTTCCTCATCGGCCGGCGGGAGGTGCCGCGCACGGCGCCGAGCGACGTCTCGTTCGTGACCCGCGCGGCCCGCGCCGACGTCTACGGAGACGTCATCAACGAGGGCCTCGTGGTGAGCCCCGGCCGGCACCTGGTCTCCGGCCTGACCACGATGGACCGGGTCGGCGTCGACGGGGCCGTGATGGGCGGCTCGGCCGCGGTCGGCGGTCTCGCCGGGGTCATGCGCAAGGTCCAGAACGGCTTCGTGCGCTCGTACGCACTCTCCCTGCTGGCCGGCGTGCTGCTGGTCCTGCTGACCCTGATGGCGGTGAACCTCGCATGAGCGATCTTCCCTGGCTCACCCTGCTGATCGCGGTGCCGCTCGTCGGCGCCCTGGTCGTGCCGTTCCTGCCCCGCCGCGGCCTGCTCCCGCAGACGGTCGGTCTCGGCGCCGCCGTGGTCACCCTGCTCGGTGCCGTCGTGATGACGACCGGCTACGACGCCGACGGTGGCATGCAGTTCACCGAGGAGCACGACTGGATCGCGGCGTTCGGCGTCCACTACGCCCTCGGCGTCGACGGCCTCGGCCTGTTGATGGTGCTGCTGACCGTCGTCCTGGTGCCGGTCGTGATCGTCGCGTCCTGGCGCGAGGTCGGCGACGGGGGTGCCCGGTTCGTCGCCTGGACGCTGATGCTCGAGGCGTTCTCGGTGGCCGTCTTCGCCGCCACCGACGTGTTCCTCTTCTACATCGTGTTCGAGGCGACGCTGATCCCGGCGTACTTCCTCATCGGCGGGTTCGGGCGCGAGGGGCGCAGCCGGGCCGCGGTGAAGTTCCTGATCTACCAGCTCGCCGGCGGCCTGATCATGCTGGCGTCGGTCATCGGGTTCTACGTCGTCTCGGCGCGCGCCGGGACGCCGACCTACCTCGTGTCCGACCTGGCGGCGCTCGACATCGACCCGATCACGCAGCGCTACCTGTTCCTCGGCTTCTTCATCGCCTTCGCGATCAAGGCGCCGATGTTCCCGGTCCACACCTGGCTCGCCGACACCACCGAGAAGGCCACGACCGGCACCTCGGTGCTGCTGGTCTGCATCCTCGACAAGATCGGCACCTACGGGATGCTCCGGTTCTGCCTCGAGCTGCTGCCCGACGCGTCGGTGTGGGCCACGCCGGTCGTGGTCGTGCTGGCGCTGATCTCGATCGTGTACGGCGCGCTCGTCGCCATCGGCCAGGACGACATCCTGCGGCTGATCGGCCTGACCTCGCTGAGCCACTTCGGCCTGATCGTGCTCGGCATCTTCGTGCTCACCGAGCAGGGCGGCAGCGGCGCGATCCTCTACATGGTCAACCACGGCATCGCGACTGCCGCGCTGTTCCTGATCGCCGGGTTCATCGTCCGTCGCCGCGGCACCACCCTGATCAGCCGGATGGGCGGGGTCGAGAAGTCCACGCCGGTCCTGGCGGGGACGTTCCTGGTCGCAGGGCTCGCGGCGTGCGGCCTGCCCGGCCTGTCGCCGTTCGTCTCGGAGATGCTGGTCATCATCTCGGCCTTCGACTACGCGTGGTGGGCCGGCGCCGTCTCGGTGACGGCGATCGTGCTGGCCGCGATCTACGTGCTGTGGATGTACCAGCGCACGATGACCGGCCCCGACCTGCCCGGCGTCGAGCCGGTGGTGGCCGGGGACCTCGACCGTCGTGAGGTGGGCGTCGTGGCGCCGCTGCTGCTCGCGCTGGTGCTGTTCGGCTTCTACCCGATGCCGCTGCTCGACGTGATCAACCCGACCGTCGACTCGACGCTCGCGGAGGTGGGGGTGTCGCCCGACGAGCCCACCGTCCCGACCACCGGGGAGGAGGGCAACTGATGGAGTTCACCAAGCCCGCCGTCGAGTACGCCCAGCTCTGGCCGCTGTTCCTCGTCTTCGGCGCCGCGTGCCTCGGGATCGTGCTGGAGGCCTTCCTCCCGCGCGCCACCCGCTACCTCGCCCAGACCGTGCTCGCCGTGGTCACGCTGCTGGCCGCGCTGGTCGGCACCGTCATGGTCGGCCGCAACCTCACCTCGCTCGGTGACGGCGTGGCCCGCGGCAACCTGGCGATGGAGGGCACGCTCGCCCTGGACGGCCCGACCGTCTTCCTGTGGGGCGTCATCCTGGTCTTCGCGCTCGGCGGCGTGCTGCTGTTCGCCGAGCGCCGGCTCGAGGGCGGGGTCTCGGCCTTCGCCGGCCAGGCGGCCGCGCTGCCCGGCACCGAGGCGGAGCGGCAGGCCTCGACGTCCGGCCTCGACCACACCGAGGTCTTCCCGCTGATGATGTTCGCGGTCCTCGGCATGATGCTGTTCCCCGCGTCCAACGACCTGCTCACGATGTTCGTGGCGCTCGAGGTGCTCTCGCTCCCGCTCTACCTGCTCTGCGGGCTGGCCCGTCGCCGGCGGCTGCTGAGCCAGGAGGCCGCGCTCAAGTACTTCCTGCTCGGCGCCTTCTCCTCCGGCTTCTTCCTCTACGGCGCCGCGCTGGTCTACGGCTTCGCCGGCACGATGGAGTTCGGGGCGATCAACGAGGCGGTCCGCAACGACCTCGGCAACCGCACCCTGCTGCTCGTCGGCATGGGGATGCTCGCGGTGGGGCTGTTCTTCAAGATCGGCGCCGCACCGTTCCAGGCCTGGACGCCCGACGTCTACCAGGGCGCCCCGACCGCGGTGACCGCGTTCATGGCCGCCGGCACCAAGGTGGCCGCCTTCGGCGCCCTGCTGCGGCTGTTCTACGTGGCCTTCGGGGCCGACCGCTGGACCTGGCAGCCGATGATGTGGATCGTCGCGATCCTCACCATGGTCGTGGGAGCGGTGCTGGCGATCGCGCAGACCGACGTGAAGCGGATGCTGGCGTACTCCTCGGTGGCCCACACCGGCTTCCTGCTGACCGGCGTGCTCGGGGCGCAGAGCATCACCGAGCTCGCGGACACCCAGATCACCTCGGTGCAGGCCGTGATGTTCTACCTCGTGACCTACGGCTTCGCCACGATGGGTGCCTTCGCGGTCGTCACGCTGGTGCGCGACGCCGGCGGCGAGCAGACCCATCTGGCCCACTGGGCCGGGCTCGGCAAGGAGTCCCCGCTGGTGGCGGGCGTCTTCGCGTTCTTCCTGCTGGCGATGGCCGGGATCCCGCTGACGTCCGGGTTCGTCGGCAAGTGGGCGGTCTTCGAGGCCGCGCTCTCGGCAGGTGCCTGGCCGGTCGTGCTCGTCGCGGTGCTGACCAGCGTGGTGGCGGCGTTCTTCTACGTCCGGGTGATCCGGCTGATGTACTTCGCCGACGCCGAGGGTGCGGCCCCCAGCGTCGCGACGCCGTCGGTGCTCACCGCTGCCACCATCGGGGTGGGCGTGATCGTGACGCTCGGCCTCGGCATCGTGCCCGGACCGGTGCTCGACCTGGCCGGGATGGCGGGAGAGTTCATCAGGTGACCTCCAGCCCGTCCTCCGTGGGGCTCGCGCTCCCGGTCGCCGACGACGCCCTCGCCGACCGCCTCCACCAGCGCATGCTGGTGGTGGAGGAGGCGCTGGCCGGTCACGTCGTCAGCCGGACGCGCTACGTCACCGAGGCGGCCTCGCACCTGCTGGCCGCGGGCGGGAAGCGGTTCCGGCCGCTGCTGGTCCTGCTCGCAGCCGAGACCGGCGACACCCCCGACGCGCAGGCGGTCGTCGACGCGGCGTGCGTCGTCGAGCTGACCCACGTCGGCTCGCTCTACCACGACGACGTGATGGACGAGGCCGCGCTGCGCCGCGGTGCCGACTCGGCCAACGCCCGGTGGGACAACCACGTCGCGATCCTCACCGGCGACTTCCTGTTCGCGAAGTCCTCCGAGCTCACCGCCGCCCTCGGACCGGAGGCGGTCCGGATCCAGGCCGAGACCTTCGCCCGGCTGGTCGAGGGCCAGATCCTGGAGACGGTCCCACCGGCCCCGGGGGAGGACCCGCTGCAGCACTACCTCGAGGTCGTCGCCGGCAAGACCGGCTCGCTGATCGCCACCGCCGCGCAGTACGGCGCCCGCTTCGGTGGCGCGCCCCGCGTGGTCGAGGAGGCGCTCACGTCGTACGGCGAGATCGTCGGCTGCGCGTTCCAGCTCAGCGACGACATCCTCGACATCGCCTCCGACAGCGGCGAGTCCGGCAAGACCCCCGGCACCGACCTGCGCGAGGGCGTCCCCACGCTCCCCGTGCTGATGGCGCGCGCGTCGCAGGACCCCGCCGACGCGCGGCTCCACGAGCTGCTCGACGCCGACCTCACCGACGACGCCACGCACGCCGAGGCGCTGGCGCTGCTCCGCGCCCACCCGGCCCTCGAGGAGGCGCGCTCCTACGTCGTCGCCCGCGCCCGCGAGGCCAAGGCGCTGCTCGGAGCCCTCCCCGCCGGTCCGGTCCGCGAGGCGCTGGAGGCGTTCGCCGACCTGGTCGCGGTCCGCACCGCCTGATGCCCTCCTCCCACCCGGGTAGTTCGTGACGTTCCCGCCCCCGACACGCCGGAGCCAGGGGCGGTTTCGTCACGGACTACCCACACCGGGTCAGATGGCGACCGACTCCGCCGCCAGCCGCAGCTGCCGGCGCCGGTGGGTGGCCGCTTCGTACGTGAACACCGCCAGCGCGATCCACACCAGGACGAAGCCGGTCCAGCGGCTGGCCGGCATGTCCTCGTGGTACCAGACCACGCCGAGCAGGAACTGCAGGATCGGCGCGATGTACTGCAGCAGCCCGATGGTGACCATCGAGACCCGGATCGCGGCGGCGCCGAAGCACAGCAGCGGGATGATGGTGACCACCCCGGCGGTGGTGAGCATCCAGGCGTGGGCGGCGCCGTGGTGGCCGAAGTCGCCGGTGCCCTGCCAGGCCAGCCACGCGATGTACGCCAGCGCGAACGGGCCGATGTACAGCGTCTCGACGGTGAGGCTCTCGACCGCGTCCACGCCGGCCTTCTTCTTCGACAGCCCGTACGTCGCGAACGAGAACGCGAGCAGCAGCGCGATCCACGGCGGCCGCCCGTAGTCGATCGTCAGCACCACCACCGCGACGGCCGCCAGGCCGACGGCCGCCCACTGCAGCCGTCGCAGTCGCTCGCCGAGGACCACGACGCCCATCAGCACGGTGACCAGCGGGTTGATGAAGTAGCCGAGCGAGGTCTCCACGACCCGGCCGTTGTTGACGCCCCAGATGTAGCCACCCCAGTTGACGGTGATCACGGCGGCGGCGCCGAGCAGGAGCAACCGGGCGCGGCGGTCGGCGAGGACGGCCCGCACCGCGGCGGTACGTCGCAGCAGCAGCACGACGACGACCACGGTGACCAGCGACCAGAGCACGCGGTGCGCCAGGATCTCGATCGCGCCGGCGGGCTCGAGCAGCGGCCAGTAGAGCGGGAAGAGTCCCCAGAGGCCGTAGGCCGCGACGCCGTAGGCGAGACCACGACGCGAGTCCGGCACCGGGTCAGCATAGGTGTGGGCCCGATCGTGTCCAGGTCCGGGGCGCTCCGTGATCTGGCATGATGCCGTCGACCACGTCACTCATGAGGGGAGACATGAGCATGACTCACACCCTGTCGCGCGCCCTCGGGGCCGCCGCACTCGCGGTGGCGCTCGCGACGTCCGGGGCGGCGGTCGCCGCCCCCGACCCGGCGGAGAGCACCACGACCGACGCACCCGGCTATCGCCGGACGGGTCCGTCCGACGACCTCCCACCCACGATCGCGCCGAGGCGGTGGATCACGTCGGAGGTGGTCTGGCGCGACGGCAGGCTCTACCTGCGGGGTGACGTCGAGGACTACTTCGGGCGCCAGGTCACCGTCCAGCGGCAGCGTTGCGACACCTGCCGGTGGCGGCAGCACGACGTCGTCCACACCGGCCGGAAGGGCTGGTTCCGCAGCGTCATCCGGGCACCCCGGCGCGGCTCGACCTTCTGGCGCGCCACGGTGGCGCCCTCCGACGGCTACACCCGGTCCTACTCCGCGACCTGGGAGACCTACTACTGAACGGTGCGGGTCAGGCGATGGTCCAGGTGTCGCCACCGTGGACCAGCGCGTCCAGCCGTGCGCCGGGGTCGTCGTCGGTCCCGCCGCGCGCGGTGCGGATCTGGTCGCGCGCCTGGTCGTCGTACGTCGGCCGCTCCACCTGCCGGAAGATCCCGACGGGCGCCTGGTGGAGGTAGCCGGCGTCGGTGAGCCGGGAGATCGCGAACGCCGTGGTCGGGTCGGCCGCGTGCGCGTCGTGCACCAGCAGCCGGTCCTCGGCTCCCTCGCCCAGCTCCGCGGTCTCGACGACACTGACCCCGCCCGTGGTGGCGTCGCGCACCAGGCCCTTGCCGCCGCCGACCCCGAACCGGATCGGCTCGCCGTGGACCAGCGGGATGATCGCGTCGTCCTTGCTGTCGCGGTCCTTGATCGCGTCGAAGGCGCCGTCGTTGAAGATCGGGCAGTTCTGGTAGATCTCCACCAGCGACGTGCCGCGGTGGGCCGCCGCGGCGGCCAGCACCGACGTGAGGTGGGTGCGGTCGGAGTCGATGGTGCGGGCGACGAAGCTCCCCTCGGCCCCGAGCGCCAGCGAGATCGGGTTGAAGGGGTGGTCGACCGACCCCATCGGGGTCGACTTGGTGACCTTGCCCGGCTCGGAGGTGGGGGAGTACTGGCCCTTGGTCAGGCCGTAGATCCGGTTGTTGAACAGCAGGATCGTCATGTTGACGTTGCGACGCATCGCGTGGATCAGGTGGTTGCCCCCGATGGAGAGCGCGTCGCCGTCACCGGTGACGACCCACACCGAGAGGTCCTCGCGCGAGGTCGCGATGCCGGTCGCGATCGCCGGCGCGCGGCCGTGGATCGAGTGCATCCCGTAGGTGTCGAGGTAGTACGGGAACCGGCTGGAGCAGCCGATGCCCGAGACGAAGACGATGTTCTCGCGGCGCAGCCCGAGGTCGGGCAAGAAGCCCTGCACGGCCTTGAGGACGGCGTAGTCGCCGCAGCCGGGGCACCAGCGGACCTCCTGGTCGGAGGTGAAGTCCTTGCCGGTCTGGGCCGGGGCGCCCTCGTCGAGCGCGGGCACCCCCTCGGTGCCGCTGCGCAGGCCGGGGAACGGCAGGCCGACGGGCGGGTCGGTGGTGGTCACGAGAGTGCCTCCTCCGGGGTCGTGGTGAGGTCGACGGGGACGCCCTCGGCATGGCTGACCAGCTCGCCGATCGCCTCGGCGAGCTCGGCTGCCTTGAGCGGCAGCCCCCGGACGTGGTTGTAGCCGACGACGTCGACGAGGTACTTCGCCCGCAGCAGCATGCTCAGCTGCCCGAGGTTCATCTCCGGGACGAGCACCTTGTCGTAGCGGGAGAGGACCTCGCCGAGGTCGTGGGGGAACGGGTTGAGGTGGCGCAGGTGGGCCTGCGCGACGTGGTAGCCGGCCTTGCGCACCCGGCGCACGCCGGCGCCGATCGGGCCGTACGTCGAGCCCCAGCCGAGGACCAGCACCCGGGCCCGGCCGTCCGGGTCGTCGACCTCCAGCGGTGGGATCGAGTCCGCGACGCGGTCGACCTTGGCCTGTCGGGTGCGGACCATGAAGTCGTGGTTGGCGGGGTCGTAGGAGATGTTGCCGTGCCCGTCGCCCTTCTCCAGCCCGCCGATCCGGTGCTCGAGTCCGGCCGTGCCGGGGACCGCCCAGGGCCGGGCGAGCGTGGCCTCGTCGCGCTGGTACGGCCAGAAGTCGGCCTCGTCACCGTCGCCGTGGTTGGCGTGGGTGGCGAAGCCCGGGTCGATCGCGGGGAGCTCGGCGATCTCGGGGATCCGCCACGGCTCGGAACCGTTGGCCAGCATCCCGTCGCTGAGCAGCATCACCGGGGTGCGGTAGGTGACGGCGATCCGGGCCGCCTCGAGCGCGGCGTCGAAGCAGTCACCGGGCGACTGCGGCGCGACGATCGGCACCGGCGACTCGCCGTTGCGGCCGAACATGGCCTGCAGCAGGTCGGCCTGCTCGGTCTTGGTCGGGAGCCCGGTGGACGGGCCGCCGCGCTGCACGTCGATCACGAGCAGGGGCAGCTCGGTCATCACGGCGAGCCCGATCGACTCGGACTTGAGGGCGATGCCGGGACCGGACGTGGTCGTCACGCCGAGGCTGCCGGCGAAGGCGGCACCGATCGCGGCGCCGATGCCGGCGATCTCGTCCTCGGCCTGGAACGTCGTGACGCCGAAGGACTTGTGCTTGCTCAGCTCGTGGAGGATGTCCGACGCCGGCGTGATCGGGTAGGACCCGAGGAACAGCGGCAGCCCGGACTGCACGCCCGCGGCGAGCAGGCCGTACGACAGCGCCAGGTTGCCGGTGATGTTGCGGTAGGTGCCGGTCGCCATCGGGGCCGGCTTGACCTCGTAGGTCACCGCGAAGGTCTCGGTGGTCTCCCCGAAGTTCCACCCGGCGTTGAAGGCGGTGACGTTGGCGTCGCGGATGTCGGGCATCCGCGCGAACCGCTTCTCGAGGAAGGCCACGGTCGACTCCGTCGGGCGGCCGTAGAGCCAGGACAGCAGGCCGAGGGCGAACATGTTCTTGGCACGGGAGGCGTCCTTGCGCGACAGCCCGAACTCCTTGACGGCCGCGACCGTCATCCCCGTGAGGTCGACCGGGTGGACGGCGTACTCGGCGAGCGAGTCGTCGTCGAGCGGGCTCTCGGTGTAGCCGGCCTTCCCGAGGTTGCGGGCGGTGAAGTCGGCGGTGTCGACGATGATGCTCGCGCCCTTGGGGAGGTCGCCCAGGTTGGCGCGCAGCGCCGCGGGGTTCATCGCCACCAGTACGTCGGGGGCGTCACCGGGCGTCAGGATGTCGTGGTCGGCGAAGTGCACCTGGAACGACGACACGCCCGGCAGCGTGCCCTGCGGGGCCCGGATCTCGGCGGGGAAGTTCGGCAGCGTCGACAGGTCGTTGCCGAAGGATGCCGACTCCTGGGTGAACCGGTCTCCCGTCAGCTGCATGCCGTCGCCGGAGTCGCCGGCGAAACGGATGATGACGCGGTCGAGCTGCTTGACCTGCTTGGTCACTCGGTCGTCTCCTCCTCGTGCCCCGTCGCGGGGGTGTGTCGCGCGTGGATCAGGGGTTGACGGGCACCCTCCCCACGATAGTCGCGCCGCGGCAGAACCCGGCGTGATCTCCCCCACCGGACCCGATTGCGACACACCGGGCCGGGCATGTCATGCTTCCGCCAAGTAAGTCACGTAATCTTATCGAGAAAGATGCGCCGCGACTCGGGCGGGGCGTCCACCACGGAGGGAAAGAGAACCACCATGAAGCTCCACCACAAGGCTGCGGCCGCCGGCGTCGCCGCCGCGCTGGCCCTGAGTGCCTGCTCCACCGCCGGCGCCGGCTCCGGTGACTCCGAGTCCGGAACCACCGTCACCGTCAACGGCTTCTCCGTGATGGAGGCCGCCAACGAGCCGGTCTTCGAGGACTTCACCGCCACCTCGGAGGGCGAGGGCGTCACCTTCGAGACGTCGTACGGCGCCTCGGGTGACCAGAGCCGCGCCGTCGTGGCCGGCGCCGACGCCGACGTCGTCCACTACTCGCTCGAGGGTGACGTCACGCGTCTCGTCGACGAGGGCCTGGTGGCCGAGGACTGGAAGGACAACGAGACCAAGGGCATCGCGACCTCCTCCGTGGTGGTCTTCGTGGTCCGCAGCGGCAATCCCGAGGGCATCGAGACCTGGGACGACCTGGTCGAGGACGGCGTCGAGATCATCACGCCCAACCCCGGCTCCTCCGGCTCGGCCCGCTGGAACATCCTCTCCGCCTGGGCGCACATCACCGGCAACGGCGGCACGCCTCAGGAGGCCGAAGAGTTCCTGACCAAGATCCTCGACAACACGATCGCGCTGCCCGGCAGCGGCCGCGAGGCCACCACCGCGTTCACCGACGGCAGCGGCGACGTGCTGCTCTCGTACGAGAACGAGGCGATCCTGGCCAAGCAGAGCGGCGCCGACGTCGACTACATCGTGCCGCCGGACACGCTGCTGATCGAGAACCCCGCCGCCGTCACCACCGAGGCCGGGCCGGAGGCCGAGGCGTTCCTGGAGTTCATGACCAGCCCCGAGGCGCAGGCCGACTACGCCAGTGTCGGGTTCCGCCCGGTCGTCGACGGCGTCGAGGTCGGCGAGGTCGAGGGCGCCAACGACCCCGCCGACCCGTTCCCGACCCCCGAGAAGCTGTTCACCATCGACGGTGACTTCAACGGCTGGGGCGAGGCCGCCGACAAGTACTTCGGCGACGGCGAGGAGGGCAACCCGCTCGGCATCATCACCCGCCTCCAGCAGGAGACCGGGAAGGTCGGCGAGGAGTAATGACCTCCGCCCAACTCGTTGGGCCCAGCACCACCGACCCGGCCGGGCCGGCGTCCCCCGCAGGGGCGGGACGACGCCGGTCCGGCCGGGGCCGGCGTTCCGGCCGGCAGGGTCCCCGCAACACCCTCACCCCGGCCGCCGGTCTCGGACTGGGCATCGCCGTGATGTGGTTCAGCCTGCTGGTCCTGATCCCGCTCACCGCCGTGGTCGCCGCGGCGGCCGCGGGCGGCTGGGAGCAGTACTTCTCCGTGCTGACCAACCCGCAGACCTGGGCCGCCGTGCGGCTGACCGTCCTGCAGTCGCTCCTCGTGACGGCGGTCAACGTGGTGATGGGCAGCATCATCGCCTGGGTGCTGGTCCGTGACCGGTTCTGGGGCAAGAGCGTGCTCAACGTGATCATCGACGTGCCGTTCGCGCTCCCGACCATCGTCGCCGGGCTGGTGCTGCTCTCCCTGTACGGGCCCAACAGCCCGCTGGGCCTGCACTGGGCGTTCACCCCGACCGCGGTCACACTGGCGCTCGCGTTCGTGACCCTGCCGTTCGTGGTCCGGACGGTGCAGCCGGTGCTCGAGGAGCTCGAGTCGGAGGTCGAGGAGGCCGCGGCCTCGCTCGGCGCCAGCCGTACGACGATCATCCGGCGGATCATCCTGCCGGCGCTGGCGCCGGCGATCACCGCGGGAGCGGCGCTGTCGTTCGCGCGGGCGATCTCCGAGTACGGCTCGCTGGTGCTGCTGTCGGGCAACCGGCCCTTCGAGACCGAGGTGGTCTCGGTCCGGGTGCTGTCCTTCATCGAGAACGGCAGCACCGCCGCGGCGGCCGCGCTGGCCTCGGTGATGCTCACGGTCGCGCTCGTCGTCATCGTCACGCTCGACATCGTCCAGCGACGGGTGGCCAGCCGATGGTGAAGGTCTCCACCCCGACCCGCTGGGCACTGCGGCTGCTGGCGATCGGCTACGTCTTCTTCCTGGTCGCGTGGCCGGTGGCGCTGGTGGTCCAGCAGACGTTCGCCGACGGCCTGGTGACGCTGAGCGAGGCGCTGGCCGACCCGCAGGTGACGTACGCGCTCCGGCTCACCGCGATGGTGGCCACCTGGGCGGTGCTGATCAACCTGGTCTTCGGCGTGGGGATCTCGCTGCTGCTGGTGCGCTACGAGTTCCCCGGCAAGCGGGTGCTCTCGGCACTGATCGACGTCCCGCTGTCGGTGTCCCCGGTCGTCGTCGGGCTGGCCCTGCTGCTGGTCTACAACGGCCGTGACGGGTGGCTCGGCAAGCCGGCCGAGGAGGCCGGCTGGCAGATCGTCTTCGACACCCCGGCGATGGTGATGGCGACCTGCTTCGTGGCGCTGCCGCTGGTGATCCGTGAGGTGGTCCCGGTGCTCACCGAGATCGGTGACGACCAGGAGCAGGCCGCCCGCAGTCTCGGCGCCAACGCCCGGCAGACCTTCCTGCGGGTCACCCTGCCGAGCATCAAGTGGGCCGTCGTCTACGGCGTCGTGCTCAGCCTGGCGCGCTCCCTCGGGGAGTTCGGCGCCGTCAAGATCGTCTCGGGCAACATCACCGGGCGGACCCAGACCGCGACCCTCGTCGTCGAGGCGAAGTACCAGAACTTCGCCCAGGAGACGGCGTATGCGACCTCCTTCATGCTGATCTTCGCCAGCATCGTGAGCCTGGTCATCGTCGCGATCCTCCGCCCCAAGCACGCAGAGTGAAAGGGTCACCATGAGCATCGACGTCACCGGCGTCAGCAAGAGGTTCGGCGACTTCGTCGCCCTCGACGACGTCTCCGTCTCGCTGCCCACCGGGCAGCTCACCGCGCTGCTCGGACCGAGTGGCGGCGGGAAGTCCACGCTGCTGCGGATCATCGCCGGCCTTGACAAGGCGGACACCGGCACGATCTCCATCGAGGGCACCGACGCCACGAGCCTGCCGGCCCAGAAGCGCAACGTCGGCTTCGTGTTCCAGCACTACGCGGTGTTCAAGCACCTCACGGTCGCCCGCAACGTGGCGTTCGGCCTCGAGATCCGCAGGCGACCGAAGGCGGAGATCGCCGCCCGGGTCGACGAGCTGCTGGAGCTGGTGCACCTCAAGCAGTTCTCGCACCGGCTGCCCTCCCAGCTCTCCGGTGGCCAGCGGCAGCGGATGGCGCTGGCGCGCGCGCTGGCCGTGGAGCCCAAGGTGCTGCTGCTCGACGAGCCGTTCGGCGCGCTGGACGCCAAGGTCCGCAAGGAGCTGCGCGACTGGCTGCGCCGGCTCCACGACGAGGTGGCGGTGACCACCGTCTTCGTGACCCACGACCAGGAGGAGGCGCTCGAGGTGGCCGACGAGATCGTGGTGATCAACAACGGCCGGATCGAGCAGGTCGGGACCCCCGACCAGCTCTACGACGAGCCGGCGAACCACTTCGTCATGTCGTTCCTCGGCGAGGTCACCCAGCTCGGCGACGCCCAGCTCCGGCCCCACGACATCGACGTCGCGGCCTCGCCCAGCAGTGCCGGCGGCATCGAGGGAGAGGTGCACCGGCTGCTGCGGATCGGCTTCGAGGTCCGGCTGACCGTGCTCACCGTGAACGGGCAGGAGGTGTCGGTCGTGCTGACCCGCACCCATGCCCGCTCGCTCGGCATCAGGGAGGGGAGCACGGTCTGGCTGACGCCGGCCACGGGGGCCACCGTGATCCCGCGGATGGCGCTCGCCGCCGGCTGAGGGTCCAGCGGTCGGACGGTTGCCCGCACGCGGGGGAGCGGGCAACCCGAGTCCCCGGATCAGTTCGAGGGCTGCGGCACCTCGCAGTCGATCTTGGGGTTGACGCCCACGTAGTTGAGCGGTCCGGCGACGATGGTGAGCACCGTCTCGCCGGCCGTCTTGCACCTCACGTCACGGTCGTCGCCGAAGTAGCCGCGCTGGAAGGCCGCGAACGCGCCGATCAGCAGCCACACGAGCACGATGATGCCGATCAGGCTCTTCATGGATCGCTCCTCCTCCGGACTGGTGGGCCATCAGTGTGTACGCCGTGACGGCGCCCCGCAAGCGGCCCCGCAGGGTGACAGGAGCCGGGATCCCGAGCCGGTGGTCCACGCTCCGCACCGCGGGGCCTCAGCGGCAGCTGGCGAACGGTCTGCGACACGCTTGCACACTCGATGCGCGCGTTCTGCTGCATGCGCGTGAGCTGGGAGCGGGTCCGGCGATCCTTCAGTGCCACTTGATCGCCGTACGAGCGGCTTGCGGCATACACCCAGAGGAACAGCAGCGGCGGTCGCGTCAAAGGTTTCTCAAGGCACCGCGTGGAGACTCGTACACACTCGGACTCTCGGAGGGGCGCGATGGGGGAGCACGCACTCGACCTACGGGTGGCGACGGCCGTGAGCCGGACCAGCCTGCTCTGCCTGTCCGTCTCGGGGTGCCGGGTGCCGTTGCCGCTGCTCGAGGCCCTCTCGTTCACCCGGGACGAGATCGGTGACGCCCTGCTGGACCTGCGCCGGCGCAGCGGCGCGAGCCAGCTCGCCCTGATCTCCACGTGTGAGCGAGTGGAGCTGTACGCCGCCTGGTCGGAGGAGTCCGACCCGTCGAGCCTCTTGCAGGCCCTCGCGGACAACCGGGAGCTGCCGCTCCCGGTGGTGCAGGAGGCGGCCGCCCTCACCACGGATCGTCAGGCCGCCCGACACCTGCTGCGCGTGACCGCCGGACTGGAGTCGTTCGTGCTCGGTGAGAGCGACATCCTGGCCCAGGTGAGAATGGCCGCGCGAGCCAGCCGCGCGGCGGGAGCGGGTGGGCTCGAGCTGGAGCGGCTGATGGCCACCGCCGTGAACACCTCACGTCGCGTTCATCGCAGCACCAGCTTCGGCGAGGCTGGCCGGTCCGTAGCGGCGGCCGCGGTCCAGCTGGCGGCCGTCGAGAACGGCCACGACCTGGCGGACCGGAAGGTGCTCGTCGTCGGGGCCGGTGACGTCGCGACGCAGGTCGCGGACACCGCAGCCCGCCTCGGGGCGACCGTGACGGTCTGCAACCGCACCAAGCGTCATGCGGAGCGACTCGCTGCAGCGGGGGCGGAGGTCGTCGACCTCTCGCGTCTCGAGGACGCCCTCGCGACGACCGATGTCGCCATCTTCGGTACGGCGGCTCCGCACGCGCTGTTGACCGCTGCGCAGCTGGACCGGGCGCGTCGCGGGCGGACCCGTCCGCTGCTGGTGATCGACCTGTGCGTCCCGCGCAACGTCGACTCGGCGGTCCGGGACTCGAGCGGGGTCAAGCTGGTCGACCTGGCCGACCTCCGGGCGACCGGGGCGGTCGAGAGCGAAGCGGTGACCCGCGACGTCGTCCGGGCGGAGCAGATCGTCGAGGAGGAGCTCGACCGCTTCCTGCGGTGGCGTACGGGACGATCCGCCGCCGCCTCGGTCCGTCGGCTCCGGGCCGACGTGGAGGCGTGCGTGCGCAGCCAGGTCGAGCCGACCACCCTGGGCATCCCCGAAGACCTCCGGCCCGTCCTCGAGGAACGCGTGCGGCGTGCCGTACAGCGGCTCGCACATGGGCCGACGAAGCGGCTCCTGGAAGCAGCCGAGGCGGGCGATGACGCGCTCGTCGAGGCGTTGGCCGGCCTGTTCGCCGCCCCGTCGACCCAGCAGTGCGAGCACCGTGGTGACCTGTCGTCGGCATGAGGCGTGCACGGTGCTGACACCTGTCAGTGGGCGGGCTACGAACACTTCGCGCGTGACTTCCGGCTGGGGGGTCTGACCGGCCACCTCTCAGGACAGAGCACCCGGTCCAGGAAGGGACCGGAGGCCGTGTGGTGCGCCGCGAGGGTGGCGTCGCTGGACGCGGACGGGCCACCCGCCGCTGTTGAGCTGCGGTGGGTGGCCCAGTCTCCCCCGTACTGTCGTCCGACGTCCCCCGTGGCGACAGTTCCATTGCTGACACCCACTCTGCGCGACCGCGGGTGACATTGGGGGCACACGCGACACACAGTTGAGTGACGGTTTCGGCTCCCGCACCACAACGTCCCATCGCTGCGGAGGCCGCCGAGATTCTCGGCGTGACCCTGCAGACGGCTACCAGTACGCATTCTGCTGTGGGTCGACCTCGGCAGTGAACCTACGCCGGCCCGAGCCTGGGAGGCGACGTGCGAAAGCGAATACTGGTCCCGATTCCGATGCTCTCGTTGTTGCCCGCGGCCGGCGCCGCCGAGCGGCCCAGGGCGCATCCGCGGCCCAAGGCTGTGGGCTCCTGCGGACTCTGCGCGGGCTACCGGCACCAACCAAGACGCTGACCTGCAGGCTCAGCGGTAGTTGGTGAACTGCACCGCGAAGTCGTAGTCCTGCTCCTTCACCATCCGCTGCACGGTCTGCAGGTCGTCGCGCTTCTTGCTCGACACCCGCAGCTCGTCGCCCTGGATCTGCGCCTTGACGCCCTTGGGGCCCTCGTCGCGGATCAGCTTGGTGATCTTCTTGGCGTCCTCGGAGGAGATGCCCTCCTTGAGGGTGATCCCGATCTTGGACTCCTGGCCGGACTGGCGGGGCTCGGAGGCGTCGAGGATCTTGAGGCTCTGGTTGCGCTTGACGAGCTTCTGCTTGAAGACGTCGAGGACGGCGGAGGCGCGGTCGTCAGCGGAGGCGGAGATCTCGATCGCCTGCTCGCCCTTCCACTCGATCGCGGCGCCGGTGCCCTTGAAGTCGAACCGGGTCGCCACCTCCCGGGCGGTCTGGCCGAGCGCGTTGTCGACCTCCTGCCGGTCGATCTTGCTGACGATGTCGAACGAGGAGTCGGCCACGGTTGCCTCCGGTTTCGGGTCTGCGTCGTACGGCGCTATTCTTGCGTCTCGTCGCAGCCCGGTGTGAGCCGGGGGCGGCCCCCGGCAGGTTGCCCGAGCGGCCAATGGGAGCGGACTGTAAATCCGTCGGCTTTGCCTTCGAAGGTTCGAATCCTTCACCTGCCACTGATGCCCTACACCGACCAGGTGCGGGGCATCAGGCATTTCAGGATGGGTGAGCCGACCGGCCGCGGCCGGTCCTCCCGGATGCGTCCGCACGGCTGCCTCCGCTCACCGTCCCACCGCGTACCCCTGCATCCCGCGGGGGTTGGCGCCGGCCCGCAGCGTGCCGTCGCGGTCGCGGCCGGCCGCGCTGAGCCGGCCCAGCGACCACGGGTCCTGGACGGCCACGTCGTGGCCGCGGCGCCGCAGCTCGGCGATGGTCGCCTCGCCCAGCCGCGCCTCGACGTGGATCCGGCCGGGCTCGGAGTCGCGCGGCCAGAACGACGAGGGGACGTGGGTGGTGTGCCAGGCGGGGGCGTCGATCGCCTCCTGGAGGTTCATCCCGTGGTGCAGGTGGCGGACGAGGAACAGCACCTGCCACTGGTCCTGCATGTCGCCGCCGGGGGTGCCGAAGGCGAGGTACGGCGAGCCGTCGTCGCGGAGCAGCAGCGAGGGCGAGAGGGTCGTCCGCGGCCGCTTGCGGGGGTCGACCGAGTTGGGGAGACCGGGTTCGACCCAGAACATCTGGGCGCGCGTGGAGATCGGGAAGCCGAGCCCGGGCACGACCGGCGAGGACTGCAGCCAGCCGCCGCTCGGCGTCGCCGAGACCAGGTTGCCGAACCG
This sequence comes from uncultured Actinomycetota bacterium, assembly GCA_963723945.1. Taxonomy (GTDB): domain Bacteria; phylum Actinomycetota; class Actinomycetes; order Propionibacteriales; family Nocardioidaceae; genus Nocardioides. Next base: position 20,981 of record CAVRSW010000036.1, read on the forward strand.
GTCGGCGACGTCGAGGTGGCAGGTGTCGCCGCGGGTCTCGCCGTCGAGGGTGACGGTGGGCTCACCCGTCCCCGCGCCGGTCGGGCTGTGGGCGCCGCCCTCGATCACACGGGGGAGCCGTGGCGCCCGGCCGCCCGGGGACCCGGGGTCGAGGCCGTCGGTCACCGCAGGCCCGGCGCCGAGGAGACCCCGACGCTCGGCGGCGTAGCCGGGGGAGAGCAGCTCCGTCAGCGGTACGTCGACGTGGTCGGGATCGCCGTACCACGCCTCGCGGTCGGCGAGCGCCAGCTTGGCGGCCTCGACGGTGAGGTGGACCAGGTCGGCGGAGGCAGGCCCCAGGGCGGCGAGGTCGTGCCCGTCGAGCAGGGCGATCTGCTGGAGCAGTGCGGGTCCCTGGCTCCACGGCCCGGCCTTGAGCACCCGGACGCCGTGGTGGTCGAGGCCGACCGGGTGCTCCTCGGTGGCCCGCCACGACGCGAGGTCGTCGTACGTGAGCAGCCCGCGGTGGGGTGTCCCGGTGACGTCCATCGCCTCGCGGGCGTAGAAGTCGGCGACCGCCTCGGCCACGAAGCCCTCGTAGAAGCAGGCCCGGGCCGCCTCGACCTGTTCCTCGCGCCCGGTCGCGGTCGCCTCGGCGTGGGCGAGGATCCGCTCGAGGGTGTCGGCCAGGTCCGGGTTGGCCAGCCGGCTGCCGACCGGCGGCACCGCGCCGCCGGGCAGCCAGACGTCGCGCGAGGTGGGCCAGTGGTCGGTCAGCATCCGCTCGACCCGGCCGATCGTGGCGTGGATGGTGCCGAGGACCGGGAACCCGTGCCGCGCGTAGCCCACGGCGTACTGCAGGACGTCGCGCAGCCACATCGTGCCGTGGTCGCGCAGCAGCAGCATCCACGCGCCGAACGAGCCGGGGACGCACGCCGGCAGCAGGCCCGTGCCCGGCACCCGGTCGAGGCCGAGCTCGGTGAAGGCCTCGGCCGTGGCGGCCGCGGGTGAGACGCCCTGGCCGCAGACCACGAGGGGCTCGCCGCGCGCCGCGCTCCACGCGAGGAGCGGCATGTCGCCGCCAGGCCCGTTGAGGTGCGGCTCCACGACGTGGAGCACGAAGCCCGCCGCCACCGCCGCGTCGAAGGCGTTGCCGCCAGCCTCGAGCACGGCCATCCCGCTCTGCGAGGCCAGCCAGTGGGTGGAGGCGACCATGCCGTGGTCGCCGGTGAGCTCGGGTCGGGTCGTGAAGGCCGTCATCCCTGGTTGAACTCCGAGTCCTTGCGGGAGATGATCTCGCGCCGTTCCTCGAAGCTCAGCGCCTCGAGCTGGGCCACGACGTCCGCCGGGTAGCCGCTGGCCTCCGGCGCCTCCGGCAGCGGTACGACGGTGTGGACGACCCGGTCGTCGTAGAGGTGCAGCATGGTCATCGCCTGGTGGCCGTCGACCGCGGAGATCAGCCGGTCCAGGGGAGCCGGGTCGCTGGTGTAGCAGCTGGCGGACGCGACCGAGACCGGGATGCCCGCGAAGGTCGACCACGACGTGTAGTGGAAGTGACCGCCGAGGATCGCCCGCACGTCGCTGCCGGCGACCACCTCCGCGAGGGCGTGCTGGTCGAGCAGCTCGATGATCTCCGCCGCGCGCAGCATCGGCACCGGGATGGGTGGGTGGTGCATCGCGAGCACGGTGCCGTGCTCGGCCGGGGTGGCCAGCTGCCCGGCCAGCCAGTCCAGCTGGTCGGCCGTCAGATCGCCGTGGTGGTAGCCGGGCACGCTGGTGTCGAGCGCCAGCACCCGCAGCCCGCCCACGTCGTGGGCCCGGTCCTGCGGGCCGTCGTCGTCGGAGCCGAACAGGCTCCGGGCGTACGGCGCCCGCTCGTCGTGGTTGCCCATCGTCCACACGACCTGCGCCCCGATCCCCGCGGCCACCGGCTCGACCAGCTCGCGCAGCCGGGCGTACGCCTCGGGCTCGGCCTTGTCGGCGAGGTCACCGGTGAACACCAGGACGTCCGGCGCCGGGTCCAGCCTGCCGAGCCGCTCCAGCGCGAGCACCAGCCCGGGCTCGGGGTCGATGACGTCGTACTGCTTCGCCCCTCCCGCGAGCAGGTGCGGGTCGCTCAGGTGGGCGACCGTGTGCCGGGGCGGGGGGTGCTGACCGAACTGGACCACGCGTCCACCGTAGAGGGACGGCTGGGATGATCGCGCGGTGAGCAGGCTGGTCCACGACATCGGCCGACGCCGGGCGTGGGTGATCTGGTTCGTCGCGCTGTCGGTCTACGTGCTCGCCGTCTTCCACCGCAGCTCGCTCGGGGTGGCCGGACTGCTGGCTGCGAACCGGTTCCAGATCGACGCGACCGCGCTGGCGACGTTCACCGTGCTGCAGCTGGCGGTGTACGCCGTGATGCAGGTGCCGGTGGGGGTGCTGCTCGACCGCTACGGCTCGCGGGTACTGCTGCTCGTCGGCCTGGTGCTGATGACCGCCGGGCAGCTGCTGTTCGCGTTCGTGGAGTCCTACCCGCTCGCCGTCGTGGCCCGGGTGGTGATCGGCGCCGGCGACGCAATGGTCTTCGTCAGCGTGATCCGGCTGGTGGCCGCGTGGTTCCTGGTCCGGCAGGCGCCGGTCGTGACGCAGCTGACCGGGCAGGTCGGCCAGACCGGGGCGATCCTCGCGGCCGCGCCGCTCGCGTGGGCGCTGGCCAGGTTCGGCTGGACCGGCGCGTTCGCGCTCGCGTCGTCGATCGGTGTGGTGCTGATGGTCGCCGTGGCGCTGGTGGTCAAGGACTCGCCGTACGCCCAGGACGGTCCGACCCGGATCAAGCTGCGCACCCTGGCCCGGCAGGTGCAGACGGTGTGGGGCAACCCCGGCACCCGGCTGGGGATGTGGACCCACTTCACCTCGCAGTTCTCGATGACCGTCTTCGCGATGCTGTGGGGCTTCCCGTTCCTCGTGCGCGGACAGGGACTGACCGCGGGCGTCGCCAGCACGCTGCTGATGATCATGACCGTGTGGGTGATCCTCAGCGGGCTGACGCTGAGCTGGCTCGTCGGCCGGTTCCCCTACTACCGCTCGTGGATCGTCATCGGCGTGGTGGCGATGATGATCGTGCCGTGGACGGCGGTGCTGGCCCGTGACACCCCGGCGCCGCTGTGGCTGCTGGTCGTGCTGGTCTGCCTCACCGCGACCGGCGGTCCGGCGTCGATGGTCGGCTTCGACCTCGCGCGCTCGTTCATCCCGATCGAGTCGAGCGGGCGGGCCAACGGGCTGGTCAACGTCGGCGGCTTCTCCGCCTCGTTGCTCACCGTCGCCCTGGTCGGCATCGTGCTCGACCTGCGCGAGCCGCGGGGGATGTCGGCGTACGACCTCGACGACTTCCGGGCCGCACTGTCGGTGCAGTACCTGTTCTGGGCGTTCGGCATCACCCAGATCCTCCGCTACCGCCGCCGCGGCCTGGCCCACCTGCGCCGGCAGCACCCCGGTGCCGTCGAGAAGATGCGGCGCGGCGAGCCGTTCGTCCACCCCGGCTTCAGCGACCACGAGGGTGTCTGAGCCGTGAGGTCCGCAGGTGACTCGGGTAGTCCAGTGACAAATGACCCCCCGGAATCCCGGAATGGGGGTCATTTGTCACTGGACTACCGACGTCAGCGGGCAGGCACGACGGTGCCGGTCACCTCGCCGAGGGCGATCCGGCCGCCGCCGGTGCCGGGGGCGGTGTAGCGCAGGGTGACGGTGTCGCCGTCGTCGAGGAAGGTCCGGCCGTCCGGGAGCGGTTCCTGACCGCCCCACGTGAGCTCCAGCAGCGAGCCGCGCTGCTCGGGCTCGGCGCCGGAGACGGTGCCGGACGCGAACAGGTCGCCGGTGCGCAGCGAGGCGCCGTTGACGGTCATGTGGGCGAGCATCTGGGCGGGCGACCAGTACATCGAGGCGTACGGCGGCCGGCTGACGACCTCGCCGCCGATCTCGACCTCGACGTCGATGTCGAGCCCGCGGGGGGACCCCTCGGACAGGTAGGGGAGCGGCGCCGGGTCCTGGCCGGGCAGGTCGACCCACGCGGCGTCGAGCGCCTCCAGCGGCGTCACCCAGTGGGACACGGAGGTGGCGAACGACTTGCCGAGGAACGGGCCGAGCGGGACGTACTCCCACGCCTGGATGTCGCGCGCCGACCAGTCGTTGAGCCCGACCGCGCCGAAGACGTGGTCGGCGAAGTCGTCGACGGCGACCCGGTCGCCGAGGGTCGAGGGGGTCCCGACCACGAAGCCGAGCTCGGCCTCGATGTCGAGCCGGCGCGAGGGACCGTACGTCGGCGACTCCTCGGTGGGCGACTTCCGCTGGCCCTGCGGCCGGACCACGTCGGTGCCGCTGGCCACGACCGTGCCGGCGCGGCCGTGATAGCCGACCGGGAGGTGCCGCCAGTTGGGCAGCAGCGCCTCGGCGTCCGGGCGGAAGATCCGCCCGACGTTGGTGGCGTGCTCGAGCGAGGCGTAGAAGTCGACGTAGTCGGCGACCGCGACGGGCAGGTGGAGCGTGACGTCGCCGACCGGGGCGAGGTGCGGCTCGACCAGGTCGCGCTCGGTGCCGTCGGTGAGCAGCCCGGTGAGCCAGGTCCGCAGCGAGCGCCGAACGGCGGGCCCCTCGGCCATCAGCGGGTTGAGGACGGGCTCCTGGAACACGTGGTGCAGGTCGAGCATCTCGGCTGCCGCGACGGGCGCCACGTCGAGCACCAGGTCGCCGATGCGCACGCCGACCCGCGGCTCCTCGCCGGCGAGGGAGAACACGCCGTACGGCAGGTTGTCGACGTCGAAGAGGGAGCCGGCAGCGCCCTCCACCCAGCATCGGGGAGTGTCGGTCACGGCTTCTCCAGGAGTCCGAGGGCGAGCAGGTCGTCGAGCGGTTCGGTGACCGAGCAGGAACCGAACGAGGTGAACCAGCGACGCGCCCGGGCGAGGTCCTCGTCGCGGGCAGCCGACACGAGGACGGCGGGGTCGCGCTCGCCGAGCAGCGCGGCGACCTCGTCGACCGGGGTCCCGTCGAAGGCGCGCACGGTCGCCAGCAGCACGTTGAGGAAGCCGTGGTGGCCGAACCCGGTCCCCGCGTCCTCCTGCGCGACGGCGTGGTGCAGCCCGGCCGTGCACTTGAACGGCGTCTCCCGGTCGAGCGCGGCGTCGATCCAGTGCGCCAGCGCGTGGGCGGCCGGGAACGCGGCCGCCTCCAGCCCACCGGTACGGAACTTGAGCCGGAGCCCGGCCCCGGCGACCTCGTCGGCCGCACGCAGCCAGCTGCCGCTGTCGGGCACGTGCGGCAGCTCGACGTGGACCCGTTCCGGCTCGATGCCGCAGTGGTCGGCGGCCGCGGCCACCCGACGGGCGTTGCCGGGGAGGTCGTCGAGGTCGCGCAGCGCGATCTCGACACCGGCGACCTCGTGCCCGCCACGGACAGCCAGCCGCAGCGCACCCTCGATCGCTCCCGCGCCGCCGGTGACGACGATCGCGAGCCGGAGCGGTGCGTCGACCTCGGGGACCTTGACGTCGCTCACGACGAAGGAGCCGACCAGGTCGGCCCACCACTCCTCGCGGCGCTCGCGGTGGGCCGCGACGGCGTCGGGCAGCGGGGCGTCCCCGGGCGGGAAGATCGCGGCGTCGTCGACCAGTCCGGTCCAGGCGGGCGGCAGCGGTGCGCTCACCTGCCTCACTCTAGGGCCCGATCCGCGGAGGCCGACCGGGCCCACGACCACGACGGGGCGGCGGCGCCGGATCGCTCGCCCGAGACTCACCCGGGGGCAGCGCCCGGGCCCCGCTCGAAGGACGCCTGGAGGGCGTCGACCGTGACGGTGCGCTCCTTGACGGCCAACCGCCGCCAGATCGGCGTGCCCAGGCGCCACACGCCGTACGACACCAGCCTGGCGCGATGGCGGACCAGCGTCTGGGCGTCCCCGGTGGCCTGCAGGTGGTAGCTCGGCCAGCCCTCGAACGTGAGCCTGCCCGACCTCGACTTCTCCCACCAGTGGAAGACGATCGTGTGCGGCGCCTGCAGCTCGGCTATCTCCCCGGGCATGGTGCCCTGGCTCGTCTCGTCGTCGAACGTCGTGCCGACGGCGGGCTCTCCGGGCGAGGTCTGGCGGGTGCGCCTGAGCATGCTGCCCGTCCCGGCCATCCAGTCGTTGTGCCCGTCGATGTCGACGAGCCGGGCGAACACCTGCTCGATCGGTGCCCGGACCGTGCGCTCGAGCTCGAACTCGATGGGCCTCATGCGACCAGCGTCCTCGCCCGGTGGAGGCGCGACAAGGCTCGGTCGCGCCGGCTCAGGAGGCGATGTCCGGTGTCTCGTCGCTGTCGGAGTGGGCGGCGGCCCGGGCGCGCTGCTCCGCGCGGCGCTCCACGAAGCGGGCAGCCTGCTCGTCGAGGCCCTCGAGGAAGGTCGCGAGCTCCTCGCGGGCCCGCTCCCCGGTCCCGCCGAGGTCGGTGCGGTCGAAGACGTCCCAGTGGCGCAGGATCGGCATGATCACGTCGTCGTGGTGCAGCCGCAGGTCGTAGATCCCCGCCTTGGCGATGATCATCGAGCTGCGCCGGAAGCCGGCCATCGTGGCGCCGGGCATCTCGAAGCCGATGACCTCGTCGGCGATCGCGCGCATGGTCTCGTCGGGGGCGAGCTCCAGCGCGGCCGCCACGATGTTGCGGTAGAAGACCATGTGCAGGTTCTCGTCCTTGGAGATCCGGGCGAGCATCCGGTCGGCGACGGGATCGTGGGTGACCTTGCCGGTGTTGCGGTGCGAGACGCGGGTGGCGAGCTCCTGGAAGGAGACGTACGTGACCGCCTCCAGGGAGGTCTTGTCACCGGAGTCGTAGCCGGACGTCATGTAGTCCATCCGGGCGCGTTCGAGCTCGACCGGGTCCACCCCGCGGGTCACGACCAGGTAGTCGCGCATGGCGATGCCGTGGCGGTTCTCCTCGGCGGTCCAGCGGCCCACCCACGTGCCCCACGCGCCGTCGCGGCCGAACCTGGTGGCGATCTCGCGGTGGTACGACGGCAGGTTGTCCTCGGTCAGCAGGTTGGTGATCATCGCGACCTTGGCGGTCTCGGAGAGCCGGGACTGGTCCGGGGACCAGTCCTCACCGCCCAGCATCGCGAAGTCGCGGCCCTCGCTCCACGGGATGTAGTCGTGGGGGTGCCATTCCTGGGCGAGTCCGAGGTGGCGGTCGAGGTTCTCGGCCACGACCGGCTCCAACGCCTCCAGCAGGTGGTTCTCCGTGCTCACGGGTGCTCCCTCGGTCGGGTGCACCCGACAGTACGCCGACCCGTGGCCGACGCCGTGGTGCATCGCGCCCGGCACGTGCCGGGGCGGCGCCGGTAGGGTCCGGGCCGTGACCGCACCCCATCCGACGTACGAGCAGCTCACGGTGCTTCCGGCGTACGCCGAGCAGCCCGTCCCCATCGCCTTCGAGGACGCCAACGGCCACCTCAACGTCCGGCACTACACAGGCATCGCGAGCGAGGGGCTGGACGAGTCGCTGGTGCCACAGGGGATCAAGCAGAACTGGCCGGCGCTGGGGCACGCGTGCTTCTCCGCCGAGCACCACCTGACCTACCTCGCCGAGATGCGCACCGGTGACCGGATGTCGGCGCGGGTGCGGCTGCTGGGCCGCTCGGAGCGAGCGGCCCACGCCCTGGTCTACCTGCTCGACGAGACCCACCAGCGGCTGAGCTTCGTGATGGAGGAGATCTTCCTCCACATCGACATGACCAGCCGCCGCACCGCTCCCTGGCCCGACGACGTGGCCGCCGCCCTGGACGAGCGGGTCGCGGAGGACGCCGGGTTGCCGTGGGAGCCGGACGTGTCCGGCTCGATGAGCCTGCGCTAGGACCTCAGCTGGTCCAGGCCCGCCACAGCGCGGCGTACTCGCCGCCCTCCAGGTCGACCAGCTCGCGGTGGCTGCCGAGCTCGGCGATCCGGCCGTCGATGACGACCGCGATCCGGTCGGCATCGTGGGCGGTGTGGAGGCGGTGGGCGATCGCCACGACGGTACGGCCGCCGAGCAGCGCGTTCATCGAACCCTCGAGGGTCCGCGCGGTGCGCGGGTCGATCAGCGAGGTCGCCTCGTCGAGCACCAGCGTGTGCGGGTCGGCGATGATCAGCCGCGCCAGCGCGACCTGCTGTGCCTGGGCCGGGGTCAGCGAGTGCTGACCCGACCCGATCCGGGTGTCGAGGCCCTGCGGCAGCCGCTCCACCCAGTCGCGCGACCCGACGGCCGACAGCGCCGCCCAGACCGCCTCGTCGGGGGAGTCCTCGCGGGCGAGCACGATGTTGTCGCGGACCGACCCGATGAAGACGTGGTGCTCCTGGGTCACGAGCGCGACCTCGGTGCGCAGCACCTCCAGCGGCAGGTTGACCAGCGCGACGCCGCCGACCGTGGCCGCGCCCGTGCGCGGCCGGTTGATGCCGGAGAGCAGCCGGCCCAGCGTCGACTTTCCCGAGCCCGACGGGCCGACGATCGCCAGCCGCTCGCCGGTGCGCAGCTCGAGGTCGATGCCGTGCAGGACGTCGTGGTCGTCGCGGTAGGCGAACCGCAGGTCGCGGCCGACCAGCCGCGGCCCGTCCGGCCGCTCCTCGCCGGGCTCGCGGTCCGGGGGGACCTCGGCGATGCCGAGCAGCCGGGCAGTCGACGTCGCCCCCACCTGGAGCCGGTCGAGCTCGCCGACCAGCCTGTCGAGCGGCCCGCTGAGCGCCTCGACGTAGAGCACCGCGGTGGTGATCTGGCCCAGCGAGAGCCAGCCCTGGGCGTAGCCCCAGGCGCCGACGACGAGGGTCACCACCCGCGGGGTGTTGAAGGCGATGTCGATGACCGCGAACAGCAGGTTGCGCAGCGACATCGTGTAGCGCTCGGCCTGCGCCGAGACCTCGATGTCGCCGTCGCCCTGGCCGACCCGGCGGTCGGAGAGGCCGAGCGCCTCGACGGTGCGGGCGCCCTCGACGGTCTCGGTGAGCGTCGTGTTGATCCGGGAGTACGTCGCCCCCTCGGTGATGTAGCCGCGCGGCGCCCGCCGCAGGTAGCTGCGGATGGCGTAGTAGCTGGTGCCGATCACCATCAGCGACGGCACCGCCAGCAGCACCGAGTTGAACAACATCGCGACCACCGACAGCGAGACCGTCAGCAGCGAGATGATCGCCATCGGCACGCCGTACTGCACCGAGCGGCTCATCGTGCCGACGTCGCGGGTGACGCGGGTGACCAGGTCGCCGGTGCTGGCGCTCTCGACCTGGCCGAGCGGCAGCCGCAGGATCACCCGGACGACGTACTCGCGGGCGGAGGCGAGCAGGTCCTGGCCGAACAGCGTCGCGGTGCGCTGGGCGAAGAACGTCAGCACGGCCTGCGTGACCACGACGCCGACGACCAGCCAGGCGAGCGCGTCGAGGCCGGCGCCGTCCTGGTCGACGGTGCGGTCGACGAGGTCGCCGAGCAGCGCCGGCACCACGAGCCCGGCGCCGGCGGCGGCCGCGTTGAGCACGATCAGGGTGACGAAGATCCCGCGCCGCTCGCGGATCAGCTCGACGAAGAAGTCCAGGACGGCGCGGTCACCGGCGACCGGCCAGCCGCGCTCCGGGTGGCGGGAGGCGAGGTAGACCCGGTCGGCCTCCTGGCGGCGCAGGTGGTGGCGCAGCCGCCACGCGGCGAGCCGCTCGCCGACGGGTGCCCCGGTCGGCACGCGCAGCCGCGGGTCGACGACCGGCGGGTCGGTCGTGTGGTCGGACCAGGTCGCGGCGGAGGTGTCGAGCAGGTCGGTGGTCATGCGCGGACCTCGTCGTCGACGGCGCGGGCCACGACGGCCCGGTAGGCGATGTCGCCGGCCAGCAGGGCGTCGTGGCGGCCCTCGGTCACGACCCGGTCGCCGCCGAGCAGCACCACGCGGTCGGCGTGGTGGAGCCACAGCGGCGACACGGTGCACACGACGGTCGTACGGCCCGCGCGCAGCCCGGCCACCCGCTCCGCGATCCTGGCCTCGGTGTGGGCGTCGACGGCCGACGTCGGCTCGACCAGCACCAGCACCGGGGCGTCCGCGCCCAGGGCGCGGGCGAGCACGACGCGCTGTCGCTGCCCGCCGGACAGGCCGCGGCCGCGCTCGTCGAGCTCCCCCTGCCAGCCGCCGGGGAGCGCGTCGTAGACGTCCTCGGCGTTGGCGGCGAGCAGGGCACGCTCGGCCTGCTCGCGGGTGAGCCGGTGGTGCGGGTCGACGGCGTCCTGCAGGGTCCCGGCGAAGAGCTGGCTGCCGGTGTCGCTCACCAGGATCGTGCCGCGGACGTCGGCGAGCGTGGCATCGGCCAGGTCGACGTCGCCGAGGCACGCGCCCCACGGGCCACGGGCGCGCTCGGCGTCGCGGGCGGCGATCTCGGCGCGGCGCTGCGCCCGCTCCGAGCGCGCCCGGCGGGCGGCCCGGCCCTTGAGCCCCTCCTCGAGCTCCTCGCTGACCGGCTCGGTGTCGGCCGGCAGGTAGCGGCCGAGGCGGTCGGCCAGCCGGGCCGACTCCTCCGGAAGCGCGCTGACGACCACGGTGAGCTCGCCGGGCCGGGCGGTGAAGCCGCTGAGGTTGTCGGTGAGCCCGGCGGTCGGGTCGAGGCGCAGGGTCTCGTCGCGGTCGCGCCACGGCGGGTCCGGCTCGAAGATCGCGATCGCCTTGCGCGCGCTCACCATCGAGCGGGTGATCTTCTGGGCGAACTCGAAGAAGGTCTGGATCGGCCCGATCAGGTAGAGGCCGTAGCCGAGGAAGCTCACCAGCTCGCCGATCGTGAGCCGTCCAGCCAGCACCTCGTGGGTGCCCATCCACAGCAGCAGCACCAGGAAGACACCCGAGAACAGGACGCCCAACGCCTCGATGACCGCCTGCCAGATGCCGGCCGACACGCCTGCTGCGCGGGAGCTCTGCGACTGCTGGGCGTAGTTGCGGCCGAAGGTCCGCTCGCCGCCGATGCCGCGCAGGATCCGGAGCCCGGCGACGATGTCGGTGGCCATCGAGGTCAGCTCGGAGTTGCGGGTGCGCTCGAGCTCCTGCCGGCGGTGGAGCGGGCGCAGGAACGGCAGCGCGACGCCCACCAGGACCGGGGCCGCGAGCAGCACGGTCACCCCGAGCCGCGGCGAGGTCGCCATCACGATCGCGGTGACCGCGAGGAAGGAGACCAGCTGGGAGCCGGCGCGGGTGATGATCTCGGTCATCGCCCCGAACTCGTCGGAGTCGCTGGAGGCGACGCTGAGGATCTCGCCGGTGGGGGAGCGGCGCGGCAGCACGTGCCCCATCTGCGCGGCCTTGCGGGTCACCATCTTGGTGGTGCCGTAGAGGCTGATCAGCCAGCTGCGGACCACGAGGGTGTGCAGCGAGATGCCGAAGATCGCACCGATCACGGTCACCAGCAGCAGCACGCCGGCACCGACGGCCACGGCGGTGGGGTCGGCGCCCACGATGCCCGCGTCGATGGCCCGCCCGAAGACCCACGGTCCGACGATGAGCGGCAGCTGCCAGAGCACGCCGAAGCCGACGCCGACCGTCACCAGCCCGGACTGCTGGCGCAGGATCCACAGCAGGAACCGACCGGGGCTGCGCGTGTCAGGAGAGTCGCCGCCCCGGTCCCCCTCGGGGGACCAGAACGTCGTCACGAGGGGCGGGAAGTCACGCATGGCACCTCCGAGCGTAGGTCTGCGCCGGCTGTCTCCGCGACGGGTTTTCGGGGTCGTGGGGGGCCGACCCTAGGAGGTGAAGCGCGGTGGAGCTCAAGCCCGCGCCGCGGGCGTCAACCGCCGGTGGCCTTGCGCCGTTCGGCGTCGTCGGTGGCGTCACGCTCCAGGCGCCGGAAGCCTGCGACGAGCAGCGGGTCCGCCTCGTCGGCGTGGCCGCCGTCCGGGGCGAGGAGCTCGCGGAGCCGGCGCCGCATGCGCGGGTCCCAGAACTTCTCCAGGTGGGTGCCGACCTGGACCGCCGCCTCCTCGGCGTCGAGGTGGCTGAACTGGCGGGCGATGTCGTTGCCCATGCGGATCTCGGGAGGGAGACCTCCGCTCACTGCCGTCCCGCCATCTCGCGCTGCGCGGCCGCGCCCTCGGCACGCCTGCCCGCGTTGGCCACGCCGACCTGCACGGCCGTCACCTTGTACTCGGGGCAGTTGGTGGCCCAGTCGGAGTTCTCGGTGGTGACCACGTTGGCGCCGGTCACCGGGTGGTGGAAGGTCGTGTAGACGACCCCGGCGGGCATCCGCTCGGACACGACGGCGGTGAGGGTGGTCGAGCCGACCCGCGAGGACAGCTCGACCCGGTCACCGGTGGAGATCCCGCGCAGGTCGGCGTCGGCGGGGTGGATCTCCAGCACGTCCTCGGGGTGCCAGGTCTGGTTGGCCGTACGCCGGGTCTGCGCCCCGACGTTGTACTGGCTGAGGATGCGGCCCGTGGTGAGCACCAGCGGGTACCGGCGGGTGGTGCGCTCGGTGGTGGGCACGTAGACCGTCTCCACCAGGTGGCCCTTGCCGCGTACGAACTCCCCGACGTGCATCGTGGGCGTGCCGTGCGGTGCGGCGTCGTTGACGGGCCACTGCATCGAGCCCTCGGCGTCGAGCCGGGCGAAGGAGACACCGGCGAAGGTGGGCGTGGTCTGGGCGATCTCGTCCATGATCTCCGCCGCCGAGGCGTAGTGCATGTCGTAGCCCATGGCCTGCGCGATCTCGCACGCCACCTGCCACTCGTCCTTGCCGACCCGGCTGGGGAAGACCGGACGCACCCGGTTGATGCGGCGCTCGGCGTTGGTGAACGTCCCGTCCTTCTCCAGGAAGCTGGAGCCGGGCAGGAAGACGTGGGCGAACCGGGCGGTCTCGTTGAGGAACAGGTCCTGGACGACGACCAGGTCCATCGCCGAGAGCGCCGCCTCGACGTGCTGGGTGTTGGGGTCGGACTGCGCGATGTCCTCGCCCTGGACGAAGAGCCCGCGGAACGTCCCGCCGATGGCGGAGTCGAACATGTTGGGGATGCGCAGGCCGGGCTGCGGGTCCAGCTCGAGCCCCCACAGGGACTCGTAGATGCCGCGCACCTCGTCGCGCGACACGTGGCGGTAGCCGGGGAACTCGTGGGGGAAGGAGCCCATGTCGCAGGAGCCCTGGACGTTGTTCTGCCCGCGCAGCGGGTTGACCCCGACACCCTCGCGACCGATGTTGCCGGTGACCATGGCGAGGTTGGCCATCCCCATGACCATCGTCGACCCCTGGCTGTGCTCGGTGACGCCGAGGCCGTAGTAGATGGCCGAGTTGGGTCCGGCGGCGTAGAGCCGGGCCGCTTCGCGCAGCTGCTCGGGCGGGACGCCGGTGGCGGCCGCCGTCGACTCCGGGGAGTTCTCCTCCCGGGCGATGAACGCGAGGTAGTCGTCGACGTTCTCGCAGCGGCTGCGCAGGAACTCCTCGTCGTGGAGGCCCTCGGTGACGATGGTGTGGGCCAGGGCGTTGACGAAGGCGACGTTGGAGCCGGGCAGCACCGGGAGGTGGTGGGCGGCCTCGATGTGCGGCGTCCGCACGATGTCGATCCGCCGCGGGTCGGCCACGATGATCCGGGCACCCTGGCGCAGCACCCGCTTCATGCGCGAGGCGAACACCGGGTGGGCGTCGGTGGGGTTGGCGCCGATGAGCAGGATCACGTCGGCGCTCTCGACCGACTTGAAGTCCTGGGTGCCGGCGGAGGTGCCGAACGTCTGGTTCAGCCCGTAGCCGGTCGGCGAGTGGCACACCCGCGCGCAGGTGTCGATGTTGTTGTTGCCGAACGCCGCGCGCACCATCTTCTGGACGACGTAGACCTCCTCGTTGGTGCAGCGCGAGGAGGAGATGCCACCGATGGAGCCGACGCCGTGCTCGGCCTGGATGGCGAGGAAGCCCTCGGCCACGCGGGCGATGGCCTCCTCCCACGAGACGACCCGCCACTCCTCCTCGATCGAGTCGCGCACCATCGGGTGCATCTGCCGGTCGTCGTGGCTGGCGTAGCCGTAGGCGAAGCGACCCTTCACGCACGAGTGGCCCTCGTTGGCCCCGCCGTCCTTGCTGGGGATCATCCGGACCACGCGGGTGTCGTCGCCGACGCCGGACACCTCGGCACGGAAGGAGCAGCCGACACCGCAGTACGCGCAGGTGGTGTCGACGCTGCGGGTCGGCATCCCGAGCTCCACGAGCGACTTCTCGGCGAGCGCGTCGGTGGGGCACGCCTGCACGCACGCGCCGCAGGAGACGCACTCGGAGGAGAGGAAGTCGGCGCCGCCCGGGGTGATGCGGGAGTCGAAGCCGCGCCCCTCCACCGTCAACGCGAACGTGCCCTGGATGTCGTCGCACGCGCGCACGCACCGTGAGCACACGATGCAGGCGGCGGGGTCGTAGTCGAAGTACGGGTTGGAGGTGTCGGTGGTCTCCTCGACGTGCTGCCGGCCGAGCCCGTAGCGCACCGCGGCGGCCCCGACGCGCGTGGCCAGGGCCTGGATCTCGCAGTTGCCGCGGGCGCAGCCGTCGCAGTCGGTGGGGTGGTCGGAGAGGTAGAGCTCCATCACGCCGCGGCGCAGCTGCTGCACCTGCTCGGTGTCGGTGCGCACGACCATGCCGTCCGAGCACGGCGTGGTGCACGACGCCGGCACGCCCTTGCCGTCCTCGACCTCGACCAGGCACATGCGGCAGGAGCCGAAGGCCTTCATGGAGTCGGTGGCGCACAGCTTGGGGACGTCGATCCCGGCCAGCGCGGCGGCGCGCATGACCGACGTGCCCTCGGCCACGTCGACCGGCCGGCCGTCGATGGTGAGGTGGACGGTCTCGCCCGCGACCGGTGGCGTGCCGAGGTCGCGCTCGGGCGCCCAGCCGGTGGCGGTGTCGGTGTGGTCGGTGGCGGTCATGAGGGGACTCCCTCCTGGGGTGTGCGGTCGAAGTCCTCGGGCCAGTGCCGGATGGCGCTCTGCACGGGCATCGGGGTGAGGCCGCCCATGGCGCACAGCGACCCCTTGGTCATGGTGTTGCACAGGTCGTCGACGAGCTCGAGGTTGCGCTCGACGTCGCGGCCGGCGATGACGTGGTCGAGCGTCTCCTTGCCCCGCACGGCGCCGATCCGGCAGGGCGTGCACTTGCCGCACGACTCCACCGCGCAGAACTCGAAGGCGAAGCGCGCCATCCGGGCCATGTCGACGGTGTCGTCGAAGACCACGACCCCGCCGTGGCCGAGCATCGCCTCGATCTCGGCCAGCTCCTCGTAGCCCATCCGGACGTCGAAGCGGTCCGGCGGCACGTACGCGCCCAGCGGACCACCGACCTGGACCGCCCTGACCGGCCGGCCGGTGCGCGTGCCGCCGCCGTAGCCCTCGACCAGCTCGCCGAGCGTGACGCCCATCGGCAGCTCGACGATCCCACCGCGGGCCACGTTGCCCGCCAGCTGGAAGACCTGGGTCCCGCGGGACCTGCCGACCCCGAGCTCTGCGTACGCCTGGCCGCCGTCGGCGAGGATCATCGGCACCGCGCAGAGCGTCAGCACGTTGTTGACCGCGGTCGGTCGGCCGAAGAGGCCCTTGAGCGCCGGGATCGGCGGCCTGGCCCGTACCTCGCCGCGCCGGCCCTCGAGGCTCTCCAGCATCGAGGACTCCTCGCCGCAGATGTAGGCGCCTGCTCCCACGCGCACGTGGAGGTCGAAGTGGTGCCCGCTGCCGAGGATGTCGCGGCCGAGGAAGCCGTGCGTGTACGCGGTCTCGATGGCACGCCGCAGGGCGGTGATGGCGTGCGGGTACTCGGAGCGGACGTAGACGTAGCCCTCGCTCGCGCCCACGGCGTACGCCGCGATGGTCATGCCCTCGATGAGGGTGAAGGGATCTCCCTCCACGACCATGCGGTCGGCGAAGGTCCCGGAGTCGCCCTCGTCGAAGTTGCAGGCGACGAACTTCGTGTCCGACTCGGCCTCCAGCACCGTCTTCCACTTGACGCCGGCCGGGAAGCCGGCGCCGCCGCGCCCGCGCAGCCCGGAGTCGGTGACCTCGGCCACGACCGCCTCCGGGTCCAGCGCCAGGGCCCGTCGCAGGCCGGCCCAGCCGCCGTGTGCCTCGAAGCCCTCGACGTCCTGGGGGTCGATGACGCCGACCCGGGCGAAGGAGACGCGGCGCTGGCCGGCGAGCCACTCGTGGTCGGCCACGACCCCGACGCACTCGCCCTCGCCGTCGAGCACCCCGGCGGCGTCCTCGGGCGTGACGTTGGCGTAGCCGACCCTGCCCTCGTCGGTCTCGACCTCCACCAGCGGCTCGGCCCAGAGCATCCCGCGCGACCCGTTGCGGCGTACGGTCGCGCCGGCGTCCGCGAGGGCCCGGGCCACCTCGTCGGCACCCACGGAGACCGCGGCCGCGTCGGCCGGCACCCACACGGTGGTCATCGCCACTCCCCGGTGAGGGCGGCGATGCGGTCGCCGTCGAGCCGGCCGTGCAGCCGCCCGTCGAGCATCCCGCTGGGGCCCAGGGCGCAGTTGCCGAGGCAGAACACCTCGCGCACCTCCACGTCGTCGCGCCCCTCGTAGGCCGCGGTCGCCTCGACGAAGAGCTGCTCGGCCCCCACGGACTGGCAGGCCTCGGCGCGGCACAGCGCGAGGCTGTGCGCAGGTGGTGGGGTGGTGCGGAAGTCGTGGTAGAAGCTGACGACGCCGTGGACCTCGGCGACGGAGAGGTTGAGGGCGTCGGCCACCGTCGCGACGTCGTCGCGGGAGATGTGCCCGAACTCCTCCATCAGGTCGTGCAGGACCGGCATCAGGGGTCCGCGTTCGCCGAGGTGCTGCTCGGCGATGGTGCGGGCCCGCTGCGCGTGAGGGCTGAGGGACTCGGTGGTCAAGGTGCCTCCGCTTCGGTGTGACCCGTGTCTCGCAGCCTAGTGCACACGTCGTGACCGACCCGTGTCCACAACCTGTCCGACCGAGGCCCGGATCCGGTGCGGCGGCGGCGTCGGGGCTCGGCGGCGGAGCGGGGCGCGTGGCACGATGGACCCTGACATGCGGACGGCAACGATCGGATATCGGACATGACGTACTACCGCCGGGTGGGCGTGGTCCCGCCGAAGCGCCACACCCAGCACCGTGACCCCGACGGCAACCTCTTCCGCGAGGAGCTGATGGGGGAGGAGGGCTTCTCCTCGGACTCCTCGCTGCTCTACCACCGCGGCGTGCCCTCGGCGATCGTCGACAGCCAGGTCTGGGAGCTCGGCGACCAGCGGCTCACCCCCAACCACCCGCTCAAGCCGCGGCACCTGAAGCTGCACTCGCTCTTCGAGGAGGGCGCGACCGCGTGCCCGGTCGAGGGTCGGAGGCTGGTGCTCGGCAACGCCGACGTCAGGATCGCGTACGTCGTCACGGGGACCGACCCGTCGCCGCTCTACCGCAACGCGATCGGTGACGAGTGCGTGTTCGTGCAGGAGGGGTCCGGCACCGTCGAGACGGTCTTCGGCGTGGTGCCCTACCGCGCCGGCGACTACGTCGTCGTGCCGCGGGCGACCGACCACCGGTGGGTGCCCGCCGAGCCGTGCCGGCTCTACGCGATCGAGGCCAACAGCCACCTCCACCCCCCCAAGCGCTACCTCAGCCGCTTCGGGCAGCTGCTCGAGCACGCGCCGTACTGCGAGCGCGACCTGCACGGTCCGAGCGCGACCCACCAGGCGGACGGCGCCGACGTCGAGGTGCTGGTCAAGCACCGCACGTCGGCCGGCGTCGTCGGCAGCCGGCTGACCTACGCCACGCACCCGTTCGACGTGGTGGGCTGGGACGGCTGCCTCTACCCGTACACGCTCAACATCGACGACTACATGCCGATCACGGGCAAGGTGCACCAGCCGCCGCCGGTCCACCAGGTCTTCGAGGGCTGGAACTTCGTGGTCTGCAACTTCCTGCCGCGCAAGGTCGACTACCACGAGCTCGCGATCCCGGTGCCCTACTACCACTCCAACGTCGACTCCGACGAGGTCATGTTCTACGTCGGCGGCGACTACGAGGCGCGCAAGGGCTCGGGCATCAACGTCGGCTCGATCTCGCTGCACCCCGGCGGCCACGCCCACGGCCCCCAGCCGAGCGCGATCGAGGCCTCGCTGGGCGTCGACTACTTCGAGGAGTCGGCGGTCATGGTCGACACCTTCAAGCCGCTCGAGCTCGGTGAGGGCGGGGTCGCGGCGGAGGACCCGGCGTACGCCTGGACCTGGGCCGGCAGGGGGCCCGAAACGGGCGGGGACGGCGACGGAGGTCCGGCGGTCTACTCCAACTCGTGACCCCACCGAGTCGTCGTGCAGCCCGCGACGGCGTCCTCGCCGGCGCCGCGTTCACCCTCGGCGGCTCCCTGTTCTCAGTGGGAGCGTTCCTGGCCGAGAACGGGGCGGAGCTCATCGCTGTGAACGTCACGTACCTGGTCGGCGGCGTCTTCTTCAGCCTCGGCGGCTGGCTGTCGGTCGTGGCCGCGACCGCTCGGTCGCGGGACTGGCAGAGCGCCGTCGTCCTGTTCGTGGGCACGCTGCTGTTCGCGGTCAGCCTGGTGGCGGCCTTCGCCGAGGGTCTCACGCCGCGGCAGTCCGACGGCTGGATCTGGCTGCCGGACATCCTCGGCTGCGTCTGCTTCCTCGTGTCCGGGCACCTCGCGATGCTCTCGGTCGGACAGGGCCGGGTCCGGCTGCTGGCGGGGGACGTGAACTGGTGGATCGTCGCGATCAACCAGGTCGGATCGGTCCTGTTCTTCCTCGCGGGCCTGGCCTCGTTCGTACGCCCGGCGACCTCGGAGTCGGTCAACGTCGGCCTGGTGAACTGGGGGACCTTCGCCGGCGCCGCCTGCTTCGCGGTCGCGGGGATCATCCAGACCGGGGGAGGCCTGCGGACCCTGCGGCATGCTGCGCTCGGGACATGACCCACACCGAGCTCGTCGACGCCGAGGGAGCCGCGCTCTTCGGCAACCGTTTCCTGACCGAGGCCGCCCCGTCCGAGACGTTCCCGGAGGGCGGTATGTCCCCGACGGACGCCATGCGCCTGGTGGACGTGGACCTCGCGATGGACGGCGACCCGCAGCGCAACCTGGCCACGTTCGTCACCACCTGGATGGAGCCGGAGGCGCAACGGATCATCGCGGAGAACCTGCACCGCAACTTCATCGACCACGCGGAGTACCCGATCTCGGCGGAGATCGAGCAGCGGTGCGTCCGGATGCTGGCCGACCTGTTCCACGCTCCCGGCCCGACCACCGGGTGCCGGACCCAGGGGTCGTCCGAGGCGATCATGCTGGGTGCGCTCTCGCTGAAGTGGAAGTGGCGGGAACGCCGGCAGGCCGCGAACCTCCCGGTCGACCGGCCCAACCTGGTCTTCGGGGGCGACGTGCACGTCGTGTGGGAGAAGTTCTGCCGCTACTTCGACGTCGAGCCGCGGATCGTGCCGCTGGCCGAGGGCAAGTACACGATCGGCCCTGACGACGTGGAGCCGCACCTGGACGAGAACACGATCGGGGTGGTGGGGGTCCTCGGCACCACGTTCACCGGCCACATGGACGACATCGTCGGGATCAACGCACTGCTGCTGGACGTCCGCGAGAAGCGCGACCTCGACATCCCGCTGCACGTCGACGGCGCGAGCGGCGGTTTCGTCTGGCCGTTCCTGTACCCGGACTCGCCGTGGGACTTCCGGCTCGAGCAGGTGCGCTCGATCAACGTCTCGGGCCACAAGTACGGCCTGGTCTACCCCGGCATCGGCTGGCTGGTCTTCCGCGAGGAGTCGGACCTCGCCCAGGACCTGGTCTTCTACGAGAACTACCTGGGGAAGACCGATGCCACGTTCACCCTCAACTTCTCCACGGGCGCCTCGATGGTGCTGGCGCAGTACTACAACTTCGTCCGGCTCGGACGACAGGGCTACACCTACGTGATGCGGCAGATGCAGACCAACGCCCACGCGCTCGCCGACGGGCTGCGCGCGAGCGGGCGGTTCGAGGTCATCGGCGAGGGGAAGGAGCAGCTCCCGCTGGTCGCGTTCCGGCTGGCCGGCGGCCACCCGTCGTACGACGAGTCCGACATCGCCTGGCAGCTGTCCGCGGAGCGCGGCTGGATGGTGCCGGCGTACACGCTTCCGCCGGACGCGCAGGACGTGAAGATCCTGCGGGCGCTGGTCAAGGAGACGATGAGCCGGGCGCAGGTCGACCAGCTGATCCAGGACATAGCAGACGCGTGCACGACCCTGGACGCGAAGGGCGGCATCAGCCAGATCGAGCGGAAGCAGGTCAAGACCGGCAGCGGCTACTGACACGGGGCGCCCGGCCGCGCGCTTGACCCCCGCGTGAGGATGGGGGCATGAGCCGCCGCCCTCCGTCCCGGGACATCGACGAGGCCGATCTGGAGATCGAGGGAGCCGAGCAGTCCGCTGCGGGGGTCACCGCCGTCGCCGTCGCCATGAAGCGGGCCGTGGAGCAGATGGGCGTCATGCGGTCGGCGCGGACCCTGCTCAAGCTCAACCAGGTCGACGGGTTCGACTGCCAGGGCTGCGCGTGGCCCGACCCGGACCCCGCGCACCGGCACACGGCGGAGTTCTGCGAGAACGGCGCCAAGGCGGTCACCGAGGAGGCGACGAAGCGGACCGTGGGGCCGGAGTTCTTCGCCGCCCACCCCATGAGCGAGCTCCACGAGCGCACCGACTACTGGCTCGGGCAGCAGGGCCGGATCACGCAGCCGATGGTGCTGCGCGAGGGGGCGACCCACTACGAGCCGATCGACTGGGACGAGGCGTTCGCCATGATCGGCAGGCGGCTGCGCGACCTGGCGAGCCCGGACGAGGCCATCTTCTACACCTCGGGGAAGACCTCCAACGAGGCGGCGTTCACCTACCAGCTGTTCGCCCGTTCCTTCGGCACCAACAACCTGCCGGACTGCTCCAACATGTGCCATGAGTCCACGAGCGTGGCGCTGGCCGAGGTGATCGGCATCGGCAAGGGATCGGTGAGCCTGCGCGACGTCGAGAACGCCGAGCTGCTCGTGATCATGGGCCAGAACCCCGGCACCAACCACCCGCGCATGCTCACCGCGCTCGAGAAGGCCAAGCGAAACGGCGCGAAGATCGTCGCGATCAACCCGCTGCGCGAGGCCGGGCTGGTGCGGTTCAAGAACCCGCAGAAGGCCCGGGGCCTCGCCGGGCGCGGCACCGGGCTGGCCGACCTGCACCTCCCGGTACGGATCAACGGCGACCTCGCGCTGATGCAGGCGCTGGCCTTCCACCTCCTGGAGTGGGACGCGATCGACCGCGACTTCGTCGAGCGTCACACACACGGCTTCGAGGAGTGGGCGGCCCACATCCGTGACCTCGACTGGGACGCCGTCGACCGTGCGACCGGCCTCGACCGCGAGCAGATCCGGGAGGCGGCCGAGATGTTGCGCGGCTCCGCGGCGACGGTCTTCTGCTGGGCGATGGGCATCACCCAGCACCGGAACGCGGTCGCCACCATCAAGGAGATCGCCAACCTCGCGTTCCTCCAGGGGAACCTCGGCAAGCCCGGCGCCGGGCTGTGCCCGGTACGCGGCCACTCAAACGTCCAGGGTGATCGGACGATGGGGATCTGGGAGCGGGTGCCCGACCACTTCCTCGACGCGCTGCAGCAGGAGTTCGGGATCGACCCGCCACGGGCCCACGGCTACGACACGGTGAACGCGGTCAAGGCGCTGCGGGACCGGAAGGCACGCGTCTTCTTCGCGATGGGAGGCAACTTCGTCTCCGCGGTCTCCGACACCACCGTCACCGAGGAGGCGATGCGAGGGGCCGAGCTCACCGTCCACGTCTCCACCAAGCTCAACCGCTCCCACGTCGTCCACGGCCGCGAGGCGCTGATCCTGCCCGCGCTCGGTCGCAGCGAGAAGGACCTCACCGGTGGCCGCCCGCAGCGGGTGACCGTCGAGGACTCGGTGTCCGCCGTCCACGCCTCGCAGGGTCCGCTCGAGCCCGCCTCGACCTACCTGCGCTCCGAGGTCGACATCGTGTGCAGCCTGGCGCTGGCGACCCTGGGGGAGGACCACCTCGTCCCGTGGGCGGAGCTGCGCGACGACTACACCGAGATCCGCCGGCGCATCTCGCGGGTCGTCCCCGGCTGCGAGGCCTACGACGAGAAGGTGGACCAGCCCGGCGGCTTCGTGCTGCCCCACCCGCCCAACGACTCGCGCACCTTCGACACCGACGTCGGTCGGGCGAAGTTCAGCGTCAGCCCGACCGACGTGCTGCACGTGCCGGAGGGCAGGCTGCTGCTCCAGACGCTGCGCTCGCACGACCAGTTCAACACCACGATCTACGGCCTCGACGACCGCTACCGCGGGGTGAAGGGTGGTCGACGCGTCGTGTTCGTGCACCCCGACGACATCGCCTCGCTCGGGCTGACCGACGGTGGCCACGTCGACCTGGTCAGCGAGTGGGAGGACGGCGAGCGCCGGGTCCCGGAGTTCCGCGTCGTCGCCTACGACCAGCCGCGCGGGTGCGCCGCGGCCTACTACCCCGAGACCAACCCGCTGATCGCGCTGGACCACGTGGCCGAGGGCAGCAACAGCCCGTCGTCGAAGTCGGTGGTGGTGCGGCTGGTCCCCACGCGAACAGGACGTCAGCGAAGCCCACCACGCGAGCATCCGCAGCGACGAGGGGACGCGCGAGGGCTCCCCGGCCGGTACCGACACCAAACGAGCCCCGCAACCCGAGCAGCTCTCCTGATGACCAACCCCGAGCGCGACCCCGACGAGCTGGTCCTCGACCCGTGCGCGGCCGCCGAGGGCGTCGAGGTGCTGCCGCCGCGGGAGGTCCCGCTGGGCGGGCCGCGCGCGATGCGGGTACGACGTACGCTCCCGCAGCGGCACCGCTCGCTGATCGGGGCCTGGTGCTTCGTGGACCACTACGGGCCCGACCACGTCGCCGACACCGGCGGGATGTCGGTGGCACCCCACCCGCACACCGGGCTGCAGACCGTGAGCTGGTTGTTCACCGGTGAGGTCGAGCACACCGACAGCGCCGGGAACCACGCGATGGTGCGGCCCGGCGAGGTCAACCTGATGACCGCCGGTCGCGGCATCAGCCACTCCGAGGTGTCGACGCCCGGCACCGACGTCCTCCACGGAGCCCAGCTCTGGGTCGCGCTGCCCGAGGCGTCGCGCCACGTGGAGCCGGGGTTCGACCACCACGCTCCCGAGCCGGTGCGCGGCGAGGGCTGGGAGGCGCGGGTGTTCCTCGGCTCGCTGCTCGGGCAGACCTCCCCGGTGCCGACCCACACGCCCCTGCTCGGCGCCGAGCTGCTGCTCGCCCCCGGGACCACCCTCGAGCTCGACGTGGCCGACGACTTCGAGCACGGCGTCCTGGTCGACTCCGGGGTCGTCACCCTGGACGGGACCGAGGTCAAGCAGGACGACCTCGCCTGCACCGCCCCCGGCCCTACGACGCTGCGGCTGGTCGCCGGCGCCGAGCCGGTGCGGCTGCTGCTGCTCGGAGGACCACCCTTCGGCGAGTCGATCGTCATGTGGTGGAACTTCGTCGGGCGTACCCACGAGGAGGTCGTCGGCTACCGCGAGGAGTGGCAGCGCCAGATCACCCGCGACGGCGCGGTCGTCGACGACAGCCGGACCGTCGCCGACGGGCGCTTCGGCGTGGTGGACCACCCGCTGCCGCCGATCCCCGCCCCGCCCATGCCGCAGGTGCGGCTGCGCGAGCGCCGCTGACGTGGCCGGACCGGTCACCGGGGCCGATGGCGTCGCCCGCTGCCCCTGGGGTGCCACCGACCCGCTGCTGCGCGACTACCACGACACCGAGTGGGGCGGTGCCGATCAGCGGCGAGGCCTCCCACCTCGAGCGGCTCACCCTGGAGGCGTTCCAGTCCGGGCTGTCGTGGCGCACCATCCTGGCCAAGCGCGAGAACTTCCGGGCGGCCTTCGCCGGGTTCGACGCCGACACCGTCGCGGCCTTCGGCGACACCGACCGGGCGCGGCTGATGGCCGACGCCGGCATCGTCCGCAACCGGCTCAAGGTCGACGCCGCCATCACCAACGCCGCGGCCACCGTCTCGCTGCGCGACTCCGGTGGGCTGGAGTCGTTCGTCGCCGGCTTCCGGCCCGACCAGCAGCCGGCGCCCCGGACCACCGAGGAGGTGGCGACCACCTCGGCGGAGTCCGTCGCCCTGTCGAAGGCGCTGAAGAAGCAGGGCTTCGTCTTCGTCGGCCCCACCACCATGTACGCCCTGATGGAGGCCGTCGGCCTGGTCGACAACCACCTGGTGGGGTGTCACCGGCGTGGGGTCGGGTAGCCGGGGCGGCGCGGTTTCCCCGGCCGACCGGGGAAACTGTGGCTTTGAGGGGAAAACATCCGCCACAAACCCGGGGTTTCCCCCCACGGGGAAACCGACCGGGGAAACCCGACCGGGGAAACCGGCCGTCAGCCTGCCCCTCGCCACCCTCCCCGCAGGCCGGCCCCGGGGCTTGATGTTCGGCACCGGCGCGGGCCGGGAGGCGACCCTGCTGGAGCTCCCCCTCGAGCTCGAGGAGGCCCGTCCGTCGGCCCGGATCGACGCCCGAATTCGGGGTGCCGGAGACGGTCGCAGCCGATTTCTCGAACCTTCGGGGGAGTGTGTAGTGTTCTCCGTCGTTGCCCCTTTAGCTCAGTCGGCAGAGCGTCTCCATGGTAAGGAGAAGGTCTACGGTTCGATTCCGTAAAGGGGCTCTGGGTGGGGTCACCGGCCGGTTGCTGCAGGAGCGCCCCGCCCCGGAATGGCGGGGTAGCTCAGGTGGTTAGAGCACACGGCTCATAATCGTGGTGTCGCGGGTTCGAGTCCCGCCCCCGCTACAGACGACGTACAGCAGCACCCGACAGAAGGACTTCCCGTGGCCAGCAAGAGCTCCGACGTTCGCCCCAAGATCACCCTGGCGTGCCAGGAGTGCAAGGAGCGCAACTACATCACCAAGAAGAACCGGCGCAACAACCCCGACCGGATCGAGCTGGCGAAGTTCTGCCCGCGCTGCCGCAAGCACACCGAGCACAAGGAAACGCGCTGACCCGGTCTCGCCACCGCGAGACCCACTGACGCGCCGCCCGGCAGGCCCCTCGGGGCCGCTACCGACCGACCCGTCCGGCTCCCGGACGGGTCGCTCGCGTTTCGGGGGCGTACGGGTCCCGGCCCGACCTCTTCGGGCCGGTCGCGGGCCCTCCTCGACGGGTCGCCCCACGCCGTGCGCTCCGGAGCCGGACCCGACTAGGGTCGACCCATGCCGATCGACCAGTCGCTCGTCGGGCGGTCCTTCCCGCCCACCCCGCCCCACGAGGTGACCGAGGACCACGTCCGCGCCTTCGCCGAGTCCGCCGGAGGCGGTTACGACGGCGGGCCGGCGCCCGCGACGTACCCGATCGTGCTGGCCTTCGGCGCCATGAACGCCTTCCTCGAGGCCGAGCAGGTCGACCTGTTCCGGATCGTCCACGGCGAGCAGAAGTTCTCGTACGCGCGGCCCGTCGTGCCGGGCGACGTCCTGACCGCGACGCTGACGGTCGCGAGCCTGCGCCAGATCGGCGGCGCCGACATCATCGGGACCACCAGCGAGGTCACCGACGCCGACGGGGCCGTCGTCTGCACCACCGGCGCCACCCTGGTCCACAAGGGAGCGTCCTGATGAGCGGACTGACCCCCGGAGCGGCCCTCGAGCCCCGCGAGTACACCGTGACCCGCGCCGACCTCGTGCGGTACGCCGAGGCGAGCGGCGACCACAACCCGATCCACCAGGACGAGCAGGTGGCGGCCTCCGTCGGGCTGCCCGGCGTCATCGCCCACGGCATGTACACCCTCGCGCTGGCCGCTCGCGCCGTGGCCGACTGGACCGGCGGCGCCGAGGTGGTCGACCTCGGCTGCAAGTTCACCAACCCGGTCGTCGTGCCCGCCGAGGGCGGCGCCACCGTGGTCGTGGCCGGCACGGTCAAGGCCGTCGACGACGGGCTGGCGACGCTGGCGCTCGAGGTGACGTGCGAGGGGCAGAAGGTGCTCGGGATGCCGAAGGCCGTGGTCCGTGCCTGAGTCGAGGCACCTGCTGCGCGACCGCACCACGCTCCGCCTGGGCGGACCGGCCCGCCGCTGGGTCACCGCGACGACCGAGGCCCAGCTGGTCGAGGCCGTCGACGCCGCGGACCGGTCCGGCGAGCCGGTGCTGGTCCTCGGGGGCGGCAGCAACGTCGTGGTCGCCGACGAGGGGTTCGACGGGGTGGTCGTCGAGGTCGCGACCCGCGGCGTCCGGCCCGACGTGGAGGACGGTGCCTCGTGCGGCGGCGTGATGGTGGCCGTCGCGGCGGGGGAGGGCTGGGACGACCTGGTCGCCACCGCGGTGGCACGAGGCTGGGTCGGCGTCGAGGCACTCTCCGGCATCCCCGGCTCGGTCGGCGCGACCCCGATCCAGAACGTCGGCGCCTACGGCCAGGAGGTCTCCCAGACCGTCGCGAGCGTCCGGGTCTGGGACCGCCGCCTGCACGGTGTCCGGACCTTCGCCAACGCCGACTGCGGCTTCGGCTACCGCCACTCCCGCTTCAAGGCCGACCCCGGTCGCCACGTCGTCCTCGACGTCACCTTCCAGCTCGCCCAGGGCAGCCTCGGCACCTCGGTGACCTACGCCGAGCTCTCGCGGAAGCTCGGGATCGAGCAGGGCGAGCGGGCGCCGCTGGAGCAGGTCCGCGCCGCCGTGCTGGCGCTGCGTGGCGGCAAGGGCATGGTGCTCGACGCCGACGACCACGACACGTGGAGCGCCGGCTCGTTCTTCACCAACCCGGTGGTCGACGCCGGGGCGCTGCCCGACGACGCGCCGGCCTGGCCGCAGCCCGACGGTCGGGTCAAGACCAGCGCTGCGTGGCTGATCGAGCGAGCCGGATTCGGGAAGGGGTACGGCGCCGGCCGGGTACGGCTCTCCTCCAAGCACACGCTCGCGCTCACCAACCGCGGTGGCGCCACGACGGCCGAGCTGCTCGACCTCGCTCGGCAGGTGCGCGACGGCGTCGAGGCGGCGTACGGCATCCGGCTGGTCAACGAGCCGGTGCTGGTCGGCTGCGAGCTCTGAGCCGGGTCAGCGGCGTCGGGCTCGGACCACGCTGTCGAGCAGCGATCCCGGCTGCCCGTCCGGGCCGGTGGCCTCGCGCGCCCGGTCCTCGGCGACGAGCACCTCCCACGTGGCGTCGAGCGCGAGGTCGGCGAGCTCGCGCTCGGCAGGGTGGAACTCGTCGACCCGCCCGGGCGGAAGGTCCGCCCATGGGGGCGGTGCGGCGTGCGCGACCACCAGCAGGTGGCCGCCCGGCGTGACCAGCCCGGCCGCGCGGCGCAGCACGTCGGTGCGCGGGAACTCCAGAGGGGTCTGCAGGAAGCACGCGGTCACCAGGTCGTACGGGCCGTCGCCGGGCCAGGTCGCCGGGTCGGCGAGGTCGGCCACCTCCCACCGGACCCGGTCGGCGAGGCCGGTCGCCCGGGTGGCGGCCTCGGCCCGGGCCAGGGCCGTCGGGGACAGGTCGAGCCCGGTGACGGTCCAGCCCCGCGCGGCGAGCCAGAGGGCGTCCCCTCCCTCCCCGCACCCGAGGTCCAGCGCGTGGCCGGGCGACAGGTCCGAGGCCTCGTCGACCAGCGCCCGGTTGGGCTCGCCCGACCAGACGCCGGTGCTGCCGGCGTACTTCTCCTCCCAGAACGCGACGGCGTCGTCCGGGAGGTCGTGGTCGTGGGCCCGCGGCTGCGGGTGGGTGTGCTGGTGCTCGGTCATGACGCCAGCCTGCGTGCCGCGCTGGAGCCGGGCAACTCCTCTTGCTGTTCCGGCAAGTCCCTCAGGCGGGTGCGGCCAGCCAGGCGTCGATGGCCGCGAGGGCGGACGCGACCAGGTCGGAGGGGGCGCGCGAGGCGCGGAAGGACATCCGGGCCAGCTCGGCGAGCTGGACGTCGGTGAGCTCGTGGGCGGCGCGCATGGTCGCGTACTGCCCGGCCAGGCGTGACCCGAAGAGCAACGGGTCGTCCGCGCCGAGGGCGACCGTGGCACCGGCGGCGAGCAGCTGGGGGAGCGGCACCGAGGTCAGGTCGGAGTAGACCCCGAGCGCGACGTTCGAGACCGGGCAGACCTCGAGGGCGATGCCGGCCTCGACGACCTCCTCGAGCAGGCCGGGGTCCTCGACCGAGCGGACGCCGTGGCCGAGCCGTCCCGGGTGGAGCGTGTCGAGGCAGGTCCGCACGTGGCCGGCCCCCCGCAGCTCGCCGGCGTGGGGCACCAGCAGCAGCCCGGCCCGGTCGGCGATCGCGAAGGCCGGGCCGAAGTCCGCCGTGGCGCCCCGCCGCTCGTCGTTGGACAGCCCGAACCCGACGACGCCGCGGCCGGCGTACTGGGCGGCGAGCCGGGCCAGGGTCCGGGCGTCGAGCGGGTGCCGGGTGCGGTTGGCCGCCACGACCAGGGCGATGCCGAGACCGGTGTCGCGCGACGCCTCGACCACGGCGTCGAGCACCAGGTCGGTGAAGGCGGTGATCCCGCCGAAGCGGGCCGCGTAGCCCGACGGGTCGACCTGGATCTCCAGCCACCGGCCGCCGTCGCGGACGTCGTCCTCGGCCGCCTCACGTACGAGCCGGCGTACGTCGTCCTCGGTGCGCAGCACCGACCGCGCGACGTCGTAGAGCCGCTGGAACCGGAACCAGCCCTTCTCGTCGGCCGCCGACAGCTGCGGCGGCCACTCGCTCACCAGCGAGTCGGGCAGGTGGATGCCGTCGCGCTCGGCGAGCTCGAGCAGGGTGTGGTGACGCATGGAGCCGGTGAAGTGCAGGTGGAGATGGGCTTTTGGCAGGGTCGCGAGCGGCCTCTGCCGAAACCCATCTCCACCCCTCGCGCTTCGCGCTCGGATGGTTGCGGATTGCGTCGGACGCACCTGACGCCCCTCGCGCTGCGCGCTCGTCAAGGTCGCGGCCCCTGCGGCCCGCGCGAGTCGGCCACTCAGGCGAAGAGCTTCTGGAGGCGGGTGATGCCCTCGGCCAGGTCGTCGTCACCGAGGGCGTAGGACAGCCGGAGGTAACCGGGGGAGCCGAAGGCCTCGCCGGGCACCACCGCGACCTCGGCCTTCTCCAGGATGAGCTCGGCCAGGTCGGCGGAGGTCTCGACCCGGGTGCCGTCGTGCTCGCGCCCCAGCAGCCCCTTCACGGAGGGGTAGGCGTAGAACGCACCGTGCGGCGTCGGGCACTCCACGCCCTCGATCTCGTTGAGCATGGAGACGATGGTCCGGCGGCGCCGGTCGAACGCGGTCTTCATCTCCTCGACGGCGGCGAGGTCGCCCGACACGGCGGCGATCGCCGCGCGCTGGGCGACGTTGGACACGTTGGAGGTCGCGTGCGACTGCAGGTTGGTGGCCGCCTTGACCAGGTCGGTCGGCCCGATCATCCAGCCGACCCGCCAGCCGGTCATCGCGTACGTCTTCGCCACGCCGTTGACGACCACGCAGTTGTCCTGCAGCTCGGGGCACAACACCGGCATCGACCCGGTCTCGACGCCGTCGTAGACGAGGTGCTCGTAGATCTCGTCGGTCAGCACCCACAGCTCGTGGTCCTCGACCCAGCGGCCGATCGCGCGGATCTCGTCGGCGGTGTAGACGGCGCCGGTCGGGTTGGACGGCGAGACGAACAGCAGCACCTTGGTCTGGGGCGTGAGCGCGGCCTCGAGCTGGTCCACCGTGACCTTGTAGTCCTGGGTCTCGTCGGCCAGCACCTCGACGGGCACGCCGCCGGCCAGCCGGATCGCCTCCGGGTAGGTCGTCCAGTACGGCGCCGGCACGATCACCTCGTCGCCCGGGTCGAGCATCGCCGCGAACGCGTCGTAGATGGCATGCTTGCCGCCGTTGGTCACCAGGACCTGCGCCGGCTCGACCTCCAGGCCGCTGTCCCTCAGGGTCTTGGCGACGATCGCCTTCTTGAGCTCGGGCAGCCCGCCCGCCGGGGTGTAGCGGTGGTTGCGGGGGTCGCGGCAGGCGTCGACGGCGGCCTCGACGACGTAGTCGGGGGTCGGGAAGTCGGGCTCCCCGGCGCCGAAGCCGATCACCGGGCGGCCCTCGGCCTTGAGTGCCTTGGCCTTGGCGTCGACCTTGAGCGTGGCGGACTCGGCGATGGCGCCGAGCCGCTGGGAGACGCGTCGGGCACGAGGGGAGGTCGCAGGGCTCGTCATGGAGCCCATCGTAGGCGCGGGACGCGTTTGGACGGGGGCGAGGTGCAGCACGTAGACTCCACCGATGGTGGACTTCCCCCATGCTTCGGCCTGCCCTCGGAAGGGTGGTCCCGCGGGACCGGGGTCGCCACGTCTAGGGCACTAGCTCAACTGGCAGAGCATCGGTCTCCAAAACCGAAGGTTGGGGGTTCAAGTCCCTCGTGCCCTGCGAGGACCGGAAGGTCCTGACGAAAGATCGAGGCCCACGTGGCCACCAGCGAGAGACGAGGAAGGGGCTGCGATGACAGACAGTCGAGCGGATCGCCGCGACGACACCCGGCAGCGGACCAGTCCGGTCACGTTCTACCGGCAGGTCATCGCCGAGCTGCGGAAGGTCGTCTGGCCGACCCAGGAGCAGCTGGTCACCTACTTCATCGTGACGTTGGTGTTCGTGGCCTTCTTCATGGTCCTGGTGTCCGCACTCGACCTGGCGTTCGGGGAGCTCGTCTTCGAGCTCTTCACGCGAGGCGACTCCTGAGCCCACCACTGGGACTGACCGGGGCCGAGCGCCCACCCCACGCCCCGGTACCACCGGACGAACGAGATGAGCGAATGACGGAGCAGCACGTGTCGGAGCAGCAGCACGACGAGGTCGAGCAGGTCGAGGAGGCCCCCGAGGCCACCGCGGCCGAGGCAGGCCCGGAGACGGTCGCCGACGAGACCCCCGCCGAGGGCGAGGGTGTCGAGGCGGCCCCCGCGGACGACCCCGCCGATGGCCCCGCCGGTGACGCCGCCGGTGACGCCGCCGATGAGGCCGAGGAGCCGGCCGCGGAGGAGTCCGCGACCGACGAGGTGGCCGACGACGACCCGCTCGAGGCGTTCCGCCGCGAGCTGCTGGCCAAGCCCGGCGAGTGGTTCGTGGTGCACACGTACTCCGGCATGGAGAAGCGGGTGAAGTCCAACCTCGAGAACCGGATCATCTCCTTGAACATGGAGGACTACATCCACGAGGTCGTGGTCCCCACCGAGGACGTCGCGGAGATCAAGAACGGCCAGCGCAAGATGGTCAACCGCACCCGGTTCGCCGGCTACGTCCTGGTCCGCATGGACCTCACCGACGAGTCCTGGTCCGCCGTACGCCACACGCCGTCGGTGACCGGGTTCGTGGGCCACGCCCACCAGCCGGTGCCGCTGAGCTTGGGCGAGGTCGAGAACTGGCTCGCCCCGACCTTCACCGCCCCCGAGACCGAGGCTGCCCCCTCGGGCGACGGCTCCGGTGGCGGCGCGCAGCCCGCGAAGCGGCCGGTCGAGGTCGCCGACTTCTCCGTCTCCGACTCGGTGATGGTGGTCGACGGGCCGTTCGCCACGCTGCACGCGACGATCACCGAGATCAACGCGGACACCCAGAGGGTCAAGGCCCTCGTCGAGATCTTCGGCCGGGAGACCCCGGTCGAGCTGAGCTTCAGCCAGATCCAGAAGGTCTGAGGCCCGGCAACACCCAGGTGGCAGGGCCGGTCCGGCCCGCATGACCACGACGTACGACACGAAGGACAGGACAGGCAATGCCTCCCAAGAAGAAGGTCGCTGCACTCGTCAAGGTGCAGCTGCAGGCCGGCGCCGCGACGCCGGCCCCGCCCGTCGGTACCGCGCTCGGTCCGCACGGCGTCAACATCATGGACTTCTGCAAGGCCTACAACGCCCAGACGGAGTCCATGCGCGGCAACGTCATCCCCGTGGAGATCACCATCTACGAGGACCGGTCGTTCACGTTCATCACCAAGACGCCGCCGGCCGCTGAGCTGATCAAGAAGGCCGCGGGCCTGCAGAAGGGCTCGGGCGTCCCGCACAAGGAGAAGGTCGGCAAGCTGACCAAGGACCAGGTGCGCGAGATCGCCCAGACCAAGCTGCCGGACCTCAACGCCAACGACATCGACGCAGCGATGAAGATCGTCGAGGGCACCGCCCGCTCCATGGGCGTCACCACCGACTGATCGACCGGACCGACCGACCACAGTGGCAGGGCCGCGCTGGCCCGAAGACCACACTTTCGTAGAAACGGAAAACACATGCAGCGCAGCAAGACCTACCGCGCCGCGGCGGAGCAGATCTCCCAGGACGAGCTCTACGCACCGCTGGCCGCGATCAAGATCGCCAAGGGCGGCTCGAAGAAGAAGTTCGACGAGACCGTGGACGTCGTGATGCGTCTCGGCGTCGACCCCCGCAAGGCCGACCAGATGGTGCGCGGCACCGTCAACCTCCCGCACGGCACCGGCAAGACCGCCCGTGTGCTGGTGTTCGCCGGTGGCGACAAGGCCGAGGCCGCCCGTGAGGCCGGCGCCGACGTCGTCGGTGGCGACGAGCTGATCGAGAAGGTGTCCGGCGGCTGGCTCGACTTCGACGCCGTCGTCGCTACCCCCGACATGATGGGCAAGGTCGGCCGCCTCGGTCGCGTCCTCGGCCCGCGTGGCCTGATGCCGAACCCCAAGACCGGCACCGTCACCCCCGACCCGGCCAAGGCTGTGACGGACATCAAGGGCGGCAAGATCGAGTTCCGCGTCGACCGCCACGCCAACCTGCACTTCATCATCGGCAAGGCGTCGTTCTCCGAGGTCGCGCTGGCCGAGAACTACGCCGCCGCCCTCGAGGAGGTGCTGCGGCTCAAGCCGGCCAGCTCCAAGGGCCGCTACATCAAGAAGGTGACCCTCTCGACCACGATGGGCCCCGGCGTGCCGGTGGACCCCAACCGGGTCAAGAACGTCGCCGCTGACGACACCGCGGACGCCACCGCCGAGTGACCTCCGGTCCCGCGCGTACGCCGGCCCCGCCCTCCCCGGAGGTGCGGGGCCGGTGTCGTCCGGGGCCACCGATTTGGACCGGGGATCGGCTCACCCCTACAGTGGGTCCCCGTAACCAGAGACCGCCGGTGGTCCCGTCCAGGGGCCGAAGGTTCCGCAGCCGCGGACGGCCAGCGCAGGTGACAGAGCAGCACCTTCCTCGCGAAGCCGTGTCCACGCCCTGAGCCTGCGCTCGGGGCGTTCGTACGTACGGGGCCGCTCCCGGAACCACGGTCTCACTTCTGAGAGGAGACCCATGGCGCGGGCAGACAAGCAAGCGGCCGTCGCGGAGATCGTTGAGTCCTTCAACGAGTCCACGGGTGCCGTGCTGACCGAGTACCGCGGTCTCTCCGTCAAGCAGCTGCAGGACCTGCGGCGCTCGCTCGGCGAGAACGCGCACTACGCCGTGGTCAAGAACACGCTCGCCAAGATCGCCGCCTCCGAGGCGGGGATCGACGGCTTCGAGGACCTCCTGGTCGGTCCGACCGCCATCGCCTTCATCAGCGGCGACGTGGTCGAGGCGGCCAAGGGCCTGCGTGACTTTGCCAAGGCGAACCCCACCCTGGTCATCAAGGGTGGCGTCCTGGACGGCAAGTCCCTCGGCACCGACGAGATCGCCAAGCTGGCCGATCTCGAGTCGCGCGAGGTGCTCATGGGCAAGCTGGCCGGCGCGATGCTCGCGTCGCTCAGCCAGGCCGTCTACCTGCTCAACGCCCCGATCTCGCAGGTTGCCCGGCTCGCCGGCGCCCTGCAGGCCAAGGCAAGCGAGTCCGGGCAGGACCCCGCAGAACCCCTCGCAGGTGGTGCCGGCACCCCGGTCGCTGCCGAGGAGGAGGCTCCGGCCGCCGCGGAGACCGAGGAGGCCGCCCCCGAGGCGACCGACGAGGCTCCCGCCGAGTCCGAGTCCACTGAGGCCTGATCCCGGGCCGACGTACCCCACCACCTGTACACGTACAACGAAAGGTTGCCAATCATGGCGAAGCTCACCACCGACGAGCTGCTCGACGCGTTCAAGGAGATGACCCTCATTGAGCTGAGCGAGTTCGTGAAGCAGTTCGAGGACACCTTCGGCGTCACCGCCGCCGCTCCGGTCGCCGTCGCGGCCGCCCCGGCCGCCGGTGCCGGCGAGGGCGGCGGCGAGGCCGCTGCCGAGAAGGACGAGTTCGAGGTCGTCCTCGAGGCTGCTGGCGACAAGAAGATCAACGTCATCAAGGAGGTGCGCGCGCTCACGTCCCTCGGCCTGAAGGAGGCCAAGGACCTCGTCGAGTCCGCCCCCAAGACGGTGCTCGAGAACGCCACCAAGGAGGCCGCCGAGAAGGCCAAGGAGGCCCTCGAGGGCGCCGGCGCCACCGTCACCCTCAAGTGACACCCGCCGGACCCTGACCCGTCCGGCAGCTCCGTACGACGGGGCGGGCACCCATGGGGTGCCCGCCCCGTCGTCATGTCCGGGCGAGGCCCGGGGAGTCCGGCGTGGACAAATCGCGCCAATCTGACAACGGACCCGTCAAGGAGCGATGACGAGAGCCGAATTTGTGCGTAACCTCCCGGGTCAGGACCCGTTGTTACTGGCGAGTGGGGCGCCACCACGACGTAACTGCCGTGCCCCTCTCTCTCGCGAGAGCACTGACACCCGAGGCTGAGGAGGGAGCGCCAGGCATGGGAGTCGAGATCCAGGTCACGGACCTCACGAAGTCCTTCGGCAGCCAGCTGATCTGGGGCGACGTGACCCTCACGATCCCGGCCGGTGAGATCTGCGTGATGCTCGGGCCCTCGGGCACCGGCAAGTCGGTCTTCCTGAAGACCCTGATCGGGCTGCTGAAGCCCGACAAGGGCTCCATCGTCATCGAGGGCACCGACATCGCCAGCTGCTCCGAGAAGGAGCTCTACGAGATCCGCAAGCTGTTCGGCGTGCTGTTCCAGGACGGCGCGATGTTCGGCTCGATGAACCTCTACGACAACGTCGCCTTCCCGCTGCGCGAGCACACCAAGAAGTCCGAGAGCGACATCCGCGACATCGTCATGGAGAAGATGGACCTGGTCGGCCTGATCGGCGCCGAGGACAAGCTCCCCGGCGAGATCTCCGGCGGCATGCGCAAGCGGGCCGGCCTCGCCCGTGCGCTCGTGCTCGACCCCGAGATCGTGCTCTTCGACGAGCCCGACTCCGGCCTCGACCCGGTCCGCACCGCGTTCCTCAACCAGCTCATCGTCGACCTCAACGCCCAGATCGACGCGACGTTCCTGATCGTCACCCACGACGTCAACACCGCCCGCACCGTCCCCGACAACATCGGCCTGCTCTACCACCGCCACCTCGCGATGTTCGGGCCCCGCGAGATGCTGCTCTCCTCCGAGGAGCCGGTCGTCCGCCAGTTCCTCAACGCCCAGCGCGTCGGCCCGATCGGCATGTCGGAGGAGAAGGACGCCGACGAGCTCGAGGCCGAGAAGGACGAGGAGCTGCCGCCGCTGCCCCCGATCCCGCTCCAGCAGGAGCCGTCCAACGGGATCCCGCGTCGCAGCCAGCGGGAGCCCGGCGCGTGGTGCCGCGAGAACGGGGTCACACCGCCCCCGGGCTCGTTCGAGGAGAACATGACCATGACCACGGGGTCGTGACGTGGCGTCGGTGACCGCGACGACCCTGCGCCCGATCGGAGCGGCAGGCAAGCTCTTCGCCTTCGGGCTCGACGTCGGGCGCAACCTGTTCAAGCGCCCCTTCCAGCTGCGGGAGTTCCTCCAGCAGGCCTGGTTCATCGCGTCGGTGACGATCATCCCGACCGCGCTGGTCGCCATCCCGTTCGGCGCGGTGATCGCGCTGCAGGTGGGCGGGCTGATCAAGCAGTTCGGCGCCCAGTCGTTCACGGGCTCGGCGTCCGTGCTCGCCGTGGTCCAGCAGGCCGCTCCCATCGGCACCGCCCTGCTGATCGCCGGAGCCGGTGGCTCGGCGATCGCCGCCGACCTCGGCGCCCGCAAGATCCGCGAGGAGCTCGACGCGATGATGGTGCTCGGGATCGACCCGATCCAGCGCCTCGTCGTGCCCCGGGTCCTCGCCTGCATGCTCGTCGCGTTCTTCCTCAACGGCATGGTCAGCGTCGTCGGCGTGGCCGGTGGCTACGTCTTCAACGTCGTCCTCCAGGACGGCACGCCCGGCGCCTACCTGGCCAGC
Source organism: uncultured Actinomycetota bacterium (assembly GCA_963723945.1). Taxonomy (GTDB): domain Bacteria; phylum Actinomycetota; class Actinomycetes; order Propionibacteriales; family Nocardioidaceae; genus Nocardioides. The sequence continues at coordinate 57,096 of CAVRSW010000036.1, forward strand.
TTCACGGCCCTCGCCCAGCTGCCCGACCTCTGGATCGGCCTGATCAAGGCACTGGTCTTCGGCCTGATCGCGGCGATCGTGGCCTCCTACAAGGGCATGCACGCCGACGGCGGGCCGAAGGGCGTCGGCGACGCGGTCAACGAGTCGGTCGTGATCACGTTCCTGCTGCTGTTCATCGTCAACTTCGTCCTCAGCACGATCTACCTGCAGATCGTGCCCCCGAAGACAGGTTGACGCGATGGCCAGCCCACGAAGCGCACTCCAGAAGCCGCTGCGGTCCCTCGACGACCTCGGCGGGCAGCTCGCGTTCTACATCGGCGTCGTTGCGGCGACGCCCCGGTCGGTACGCCGCTACCGCAAGGAGATCCTGCGGATCCTCGCCGAGGTCACCCTCGGCCGCGGTGCGCTCGCGGTCATCGGCGGCACCGTCGGGGTCATCCTCGGCATGACGTTCTTCACCGGCGCCCAGGTGGGGCTCTCCGGCTACGCCGCCCTCGACCAGCTCGGCACCGCGGCCTTCTCCGGCTTCGTCTCGGCCTACTTCAACACCCGCGAGATCGCGCCGCTCGTGGCGGGCATCGCGCTCGCCGCGACGGTCGGCTGCGGGTTCACCGCCCAGCTCGGCGCGATGCGGATCTCGGAGGAGGTCGACGCGCTCGAGGTGATGGCGATCCCCTCGATGCCCTTCCTGGTCGCCACCCGGGTCGTCGGCGGCCTGATCGCCATCATCCCGCTCTACGTGATCGGGCTGCTGTCGTCGTACTTCGCGAGCCGGCTGGTCGTGACCCAGTTCTACGGCCAGTCCGCGGGGACCTACGACCACTACTTCAACCAGTTCCTGCCACCCGGGGACGTGCTGTGGTCCTTCGGCAAGGTGCTGGTGTTCGCCGTGACGGTGATCCTGATCCACTGCTACCACGGCTACAACGCCTCGGGCGGGCCCGCGGGCGTGGGCGTCGCGGTCGGTCGCGCGGTGCGCACCAGCATCGTCGCCGTCAACGTGATCGACCTGTTCCTGTCGATGGCCATCTGGGGCACCACCACCACGGTCAGGTTGGCGGGGTGAGGCGCCGATGAGGATCCTGGGTGCCCCGAAGGTGCTGGGCGTGCTGTTCCTGTGCCTGCTGCTGCTCGGCGTGTACGCGACGTACGCCATCTTCACCAAGCAGTTCGCCGACTACGACGAGGTGACCCTGCAGACCAGCAAGATCGGCCTGCAGCTGCCCGAGCGTGCCGACATCAAGGTGCGTGGCGTGATCGTCGGCGAGGTGCTCGACTTCCAGGCGACCGCCGAGGGGGCAGAGCTCACGCTGGGCCTCTACCCGGGCGAGCGGGAGCAGATCCCGGCCGACGTCACCGGCTCGATCGTTCCCAAGACCCTGTTCGGCGAGAAGTACGTCTCGCTGGAGATCCCCGAGGGTGCAGAGTCCGGCGACTCGCTGCAGGTCGGGCAGACCATCGACCGCACGGAGGTCTCGATCGAGGTCGAGAAGGTGCTCTCCGACCTCTACCCGCTGCTGCGCACCGTGCAGCCGGCCGATCTCAACATGACGCTCAACGCCATCGCCACCGCGCTCGAGGGCCGGGGCGAGCGGCTGGGTGAGAACCTCGAGACGCTCGACTCCTACCTCAAGCGGCTCAACCCCCAGGTCCCGCAGATCCTCGACGACCTCCGGCTCACCGCCCAGGTGTCGGACACCTACTCCGACGTGATGCCGCAGATCGCGGAGATCCTGCGCAACACGATCACCACCACCGGCACCCTCGAGGACCGCGACGCCAAGGTCCGGGCGATGTTCACCGATGTCGCCGCGTTCGCCGACACCTCGCGCGACTTCCTCGACACCAACGGCGACAACCTGATCCGGCTCGGCGAGGTGTCGGCCCAGCAGCTCCGGGTCCTGGCCAAGTACGCGCCGGAGTACCCCTGCCTGCTCAAGGGCATCGTCAACGCCGCCGGTCCGCAGGCCGAGGCGTTCCGCGGGTTCACGCTGCACATCGTGCTCGAGACGCTGCCCAACCA
>CAVRSW010000037.1:0-28325 GCA_963723945.1 uncultured Actinomycetota bacterium
GGCGGCCGCCCGGGAGGCCCGCTACGCCGTGCTCGAGGAGCTCGCCGGCCGGGTCGGCGCCCGCCGCGTGCTGCTGGGCCACACCCTCGACGACCAGGCCGAGACCGTGCTGCTGGGCCTGACCCGCGGCAGCGGCGGGCGCTCGATCGCCGGGATGCGCCCGTCGTACGACGTGTTCGTGCGGCCGCTGCTCGACGTCCGCCGGTCCGAGACCGAGCAGGCGTGCGTGGAGGAGGGGATCCGGTGGTGGGACGACCCCCACAACGCCGACCCGCGGTTCACCCGCAGCCGGGTCCGCCACACGGTGCTGCCGCTGCTGGAGCGCGAGCTCGGACCCGGGGTCGCCGAGACCCTCGCGCGGACCGCCGGACAGCTGCGGCCCGACATGGAGGCGCTCGACCGGATGGCGGCCGACCAGCACGCGCTGCTGCGCTCCCCGGACGGGCTGCCGCTGCCGGAGCTCCACCGGCTCGACGACGCGGTCGCCTCACGGGTGCTGCGCCTCGCCGCGCTGGAAGCCGGGGCCCGCGACGCCGAGCTGTTCCACGTCCACGTGCGCGCCCTCGCCGACCTCGCCGCGGGAGAGGTCACCGGGCAGGTGCAGCTGCCCGGCCACGTCACGGCGGTGCGGGACGGCCGTCGCCTGCGGTTCCGCCGCACCTCTGTGGAATCCTGACGCCATGGATGCCTCCCACGTCGAAGACGACCTCGTGAACGTGCTCTTCACCGAGGCCGAGATCCGGGAGCGCCTGGGCCAGCTGGCCGAGCAGATCGAGGCCGACTACGACGGCCACGACCTGCTGATCGTCGGCATCCTGCGCGGCGCGGTGATGGTGATGGCCGACCTCGCGCGCAGCTTCACCCGCCACCTCGAGATGGACTGGATGGCGATCTCCTCCTACGGCTCCGGCACCAAGTCCAGCGGCGTCGTCCGCATCCTCAAGGACCTCGACACCGACATCACCGGCCGCCACGTCGTCATCGTCGACGAGATCATCGACACCGGCCTCACGCTGTCGTGGCTGACGTCCAACCTCGCCTCCCGTGCCCCCGCCAGCGTCGAGATCTGCACCCTGCTCCGCAAGCCCGAGGCGCTGCAGATGCCGGTCGAGGTCAAGTACGTGGGCTGGGACATCCCCAACGAGTTCGTCGTCGGCTACGGCCTTGACTACCGGGAGCGCTACCGCAACCTGCGCGACATCGGCACGCTCGCGCCGCACGTCTACTCCTGAGCGAGCCTCGCCCGACGGCCCGTCGGCTGGACCGGGGCCCCGAGCGCGTTGTTGGAGCGGTTGAGCAAGAGGGCGGTTGATCGATCGCTCCAACAACGCCGAAACGAGGCCCCCCCATGGGGGCAGAGGGACAGCCCTCGTCTGCCGGGAGCCCGAGAACGCAGCCGTGTCCCGGGGGTGGCCGGGGCCGATCCGCGCTCGTTGGGCGTCCGTTGGGGCAGCCTGCGAGAATGGGGGCTGCCGTCGGCCGGTAGCGTCGTCGGTCCCGCAGCCCCTGAGCCCGAGAGAAATACGTGAAGCGCATCCTGCTGAACCGCTGGGTCATCGGCATCCTCGCCGTGACCGGTGTCCTGCTCGCCCTCCAGTACCTCGTCCCCACGGGCGAGCACGAGGAGATCTCCACCTCGCGGATGATCGAGTACATCGAGTCGGGCGAGGTCTCCGAGATCACGTTCATCGACGGGGACCAGGTCATCGAGGCCACGCTCGACGAGGGCGTCGAGCGCGAGAGCGGCGGCAACGAGGTCATGGCCTACTGGCTGACCGACACCCAGGCCGAGATCGAGAACGCCGTCGAGGAGCAGGTCAGGGCCGGCGAGGTCGAGACCTACACCACCGAGATCGCGCGGCCGAGCGTGATCGGCTCGATCCTGGCGACGTTCCTGCCGATCGTGCTGATCGTGCTGGTGTTCCTCTGGCTGATGAACAACATGCAGGGTGGCGGCGGCCGCGGCGTGATGCAGTTCGCCAAGTCCAAGGCCAAGCTGATCACCAAGGACATGCCCAAGACGACGTTCTCCGACGTCGCCGGCTGCAACGAGGCGATCGAGGAGCTCGGCGAGATCAAGGAGTTCCTGCAGGAGCCCGCCAAGTTCCAGGCCGTGGGCGCCAAGATCCCCAAGGGCGTGCTGCTCTACGGCCCTCCGGGCACCGGCAAGACGCTGCTCGCGCGGGCGGTCGCCGGCGAGGCGGGCGTCCCGTTCTACTCCATCTCCGGGTCCGACTTCGTCGAGATGTTCGTCGGTGTCGGTGCCTCCCGCGTCCGTGACCTGTTCGAGCAGGCCAAGGAGAACGCACCCGCGATCGTCTTCATCGACGAGATCGACGCCGTCGGCCGGCACCGCGGCGCCGGCATGGGGGGCGGTCACGACGAGCGTGAGCAGACCCTCAACCAGCTGCTGGTCGAGATGGACGGCTTCGACGTCCGCGGCGGCGTGATCCTGATCGCCGCGACCAACCGTCCCGACGTCCTCGACCCGGCGCTGCTGCGTCCCGGCCGCTTCGACCGCCAGATCGGTGTCGACGCCCCCGACCTCGACGGCCGCCACCAGATCCTCAAGGTCCACTCCCGCGGCAAGCCGATGGCCGCCGACATCGACCTCAAGAGCGTCGCGCGGCGTACGCCGGGCTTCACCGGCGCCGACCTGGCCAACGTGCTCAACGAGGCGGCGCTGCTCACCGCCCGGCAGGACCAGAAGCTGATCGACAACACCTCGCTCGACGAGGCCATCGACCGCGTGATCGCCGGTCCCCAGCGCAGCTCGCGGCTGATGAGCGAGAAGGAGAAGCTGGTCACCGCCTACCACGAGGGCGGCCACGCCCTGGTGGCCGCGGCCCTGCCCGGCAGCGACCCGGTCCACAAGGTCACGATCCTCCCGCGGGGCCGGGCCCTGGGATACACGATGGTGCTGCCCGACGAGGACAAGTACTCCCAGACCCGCAGCGAGCTGCTCGACAAGCTGGCCTACATGATGGGGGGCCGTGCGGCCGAGGAGATGGTCTTCCACGACGTCACGACCGGCGCGGGCAACGACATCGAGAAGGCCACCAACCTGGCCCGCGCGATGGTCACCCAGTACGGCATGACCGAGACGCTCGGCGCGATCAAGCTGGGCGAGTCCAACTCCGAGCCGTTCCTGGGGCGCGACATCGGCCACAGCCGCAACTACTCCGAGGACGTCGCCGCCAAGGTCGACCAGGAGACCAAGGCGCTGCTGGCCGGGGCCCACCAGGAGGCCTTCGACATCCTCGAGGAGAACCGCGACGTCCTCGACGCGCTGGTGCTGGCGCTGCTCGACAGGGAGACGCTGGACAAGGAGGAGGTCGCCGCGGTCTTCACCGCGCTGCGGCTCCAGGAGCACCGTCCCGCGTGGACCGGGTCACCCGACCGCAGCCCCTCGGAGATCCCGCCCATCGACATCCCCGAGGAGGTCCGCGAGCGGGCCAAGGCCAACGGCGTGCCCGACGAGAGCGACGCCGGCGTCGTCATCACGCCCCCGGGCGCGGGCGGTGACGTCCACGGCGACCCCGGCCTCGAGGGCCACACCCCACCCGAGCCTCCTCGATGACCGACCCCGTGTCGCTGCCCGAGCGTGACCCCGACGAGGTCCCGGACTACGACCACGCCCGGGCCGAGGCAGCCGTCCGCGAGCTGCTGATCGCCATCGGCGAGGACCCCACCCGCGAGGGGCTCCACGACACGCCCGCCCGTGTGGCGCGCGCCTACGCGGAGCTGACCAGCGGGCTGCGGATGAGCGCCGAGCAGGTCCTCACCACGACCTTCGACCTCGGCCACGACGAGATGGTGATCGTCCGCGACATCGAGCTGTGGTCGATGTGCGAGCACCACCTGGTGCCGTTCACCGGGAGTGGCCCACGTCGGCTACATCCCGGCCGTCTCGGGCAAGATCACCGGGCTGTCGAAGCTGGCCCGGCTGGTCGACGTCTTCGCCAAGCGGCCCCAGGTGCAGGAGCGGCTCACCACGCAGGTGGCCGACGCGCTGATGGAGATCCTCGAGGCGCGCGGCGTGATCGTCGTGATCGAGGCCGAGCACCTCTGCATGACGATGCGCGGGGTCCGCAAGGCGGGCTCACGCACCATCACGTCCGCCATGCGCGGCACCATGCGGGAGGCGGCGACCCGAGCCGAGGCGCTCTCCCTCATCCACGGCAGGTCCTAGTGCCCCCGCGGCTGATGGGCGTCGTGAACGTCACGCCCGACTCGTTCAGTGACGGGGGCCGCTACGTCGAGTCGGAGGCCGCCGTCGCCCACGGCCGGCAGCTGCTCGCCGAGGGAGCCGACATCGTCGACGTCGGCGGCGAGTCGACCCGCCCGGGGGCGACCCGGCCGCTGGTCGTCGAGGAGCTCGCCCGGGTGGTCCCGGTGATCACCGCGCTGGCGGCCGACGGGGTGGTCGTCTCGGTCGACACGATGCGCGCCGAGGTGGCCGCGGCCGCGATCGGGGCCGGCGCCACGATGGTCAACGACGTGTCCGGCGGGCTGGCCGACCCCGCGATCCTCGACGTGGTGGCGGGCTCCGCGGCGACGTACGTCGCGATGCACTGGCGCGGGCACGCCGACCGGATGCAGTCGCTGGCCCGCTACGACGAGCCCGGCGGGGTCGTCGAGGCGGTGGTCCGTGAGCTCGGCGAGCGGGTGGAGGCGGCCCGCACCGCGGGGATCCCCGACGACCGGCTGGTCGTCGACCCCGGGCTGGGCTTCGCCAAGACCGCCGACCACAACTGGGCGCTCGTGGCCGGCACCGACCGGCTGCAGGCCCTCGGCCTCCCGCTGCTGGTCGGTGGCAGCCGCAAGTCGTTCCTGGGCAGCCTGCTGGCCGGGGCCGACGGGGAGCCCCGTCCGGTGCTCGACCGGGAGGCCGCCAGCACCGCCCTGACCTTGCTGCTCGCCATGCGCGGAGTCTGGGGGATCCGGGTCCACGACGTCCGCGCCAGCGCGGACGCCCTCGCCGTCCTCGGGCGGCTGCAGCACGAGGAGCGGCCATGAGCGACGAGCTCACCATCTCCGGCATCGAGTGCTTCGGCCACCACGGCGTCTTCGACCACGAGCGCCGCGACGGCCAGCAGTTCGTCATCGACCTCACCCTCGGTCTCGACACCCGGACGGCGGCCGAGAGCGACGACTTGCAGGACACTGTCGACTACGGGAGCCTCGTGGGACGAGTGAAGACGGCCGTCGAGTCGGATCCGGTCGACCTGATCGAGACCCTGGCCCGGCGGATCTCGGACGTCGCGCTTTCGGACCATCGTGTTGAATGGGTGCGGGTGACGGTGCACAAGCCGGATGCCCCGATCGAGGCGGCGTTCGCCGACGTGGCATTGACGATCCTTCAGAAACGCGAGGACAGCCTGTGACCGAGACGCCCAACCCGAACATCATCGACGCCGACACCCTGACCGGTGAGATGCGGCCGATCCGGCGGGCGGTCCTCGCCCTGGGCTCCAACCTCGGTGACCGGATGGGTGCGCTGCAGGGGGCCGTCGACACGATCGCCGACACCCCGGACGTGTGGGTCACCTCCGTCTCCCCGGTCTACGAGACCGAACCGGTCGACAGCCCCGAGGACTCCCCGCTGTTCCTCAACGCGGTGCTGCTGCTCGACACCACGCTCGCCGCCCACCGGCTCCTCGACCGGGCGCTGGCCGTGGAGGACGCCTACGACCGCGAGCGCAGCGACGTGCGCAACGCTCCCCGCACCCTCGACGTCGACATCATCGTGGTCGGCGACCGTCGGGCCGACGACGACCAGCTGCAGCTGCCACACCCGCGCGCCCACGAGCGCGCCTTCGTCCTCCGGCCCTGGCACGACGTCGAGCCCGACGGCCAGATCCCCGGCGTCGGTTCGGTCAAGGAGCTGCTCGAGGCGCTCGACGACTCCGGGATGACGCGCCGCGAGGACCTGGCGCTCGATCTCCAGTGACGCCCCCGTGACGAGGGGTCCGTCCGACGAGGAGCCGGACGGGCCACCTCCCGAGGGGAGGTTGCAGCCCACGTCTGCGGCCACGGTCGGAGGGTCGGTGATCGTCGGCCTGGTGGCGGGCTGGGCGCTGCACCCGATCACCGACCGGGTCGGCAACCCGCCGGTGGTCTCGTGGCTGCAGCCGATCGCGCTCTGCTTCGTCGCAGCGGTACTGCTGGCGACCGCATGGGTCACCCACCGCGCCCTCCACGTCCGGGGGGAGTGGCTGGAGCCGCACCGCGCGGTCAACCGGCTGGTGCTGGCCCGGGCCTGTGTGGTGGTGGGCGGACTGGTCGCCGGGGGCTACGCGGGCTATGCCCTGAGCTGGCTCGGGGTGCCCGGCGAGCTCGCCGACGACCGGATCCTGCGCTCGCTCGTGGCCGCCGCGGCGGGGGTCGTGATCGTCGTGGGGGCGCTGCTCCTGGAGCGAGCGTGTCGTGTCCGAAAAGACCACGAAGCCCCCTAGTCTCGTGCTATGTCTTCCCCGACCGCACGTCGGCGGCAGCGCAGCACGCGCCTGACTGTCGCCGTTTCCCTGCTGACGTGCGCCGCGGTCCTCGTGACCGTGGCGTTCCTCGGTGACGCCGCCTGGTTCCAGGCGTTCGCCGCCGTCTCCTCCGTGGTGCTCGGCGCAGCCGCCACCCGGATCACCTACTCCGAGCTCCTGCAGTCGCGCCGCGACGCTGCCCGCGACCGTGCCGAGCAGGCCCAGGCCTACCGCGAGCTCACCGACCAGCGCACCACCGAGCACCTCACCTTCTCCCGGGCCATGCAGGCACGTTCGGACCAGCAGGAGCTCGCCCTCAACGAGCTGGAGTCGGCCCTGGGCGAGGCCCAGCGCCGCGCGGCCGAGGCCACCCGCAAGTTCAACGCCGAGGCCCGGCGTGCCGAGCTGGCCGAGCAGGAGGGCCGCGCCGTCAGCACCCGGCTCGAGGAGGCGGAGGCGCAGGCCGCCGAGACGGCGCTGCGGGTGTCCGAGCTCGAGCAGGAGCTCGACGTCGCGCGCGCCGAGCTCGCCACGTGGGAGGCCACGCCGCAGCGGATGCATGCCTGACCACCTCACGACACGTACGACGCCCCGCCGACCAGTCGGCGGGGCGTCGTCCGTCGTGCGGCAGAATGACCCGACGTGATCCCCGAGGCCAACCGGTTCCACAGCGATCCCGACGGCATCCTCGCGGATTCCGGACACCTGATGGACGGGTGGCGGGTGGAGACCCCCGACCCGTCCGACCGGTTCACCATCGCCCGGCTCACGACGCTGCTGCGTGAGCACGAGCGGGCCGGCCGGGGCTGGGCGGGCGCGTCGGTCGACGACGTCCTGGTCGAGGTCTCCGAGCGCGGCCTCCGGATGCGCGAGAACGTCGTGGTCCGCGACCCCGCCGGCGAGATCCGCGCCTGGGGCAGCGTCCACGACCGTGCCGAGGGCCGGATGCTGTTCGTCCACGTGGTCGAGCGCGGGCTCCCCGACGACCTGGCCGACGCCTGCGCGGGGCTGCTCTTCTCGTGGGCCGAGGGTCAGGCCCGGGCCGTCGGTGCCGCCCGTGAGCTCGACGTCCAGCAGATCGACACCGGCGCGTTCGCCGAGGACCCGCGTCAGCACGACTGGTTGGAGCAGGCGGGCTTCGAGCGGGTCCGGACCTGGTTCCAGATGTCGCGCCCGGTGGCCGCCGGCGACGCCGAGATGGTGCCCGACCCCGCCGGCTGGCAGCGCGGCGACGTCACGATCCGCCGTGTCCGCCGCCGCGACGACGACGGGCTCCCCGACTCGGTCGACCTGCACGCCGTGCACCAGGTGCTCGAGCAGGCCTTCCGTGACCACTTCAACTCGTGGGAGGAGACGTTCGGGGAGTTCGTGCACCGGGTCCGTGAGGACCCCGGCCACCGCTGGGACCACTGGTGGCTGGCCGAGCTCGCCCACGAGGACCTCGAGGGCATCGGCCCGATCCCCGTCGGCGCCCTCGTCGGCACCCACCTCGAGTCGAGCACCGGACGCGACGGGTCGTACGTCTCCTACATCGGCGTCCTCGACGACGCGCGTGGCCGGGGCGTCGCCAAGGCGCTGCTCCACACGATCATCGCCGACGCCGCGGTGCGCGGCCGGGACCGCGTCGGGCTCGAGGTCGACGCCGACTCGCCGACCGGGGCGCGTGGCCTCTACGAGTCGCTCGGCTGGGAGACCTCGTACGTCACGGAGTCGTGGCACCGCGACGTCCCCGTCACCCCCTGAGACCCACGCTCAGCCGTCACGCCGGCGGAGCAGCTCCTCGACGACCACCAGGTCGAGCCGGCTGGTGACCTTGAGGTTCGCCTCGTCGCCGTCGACGACCGCCACCGGGACGTCGGGCAGGTAACGGTGGACCACCGAACAGTCGTCGGTGGCCACGAAGTCCGGGTCGTCGGCCGCCGCGGCGTACGCCCGGCGGAGCACGTCGGCGCGGAACCCCTGCGGGGTCTGCGCCCGCCGCAGCGTCGCCCGCGGTGGCACCCCGGTGATCGTGCCCGCGGGGCCGACCTCGAAGACCGTGTCGGTCGACGGCACCGCCGTGGCGACGGCGCCGTGGTCGGCCAGCGCCGCGAGGCAGTCGGTGACGACGTGGGCCGGCAGCAGCGGCCGGGCCGCGTCGTGGAGGAGCAGCAGGCAGTCGGCGTCGCCGAGGTGGGCCAGGGCCGCCAGGGTGCTGGCGGTACGGGTCTCCCCGCCCGGCAGCACGGCGGACACCCGCGGGTAGCCGGCCGCCACCTGCCGCGCGGCGTCGAGGTGCCCCGGGGCCATCACGAGGATCACCTCGTCGACCTCCGGGTGGTCGTGGAGCGTACGCAGCGCGTGCTCGAGGAGCGTGCGGCCGCCGACCTCGACCAGCTGCTTGGGCCGGTCGAGGCCGGTGCGGGTGCCGGTGCCTCCCGCCAGCAGCACCGCGACCCGGCGGGGCGTGGCGGGGCGCGCGTCCATGGCCGCATCCTCGCAGGCGACCGCGGGAGGTCGCGCACGTCACACCTCCGCACCGTTCCCAGGCCGGGGCCGGCTGCGTAGATTCACCAACGATCCACCGGACACCCATCGTCTGGTACCTGTACCGGCCGCGACCCCGCGGATGTCGGCGGGACCGAAACGAGAGGTTCGCGAGATGAGCAGCCCCATCCTGCCCGCGCGGCTCCGTGTCGGCGTCGTCGGCGCCGGTCGGGTCGGCGCCGTGCTGGCCGCCGCACTCGGTGCCGCCGGCCACGAGGTCGTCGCGGCGACGGCCGAGTCGGACGTCTCGCGGAGCCGGGCCGCGGCGCTGCTCCCCGGAGTACCGCTGCGCAAGCCGACGGACGTCGCCCGGGCGTGCGACCTGTTGCTGCTCACGGTGCCCGACGACATGCTCGGCAACGTGGTGTCGGTGCTCGCGGCCAGCGGCGCGCTGCGTGAGGGCCAGCTCGTCGCCCACACCTCCGGCCGCCACGGGCTCGCGGTGCTCGCACCGGCGGCGGCGCTGGGCGCACGGCCGCTCGCCGTCCACCCCGTCATGACGTTCACGGGCACCGCGGTCGACCTGCCCAGGCTCGCGGGCTGCGCCTTCGGGGTGACCGTGGCCGACGGCGAGCAGGAGCCCGCCGCGCGGCTGGTCACCGGGCTCGGTGGCCGCGTCGTGTGGGTGCCCGAGGAGCATCGCGGCCTCTACCACGCCGGGCTGGCGCACGGCGCCAACCACCTGGTGACGCTGGTGAGCGAGGCGATGGCCCTGCTGGCGGAGGCGGGGGTCGACGACCCGGCCGCCACGCTGCGGCCGCTGCTCGGCGCCGCCCTCGGCAACGCCCTGGAGCACGGCGACACGGCGCTGACTGGGCCCGTCGCCCGGGGCGACGCCGGGACGGTCCGCACCCACCTCGCCCAGCTCGCCGCGCAGGCGCCGGGCACGCTGCCCAGCTACCTGGCGCTGGCCCATGCCACCCTCGACCGCGTCGTGGCCGACGGGCGGGTGCCGCCGCTCCGTGCGGACGCCGTACGACGGGCCCTCGACGAGGCCGCGGCCGACGCCCCGCGCACGCTGCGATGAGCGTCCGGCCGGTCGTCGCCGCCGACCGTCAGGAGCTGAGCGGCCTGCTCGCGGACGCCCGCCGGGCCGGTGGCCGGGTGGCGTTCGTCCCGACCATGGGCGCCCTCCACGAGGGGCACGCGAGCCTGGTCCGGCTCGCCCGGGAGCGGGTCGGGCCCGGGGGCCGGGTCGTGGTGTCGATCTTCGTCAACCCGCTGCAGTTCGGTCCGGGGGAGGACCTGGACCGCTACCCGCGCTCGTTCGAGGCGGACCTGGAGGTCTGTGCGCGCGAGGGCGCGGACCTGGTGTTCGCGCCGCCGGTGGGCGAGGTCTACCCGGGAGGCGAGCCCGCGGTGACGGTGTCGCCCGGACGGCTGGGCGACGTCCTGGAGGGTGCGGTACGGCCGGGCCACTTCCGGGGGGTGCTGACCGTGGTCGCCAAGCTGTTCGGCCTGGTGCGTCCCGACCTGGCGGTGTTCGGCGAGAAGGACTACCAGCAGCTGGTGCTCGTACGCCGGATGGTCGCCGACCTCTGTCTCGGGGTCGAGGTGGTGGGTGGCGAGACGTGCCGCGAGCCCGACGGCCTCGCGATGTCCTCCCGCAACCGCTACCTCGATCCGGAGGCGCGGGCCCGGGCCTCCGCCCTCCCGAGGGCGCTGCTGGCCGCCCGGGCCGTCCAGGGCGAGGGGCCGGACGCCGTCCTGGAGACCGCGCGGGCGGGGCTCCACCGGGCGGGGCTCGAGCCCGACTACCTCGTCGTCACCGGCCCCGACCTCGGCGAGCTGCCGGCCGAGCTCCCGCCCGCCGCACCGGCCCGGCTCCTGGTCGCCGTCGGGGTCGGCGGCACCCGGTTGATCGACAACGTCCCGCTCGCCCTCGGCGCGAGCCCCGCTGGAGGCCACTGATGCTGCGCACCATGATGACCGGCAAGATCCACCGGGCCACGGTCACGCAGGCCGACCTCCACTACGTCGGGTCGATCACCGTGGACGAGGACCTGCTCGACGCCGCCGACCTGCTCCCCGGCGAGCTGGTGCACGTCGTCGACGTCACCAACGGTGCGCGGCTGGAGACGTACACGATCGCGGGGCCACGCGGGTCCGGCGTGCTGGGCATCAACGGCGCTGCCGCCCGGCTGGTCCATCCCGGCGACGTGGTGATCCTGATCGGCTACGGCCAGATGACCACCGAGGAGGCCCGGGAGCTGCGACCCCGGGTGGTCTTCGTGGACGAGGACAACCGCGTCGTGGGCACCGGGGAGGACCCTGCCGAGACCTTCGGGTCGGCACTCCTGACCCGCGGTGACATCATCCTCGGGTGATCCCCTCGCGCCTCACCGCGCCCGAGCCCGGCTGGACGGCCAGCGCCGACGTGGTCGTCGTCGGGTCCGGCATCGCCGGGCTCACCGCGGCGCTGCGGCTCTACGGCCGCGTCGGCCGGATCCTCGTGGTGACCAAGGACGTGCTCGACGCGGGTTCCACGCAGTGGGCGCAGGGCGGGATCGCCGCGGCGCTCGGCCCGGGCGACACCCCTCAGCAGCACGAGCAGGACACCCTGGTCGCCGGTGCGGGGGCCTGCGACCGCGGCGCGGTGCGGGTGCTGGTCCACGAGGGGCCGGAGGCGGTTCGCGAGCTGATCAGCTGGGGCGCCGTGTTCGACCAGGCCGACGGTGTCCTGTCGCTGACCCGCGAGGGCGGGCACCACCGCGACCGCATCGCCCACGCCGGCGGCGACGCGACCGGCGCCGAGATCCAGCGGGCGCTGATCGCCGCGGTCGAGCGGGCCCCCGAGATCGAGGTGATCCAGCACGCGCTGGCGATCGACCTGGTGCCCGCCGCCGACGGCGGCGTGGCGGGGGTGACCCTGCACGTGCTCGGCGAGGGCCAGGTCGACGGTGTCGGCCAGGTGCTGTGCCGAGCCGTCGTGCTGGCCAGCGGCGGGCTCGGCCAGGTCTTCTCCCAGACCACCAACCCCGCGGTCGCCACCGGTGACGGGATGGCGCTGGCGCTCCGGGCCGGTGCGCCGCTGCGCGACCTCGAGTTCGTGCAGTTCCACCCCACGGTGATGTGGCTGGGCGAGGACTCGCAGGGCCAGCAGCCGCTGATCTCGGAGGCCGTACGCGGCGAGGGCGCGTTCCTCGTCGACCACGAGGGCCGCAGGATCATGGAGGGGGTCCACCCCCTCGCCGACCTGGCGCCGCGCGACGTGGTCGCCAAGGCGATCACGCGCCGAATGCACGAGAGCGGCATGCCGCACATGTGGCTCGACGCCCGCCACCTCGGCGGCGACTTCTGGGAGCGACGGTTCCCGACGATCCTGGCCACCGCCCGGCTCCACGGCGTGGACCCCGTGACCGAGCTGCTGCCGGTCGCACCCGCCCAGCACTACGCCTCGGGCGGCGTCGCCACCGACCTCTGGGGCCGCGCGGCGGTCCCGGGCCTGTACGCCACCGGCGAGGTCGCCTGCTCCGGGGTGCACGGCGCCAACCGGCTGGCCTCCAACTCGCTGCTCGAGGGACTGGTCTTCTCGCGGCGGATCGCCGAGGTGCTGCCCGACGAGCTGCGCCCGTGGAACGACCCGGTCTCCGACCCGCGGGCGCCCGGCCTGGTGCCCGGTCTGCTGCGGGCGCGGCTGCAGGCGCTGATGACCGATCGGGTCGGCGTCCTGCGGAGCGAGAAGGGCCTGGCCGGAGCCGTCACCGACCTCGACGTCCTCGCGGGCGAGGGCGACCGTGAACCCGGCCCCGACGCCTGGGAGACCAGCAACCTGCTGACCGTCAGCCGGGCGCTGGCCGCCGCCGCCGCGCTCCGCGAGGAGACGCGGGGGTCACACTGGCGCGAGGACCACCCGGAGCGCGACGACGACCACTGGGCTGGCCACGTCGACGTGGCGCTCGAGCACGGCCAGCCGGTGACCACGTTCCGTCCCGCCCCCGCCACCGACGGAGGTCCCGCATGACCAGCCTGAGCGACGTCCCCCCGCACCTGATCGACGAGCTCGTCGGGGCGGGGCTCGACCCCGACGGGCTGTGGGAGCTGCTCGGCCGCGCGCTCGAGGAGGACCTGCCGGGTGGTGCGGTCGACCCCACCAGCACGGCGACCATCGCGCCCGGGGCCCGCGCCGTGGGGGAGCTCAACGCACGCGAACGGGGCGTCGTCGCCGGCCTCGGCGTCGCCGTCCTGGCCTTCCACCTGACCTGCGGCCCCGATCTCGCCGTCTCCGAGCGGGTCCCGGACGGCACCCGCGTGGAGCCGGGCAGCCGGGTCATGACCCTCGCCGGACCCGCCCGGGCGATGCTCACCGCCGAGCGCACCGCGCTCAACCTCGCGAGCCACCTGTCCGGCGTCGCGACGGCCACCTCCCACTGGGTCGCCGCGCTGGAGGGGACCGCCGCCCAGGTCCTGGACACCCGCAAGACGCTGCCGGGCCTGCGCGCCCTCCAGAAGTACGCCGTCCGCTGCGGTGGTGGCGTCAACCATCGCTTCGGGCTCTCGGACATGGCGATGGTCAAGGACAACCACGTGGTCGCGGCGGGGGGTGTCGTGCCGGCCTACCGCGCGGTGCGGGAGCAGTTCCCCGACCTGCCGGTCGAGGTCGAGGTCACCGACCTCGAGCAGCTGCAGGACCTGCTGGGCGAGGGGTGCGACCGGATCCTGCTGGACAACATGTCGCCGGAGCTGATGCGCGAGGCTGTCGCCCTGGTGGCCGGGAGCCCGGCGGCCGGGCGCGTGACCCTGGAGGCCTCCGGCGGGCTGACCCTCGAGCGCGCCCGTGCCGTCGCGGAGACCGGGGTCGACTACATCTCCGTGGGCGCCCTCACCCACTCGGTGAAGGTCTTCGACCTCGGCCTCGACCTGCGGGAGGAGTGAGGCGTGAGCGGCCCGATCCTGGCTGTCGACATCGGCAACAGCCACACCGCGCTCGGGATCCTCGACGACGGAGCAGTGGTCGGCGAGTGGCGGGTCGCCACGACCGGGAGCCGCACCTCCGACGAGTGGCGGTGCTGCTCCGCGGGTTGCTGGGCGACCGGCTCGCCTCGGTGACCGGCATCGCCGTCTGCGCGGCGGTCCCGGCCGTCCTCCACGAGTGGCGCGACATGCTGTCCGCCACTTCGCTGACCTGCCCCACCTGGTCGTCAAGCCCGGCGTACGGACCGGGCTGCCGGTGCGCACCGACAACCCGCGCGAAGTGGGCACCGACCGGGTTCTCAACGCGCTCGCGGTGGCCACCGACGTCGGGGGCCCGGCCGTGGTCGTCGACTTCGGCGGGACCGCCACCACCTTCGACGTCGTCGACGGCGCCGGGCGATATGTGGGTGGTGCCATCGCGCCCGGGATCGAATTGTCGCTGGACGCACTCGGAGAGCGCGGTGCGCAATTGCGCAGGGTCGAATTGGCCAGGCCGACCCGCGTCATTGCGCGCAACACCGTCGAGGCGCTCCAGTCCGGAATGGTGCACGGCACCGCGAGCCAGGTCCACGGGCTGGTCGGCCGCATGCTCGAGGAGCTCGACGCCGGGCCCGACGTACGCGTGGTCGCCACCGGTCCGCTGGCGCCGCTGGTGGTCGGCGAGTGCCGCTGCGTGACGGACCACCTCCCGGGGCTGACGCTGCGGGGCCTCGAGATCGCATTTCGCCGGAATCGATGAATTCGCACCGACGACTTTCTGAATGAATTGTCTGATTTCACCTCGTGGTCCGCTTTCTGGCATGCTGGTATTCGCATTCTTGAATTCGTGACGTTTCCAGAAGTGGGAGCGTTTCCAGGAGAGGGAAACAGAACCATGGCGCAGAAGGTGAACATCATCCTGGTCGACGACATCGACGGCAGTGACGCGTCGGAGACGGTGACCTTCGGGCTCGACGGGACCTCCTACGAGATCGACCTCAACGACAAGAACGCCGCCTCGCTGCGCGACGCGCTCTCGGCCTACGTCGGTCACGCCCGCAAGGTCAGCACCCGCGGCCGCCGCGGCCGCACCACCACGACCACCACCACCACCGGCCCGAGCGCCCGCGAGCTGCGCGACTGGGCCCGGTCCAACGGGTTCGAGGTCTCCGACCGTGGCCGGGTGCCCGCTGAGGTGCGCGAGGCGTTCGACGCGGCCCACTGAGCGCGGTCCGGGTCGCGCAGTTCGCTCTGGGCGTACAGCCGTGACCGCCATCGGGGAACGCGTAGGCTGTCATCGGGGTTGAACCTCACGTTGCGGTCCGCCAGACCAGGCGGGCCGGCCCCCGAGGCAATCCGACGTAGATCCAGGAGCGATACGCATGTTCGAGCGGTTCACCGACCGAGCCCGTCGGGTGGTCGTGCTGGCGCAGGAGGAAGCCCGCATGCTCTCCCACAACTACATCGGGACCGAGCACATCCTGCTCGGCCTGATCCACGAGGGCGAGGGCGTGGCGGCCAAGGCACTGGAGAGCCTGGACATCTCCCTGGAGGCCGTGCGCGCCCAGGTCGAGGAGACCATCGGCCAGGGCCAGCAGGCGCCGAGCGGCCACATCCCCTTCACCCCGCGCGCCAAGAAGGTGCTCGAGCTGTCGCTGCGCGAGGCGCTGCAGCTCGGCCACTCCTACATCGGCACCGAGCACATCCTGCTCGGCCTGATCCGGGAGGGCGAGGGTGTCGCGGCCCAGGTGCTGCAGAAGCTCGGCGCCGACCTCAACCGGGTCCGCCAGCAGGTCATCCAGCTGCTGTCCGGCTTCCAGGGCAAGGAGTCGGCCGCGACCGCGTCCGCCTCGGGCACCCCCTCGGAGCAGCAGTCGTCCTCGCTGGTCCTCGACCAGTTCGGGCGCAACCTGACCCAGGACGCCCGCGAGGGCAAGCTCGACCCGGTCATCGGGCGCGAGCAGGAGATCGAGCGGGTCATGCAGATCCTGTCCCGACGTACGAAGAACAACCCGGTCCTGATCGGTGAGCCCGGCGTCGGCAAGACCACGATCGTCGAGGGCCTGGCCCAGGACATCGTCCGGGGCACGGTGCCCGAGACGCTGAAGGACAAGCAGATCTACACCCTCGACCTCGGGGCGCTGGTCGCCGGTTCGCGCTACCGCGGTGACTTCGAGGAGCGCCTCAAGAAGGTGCTCAAGGAGATCCGCACCCGCGGCGACATCGTGCTCTTCATCGACGAGATCCACACCCTCGTCGGTGCCGGTGCGGCCGAGGGCGCCATCGACGCCGCCAGCATCCTCAAGCCGATGCTGGCCCGCGGCGAGCTGCAGACCATCGGTGCCACCACGCTCGACGAGTACCGCAAGTACCTCGAGAAGGACGCCGCCCTCGAGCGCCGGTTCCAGCCGATCCAGGTGGCCGAGCCGTCGATCGCCCACACGATCGAGATGCTCAAGGGGCTGCGCGACCGCTACGAGGCCCACCACCGGGTGACGATCACCGACGAGGCGCTCGTGTCGGCCGCCACGCTGGCCGACCGCTACATCTCCGACCGGTTCCTGCCCGACAAGGCGATCGACCTGATCGACGAGGCCGGCTCGCGGCTCCGGATCCGCCGGATGACCGCACCCGCCGACCTGCGCGAGTACGACGACAAGATCGCCGACGTGCGCCAGCGCAAGGAGGGCGCGATCGACGGCCAGGACTTCGAGGCCGCCGCCCGCCTGCGCGACGAGGAGAAGCAGCTCATCGCGCGCAAGGCCGAGCGCGAGAAGCAGTGGCGCGCCGGTGACATGGACGAGGTCGCCGAGGTCGACGAGGAGCTGATCGCCGAGGTGCTCGCCGTGGCGACCGGCATCCCGATCGTGAAGCTGTCCGAGGAGGAGTCCACGCGACTGCTCCACATGGAGGACGAGCTCCACAAGCGGGTCATCGGTCAGGACCAGGCCGTGATGGCCATCTCGCGTGCGATCCGTCGTACCCGGGCCGGCATGAAGGACCCGAAGCGTCCCGGAGGGTCGTTCATCTTCGCGGGCCCGTCGGGGGTCGGCAAGACCTGGCTCTCCAAGTCGCTGGCCGAGTTCCTGTTCGGCGACGAGGAAGCGCTCATCCAGCTCGACATGAGCGAGTACGGCGAGAAGCACACCGTCTCGCGGCTGTTCGGATCCCCTCCGGGGTACGTCGGCTACGAGGAGGGCGGCCAGCTCACCGAGAAGGTGCGCCGCAAGCCGTTCTCGGTCGTGCTCTTCGACGAGGTCGAGAAGGCCCACCCCGACATCTTCAACACTCTGCTGCAGATCCTGGAGGAGGGTCGGATGACCGACTCCCAGGGCCGGGTCGTGGACTTCAAGAACACCGTCATCATCATGACCACCAACCTCGGCACGCGCGACATCGCCAAGGGGCTCAACCTGGGCTTCCAGCAGGCCGGTGACGCCGCCGGGTCCTACGAGCGGATGAAGAACAAGGTGTCGGAGGAGCTCAAGCAGCACTTCCGTCCCGAGTTCCTCAACCGGGTCGACGAGATCATCGTGTTCCCGCCACTGTCGCAGGACCAGATCGTCGCCATGGTCGACAACATGATCGCCGGCGTGGAGCTGCGGCTGCGCGACCGGGACATGAAGCTCGAGCTCACGCAGGCGGCCAAGAACCTGCTGGCCGAGCGGGGGTTCGACCCCGTCCTCGGAGCGCGGCCGTTGCGACGCACCATCCAGCGCGAGGTCGAGGACGTCCTGTCCGAGAAGATGCTCTTCGGCGAGGTCGGACCCGGCCAGATCGTGCTGGTCGACGTCGACCCGGGCGATGGCCCCGACAACAGCACGGCGACGTTCACCTTCCACGGGCAGAAGATCGGCGAGTTCCCGGACCTGCCGCCGCTGGAGACCGCCGACGTCGACGCCTCGACCGGCGCGACCGACGTGGCGCCCAGCGGGCCGGACGACTCCGACAGCGGCACCGACGTGCCGAAGGCGTCCGGCGCCGACGAGTGACCGGCTGACCACCCGAACGACAGGCCGGCCCGGCGGGATCACCCGCCGGGCCGGCATCGTTCGTCGGTGGGTCGAGGCCTCGGCGTGACCCGGTGGGCTCAGTGGGCGCCGTGCAGGTTGAGGACGAGCACGCCCCCGATGATCATCAACAACGCCGCGACCTTGACCAGGTCGAGCCGCTCGTCGAGGAAGACCACGCCCACCACGGCGATGCCGGCGGTGCCGAGGCCGGACCACACGGCGTACGCGACCGAGACCGGGATCTCCCGGATGACCACGGTGAGCAGCCAGATCGACACCGCGTAGCCCGCGATCACCGCGGCGGTCCAGCCGGGGTCGCGGAACTGCTGGGTCTGGGGCAGCGCGGCGGTGGCGAGCACCTCCACGGCGATGGCACCCATCAGCAACATCCAGGCGACGACCATGACTCACTTCCCGTACGTGTGTAGCGACTGCTACAAATGTAGCAGTCGCTACACTCGGACCGGGAAATGAGAGGAGGCGCAGGGGTGCGGGACACCGCTCGCCGAGCCGCGCTGGTCGAGGCGGCGACCGACTACGCCCTGGCGCACGGGCTGATCGGGCTGAGCCTGCGACCGCTCGCGGCGGAGCTCGGCACGAGCGACCGGATGCTGCTCTACCACTTCGCGGGCAAGGACGACCTGGTGGCGACGGTGCTGCGGACCTCCAGCGACCGCGCGGTCGCCGCGATCCGGACGCTGCCGCCCTCGCGCGACGTCCGCCGTGCGGTGACCGACCTCTGGCGTGCGAGCAACGCGGAGCCGATGAACCGCTGCCAGCGGATGTACGTCGAGGCCGCGGCGCTCGGCCTGCTCGGCCGGGAGCCCTACGTCTCGGTGGTCACCGAGGCCAACGAGCGCTGGGTGCGTGCCATGGCCGACCACCTGGTCGCGTCCGGGGCGCGGCGGCAGCGCGCGCGTCGGGCGGTCGCCCTGCTGGACGCCACCTTCATGGGCCTCCAGCTCGACCTGCCGCTGGACCCGGCAGGCCCGGCGATCCGCCGGGTGGTGCGGGACCTCGCCGACGCGGTCGCGGCCGTGGCCGGTCAGGGCAGCGCGTAGCCTCCGCCCGCCGGGACCAGCAGCCCGTCGGCCACCAGGCTCGCGAGGCACCGCTCGCGCTGCGCCCGCTCACCCCACGCCTCGCCGAGGCGTCGCCGCGAGACCGTCCCCTCGGTGTCCCGGACCACCGCGAGCAGGCGGCCGCGGCACTGGCGGTCGGTGCCGGCCCAGGCCTGCCCCCTCCGGGGCGGCCCGTCGTGTGCCGGGTGGCCGGCCGCGCGCCAGGCGCAGGTGTCGGCGACCGGGCAGGCGTCGCAGCGCGGTCGTCGGGACGTGCAGACCAGGGCGCCGAGCTCCATCACCGCCACCGACCAGGTCGCGGCGTCGGCGTCGTCGGCCGGGAGCAGCGCAGTGGCGCGGTCCCGTTCGGCACGGGTGACCGCCGCGGGTGGGTGCTCGACCCCGTCGAGGACCCGGGCGTGCACCCGCCGGACGTTGGTGTCGAGGACGGGGTGGCGCCGTCCGTGCGCGAACACGGCGACCGCCGACGCAGTGTAGTCGCCCACGCCTGGCAGGGCGAGCAGGTCGGCGTGGTCGGCTGGGACCTCGCCGTGGTGGTGCTCCACGATCGCGCGCGCGGCGGCGTGCAGCCGCAGTGCTCGGCGCGGATACCCGAGCCGCCCCCACATCCGGACCGCCTCGCCCGCCGGCTCGGTGGCCAGGTCGGCCGGGCGGGGCCACCGGTCGAGCCACTGGGCGTGCACGGGCAGGACCCTCGGCACCGGGGTCTGCTGCAGCATGAACTCCGAGACCATGACCGACCACGGGGTCGCCGAGGGCGAGCGCCACGGCAGGTCGCGTGCGTGATCGTCGTACCACCGGAGCAGTGGTGCGTGGAGGTCGTCGTCCATCGCCGACGATCGTAGGCAGGTCGCGCACGTACGGGCGTGGCACCACCGTCCTGGCCCCCGCGGTCCCTAGGTTGGGCGCATGACCGCGCTGACCCGCGGACCGCTGCCCGCTCGCGTCTACTGGCGTCGACGCCTGCTGCTCGCCCTGCTCGTGCTGGGGCTGGTCGTCGTCGCGGTCCGGCTGCTGGGCCCCGGTTCCGACACCTCGCCCGAGGCTCGACCCCAGGCCACGCAGGTGGCCGCCGAACCCACCCCGGACGCTGCAGAGGCGTCGGTCGACGCCTCCGACACCCCGAGCGAGACCCGGGGGCGACAGCCCGCCTCCCGTGAGGAGAAGCGGGAGCGCGGCCCGGTGCTGGCCGAGCCCGAGGGTGTCTGCTCAGACCGCGACGTCGCGGTGACGCCGACGGTGCGCAAGCCGGTCGCCGGCAGCCCGGTCACGTTCACCCTGGAGCTGCGCACGATCTCCACGCCTGCCTGCACCTGGCAGGTCGCACCCTCCACGCTCACCATGAAGATCACCTCGGGTGACGACGACATCTGGACCAGCCAGGACTGCCCGAGGGCGGTGCCGAGCGAGGACGTCGTGGTCCGCAACAACGTCGGCACCGAGATCGACGTGACCTGGTCGGGCCGCCGCTCCGACGACGACTGCTCGCGGCTGACCGAGTGGGCACTGCCCGGGTGGTACTACGTCGATGCGGCCGCGCTGGCCGGTGAGCCCTCCGACCTGCACTTCGAGCTCGAGACCCCCGAGCCGGGGGTGGTCATCGAGAAGGTGAAGCCGAAGCCGGAGAAGAGGCAGCAGCAGGAGCCGGGCGCCGGGGAGGAGCAGCAGGACCGCCAGCGCGACCGCAAGCCTGCGGACGGCCGGCAGCGGCAGGGAAGCGGCGGTCAGACGTAGCGCTCGAGGATCGTCGACTCGGCCAGCCGGGAGAGCCCCTCGCGGACGCTGCGGGCCCGCAGCTCACCGACGCCGTCGACGGTCTGCAGGTCCTCGATGCCGGCCGACAGCAGCTTCTGGAGCGTGCCGAAGTGGTCGACCAGCCGGTCGACGACCGACGGTGGCAACCGCGGCACCTTGGCCAGCAGCCGGTAGCCGCGGGGGGCGACGGCACCGTCGAGGTGCTCGCCGCTGCCGAGCTCGAGCGCGCGGGCAGCGGCGCCGGGGTCGACCAGCTCCGTGGGGGAGAGCGCCTCGAGCCGGGCCAGGCACTCCTCGGGGGTCCGGGCGCGCCGGCCGGTGGGCAGGTAGTCGCGGATCACCAGCTCGCGCTCGGCGTCGACGCCGGTGATCAGCTCCTCGAGCTGCAGCGAGAGCAGCCGGCCGTCGGTGCCGAGCTCGAGCACGTAGTCCTCGATCTCCCGCGCGATCCGGGTGACCATCTCGAGCCGCTGGGCGACGACGGCCACGTCGCGGACGGTGACCAGGTCCTCGATCTCGAGGGCGGAGAGGGTGCTGGAGACCTCGTCGAGGCGGAGCTTGTAGCGTTCGAGGGTGGCCAGCGCCTGGTTGGCGCGCGAGAGGATCTGGCCGGAGTCCTCGAGGACGTGCCGGGTCGCGCCGACGTACGCCGCGATGATCTGCATCGACTGCGACACCGAGATCACCGGGAACCCGGTCTGCCGGGCGACCCGGTCGGCCGTGCGGTGGCGGGTGCCGGTCTCCTCGGACGGGATCATGTGGTCGGGCATCAGGTGGACCGCGGCGCGCATGATCCGGCTGACGTCGCGGTCGATGATGATCGCGCCGTCCATCTTGGCGAGCTCGCGCAGACCGGTGGCCGTGAACGGCACGTCGAGGGTGAAGCCGCCGGTGCAGATCGACTCGACGGTCTTGTCGTGGCCCAGCACGATCAGCGCGCCCGTGCGTCCGCGGAGGATTCGCTCGAGGCCGTCGCGCAGCGAGGTGCCGGGCGCGATCGTGGCCAGGGTGGCGCGCAGCCGGAGCTGCTCGTCCGTGCGGTCCGTGGCGACCACGCCTGTCCTCCCTCCGCGTGCCCCGCGGGTACGGGGGCGCCGTCAGTGTAGGAGATCGCGCGCCGCGGGGAACCCCGCGTCGTCCAGGTCAGCGGGAGCGGGACAGGGAGAGCATCCGGAGCGCCGAGGCGACGTCGGGCACCTCCATGACCTGCATCCCGTCGACGCGGCGCTCCGCGGGACCGGGCTCGCCCCCGCGGCTCCCGGGGACGACGGCCACCGCGAAGCCGAGCCGGGCGGCCTCCGCGATCCGCTGCGGCAGGTCGCGCACCCGGCGCAGCTCGCCGGCGAGCCCGAGCTCGCCCATGGCGACCACGCCGCGGGGTGCGGGCTGCCCGGTGGACGCCGAGGCGAGCGCCACCGCCAGCGCGAGGTCGGTGGCCGGCTCCATCAACCGGGCGCCACCGACGGTGGAGGCGAACACGTCCTGGTGTTGGAGGTGCAGCCCGCAGTGCTGGTGGAGCACCGCGAGCACCATCGCCACCCGGGACGAGTCGAGCCCGCTGGTGGTGCGCCGAGGTCGCTCGGCTGCGGTGTGGGTGACCAGGGCCTGCACCTCCGCGAGCAGCGGCCGGCGTCCCTCCATCGTCACCGCCACGCACGTGCCGGGCACCTGCTGGTGGTGCTGCTCGACGAACAGGCCGGTGGGGTCGGTGACCGCGGTGATGCCGTCGGCGGAAAGGTCGAAACAGCCGACCTCGTCGATCGGGCCGAACCGGTTCTTCATGGCGCGCACCATCCGGAACCGGGAGTTGCGGTCGCCCTCGAAGTGGAGCACCACGTCGACGACGTGCTCGAGGACCCGGGGTCCGGCGATGGAGCCGTCCTTGGTGACGTGGCCGACGAGGACGAGGGTGATGTTGCGGGTCTTGGCGACCCGGATCAGTGCGGCGGCGACCTCCTTGACCTGGCTCACTCCGCCCGGCACCCCGTCGGTGCCCGGCGCGGCGATGGTCTGGATCGAGTCGACGACCAGCAGCTCGGGGCGGACCTGCTCGACGTGGGTCAGCACCGCGCCGAGGTCGGTCTCCGCCGCGAGCATCAGCTCGTCGTGGACGCCGCCGGTGCGGTCAGCGCGCAGCCGGACCTGGGAGGCGGACTCCTCACCGGTGACGTAGAGGGTGCGGCGCTGGTAGCGCGCCGTCTGGGCGGCGACCTCGAGCAGCAGCGTGCTCTTGCCGACGCCGGGCTCGCCGGCGAGCAGGATCGCCGCCCCCGGCACCAGGCCGCCGCCCAGCACCCGGTCGAGCTCGGGGACCCCGCTGGAGCGGAAGGCCGAGTCCTCCACGGAGACCTGGCCGATCGGCACGGCGGGACGGGTCACGGGCGTGGCGACCGCGCGGCCGGAGGGGACCGCCGCGGCCTCGGCCACCGATCCCCAGGCCTGGCACTCGCCGCACCGGCCGACCCACTTGGGGGTCTCCCAGCCGCACTCGCTGCAGCGATAGGCGGGGCGCGGTGGTCTCGCGGTGCTCCTCGGCATGCGGGAGACGCTAGGTCACGCCGCCGACAGCCGTGGGTATGCTGCCCATTGGAACGATCAAGAAGGAGCGGAGGGGGAAGTGATGTCGCGCATCTCGGGGCAGGTCACGGGCCGGGCGCCGGCGTTGCCACCGACGCTCGCCGACGTGGCGGACCTGGCGGGAGTCTCCCGCCAGACGGTCTCCAACGCCGTCAACAACCCCGACCTGCTGCGCCCCGACACCCTGGACCGCGTCCGTGACGCGATCGACCGCCTCGGCTACTCCCCCAACCGCGCGGCCCGCAACCTCCGCACCCGCACCAGCCACCTGATCGGGCTGCGCTTCACGCCCGTCCAGGAGGGGACCGCCAACGCGACCATGGACCGGTTCGTCCACTCGCTGGTCGAGACCTCCAGCGCCGCCGGCTACCACGTCCTGCTCTTCCCGGGCGACGTCGAGGACCCCACCGCCGGCTACGACTCGCTGCTGCGGTCGACCGCGGTGGACGCCTTCGTGGCGACCGACACCTACCTCGGCAACCCGCAGGCGGCCTGGCTTCAGTCGCGGCGGGCGCCGTTCGTCGCCTTCGGTCGACCCTGGGACGACGCCGAGGCCGGTCACCCGTGGGTCGACGTCGACGGCGCCGCCGGAGCCGAGCTGGCGACCCAGCACCTGCTGGAGCGCGGGCACGAGCGGATCGCCTGGATCGGCTGGCGCAAGGAGCAGGTGATCGGCGAGGACCGCCGCAGCGGCTGGACCCGCGCGATGCGCTCCCACGGGCTCTCGACGACCGGCCTGGCGTCCCGCTCCGACGACACCATCGGCAGCGGGCGGGAGGCCTCGGCCGTGCTGCTCGACGAGGCCCGGCCCACCGGCTTCGTGTGCGCCTCGGACACCCTCGCGCTCGGCGTCATGCACACCCTGGCCGAGCGCGGCCTCGTCGCCGGCCGCGACGTCGCGGTCGTGGGCTTCGACGACTCCCAGGTCGCCCAGGTGGTGCCCCCGGGCCTGACCTCGATCCGGCAGCCGCTCGAGGAGGTCGCGGTGGAGATCGTCCGTGCCCTCGAGGGTCTGCTCGGCCACCCGCCCGAGCGGCTCGGCGGCGTGCTGCTCACCCCGGAGCTGATCGTCCGCGGGTCCAGCTGACCGCTCGACCGGATCTGGGGTGGCTGCGACGCGAGGGGTCCGCTGGTCGGCGGTGGGTGGTCCACCGTCCGGGCTGCCGGAACTGTGGGTGAGGCACCGCTGGCCCGCCGACCGGCCGACCTCCGACGGCCCGACGCAACGACGACCGGCGCCTGCCGGCCACACCCGGCGACTCAGTACGAGCGCGACCAGAGGTTGACGGCGTAGTCGACGGCGGTGCCGTCGTACGACGCCAGCACCTCGTCGGCGACGCGGGTGGGGAGCTCGATCCGGACGACCGACTCGAGATCGGCCCGGGAGCCGAACTCCCAGCGGACGTCGAGCGGGTGGCGGTCCCAGCCCCTGGAGGTCCAGAAGCGCTCGACCGCCACCGGGTCGACCTCGGGGAAGCCGCGCGCGAACCATCCGCCGAAGGTCGACCGGGTCGGGTCGTTGTCGACGACGAAGGCGGTCCCGCCCCGGCGTACGACGCGGTCCAGCTCGGCCAGCCCCGGCTCGCACCCGGGGCCGAAGAAGTAGGCCCACCGGGCGTGGGCGACGTCGACCGAGGCGTCGGGGACCGGCAGGTCCTGAGCCAGGCCCTCGTGGACCTCGACGTGGGCCAGCCGTCCGGTGCGCCGACGCGCGATCGCGGCGAGCGCCGGGTGCGGCTCGACGCCGACCACCGACGCCGCGGTGGCCGCGAAGCGCGGCAGGTGGAAGCCGGTGCCGCAGCCGACGTCGAGCACCGTACGTCCGGCCCAGGGCGCGACCGCCGCCATCGCGGCCTCGATCAGACCCTCGGGATCGACGGCCCGGTTCTCGACCTCGTACGTCGCGGTGTGGTGCCAGATGTTGGGGCTCGGGCGGGCCCGGTCGAGCACGGCCGGGACGGTCAGATCCGGACCAGGCCGGTCGGCGTCTGCACCGCGGCCGCGACGATCCCCGGGGTGCCGTTGGGGGCGACCCAGTCGACCTTCACGTCCTCCAGCGGCGCCTCGACGGTCTGGCCGAGCCACTCCGAGACCCGCTGCGGGTCGCCGGCGATCTCGAGCGAGACCAGCGTGAAGTCGCCGGACGCGCCCCTGCTCGGGTGCAGCTCGTCCGGGCTCTCCCACTGCACGAAGAACGGCAGCTGCGGGTCGGAGATCAGGCCGTTGATGCCGATCTGCCGCCAGCGGAGCTCGGTGCCGTCGGGACGCTTGCGGTTGCCGGTGGCGGACTCGCGGCCCAGCCGCTGCTCCACCTCGGTGATGTCGTCGACGGCGACCACCCAGCCCAGCCAGCCGCCGCCCAGCAGCGAGCGGGCCCGGACCGCCTGGCCGAAGGGTGCCTTGTCGGAGGCCGGGTGGTCGAGGACCTCGACGACCTCCAGGTAGGTCCCACCGCCGAGCGGCAGGATCATGTTGCGGGTCCCGAATCGCGGGTGAACGCCACCGTCGACGAAGTCCGTGCCGAGCAGTCCCCCGAGTCGATGGGCAGTGCTGGCAAGGCCATCCGGTCCGGCTGCGAATGAGAGATGGTCCAAGCGCATGCAGAACATTGTCGGCACTCCGTCACCGGGCGCGGACAGCGGGGTCGATTTCTCTCGACGTCGAGCGGATCGGATCGATCTCAGCGTGGGTCTGCGGGGTGCAGCGCCAGCGCCGAGCGCGACCTCAGGTGCGCCTCGCAGTGCCACACCAGGGCGTCGTACGCCGGTGCGCCCATCAGCTCGGTGAGCTCGGGGGCGTTGGTGACGTAGAGCGGCTCGACGGCGACGTGGGCCTCGGTGTTGCCGGAGCAGTACCAGTCCAGGTCGTGACCGCCGGGGCCCCAGCCGCGGCGGTCGTACTCGGTGATCGTCACCTCGGTGTAGGACGTGTCGTCCTGCCGCTCGACGTTGCGGAACGTCCGCCGGATGGGCAGCTGCCAGCACACGTCGGGCTTGGTCTCCAGCGGCTCGCGGCCCTGCGCGAGCGCGAGGCCGTGGAGCGCGCAGCCGGCGCCGGTCGCGAAGCCGGGACGGTTGTGGAAGACGCAGGCCGACTGTCCGTCGTGCTCGACGGTGCGGGTCTTGGCCTCGCCCTCCTCGTCGTGGTCGACCCAGTCGGTCCGCTTCACCCGTCGGCCGGGGTGGAACTGCCAGGTGTCCGGGGTGAGCTCGCGGACGTGCGCGGCCACCCGCTTCTGGTCGTCGGCGTCGGAGAAGTGGGCGCCCAGCGTGCAGCACCCGTTGTCGGGCGACTCGGCGTAGATCCCGGGGCAGCCCTGTCCGAAGATGCAGGTGTAGCTCGACGTCAGCCAGGTCAGGTCGCAGCGGAACACCTGGTCGGCGTCCGCGGGATCGGCGAACTCCACCCACGCGCGGGGAAAGACCAGGTCGACTTCGGGCACCGGGCCAGCCTACGGGGCGGGTAGATTCGCTCCATGCGCCTGGGTGTGCTCGACATCGGTTCCAACACCGGCCACCTGCTGGTGGTCGACGCCCACGAGGGCGCCGCCCCGCTCCCGGCCTCCTCGCACAAGCAGCCACTGCGGCTCGCCGAGCACCTCGACGAGTCCGGCGCGGTCAGCCCCGCCGGCATCGACGCGCTGGCCGACTTCGTCGCCTCCGCCCTCGAGGTGGCCGAGGACAAGGGCTGCGAGGACATGCTCCCGTTCGCGACCTCGGCGGTCCGCGACGCCAGCAACTCCGACGACGTGCTGCGCTCCGTCAAGGACCGGACCGGCGTCGCGATCGGCGTCCTCCCGGGGGAGGACGAGGCGCGGCTGACGTTCCTCGCCGTACGCCGCTGGTTCGGCTGGTCCTCGGGCCGGCTGGCGGTCTTCGACATCGGGGGCGGGTCGCTCGAGGTCGCGGCCGGCGGCAACGAGTGGCCGGACGTCGCCTGGTCGATGCCGCTGGGGGCCGCCCGGCTCGCGCGCGAGCACCTCGCGGGCGACCGCGACGCCGGCACGATCCGCGCGCTGCGCAAGAAGATCCGGGCCGAGATCGCCCGCGACGCCGGCCGCCTGCTGCGGACCGGCGCGCCGGACCGGGCCGTCGCGACGTCGAAGACCTTCCGCTCGCTGGCGCGGATCTGCGGCGCGGCCCCCTCCGGCGACGGTCCGCTGGTCGCCCGGACGCTCCCCGCCGACGACATCGAGCAGTGGATCCCCAAGCTGGCGGAGATGAGCGACGAGGAGCTGGGCGACCTCCCGGGCGTCTCGCCCAGCCGGACCCACCAGATCCTGCCGGGGGCGCTGGTGGCGGACGCGATCATGGACATCTTCGACCTCCCGGAGCTCGAGATCTGCCCGTGGGCGCTGCGCGAGGGCGTGATCCTCGAACGCATCGACGCCATCCACGGGTCGGCCAGCGGTGACTGAGCCCGGCATCCTGCTCCCCGACCGGTCTCGCGGCCGGATCGGGCTGTCGACGGCGTCGGTCTACCCCGAGTCGACCGCCCACGGCTTCGCGTACGCCGCGAGCGTCGGCTACGACGCGGTCGAGGTGATGGTCGGCATCGACGCGCTCTCGCAGCAGGTCTCCGCGGTCGCCCAGCTCGCCGACCACCACGAGATCCCGGTCTGCGCGGTCCATGCACCGTGCCTGCTCTTCACGCAGCGGGTGTGGGGGACCGAGCCGTGGGGCAAGCTCGAGCGATCGGCCGAGATGGCGCAGGCGGTGGGCGCCGCGGTCGTGGTGGTCCACCCGCCCTTCCGCTGGCAGAAGGACTACGCCGCCGGCTTCGTCGACGGCATCGCCGCCCTCGAGGCGTCGACCGGCATCGCCTTCGCCGTCGAGAACATGTACCCGTGGCGCGCCTCCTCGCGCGCCCGGCGCAGCGCGATGGAGATGTACGTCCCGGGCTGGGACCCGTCGGCGGAGTCGTACGCGCACACCACCATCGACCTCTCCCACGCGGCGATCGCGGGCTCCGACGTGGTCGAGATGGCGGTCCGGATGGGC
>CAVRSW010000038.1:0-25898 GCA_963723945.1 uncultured Actinomycetota bacterium
GCCACCCCGCCGAGGTGCGGAAACTCACATGTGCTAGCCCACGTTCCCGCTCGATTTGTTCCCTCGTTCACAAACTTCTACTGTGAACGACGCCGCCGGGTTCCCACCGGGTTCACGAGGCCTGAATCCTTGCGGCTGGAAAGCGGAGCACGTTGACGGCCAGGACCTCCACCGAGACGGCCCGGGACATCCCCGAGGCCACAGTCGCCCGTCTGCCCGTCTACCTCCGCGCACTCGTCACCCTCGCCGACTCCGGCACCACCACCTGCTCCAGCGAGGAGCTCGCCCGCGCCGCCGGGGTCAACAGCGCCAAGCTCCGCAAGGACCTCTCCTACCTCGGCAGCTACGGCACCCGCGGGGTCGGCTACGACGTCGACTACCTGCGCTACCAGATCGCCCGCGAGATCGGCGTGACCCAGGACTGGCCCGTGGTCATCGTCGGCATCGGAAACCTCGGTCACGCGCTCGCCAACTACTCCGGCTTCCGGAGCCGCGGGTTCCGCGTGGTCGCGCTGCTCGACGCCGACCCCGACCGGCAGGCCGAGGTCGTCGCCGGCGTCGACGTACGTCCCTTCGACGACCTCGAGGAGATCGTCGGCGAGCAGGGCGTCGCCATCGGCGTCATCGCGACCCCGGCCCCCGCCGCCCAGGCCGTCGCCGACCGCATGGTCGCGGCCGGTGTCACCAGCATCCTCAACTTCGCGCCGGCCGTCCTCGACGTCCCCGACGGGGTCGACGTCCGCAAGGTGGACCTGTCGATCGAGCTGCAGATCCTCGCCTACCACGAGCAGCGCAAGTCGGGCGTCCTCCTCGGGGCGGCCACCCCGGAGACCCCGGAGCCACCCGAGCGACGGGAGCACGCCTCATGAGCGTCCTCGTGGTGGGCATCTCCCACAACTCGGCCCCGGTGTCGCTGCTGGAGCGGGTCGCGCTCGACACCGACGGTGTCACCAAGCTGATCGCCGACGCCCAGGCGAGCACGACGGTCGCCGAGACCGCGGTCATCGCCACCTGCAACCGGCTCGAGGTCTACGCTGAGGTCGACCGATTCCACGGCAGCGTCGAGGAGCTCTCGCGCCTGCTCGTCGAGCGGGCCGGCGAGACGGCCGAGTCGATGCTGCCGCACCTCTACGTGCACTACGAGGACGGCGCGGTCTCCCACCTGTTCCACGTCGCCGCCGGGCTGGACTCGATGGCGGTCGGCGAGGGCCAGATCCTCGGCCAGACCCGCGAGGCGCTGCGCAGCGGCCAGGAGCAGGGCAGCGTGGGTCCCGCGCTCAACGTGCTGTTCCAGCAGGCGCTGCGGGTCGGCAAGCGGGCCCGGGCCGAGACCGGCATCGACCGGGCCGCCCCGACCCTGGTGTCCGCCGCGGTCGAGCGGGTGCTGCCCGAGGGCGTCGCGGGCCAGCGCGTGGTCGTGCTCGGCGCGGGCGCCATGGCCGCCCTCGCGACCGCCACCGTGGCGCGCAGTGGCGCGGCCGACGTGGTCGTCGTCAACCGGACCCCCGAGCACGCAGCGCGGCTGGCCGCCGAGCACGGCGTACGGTCCGCGCCGCTCGCGGACCTCGACGCCGAGCTCGCCGACGCCGACCTGCTGGTCACCTGCACCGGCGCGGCCGGAGTGCTGGTCGCAGCCGCCCGGCTCCACGCCGTCCGCCCCGACAACCACCCGCTGGCCATCGCCGACCTGGCACTGCCCCACGACGTGGAGCCGGCCGCCGCCGACCTCCCCGGCGTACGCCTGATCGGGCTGGCTGACCTGGCCGAGGAGCTGCGCGAGACCGAGGCCGGTCGCGAGGTCGCCGAGGTCCGCCGGATCGTCGGCGACGAGATCACCGCGTTCCTGGCCGCCCGGCGGCAGGCCAGCGTGACCCCGACCGTCGTCGCGATCCGGTCGATGGCCACCGAGGTGGTCGACGCCGAGATGGCGCGGCTGGTGGCCCGCCGTCCCGACCTCGACGACGAGGCACGGGCCCAGGTGCTGCAGACGCTGCGCCGGGTGGCCGACAAGCTGCTCCACCAGCCGACGGTCCGGGTCAAGGAGCTCGCCAACGAGACCGGTGCGGTGTCCTACGCCACCGCCCTCGCCGAGCTCTTCGCCCTCGACCCCGAGGCCGTCGACGCCGTCACCCGTCCGTCGGGGGAGGCGATGCAGTGAGCGCCACCGCAGCCCTGCGCCTCGGCACCCGCGCCTCGGCCCTCGCGACGACCCAGTCCACCCTGGTCGCCGGCCTGCTGCGCGAGCGGGTCGGCCGGGACGTCGAGCTGGTCGAGGTCACGACCGAGGGCGACACCAACCACGCCCCGCTGACCGAGCTCGGCGGCACCGGCGTCTTCGTCAGCGCGCTGCGCGAGGCGCTGCTCGACGGCCGGATCGACCTGGCCGTCCACTCGCTCAAGGACCTGCCGACCGGGCCTGCTGCCGGCATCACCCTCGCCGCCGTCCCGACCCGCGAGGACCCCCGCGACGTCGTCGTCGCCCGTGACGGGCTGACGCTCGGCGAGCTGCCGTCCGGGTCCCGCATCGGCACCGGCTCGCCACGCCGGGCCTCGCAGCTCCACGCGCTCGGGCTCGGTCTCGACGTGGCCGGTGTCCGCGGCAACGTCGACACCCGGATCGGCAAGGTCCGCTCCGGCGACTACGACGCCGTCGTCCTCGCCCGCGCCGGGCTCGCCCGGCTGGGCCGGCTGGGCGATGCCACCGAGGTGCTCGACCCGCTGCAGATGCTCCCTGCCCCCGGCCAGGGCGCGCTCGCGGTCGAGTGCCGGTCCGACGACCTCGCGCTGGCGGCCGCCCTGGCCGCGCTCGAGGACACCCGCTCGCGCTCGGCCGTCGACGCCGAGCGCGCCGTGCTCGCCACCCTCGAGGGTGGTTGCTCGGCCCCGATCGGGGCCCTCGCCGAAGTGGTCGAGGGCGACGACGGGGACGAGCTGTGGCTCAGGGCGATCGCCCTGTCCCACGACGGGACCCTCTCCGTGCGGATGTCCGCGTCCGGGGACCCGGCCGACGCCACGGGCGTCGGGACCCGTCTGGCCGGCGAGATGCTCGCCGACGGGGCGGCTGAACTCACCGTTGCACCAATGAAGAGGCGACACGCATGACGCGACGCAAGACCATGACCACGTCCACGACCGGGTGGGTGTCCTTCGTCGGCAGCGGACCCGGCGACCCGGACCTGCTGACGGTGCGCGCCGTCGACCTGCTGCGGCAGGCCGAGGTGATCGTGACCGAGGTGCCCGACCACGAACCGATGGTGCGGACCCTGCTCGGGCTGCCCGCGGTCGACCCCGCGGAGGCCGAGGAGCTGGTCCCGCGGTTCGTCGACGGGGGCTTCGGCGAGGACGGCCAGCCGCTGACCCACGCCGCCCGCGCCAAGGTGGTGGTGCGTCACGCCAAGAAGCACCGGGTGGTGCGACTGATGGTCGGCGACCCGTTCCTCTACGCCTCCGGGCCCGAGGAGGCGCAGGCGTGCGTCAAGGCGGGGGTCGGCTTCGAGATCGTCCCCGGCGTCTCCAGCGTGGGTGCGGTCCCGGCCTACGCCGGGATCCCGCTGACCACCAAGCAGAACCGCGACGTCACCGTCGTCAGCTGCGGGGGGAACGTCGACTGGAGCCGCTACGCCGACGACCGGACGCTGGTGCTGCTCTCCGCGGTCGGCTCGATCGCCGACATCGCCGACGGCCTGGTCGCCGCCGGTCGCCCGGCGCAGACCCCGGTCGCGATGACCCGGGTCGGCACCACCACCGGCCAGGCCACGGTCTGCTCGACCCTGGCCGACATCGCCGCCGACGCCCGCGCCGCCCGGATGGAGCCGCCGGCCGTCACGGTGATCGGCGACGTGGTCGACCTCCGCGAGACGCTGTCGTGGTTCGAGACCAAGCCGCTGTTCGGCTGGCGCGTGCTGGTGCCCCGCACCAAGGAGCAGGCCGGTTCGCTGACGACCCGGCTGCGCGGCTACGGCGCCGTGCCCGAGGAGGTCCCGACGATCTCGGTCGAGCCGCCGCGCAACCCGCAGCAGATGGACAAGGCCGTCCGCGGCCTGGTCGAGGGCCGCTACGAGTGGATCGCCTTCACCTCGGTCAACGCGGTCCGCGCGGTGCGCGAGAAGTTCGAGGAGTACGGCCTCGACGCCCGAGCCTTCTCCGGCCTCAAGATCGCTGCTGTGGGCGACAAGACCGCCCAGGCGATCGCGGCCTGGGGCCTGCGGGCCGACCTGGTGCCGTCGGGCGAGCAGTCGGCCGCTGGCCTGCTCGAGGAGTGGCCGCCCTACGACGACGTGCTCGACCCGATCAACCGGGTGTTCCTGCCCCGTGCCGACATCGCCACCGAGAACCTCGTCGCCGGCCTGATCGACCTGGGCTGGGAGTGCGACGACGTCACGGCCTACCGGACGGTGCGGGCCACCCCCCCGCCGGCGCCGACCCGTGACGCGATCAAGACCGGCAAGTTCGACGCGGTCGTGTTCACCTCGTCCTCCACGGTGCGCAACCTGGTCGGCATCGCCGGCAAGCCGCACCCGTCGACCGTGATCGCGGTGATCGGCCCGGCCACGGCCAAGACGGCCGAGGAGCACGGCCTGCGGGTCGACGTGCTGGCGCCCCGGCCTGACGTCGAGCTGCTCGTCGACGCGCTCGCCGACTTCGGCTCCAGCCGCCGGGCGGCGATGGTCGACGCCGGGCAGCCGGTGACCAAGCCGTCGGACCGGAAGCCCTCGTCGCGCCGCCGGGTGCGGGCGGAGTGACCTCGCGATGAGCGCCGACGCGGCCGCCACCCCCGACCCCGTGACCGGGCCGGTGGTCCGGCCGCGTCGGCTCCGCACCACACCCGCGCTGCGGCGGATGGTCGCGGAGACCGCCGTACGGCCGGCACAGCTGGTGCTGCCGCTGTTCGTGCGGGAAGGGCTTGCCGAACCCAGGTCGATCGGCTCGATGCCGGGCGTCGTCCAGCACACCCGTGACTCGATGCTGAAGGCCGTCGCGGAGGCGGCCGAGCTCGGGCTCGGCGGGGTGATGCTGTTCGGGATCCCCGAGGCCAAGGACGCCGTCGGCTCGGGCGCGACCGACCCGGCAGGGGTGCTCAACCTGGCGATCACCGACGTGGTCGCGGAGGTGGGCGATGCGCTCACCGTGATGAGCGACCTGTGCCTCGACGAGTTCACCGACCACGGCCACTGTGGCCTGCTCGACGCCGCCGGCCGCGTCGACAACGACAAGACCCTCGCGGTGTACGCCGAGATGGCGCGGGCGCAGGCCCACGCCGGCGTCGACATGGTGGGTCCGAGCGGGATGATGGACGGTCAGGTGCGCGTCGTGCGGGCGGCGCTCGACGACTCCGAACACACCGACGTCTCGATCCTCGCCTACTCCGCGAAGTACGCCTCGGCGTTCTTCGGCCCGTTCCGGGAGGCCGTCGACTCCAGCCTGCAGGGCGACCGGCGCACCTACCAGCAGGACTCCGCCAACGCCCGCGAGGGCGTCCGGGAGGCCCGGCTCGACGTGGCCGAGGGGGCCGACGTCGTGATGGTGAAGCCGGCGCTGGCCTACCTCGACGTCGTACGCGCAGTTCGTGAGGCGGTCGAGGTCCCCGTGGCGGCGTACAACGTCTCAGGGGAGTACGCCATGGTCGAGTCGGCGGCTGCCCGCGGCTGGATCGACCGCGAGCCGGCGATCCTCGAGACGCTGACCTCGATCCGACGCGCCGGCGCCGACGTCGTCCTCACGTACTGGGCCGCCGAGGCGGCCCGGCTGCTGCGCTGACCGGTCGGGCCAGACCGATCGGGGTCGACCGGACCTACTGGGGGAACCCCAGGTCGGTCATGCAGGTGGCGTAGTCGGCCAGCAGTCCGAGCGCCTCGAGGTCGGGGAGCTCGGCCGCGGCGACGCCGGCCTCGGTGGTGACCGTGGTCAGGCACTGCTCGCTCGCCTGCTCCTCGGTCGGGCCGGCGACGGGCGGGGTGGGCTCGGCTCCGGTGCCGCCGTCACCGTCGGTGCCGCTGGGCTCCTCGACGGTGCCGGTGTCGCCACCCGTGCCGGGCTCCGGCTCGGGCTCGGGCTGCGGCTCGGGCTCGGGCTGCGGCTCGGGCTCGGGCTGCGGGCTCGGGCGTCGGGCGTGGGCGTGGGCTCGTCGGTGTCGTCGGGGTCCGTCACGACCTCGGAGTCGAGCGGGCCCTTGCCGCCGCCGTGGGACCCGGCCGGGGCGCCGGACGGGTCGACCAGCTCGGACTTGAGGTCGCCCGCGGGGCGGACCAGCTCCGAGCGGAGGGAGGCCCCGCTGCCCGGGTGCGCGGGCACCGGCGCGGGGACGGCGACGAACGTGCCGGCGTAGCCCGCGGTCACGTTGGGCACCGAGGTGTAGTCGCCGTCGAGGTAGGCGTCCATGAGGGACAGCACGAGGTCGACGTAGCGGTGGCTGTGGTTGTAGCGGAAGATCGCCGGACGGCGGCCGATCTCGGTCGAGAGGTCCTCGTTGCCGGAGCAGAGGTAGACGGCGGTGGCGAGGGCGGCGTCGTCGATGTCCTGGGGGTCGCGCTGGCCGTCGTTGTCGCCGTCGACGCCGACGACGGACCAGGTGGAGGGGATGAACTGCATCGGGCCGACGGCGCGGTCCCACTTGGCGTCGGAGTCGTACTGGCCGGCGTCGGTGTCGCGGATGACGGAGGTGTTGTTGCTGCCGTCGAGCGGGATGCCGAAGATGCCGGGGGTGGCGAGGCCCTGGTCGTTGAGGGTGTTGCCGTTGGCGCGGCCGTGGTCGGACTCGACCCGGCCGATGGCGGCGATCAGCTGCCAGGGGATGTTGCAGGACTTGTCGGCGGCGTTGATGACGGTCTCGGCGCGCTGGTAGGCGGCGAGCGCGGCGTCGGGGATGCCGGAGATCGAGGCGGACTCCACGGCAGCGTCGACGCCGTTGCGGGCGCCCGGGGCGACCACTCCGCGACCCGGCACGCTGGCGGGCGCCTCGATCGCGTCGGTCGGCACGGTCGGGCTGCTGGGCGAGGTGGCGTCAGGGGTGGGCTCGGTGGTGGGCGCCGCGGCGCCTCCCCACGGCGCGCTCGCAGCCAGCAGGAGCAGGGCGGCCGGCGACAGCACGAGCGCGTGGCGTCCGGAAGTACGTGCAGGCATGCGAGTGGTGTCTCCCCCTTGTAGCGACGTCCCTGGCATTGCCGCTCTCGTCGGGCGCCAGGACGCCTAGGTGGGGAAGGCTACCTCCGGACCGTCCGCACGACCACGGCTTTGGAGAAACTGTTCCCCGGCGGTGGGGGAAGGGACCGTCAGCCGAGCAGGCCGGCGATGCACTCCTGCAGCTCGTTGACCGCGGTCACGGGGTTGTCGACCTTGCCCTGGGCGAGGCACTTGGCCCTGGCCTCGACCTCGGTCAGCACGTCGTCGACGGTGCCGCCGCCGCCCCCGCCGCCGCCACCACCGTCGCCGCCGCCGGGGAGGCCAGGGAGGGTGGGAACGCCGCCGCCGCCGTCGCCGTCGCCGTTGCCGCCGGTGTCGGTGTCGGTCGGCGGGGTCACGGTGCCGCCGCCGTCGGTGTCTCCGCCGCCGCCACCGCCGCCACCGGTGGTCGTGGAGCCGTCGGTGGTGCCACCGCCACCACCGGTGGGCGGGGTGGCCGGTCCGGCGGGCTGCTGCGGCTCGGGACCCACCGGCTCGGGAGAGGGCACGAAGTAGCCGGAGGAGCTGGTGCCGTTGGGGACGCTGGTGAAGTCGCCGTCCATGTAGGCGTCCATGAAGGACAGCACGAGGTCGACGTAGTCCTGGCTGTGGTTGTAGCGGAAGATCGCAGCGCGCCGGCCGGCGTCACCCGAGAGGTCGTCGTCGCCGGAGCAGAGGTAGACGGCGGTGGCGAGGGCGGCGTCGTCGATGTCCTGGGGGTCGCGCTGGCCGTCGTTGTCGCCGTCGACGCCGACGACGGACCAGGTGGAGGGGATGAACTGCATCGGGCCGACGGCGCGGTCCCACTTGGCGTCGGAGTCGTACTGGCCGGCGTCGGTGTCGCGGATGACGGAGGTGTTGTTGCTGCCGTCGAGCGGGATGCCGAAGATGCCGGGGGTGGCGAGGCCCTGGTCGTTGAGGGTGTTGCCGTTGGCGCGGCCGTGGTCGGACTCGACCCGGCCGATGGCGGCGATCAGCTGCCAGGGGATGTTGCAGGACTTGTCGGCGGCGTTGATGACGGTCTCGGCGCGCTGGTAGGCGGCGAGCGCGGCGTCGGGGATGCCGGAGGTCGACGCGGAGGCGACGGCGCCCTCGAAGGCCTGCTTCGCACCCGGGGCGACCACGCCGGGGCGCGACAGGCTGGCGGGCGCCTCGATCGCGTCGGTGGGCACGGTGCTGCCGTCGGGGAGCGAGGAGACGGGGCGCTGGTCGGCGACCGCGGTCGTGGGACCGACGCCCGCCAACGCCGCAGTGACCGCAGTCGAGAGCAGTGCCAGCGGCACGAGCGCCGTGGCTCTCTGGAATCGAGATGCAGCCATGGGTGGTCTCTCCCTCGGGTCAGGCGTCCCTGGCTCGTGCTCCCTCAAGCACGGGGACACACGGACCAACGAGGCCGTGGAGCCGAGGTTACGCCGGGGTAGCCGTGTGACCAAGATCGCACCACGGACGCCCCAGAGGGGCGGCGCTGGCGGGCTCGGGGACAATGGCCCGGTGAGCGGCTCCACCGACCGATCCGAGGACCTGTTCCGGCGCGCCCGTGCGGTGACGCCGGGAGGCGTCAACTCCCCGGTCCGCGCCTTCAACGCCGTCGGCGGGACGCCCCGCTTCATCCGGTCGGCGAAGGGAGCCTGGCTCACCGACGTGGACGGCCGCGACTACGTCGACCTGATCTGCTCGTGGGGCCCGATGCTGCTGGGCCACGCCCACCCCGAGGTGCAGGCAGCGGTCGCCGCGGCCGCTGCCCGCGGCACGTCGTACGGCGCCCCGACCGAGCCTGAGGTCGAGCTCGCCGAGGAGATCGTGGCCCGCACCCCGGTCGACGCCGTCCGGCTCGTGTCGTCGGGCACCGAGGCGACGATGTCGGCGATCCGGCTCGCGCGCGGCTTCACCGGCCGCGACCTCGTCGTGAAGTTCGCCGGCTGCTACCACGGCCACGTCGACGCGCTGCTGGCCCAGGCGGGCTCCGGGGTGGCGACGCTCGCGCTGCCCGGGACCCCGGGCGTCCCCGAGTCGGCGACGGCGCTGACGATCGTGCTGCCCTACCACGACCGTGAGGCGGTCACCGCCGCGTTCGCCGAGCACGGCGACCGGATCGCCTGCCTGATGACCGAGGCGGCACCCGGCAACATGGGCGTGATCGCGCCGGAGCCGGGATTCAACGCGTTCCTCGCCAGGACCTGCGCCGACCACGGCGCCCTGTTCGTCTCCGACGAGGTGATGACCGGCTTCCGCGCCAGCCGCACCGGACAGTGGGGCCTCGACGGCGCGGTGGAGGGCTGGCAGCCCGACCTGATGACCTTCGGCAAGGTGATGGGCGGCGGCTTCCCGGCCGCCGCGTTCGGCGGCCGCGCCGACGTGATGGCGCGGCTCGCGCCGGAGGGGCCGGTCTACCAGGCCGGCACCCTGTCCGGGAACCCGGTCGCCGCGACCGCCGGGCTGACCACCCTCCGGCTGGCCGACGAGGGCGTCTACGAGCACCTCGCCAAGGCAGGAGAGGCGATCCAGTCGGCGGCTCACGAGGCGCTGTCGGCCGCGGGGGTGCCCCACGTGGTCCAGTCGACGGGCACCATGTTCTCCGTGTTCTTCACCGACCAGCCGGTCCGCGACTTCGCCGGCGCCTCCCGCCAGGACACCGCGGCGTTCGCGGCCTTCTTCCACGCCATGCTCGACCGCGGCGTCCACCTGCCGCCGTCGGCGTACGAGGGGTGGTTCCTGTCCGCCGCCCACGACGACCGTGCGGTGACGACCGTCCTCGACGCGCTGCCGGCCGCGGCCCGTGCTGCCGCCGGGGCGGTGGCGTCATGATGCGCACCGTCCACGTGCTCGCCTGGCTCCGCCATGAGCAGGGACCCCGAACGTGAGCGGGGAGACCGTCGTCCACCTGATGCGGCACGGCGAGGTGCACAACCCCGACGGGCTGCTCTACGGCCGGATGTCGGGCTTCCACCTCTCCGACCTCGGCGTGAAGATGGCACAGAAGGTCGCCGACACCGTCGGCGACCGCGACATCACGCACCTGGTCGCCTCGCCGCTGGAGCGGGCGCAGGAGACCGCGCAGCCGCTGGCGCTCGCCCGCGGTCTCGAGGTCGCAGTCGACGAGCGGGTGATCGAGTCCGCCAACATCTTCCAGGGCGAGGGCTTCGGCCCCGGTTCCCGGACGCTGCGCCGGCCCAGCGCCTGGCGCCACCTCTGGAACCCGTTCCGGCCCTCCTGGGGAGAGCCGTACGTCGACATCGTCGAGCGGATGATGGCGGCCGTCCACGATGCCCGCGACGCGGCTCGTGGCCACGAGGCGGTGGTGGTCTCCCACCAGCTGCCGATCTGGATCACGCGGCTGCACGCCGAGCAGCGGTCGTTCGTCCACCACCCGCGCCGGCGGCAGTGCACGCTCTGCTCGCTGACCAGCCTCCACTTCGAGGGCGACGACCTGCGCCGGGTCACGTACTCCGAGCCGGCCGGCGACCTGATCCCGGCCCGCGCCCGCAAGGACCCGTTCTCCGCCGGCGGCGAGGCTCCGGAGGAGCAGCCGTCGTGACCCTGCGACGTCCCCTCCTGCTGGTCCTCGCAAGCCTGCTCGCGCTCACCGGGTGCACGTCCCTCGACAGTGCCGGCGACAAGGGGTTCGTCACCGGTGACGGCCAGGTCACCCGGCTGGCGGTCGACGACCGGGAGGGCCGGGTCGACTACGAGGGCGAGGACCTCGACGGCACCCCGCTCTCACTCGCGGACTACCGCGGTGCCCCGCTCGTGGTCGTCGTCTGGGGCGCGTGGTGCGGCCCGTGCCGCGCGGAGGCCCCCGACGTGGTTGCCGCAGCCGAGGAGCTCGAGGGCGAGGCCGGGGTGGTGGGCCTCAACATCCGCGACTCGTCACCGGCCAACGCGCAGAGCTTCGTGCGGACCTTCGACGTGCCGTACCGCTCCTTCTACTCGCCCGACGGCAAGGCGATGCTGCCGTTCAGCGGGGTGCTGACGCCCAACTCGATCCCGAGCTTCGTCGTGCTCGACGAGGAGGGTCGGGTGGCGGCCAGCATCATCGGCGAGCTGCCCTCGACCGACACCCTGGTCGAGCTGACCCGCGACGTCGCGGCCGGGACCGCCCGTGGGTGACTGGTTCTCCTCGACCGCCGCGTCGGGGTCGATGGCCCTCGCTGTCCCGGTGGCCCTGGTCGCGGGACTCGTGTCGTTCTTCTCGCCGTGCGTGATCCCGCTGCTTCCGGGCTACCTCTCCTACGCCACCGGCCTGTCGGGCGCCGACCTGGAGGATGCGCGGCGCGGCCGGATGCTCGCCGGGTCGCTGCTGTTCGTGCTCGGCTTCTCGACCGTCTTCGTGGCGCTCGGCACCCTCTCGGGAGCGCTCGGGTCGTGGCTGGTCACGTGGCAGCGTGAGATCACGGTGGTGCTCGGCGTCCTGACCATCGTCCTGGGGCTGGCGTTCGCCGGACTGGTGCCGTGGCTGCAGCGCGACTGGCGCGTCCACCGGGTGCCGACGGTCGGCCTGGGTGCAGCGCCGCTGCTGGGGGTGCTGTTCGGCCTGGGCTGGACCCCCTGCATCGGCCCCACCCTCGGGGTGATCACCACGCTGTCGATCAACGAGGCCACGGCGGGACGCGGCGCCCTGCTGTCGGCCTGCTACGCCCTCGGCCTCGGGCTGCCCTTCGTCGTCGCCGGCCTGGCCTACCGCCGCGCCCTCGGCACCTTCGCGTGGGTACGCCGCCACCAGCAGTGGGTCACCCGGGTCGGCGGGCTGATGCTGGTGGCCGTCGGCGTGCTGCTCGTGACCGGGTGGTGGGGCGAGCTGGTCACCTGGATCCAGATCCACCTCGTCAGCACCTTCGAGACGAGCGTCTGATGGCGCGAGAGACCGTCGGGGCCGACCCCGGGCGTCGCTCCGGCGAGCTCACCCTCCGCGAGCTGCTG
Source organism: uncultured Actinomycetota bacterium (assembly GCA_963723945.1). Classification (GTDB taxonomy): domain Bacteria; phylum Actinomycetota; class Actinomycetes; order Propionibacteriales; family Nocardioidaceae; genus Nocardioides. The sequence goes on from CAVRSW010000038.1 coordinate 12,076, forward strand.
CGCTGGTCGTGGCGCCAGCTCACCTCGATGCGTACCGCCCTGGTGCTGCTGCTCCTGCTCGCCCTGGCGGCCGTCCCGGGCTCGGTCATCCCGCAGCAGGGCGTCGACTCCATCAAGACCTCCCGGTGGCAGGACGACCACCCGGGCCTCACGCCGGTCTACGAACGGCTGGGCCTCTTCGACGTCTACTCCTCGCCGTGGTTCGCCGCGATCTACCTGCTGCTGATGGTGTCGCTCGTCGGCTGCTTCATCCCGCGGATCGTCGTCTACGCGAAGGCGGTGCGGGCGGCGCCGCCGGCCACGCCGCGGCGGCTGGACCGGCTGCCCGAGCACGCGTCGTACACCACCGACGAGTCGCCCGACGCCGTGCTGGCGCGGGCCCGCGGCCTGCTGCGGCGCCACCGCGTCGTCGAGCACGAGGACTCGCTGGCCGCCGAGCGCGGCTACCTCCGCGAGGCGGGCAACCTGCTGTTCCACGTGTCGGTGCTGGTGGTGCTCGTCGGCTTCGCCGTCGGCAGCCTGTTCGGCTACCGCGGCGGCGTGATCCTGGTCGTCGGCAACGGGATGTCCAACAACCTCACCCAGTACGACGACTTCGACCCGGGCAGCCTGTTCGCACCCGACGACCTCGACGACTTCTACCTCGACATCGACGACTTCGACGTCGAGTGGCTGACCGAGGGGCCGGCCCGCGGCCAGGCCCGCGCCTTCGTCTCGCACGTGACGTACGCCGAGGGATCCGGCCAGCCGGAGGAGTACGACCTCAAGGTCAACCACCCGCTGGGGATCGGCGACACCGACGTCTTCCTGATCGGCCACGGCTACGCGCCGGTCATCACGGTCCGCGACGGCAACGGCGACATCGCCTACAGCGGACCGACGATCTTCCTGCCCGAGGACCAGACCTTCCAGTCGATCGGTGTGGTCAAGGCGCCCGACGCCCGGCCGACGCAGATCGGGCTGGAGGGGTGGTTCTACCCGACGTACGCCTTCACCGACAAGACCGGACCGTTCTCGATCTTCGGGAGGGCCGACAACCCCGCCATCTCGATGCTCGTCTACGCCGGCGACCTCGGGATGGACGACGGGTCGTCGCAGTCGGTCTACGCCCTGGACAAGTCGCGCGTGGACCCGGTGCTGAAGCCCGACGGGCAGCCGTTCCGGGTGGACCTGCCCATGGGGAAGAAGGTCGAGCTCCCCGACGGGCTCGGCAGCGTGAGCTTCGACCGGGTGGAGCGCTGGAACAAGATCCAGATCAGCCAGACACCCGGCAAGTGGGTGGCGCTCGCAGGAGTCGTGCTCGCGTTGCTCGGGCTGCTGGGGTCGCTGTTCATCCGTCCGCGCCGGGTGTGGGTTCGTGCGCGCCGCGGCGAGGGGGGCACACTGGTCGAGGTGGCGGTCCTCGACCGGTCCGCCGGCGCCGACGTCGGTGCCGTGCTCGACGACCTCGTGGCCGCCCTCAGACCCGATCGGGCCGACCCGAAGGAGCCGACGTGACCGACACCGCGTGGGAAGCGCTGAGCAACCAGGCGGTCGCCGTCGCCGGCGTCGTCTACTTCCTGGCGTTGATCTCCCACCTCGTCGAGCACGCGGCCGCGCGCCGGGTCCTCGAGCCCGCGGCCGCCGCCGGGGCCGACCAGCCCGCGGGCGGCGTGGCCGTCGCTGTCGATGCCCCGCCCGGGTCGTCGCCCGACGTACGTCGCCGCCGCGACCTGTTCGGGCGGCTCGGGCTGCTGCTCACGGTGATCGCGGTCGGCGTCCACCTGGTGTCGCTGGCGGCACGCGGCATGGCCGCGGACCCCAACCGGGTGCCGTGGGGCAACATGTACGAGTTCACGCTCGCCGGCACCTTCGTGGTCGCCGCGATCTACCTGCTGCTCCACCGCCGCTACTCGCTCGGGTGGATGGCGCCGATCGTGGTCGGGGTCGTGCTGACCCTGCTGATGGTCGCGGTGATCTGGCTCTATGCCCCGATCGCCCCGTTGACCGAGGCGCTCTACTCGCCGTGGCTGGTGATCCACGTCGTCTCGGCGATCATCGCGACCGGCGCGTTCACGATCGGCGGCATCGCGTCGGTGCTGTTCCTGGTCAAGGAGCGGCGCGGCGACCGCGCCGGGACCGGCTACCTGGCCCGGGTGCCCGGGACGGCGGAGCTGGACCGGCTGTCCTACCGGATGCACGCGTTCGGCTTCCCGGTGTGGACGTTCGCCGTGCTGATCACCGGGCCCATCTGGGCCCACCAGGCGTGGAGCACCTACTGGAACTGGGACCCCAAGGAGGTCTGGGCGTTCATCACGTGGGTGGTCTACGCGGCCTACCTGCACGCGCGGGCGACCGCCGGCTGGCGGGGCCGCAACGCGGCGGTGCTGGCGCTGGTGGGGCTGGCCACGCTGTGGTTCAACTTCATCGGGATCAACTTCTTCTCCTCGACGAGCCAGCACTCGTACGCCGCCCCGATGGGAGCGCCCGCGCCCGCCGTGGCGCCGGCCGGCGCGGCGGGGTCAGCGCTTGTCGTCCCCGAGGCCGCGCAGGAAGTCCGGGTCGTCGTCGGGACCGCGGGGACGCCGCGGGGGTGACCCCCGCGAGGTGAGCCCGCGCCGCTCGATCACGCGCACCGTGAGGTAGATGGCCACCGCGATGAGCGCCACGACCAGGAGGAGCTTCACGTGCTCAGGATAGGTCGATGGTGGTGACCCCGCGCACGCTGTCTAGGCTGGCCGGGTGAAGGAGTTCTGGGTCTACACCGCGCTGCGGGGACTGCTGTTCCTCGCCACCCTCGCCCTGGTGGTCGGGGTCTGGTTGCTGGTCGCCGACGAGGTGCCGGTGCTGTGGGCGATCGTCGTGGCGTTCGTGCTCTCCGGTCTCGGCTCGTTCTTCGTGCTCCGGCGCTCGCGGGAGGCGTTCGCCCGCAAGGTGCAGCAGCGTGCCGACCGTACGTCGGCGGCGTTCGAGGCGCGCCGGTCCCGTGAGGACACCGACTAGCGCGAGCTGCTAGTCGCGGCCGCGCCGTCCGATCTGGCGCTGGATGCGCGCTTCGTCCTGGCCGGTGATCTTCGCGATCAGCACGACCCGGTTCTTCCACGCGAGGTAGCCGCCGATGACGACCACGAGCAGGATCAGCCAACCCATGGGGTGATCCTACGCCGGGGTCAGAAACCCAGGATGTTGTACGGCTCGTCGGCCAGGTCGGCCATCGCGGCGAACCGTGCCACCGCCTTCTCCTCGCCGCGGACCCGACCTGCACCGTGCAGCGTCGCGACGCCCACGGCCCCGAGCGAGAGCGATCCCAGCGCCTCGACGTCGAGGTCGAGGTCCGCGCCACCGTCCGTGGGCAACACCTCGGCGGTGCCGTCGCGGGTGACGACGCGGTAGCGACCCGCCACGTGCCCCTGCGCGTCGGACACGTCGAGCACGACGTCGCCGTCCTCGGTCCACGGCCGGGCGGCGAGCGTCCGGTCGACGTCGAGGACGCGTACCCACAGGAACTCGTAGCGGCTGGCGAGCTTGAGCGCGTTGAGGTCGCTCAGGGCCCACGGCAGCGGGTCGGCCGGCGGGAAGTCGCCGTACGTGACGTGGTGGACCAGGTCGAGGCCGCCGAGGAACTGCCACAGGGCGAGCCGGGCCGTGGGGTCGTCGGCGAGGTGCAGCATCACCTTGACCTTGCGCTTGCCACCTTCACGACCGTCCGGCCGCCACAGCAGCACGCCGTCGACCTGCTCGTCCGCGTCGAGGTGGACCGCGCCGCGGAGCTTCTTGTCCGGGCCCGACTCGCGGAAGTGCCAGGCGCCCGTGAACAGCGGCTCGTAGAACTGCGGGGTGCCGACCGAGCCTCGGCTGCGCTGGTGGAAGCGGTCCAGCCGCTCGCAGACGACCGGCCAGGCGGTGGCCGGGTCGACCAGCTCGACGCGACCGGGGTCGGTGAAGTCGCGCAGCCCGAACCGGGGTCCGGTGTCGAGTTCGATCTCCTGCCCGAACGTGGCAGCGCCGAACCCCCAGCGGCCGTAGATCGTCGCCTCCGAGACGGTGAGCGCCGCCAGCGGCAGCCCCTCGGCGACCGCATCGGCGAGGCAGTCCTCCATCAGCCGACGCACCAGGCCGCGCCGCCGGTGGGCCGGGCTGGCGGTGACGTCGGTGATCATCCGCAGCGGGAGCAGCTCGCGCCCGAGGTTGAGGGTCTTGTCGAACCACGAGGTGGTGGCGACGGGCGCCGGGCCCGCGCCGTAGGCCCCCTCGGGGAGCCAGGCCCCGCGGCACACCACCCCGTCGGCGGCCAGGTGCGCCCGCCAGATCTCCTCGTAGTCGTCCTCGATCTTGCCCTCGTGGAAGCCGTGCATCACGGCCTGCAGCCACGCCCGGTTGCGGGCGCGGCCTGCCTCGGAGTCGTCGGCGAGGTCGAGGGCGTCGAACTGGTAGTCCACGACCAGCCACCGTAGTCGGGACCGCTCCGGCGGCGCGCGGGAGTTTCTGGGTCAGCCTCGGAGGAGCAGCGGCGCGGCGACCAGGACGGCCCACGCCAGCTCGGCGGTCCCGGTCTGCTGCAGGACCGGCACCAGGTCGCGTCCGGTGGCCCCTGACATGACCCTGCGCACGCCGGGCCCGGCGAGGGCGAGGAAGCCGAGGCCGAGCAGCGCCCACCAGGTCGTCGTGGCGGCCACGGCCACCACCGCGCCCGCTGCTGCGACGACGAGCAGCAGGTACAGGCCGCGGGTCCGGTGCTCGCCGAGGCGTACGGCGAGGGTGCGCTTGCCCGCGGCCGTGTCGGTGGGGATGTCGCGCAGGTTGTTGACGACGAGGATCGCGCAGGCCAGCGCGCCGATGCCGACCGCGGCGTAGAGCGCGGCCTCCTCGAAGGTCTCCGTCTGGACGTAGGTGGTGCCGACGACCGCGACCAGGCCGAAGAAGACGAAGACCATCACCTCGCCGAGGCCGAGGTAGCCGTACGGGCGGTCGCCGCCGGTGTAGAACCAGGCCGCCACGACGCACAGGGCGCCGACCGCGACCAGCCACCACGCGGTCGTGGCGGCGAGCACGAGGCCGGCCAGGGCGGCGACCCCGAACGCCACGAAGGCGGCCCGCTTGACCGCCGCCGGCGCGGCCGTCCCCGACCCGACCAGCCGCATCGGGCCGACCCGGTCGTCGTCGGTGCCGCGGACGCCGTCGGAGTAGTCGTTGGCGTAGTTGACCCCCACCTGCAGGGCCAGGCTCACCACCAGCGCGAGCAGCGCCTTCCACCACACCGCCTCGGCTGCGTACGCCGCGACGCCGGTGCCGGCCAGCACCGGCGCGACGGCCGCCGGCAGGGTCCGTGGGCGCGCGCCGGCGATCCAGTCGGGGGTGGTGGGCACGGGTGGATTCAAGCAGGTGGGTGGCAGGGGTTCACCTGCGGCGGAGGTGCGGACCGGTCGCGCTCACTCCTCCTGTCGGCGGCCCGGGCACAGCTCGACGCTCCGCCGGTGCACTAGTCTGCGCCGGGTGGGGCAACAGTGAGCAGCCCACTACGGCTGGCCATCGTCGATGACTATGCCGTGGTCATTGCAGGAGTCGCCTCATTTCTGGCGGCCGAGCGGATCGACGTGGTCGAGACCGGGGCGTCGATGCCCGTCATCTCCGACGTCGACATCGTCCTCTTCGACACCTTCGGCCAGATCGATGGCCACGGCATCGATCTGGAGGACTTCGTCCGCGACAGCGGCGCGATGGTGGTCATCTACAGCTGGAACCTCGAACCGAGGATCATCCAGCAAGCGATTGCCGCTGGTGCCCGTGGCTACCTGTCGAAGGTGCTCACCGGCCCCGAGATCGTCGCTGCTCTCGAGCGGGTGATGGGTGGCGAGGTCGTGATCCTCCCTGGCGACAGCGAGTCGAGCGTCGGCGGCGCGGGCGACTGGCCGGGCCGGTCCGTGGGGCTGTCTCCGCGTGAGGCTGAAGTGCTGGCCTTGATGACACACGGGCTGAGCAATCAGGAGATCGCCGATCGTGTGTTCCTCAGCATCAACTCGGTCAAGTCCTACATCCGCAACGCGTACCGAAAGATCGGCGTCGAGCGGCGAGCGCAAGCGGTGGTGTGGGCCGTGGAGAATGGCTTCAGGCCCGACACCATGCGCACCGTCGACCCCACTCTCCTGCTGCGCCCGGCGCGGCCGGCCAGCTCCTAGGCATCCGCGCTCGCAGGCGTAGGTGACCAGTCGTCATGAGGGTGGGCCTCGCCCTGAGCGATGTAGCGCGCCTTCTCGGAAGGCGCCAGGGTCGTTCCCGAACCTGGGAGCGCTACCCCTGGCCCCGCCTGCAGGATCGGCGTGCTCGCTCCTCGCCCGGTTCCCTCGACTGGGCGAGGAGCTCCCCACTTTCCCGGAACCACCTCAGCCGCCCTCGTCCCACCCGATATCGCGGGCGGATTGTCAGGGGACGTAGACCTGCCCGGTCTGGGGTCCTTCGACGGACCGGACGTAGGCCTGTGCGACGTCGGCGAGGTCGACCGGGGGCATGCCGGGGAAGAAGGAACCGTAGTGATCGAGGCTCTCGGTGAAGACCGTCGGACTCACGGCGTTGATGCGCTGAGGAGCGATCTCGATGGCGGCTGCGCGCACGAACGCCTCCACCGCACCGTTGGCCATCGAGGCGGCGGCGCCGGTGACGATCGGCTCTCGCGTCGTGACGCCGGTGATGAGCGTGAAGGAGCCTCGTTCGGCGATTCGGGGGAGCCCTTGGCGCACCAGGTCGATCTGGCTGAGCACCTTGCCGGTGAAGGCGCTCAGATAGTCGTCCGGGGTCAGGTCGCGGAACGACTTGTAGGGGACCTGGCCCGCGGCGCTGACCACCGCGTCCACCCGGCCGGCCCGGTCGTAGAGCCCACGTACCTGGGCCGGGTCGGTGATGTCGTACCGGAGATCACCGCCGCTCCGGCCCGCCGTCAGGACGTCGTGCCCTCGCGTGCCGAGAACCTCGTGCACCGCGGTGCCGAGGGTGCCTGCAGCCCCGACCAGGAGAATGCGCATGCCGCAACGCTATGTCTGCCACCTCCGAGCTGCACCGACTGTCCGACCCGCGGCCGAGGTGCGCAGGCCGCCGATGATCGGCACGTCCGGGCGTGCCGATGACCCCGCCGTCAGCGGGTCGGCGGGGTCCGGGGCGGGGTCATCGTCGGCGGGGCGGGTCCGGCAGCGACTCGGTGCCGGTGTGGCCGCGCGCAGGTAGTGGTGGCCCAGCGGCGAGCGCCAGACGGCGACGCCGGGCTCGGGCATCAGAAACGACCCAGCCGCCGTGGGTCTTGAGCCGGTGGTGGTGGATGCACAGTACGGCGAGGTTGCCGGACTCGGTCCGGCCGCCGGCCTCGGGTTCGGAGTGGTCGTAGGGGACCACGTGGTCGACCTGGCAGCGGCTGGCGGGCCGCGAGCACCACGGGAAGAGGCAGGTCCGGTCGCGCTGCACGACCTGCTCGCGCAGCCGGTCGGGCACCGCGTATCCCGGTGCACTCAGCTGGGCGGCGAGGTCGAGGACCGGGTGGATGACGACCTGGGTGTGGCTGTCGGCGCACCACTCCTTCACCCTGTCGAGGAGGACCTGTCGCTGGCCCTCCTCGAGCCGGGCGAGCGGGTCGATCTCGACGTCGCCGGACTCGGCCACGACCGAAGCCGCCAGGTGGACGTGGAGGTCGAGCCGCCGGGCCACGGGCGGCGTCCGGCGCCTCGGGGGAGCCGAGGTCGAGGGCGAGCTGGCGGCGGACCAGGTCTCCGAGGACCTCCGCTCCGGCGGGCGTCGAGCGGCGCCTCGGAGCCGAGCACCCGGAGCGACTCGACGCCGAGTCGTGCGGCGTGGTCGAGGTCGAGGGCGTCGGCCAGGTCGAGCTCGGTCTCGACCCGCACCGTTCCCGCGTAGGCGACGTCCTGGTCGTGGACCGTGACGCGTGTCGGGCACCGCCGGGGCCGGGTCGTCGGGATGCGGCGCGGGGACGGCCGGGCCGGACCGCAACGCGCGCAGCCTGATCGACGCGCGCGAGCGCTCGGCGATCGCGGAGTGACCCGCCGCCGGGGACCGCGCGCCGGCCCGGCTAGCGTGCCCGTCATGACCACCGTGCGCGTCGTCGGCACCCCCTCCGAGGTGGTGGCGACGCTGCGGGCCTGGCTCGACGGGCCGGACCCCGCGCCGCCCCTCGTGGTCGAGACGTCGGGTTCGACCGGGAGCCCCAAGCGGGTGGTGCTGTCGCGTCGCGCCGTGCTGGCGAGCGTCGCCGCGACCGGGCGTCGGCTCGGCGGTGGGGGCCGGTGGTCCCTGGCGCTGCCCCCGACGTACGTCGCGGGGATCCAGGTCGTCGTCCGTTCCCTGGTGGCGGGCCACGAGCCGGTGCTGGACGGGTGGGGCGACGCACGCTTCACCTCGCTGGTGCCGACCCAGCTGCGCCGGCTGCTCGACTCCCCGGACGAGGTGGCGGCGCTGGCCGGCATGGAGGCGGTGCTGCTCGGCGGCGGCCCGATCGACCCCGCCCTGCGCCGCCGCGCCGAGGCGGCGGGCGTCCGGGTCGTGGCGACGTACGGCTCGGCGGAGACCGCGGGCGGCTGTGTCTACGACGGCGTCGCGCTGGACGGGGTGGGCGTCGCGCTCGGCCGCGGCGGCCGGATCCGGATCGCCGGGCCCACCCTCTTCGAGGGCTACGAGGGCGACCCGGCGGCGACCGACGAGGTGCTGGTCGACGGCTGGTTCCTGACCTCCGACGCCGGCCGGCTCGACGACGACGGCCGGTTGCACGTGATCGGCCGGGTCGACGACGTGGTGGTCAGCGGCGGCGTCAACGTCCCGACGCCCGCCGTCGCCGCCCGGTTGCGCGAGCACCCCGACGTGGTCGACGCCGCCGTCGTCGGCGTCCCGGACGACGAGTGGGGCCACCGGGTCGTCGCGTTCGTGGTCGGCACGCTCGCCCGCGACAGCGCGCGGGACTGGGTGGCCGAGGCGCACCCGCGCTCCTGGGCGCCGCGCGAGCTGGTCGCCGTCGACGCGATCCCGCTGCTGGCCAACGGCAAGGTCGACCGGCTGGCGCTGCAGGCCCGGGCGGCGGGGGAGGACGCGTGACCCGGGTGGCGGTGGCGGGTGCATCGAAGCCCACCGGCCAACGGTGGGGGGTCCACCGCCGGCACGCCGGGCCGCGCGTCGGCGGTGGCTGGTCCACCGCCGCCCGCCCGCGAACGGTGGCGGACCCACCGCTGGGCGGCGAGGGCCGATGAGGGCCTGGTCGGTCCCGCTGCGGACGAGGTTCCGCGGCATCACGGTCCGCGAGGGGGTGCTGCTCGAGGGGGAGGCGGGCTGGGGTGAGTGGAGCCCGTTCCTCGAGTACGAGCCCGCGGTCGCCGAGCCGTGGCTGCGCTGTGCCGAGGAGGCGGCGTCGGGCGACTGGCCCGCGCCGCTCCGCGACCGGGTGCCGGTCAACGTCACCGTCCCCGCGACCGACCCGGAGAGGGCGCACCGGATCGTCCGCGACGGCGGCTGCCGTACCGCGAAGGTCAAGGTCGCCGAGCCCGGCCAGGTCCTCGCCGACGACGAGGCCCGGCTGGAGGCGGTGCGCGACGCGCTGGGTCCCGGCGGGCTGGTGCGGGTCGACGCCAACGGCGCCTGGGACGTCGACACCGCGGTGGCCGCGATCGGCGCGCTGGAGCGCGCGGCGGCGGGCCTGGAGTACGTCGAGCAGCCCTGCGCGACCGTCGAGGACCTGGCCGCGGTGCGGAGGCGGGTCGAGGTGCCGGTCGCCGCGGACGAGTCGATCCGGCGCGCCGCCGACCCCTACCGGGTCCGGGACCTCGGGGCTGCGGACATCGCGGTGCTCAAGGTGCAGCCACTCGGCGGGGTGCGCGCCTGCCTGCGCATCGCCCACGACATCGGCCTCCCGGTCGTGGTGTCGTCGGCGCTCGAGAGCAGCGTCGGCATCGCGGCCGGCGTCGCGCTCGCCGCCGCCCTGCCGGAGCTTCCCCACGCGTGCGGCCTGGCGACCGTGCAGCTGCTCACCGACGACCTCGTCCACGAGCCGTTGCTGCCGGTCGACGGCGCCCTCCCGGTCCGTACGCCGACCGTCGACCCGGCCGCCCTGGACCGGCTCGCCGCGCCGCCGGAGCGGGTGGCGGCCTGGGAGGCGCGGCTGGCCGAGGTCCGGGCGCTGCGGCAGGATCGTCCCTCGTGACGACCGACCCGACCACGCTGGCGCGCGCCGTCGTCACGGCGCTCCTCGAGGCCGGGGTGCGCGAGGTCGTGCTGGCCCCCGGCTCCCGCAACGCCCCGCTGTCCTTCGCCGTCCACGACGCGGCCCGGGCCGGGTTGCTGCGGCTGCACACCCGGGTCGACGAGCGCACCGCCGGCTTCCTCACCCTCGGCCTCGCGCGCAACCGTGGCGCCGCCGCCGTCGTGTGCACCTCCGGCACGGCCGTCGCCAACCTGCACCCCGCCGTCCTCGAGGCGGCCCACGCCGGCGTCGCCCTGGTCGCGGTGACCGCCGACCGCCCCGCCCGGCTCCGCGGCACCGGCGCCAACCAGACCACCGACCAGGTCGGCGTCTTCGGGCCGCTCGTGACCACCGCCGACCTGTCCGAGCTGCCGGTGTCGCTCGTGCTCGGCGCCGGTCCCGCCCACCTCAACGTGCAGCTCGACGAGCCGCTGCTCCCGGACGACCGCTGGGTCCCGGACGTCACCCCCGGCGAGCCGCCGCGGCCGGTGCGACCGGCGATCCACGAGACCATCGCCCTCGGGCCACGCACCGTCGTGGTCGCGGGCGACGACGCCGGGCCACCGGCACGGGTGCTGGCCGAGCAGGCCGGCTGGCCGTTGCTCGCCGAGCCCAGCAGCGGGTCGCGCACCGGCGACCACCCGGTCCGCAGCTACCGGCTGCTGCTCGGCACCGACCTCGCCGACCGGGTCGAACGGGTCGTCGTCTTCGGCCGCCCCACGCTCTCCCGTCCGGTGACGCGGCTGCTCGCCCGCGAGGACGTGACCGTGCTCGATGCCGGGAGCCCCGGCGTCTGGCAGGGAAGGCCGTTCCCGGTCGCCGACCGGTTCTCCTCCGGCCGGCCGGCCGTCGACGCGGCCGACGACCCGGCGTGGCTGGAGGAGTGGCGGGCCGCCGACCGGTCGGTGTCGCGGCAGCTCGACCGGCTGTTGGCTGCCGAGCCGGAGCTGACGCCCCACGAGGTCGCCGGCGCGGTCAGCCGCGCCCTCCCGCCGGAGGGGCTGCTGGTCGTGGGTGCCTCCAACCCGATCCGCGACCTCGACCTGATGGTGGCGCCGTACGCCGTCGGCGACCGCCGCAAGGTGCTCGCCAACCGCGGCCTGTCCGGCATCGACGGGACGGTCTCGACCGCGATCGGCGCCGCCCTCGGCCGACCCGGCAGCAGCCGCTGCCTCGCCCTGATGGGCGACGTGACGTTCCTCCACGACGCCGGAGGCCTGGTGCTCGGCCCGCGCGAGGAGCGGCCCGACCTCACGATCGTCGTCGTCAACGACGACGGCGGATCGATCTTCGCCACCCTCGAGCAGGGCGCGCCGGCACACGCCGACCGCTACGAGGACCTCTTCGGGACGCCCCACGGCGTCGACCTGGCCGCCCTCTGCGCGGCTACGCGCACCCCCCACTGGCCGGTGGGGTCGCTGCCCGAGCTCGAGCAGGCGCTGGCCTCGCCCAACGGCGGCATCGAGGTGGTCGAGGTGCGGGTCCGCCGCGACAACCGGCGCGACCTCGACGAGCGGATCCGCGCGTTGCGGCCCTGACGGCGCAACCGCGATCAAGCGGGGCCGCCGCGTGGGCGGGCATGCTGAGCGACATGGAGAGACCCCTCAGCGGACGGGTGGCCCTGGTGGCCGGCGCCACGCGCGGCGCCGGCCGCGCGATCGCCGTCGAGCTCGCGCGCTCCGGCGCCCTGGTCCACGCGACCGGACGCAGCAGCCGCGCCACGGGCCCGTCGGAGATCGGGCGGCCCGAGACGATCGAGGAGACCGGCGACCTGGTCGCCGCGGTCGGGGAGGGCGTCGCCCACGTCGTCGACCACGAGGACGCCGACGCCGTCGCCGCGCTCGTGGCGGCGATCGACCGCGACCACGGCCGGCTCGACGTCCTCGTCAACGACGCGTTCGGCGGAGACCGCTACGCCCAGTGGGACAAGCCGCTCTGGGAGCACGACCTGGACGGCGGGTGGCGGATGCTGGGCATGGGCGTGCGCACCCACCTGGTGACGCTCCACCACGCGCTCCCGCTCATGCTGCACGACCGTGCCGCCGACGACCCCGGACTGGTCGTCGAGATGACCGACGGCACCGCGGCGGCCAACGCGGAGTTCCGGCGGGGCGTCGGCTTCTACTACGACCTGGTCAAGGCCAACGTCGGCCGCATCGTCACCGGGCTGGCTGCCGAGCTGGCCGACCACCCGGTCGCCGCGGTCGGCGTGACGCCGGGCTGGCTGCGCTCGGAGGCCATGCTGGACACCTTCGGGGTGACCGAGGAGACCTGGCGCGACGCCTGCGCACGGGCACCGGAGTTCGCGATCTCGGAGTCGCCGACGTACGTCGCCCGGGGGGTCGCGGCCCTCGCCGCAGCGGGGGACGCCCGCCGTTGGGGCGGCCAGATCCTGAGTGCCCGACAGCTCGCCGACGCGTACGTCGTCACCGACACCGACGGCAGCCGGCCCGACTGCTGGGGCCACCTGGCCCGCTTCGGCTGGGGCCACGGTGGCGAGGCCGGCGTCGCTGCGATGGGGGAGCACCGGTGACGGCCACCGCGGTCGACACCTTCGCCGACTTCGTCGAGCACGTGGCGGAGGCCCTCGACGAACCCGACGTCGCGGCCGGGGAGTGGGCCCGGCGGCTGCACTTCTCCCGCCACCACTTCGACCGGATGATCAGCTCGGTCGCCGGCGAGCCGCCACAGGCGTTCCGCCGCAGGATCCTGCTCGAGCGCGCCGCCTACCGGCTGGTGACCACGACCGCGCCGGTCGTCGACGTCGCGGTCGAGGCGGGCTACGGCTCCCACGAGGCCTTCACCCGCGCCTTCTCCAGGGCGTACGGCGCCGCGCCGGCGTTCTGGCGCAGGCACCCGGGCCACCTGCAGGTCCCGGCGCCCAGCGGCGTCCACTTCCACCCACCCGGCGGCCTCCGGCTGCCCTCACGAGACGAGGTCACGAGCATGGAGCTCCTCACGAAGATGGTCGAGCACCACGTGTGGCTCACCGGCGAGATGATTCGCGTCGCCGGGCGGCTCACGGACGAGCAGCTCGACCGGCGGATCGAGGTCGACGTCGACGACGACGTGCAGACCGCCCGGTCGCTGCTGTCTCGGCTGGTCGGCCAGATGGGGATGTGGAACGCTGCGATGGCGACCCGCGACTACGACTGGTCGGTCGAGCAGCACGAGTCGCTGACCTCGATGCGGGAGCGGCTCTCGGTCGAGGGTCCGACCTACCTCGGACACGTCCGCGACGTCGTCGAGCAGCACCGTCTCGACGACACCTTCGTCGACGCGCTCTGCGAGCCCGCGGAGGTCTTCACGTACGGCGGGATGATCGCCCACGTGCTGACCTTCGCCGCCCACCGGCGCACCCTGGTCGCCCTCGCCTTCGCGCGGCACGGTCTCGACGAGCTCGGTTGGGGCGACCCGATGCTGTGGGTGGCGCAGCCGCGTCAGTAGGCCGCTCGCCGGTGGTGCGCCGCCACCGCGCCGTCCGGCAGCGTGGTCATCGAGACCAGCTCCCACGTCGAGGCGACCCCGTCCGGCCCGTTCGAGAAGCCGTCGATCGACCCGCTGCAGTGGGCGACTGTCCGACGTGCGCTCATGCCCCTGCCGACCGGCGTCGCCCCGGCAC